>NZ_JBVJVO010000012.1:13854-144087 GCF_055603625.1 Streptomyces sp. NPDC037273
TGGGGGAACTATTTTTCCTTGGGGCCCCCCCCCCCCCCCCCCCCCCCCCCCCCCCCCCCCCCCCCCCCCCCCCCCCCCCCCGGGCCCTGCGTCGTGCTGTGCGGTTGTGGATCAGCCGTGTGCGGGGGCGGATCAGTGGAAGAAGTGGCGCGTACCGGTGAAGTACATGGTCACGCCGGCCTTCTTCGCGGCCTCGACGACGAGCTCGTCGCGCATCGAACCGCCCGGCTGCACGACCGCCTTCACGCCGGCCGCGGTGAGGATCTCCAGGCCGTCGGGGAAGGGGAAGAAGGCGTCGGAGGCGGCGTACGAACCGCGCGCCCGCTCCTCGCCCGCCCGCTCGACGGCCAGCTTCGCGGAGTCGACGCGGTTGACCTGGCCCATGCCGACGCCGACCGAGGCGCCGTCCTTGGAGAGCAGGATCGCGTTGGACTTGACCGCGCGGCAGGCCTTCCAGGCGAAGGACAGCTCGGCCAGCTCCTCGGCGGAGAGGGCCTCGCCGGTCGCCAGGGTCCAGTTCGCCGGGTCGTCGCCGTCGGCCTGGAGGCGGTCGGTGACCTGGAGGAGCGCGCCGCCGTCGATCGGCTTGACCTCGACCGGGTTGGCGGGGGCGCCGTCGGCCTTGAGGACGCGGATGTTCTTCTTCTTGGCGAGGATCTCGACCGCGCCGTCCTCGTAGCCGGGGGCGACGATGACCTCGGTGAAGATCTCGGCGACCTGCTCGGCCAGCTCGACCGTCACCGGGCGGTTGACGGCGATGACGCCGCCGAACGCGGACAGCGGGTCGCAGGCGTGCGCCTTGCGGTGGGCCTCGGCGACGTCGGCGCCGATGCCGATGCCGCACGGGTTGGCGTGCTTGATGATCGCGACGCAGGGCTCGGCGTGGTCGTACGCGGCCCGGCGGGCGGCGTCGGTGTCCGTGAAGTTGTTGTAGGACATCTCCTTGCCGTGCAGCTGCTCGGCCTCGGCGAGGCCGCCCGTGCCGTCGACGTAGAGCGCGGCGCCCTGGTGCGGGTTCTCGCCGTACCGGAGCACGTTCTTGCGCTCGTACGTGGCGCCCAGGAAGTCCGGGAAGCCGGAGTCGTCGGCGGCGGCGTAGTCGTCGGCGAACCAGGAGGCGACGGCCACGTCGTACGCGGCGGTGTGCTGGAAGGCCTCGCCGGCGAGACGCTTGCGCGCGGTCAGGTCGAAACCGCCGGCCTGCACGGCCGCGAGCACGTCGGCGTACCGCTCCGGGCTGGTGACGATCGCCACGGACGGGTGGTTCTTCGCCGCGGCGCGGACCATGGACGGGCCGCCGATGTCGATCTGCTCGACGCACTCGTCCGGGGTCGCGCCGGAGGCGACGGTCTCGCGGAACGGGTAGAGGTTCACGACGACCAGGTCGAAGGGCTCCACGCCGAGCTCGGCGAGCTGCTCGCGGTGCGACTCAAGGCGCAGGTCGGCGAGGATGCCGGCGTGCACGCGCGGGTGGAGCGTCTTGACGCGGCCGTCCAGGCACTCGGGGAAGCCGGTCAGCTCCTCGACCTTGGTGACCGGCACGCCGGCCGCGGCGATCTTCCCGGCGGTGGAACCGGTGGAGACGAGCTCGACACCGGCCTCGTGCAGACCGCGGGCCAGCTCTTCGAGCCCCGTCTTGTCGTAGACGCTGACCAGCGCGCGGCGGATGGGCTTAACGGTGTCCGTGTTCACCGACATGAACCTTTCGTCCCTCAATGCGGTAGCCGTGCCGGGCGAGACGCCCCACGACGTCGACGAGCAGCGAGCGCTCGACTTCCTTGATGCGCTCGTGGAGAGCGTCTTCATCGTCCTCGTCCCGCACCTCGACCACGCCCTGGGCGATGATCGGGCCGGTGTCGACACCGTCGTCGACGAAGTGGACGGTGCATCCGGTGACCTTCGCGCCGTAGGCGAGGGCGTCACGCACCCCGTGGGCACCGGGAAAACTGGGGAGGAGCGCCGGGTGGGTGTTGACCACGCGGCCGCCGAAGCGGGCGAGGAACTCCTTGCCGACGATCTTCATGAAACCGGCCGAGACGACGAGGTCCGGCTCGTGGGCGGCGGTGGCCTCGGTCAGGGCGCGGTCCCACTCCTCGCGGGTGGCGTGGTCCTTGACCCGGCAGACGTAGGTGGGCAGCCCGGCACGTTCGGCACGCTCCAGACCGACGATTCCGTCGCGGTCGGCGCCGACGGCGACGATCTCGGCCCCGTATCCCTCGGGGTCGGCGGCGATGGCGTCGAGGAGGGCCTGCAGATTGGTACCGGACCCGGAGACCAGGACGACGAGGCGGGCGGCAGCCACTGGGTCACTCTTTCCGTGGTGTTTGTACGGTCGTACGAACGAATCGTGCCCCTCGATACGGGGAACCCTACGAATGGCGCGACCGTCAGCAACGATACCGGCACACCGGACGGCCCCCACGGGACGGGGGCGGAGCAGGGCGGTAGCGTCAGGGTCCGACGCCTGACGAACAGCGCACCGCGGCGGACGAGACAGCAGTGGAGACCACGGGTGCGGCCGTGGTCGCGACGACAGAGGGAAGACGTTCAGCAGATGCCGGAACGCCAGTCGACGAACGACGACAACCCGTTCGCAGCGCCGCCCGAGGGCCGCCCGGACCAGCCGTGGCGACCGCGGCGGCCGGAGGGTTCGGACGACGAGGCGTCCGGGGCCCCCGACGCGTCGGGCCCGTCCGACGGCCGCTGGAGCCCGCGCCAGCCCGGCCCCTCCGCCGACGGCTTCGGTCGCGGACCGGAGCGGCAGGGCGGTGGCCAGGGCGGCCCGGACGGCGGCCCCGGGCAGAACGGACCCGGCCGGAGCCAGCTCCGCTGGGACCCGACCGACCCGGCCCAGCGGCGTGCGCGGTACGCGATCCTCGCCGGCATGTGGGCCTTCTTCTTCGCCATCTTCGAGATCCCCGAACTGGCCCTCCTCCTCGGCGCCCTCGGCCTCTACTGGGCCGTCAGCTCCCTCCGGTCCAAGCCGAAGCCCCCCGCCGATCTGTCGCGGACATCACACTCCGACGCCCCGCCCGCGTCCCAGCCCTCGGGACAGGTGCCGGGTCCCGTCCCCGGTCAGGTGCCGGGGCAGGTGCCCGGTCAGGTCCCCATGCAGGGTGCGTCCGCCTCCTCCGCCCCGCTCCGCTCGATGCGGACGGCCGCGATCAGCGGCCTGGTCGCCGCGAGCGTCGCCCTGATGATCGTCGCCGTCGGCTTCACCATGCAGCTCGTCTACCGCGACTTCTACGAGTGCCGCGACGACGCCCTCACCCACGCCGGCCAGCTGGCCTGCAACGACCTGCTCCCGAAGCCGCTCCGGGCGGGATTCGGGGTACGGGAGTAGCGGCGGTCCCCGTCTAGTCGGCGGCCGGCGGCGAGGCGGGCGGGGGCGGGACGGGCCCGTCGGCGGAGGCCTCCGGCGCGGCTCCGTCGTCCGGTGCCTTCGGCTGGTCCGTGGCCCGCGCCGGTTCCCCGGGCACAGGCACCGGCCTGGCCGTGGCCTGGATCGGGACCGGCGGCGAGGGCTCCCAGGCCGCCGGAAGGTAGTCGTACGGCTCGTAGCCGGAGTCGTCGAGGCCGTCGTCGAGACCGTTGCCGAGGCCGCTGTCGAGACCGCTGTCGATGCCGTTGCCGATGCCGTTGCCGATGCCGTTGCCGTTGCCGTTGCCGAGACCCTTGCGGAGGCCTTCGGCGGGTGCCGGGGCGGCGGGTACGGCTCCGCCCGCCGCGGCCCGGTCGCCGGAGGACGCACGACGGGTACGGCCCAGGAGGGCCGACCAGGACCGGCCGGCCGGGGCCCCGGCGGCGGGGCCCGGAACGGGAGCGCCCTGGGGTGCGGGCGCCGGCAGGGGCTTCGGGCGGGGGGCACGACGGCCCCAGGCCCGTACCGCGAGCGCCGTCGGAACACCGAGGCAGGCGCCCCACAGGACCGCCGCGGCGCCCGCCTGCCACCAGACGGGCCCGAACGCGGAGAGCCGGCCGCTGCCGAGCGGGCCGCCCGCCGCGCCCGCGAGGACGGCGACGGCCGCCCCGCAGCCCCAGGCCGCACCGAGGGCCGTCAGAGCGGCGTCCCGGGCCGCCCAGGTCCGCGCCGCGCGGCCCACGCGCCCGCCCTGGACCAGGACGGCGGCCAGCGGGACCACGGCGGTCAGCCAGTGGACCCAGGTGCCGCGCCCCTCCGCCGGCAGCGCCGCGAGCAGCGGGAACGGCGGCAGGGCGGGGCCGCCGGTGAGACCGAGCGGGGTCGCGAGCGCGCCCGTGCCGAGGGTGAAGCCGGGGCCGAGGCCGTACGCCGCTCCCCACACCGCCATGTTGGGCAGCAGCGCGAGCACGAGCAGCAGGACCGTCACCCGGCCGGACCACTCCGCCGCGAGCCCCGCGAAGACGGCCTGCGCCTCGCCCGCGTGCCACGCCAGGGACACCGCCGCGGCCACCGCGCCGCCGCCCAGCAGCGTGCCGAGCCCAAGACCCGCCGCCCGCAGGGCCACCGCCGCCTGCCGCTGCCCCGGCAGCGGCCGCCCCAGCGCCGTCCACACCCCGGCGCCCGCCGCGCCCGCCACGACGGCGGGCAGCCAGAGACCCGCCGTGATCAGGTCCGCGGGCAGCGGGCCGCTCTCGCTGTAGACCACGACCACGGCCGCGACCATCAGGTATCCGCCCGCCACCGCCACCACCGCGCCACCGGCCGAGGGCCGTGGCCGGCCGCCGTCGTCGCCCGCGTCGAGGGTGTCCCGCGCGGCCCGGTGCACCAGCCACACGGGAAGCGTCACGAGCAGCATCGGTACGACCCCGAGCGGCGCCGGAAGCCCCGACAGGGTGTCCGTACGGACCAGGTCCACGCCGTGGGCCAGCAGCCAGAGGCCCGCCGCCAGATGCAGGGCCCCGCCCGGGCCTCCGTCCGGGTACGGGGAACTGATCCAGGCGGCGATCACCAGCACCGCTAGGCCGCCGAGGCCCAGCCCGGCGGCGACCCCGCCTCGGACGCAGGCGGTGGCGAGCGCGGCGGAACGGCCGCCCTGGACCAGGGGATGTTCCGTCACATGGGTCACGGGGCCATGCTCCCAACGACACGCGCTTTTGCGCCGTAACAGGCAAACTTCCGTTGTGTCGCTCAAGATACGTTTATGTACTTTTCCGCCCACAGAAGCGCTGCGGGAGGTCGACACCGATGAGCCGGAGCACCGCGGATTCCGCCCCCTCCCTCACCCTCCCGACCCCCAAAGAGCGGCGCAGGTTGCGCGAAGCCCTCTCCCTCACCGAGGAGCAGGTCGCCGAGGCCATGGGCGTCACGAAAGCCACGGTCAAAGCCTGGGAAACCGGCCGCTCATCCCCCCGCGGCCGCAAACGCGAGGCGTACGCGAAGCTGCTCGGCGCGCACGAGGACACGTCCGCGGGAGCGCCGCCGGCCTCACCGCCGGAGACGCCGTCTCCGGCGCCCGCACCCGCGCCCGTGAAGCCGCCCGCGTCCGCGGCGGGGGCTTCGCAGGCGGCTGCCGCGGCGAGCGGGCCGGCGGCGAAGCCGCAACCGAAGGCGGCCGGTGCGGGCTCGGGCACCGTGCGGCCGAAGGCGGCCGCGAAGCGGGCGGCGAAGCCGCCGAAGGCGCCGTCGCCCGCACCGGCCATCGGGTCCGGGCCGGCCCGGAAAGCCGTGCAGAGGCCGCAGGAGCGGCTGAAACCGGTGGTCGCGGCGGAGCCGGAGGCCGGCTTGTCCGCCGGCGAGGCGGCCGACGCGGGGCAGGCGGCCGACGCGGGGCAGGTCGTGCCGGGGCTCACGCCTGAGCAGGCGTTCGACGCCTTGTACGCGCACGCGGCGCCCGGGCTCGTCCACCAGACGTATCTGCTGACGGGGCGCCGCAGGCTGTCCCGGGAGTCCGTGGAGCACGCGTTCCACCACGCGTGGGACCACTGGCCCGAGGTGGCCGTGGACGCCGACCCGGTGGGGTGGGTGCGGGCGGCGGCGTACGAGTACGCCCTGTCGCCCTGGCACCGGCTGCGCAGGGCGCACAAGCACCCCGACTCCCCGCCGACGGAGGCGAACCGGCGGGCGCTGCTCGGCGCGCTGCTCGAACTGCCGCCGCCGTACCGCCGTACCGTCCTGCTCTACGACGGCCTCGGGCTCGACCTGCCGGAGACGGCGGCCGAGACGGAGGCGAGCACTCCGGCGGCCGCGAACCGGCTGCTGCACGCGCGTACGGTCCTCGGGCAGCGGGTCCCCGAGCTGTCCGACCCGGAGGCCCTGCACCGGCGGCTGAGCGAACTGGTCGCGGAGGCGCCGACGGCGACCCTCCCGGCGGCCCGTACGGTCCGGACGGGCGGCGAGCGGCGGAACCGTACGTGGACGCGGGCGGTGCTGGGCGTGACGGCGGTCCTCATCGGCGTCACGGGCTTCACGGCGGCGACCGCCCCCACCCGCTACATCCCGGTCAACGCCCCCGGCGAGACCGTCAACGGGGTCCCCGTGCGCGGCGGCCCGCAGAAGCTCAAGCCCGAGGACCTGGAGCTCCGCGACAAGCTGCGCTCCGAGCCCAACCCCGGGCCGGAACGCCTGGTCCCGAAGGCCGAGTAGCGGCCGCCCGTACTGCGGGCCGCCGACGCGAGAGGGCCCCGCCCTCGCCCGGGTGACCGGGCGGGGGCGGGGCCCTCTTCGTACAGCTCGTACAGCTCGTACAGCTAGCGGCTTCAGCCCGCGAGGATCGCGCGCGCCAGCTTGGCCGTCTCGGTCGGCGTCTTGCCGACCTTGACGCCCGCGGCCTCAAGGGCCTCCTTCTTCGCCTGGGCGGTGCCGGAGGAGCCGGAGACGATGGCGCCGGCGTGGCCCATGGTCTTGCCCTCGGGCGCGGTGAAGCCCGCGACGTAGCCGACGACCGGCTTGGTGACGTTGGCCTTGATGAAGTCGGCCGCACGCTCCTCGGCGTCGCCGCCGATCTCGCCGATCATGACGATCAGGTCGGTGTCGGGGTCCGCCTCGAACGCCGCGAGGGCGTCGATGTGCGTGGTGCCGATGACCGGGTCGCCACCGATGCCGACGGCGGAGGAGAAGCCGAGGTCACGGAGCTCGTACATCATCTGGTACGTCAGCGTGCCGGACTTCGAGACCAGGCCGATGCGGCCCGGCTTCGTGATGTCGCCCGGGATGATGCCGGCGTTGGACTGGCCCGGGGTGATGAGACCGGGGCAGTTCGGGCCGATCAGGCGGGTCTTGCCGCCCTGCGCCACGGCGTACGCGTAGAACGCGGCCGAGTCGTGGACGGCGATGCCCTCGGTGATGACGACGGCGAGGGGGATCTCCGCGTCGATCGCCTCGACGACGGCGGCCTTCGCGAAGGCCGGCGGCACGAAGAGGACCGAGACGTTGGCGCCGGTCTTCTCCATGGCCTCGGCGACCGTGCCGAAGACGGGGATCTCGGTGCCGTCGAAGTCGACGGAGGTGCCGGCCTTGCGCGGGTTCACGCCGCCGACGATGTTGGTGCCGTCACCCAGCATGAGCTTGGTGTGCTTCATGCCCGTGGCACCGGTCATGCCCTGGACGATGACCTTGCTGTCCTTGTTGAGGAAGATAGCCATGGCTGTGGTTTCCCCTGTCCCTTACTTCGCAGCCGCGAGCTCGGCGGCCTTGTCGGCCGCGCCGTCCATGGTGTCCACGCGCTGCACGAGCGGGTGGTTGGCGTCGGACAGGATCTTGCGACCCAGCTCCGCGTTGTTGCCGTCGAGGCGCACGACCAGCGGCTTGGTGACCTCTTCGCCCTTGGAGGCGAGGAGCTCCAGGGCCTGGACGATGCCGTTGGCGACCTCGTCACAGGCGGTGATGCCACCGAAGACGTTGACGAAGACGGACTTGACGTCCGTGTCGCCCAGGATGATCTCCAGGCCGTTCGCCATGACCTCGGCGGAGGCGCCGCCGCCGATGTCGAGGAAGTTGGCCGGCTTCACGCCGCCGTGGTTCTCACCGGCGTACGCGACGACGTCCAGGGTCGACATGACCAGGCCGGCGCCGTTGCCGATGATGCCGACCTCGCCGTCGAGCTTGACGTAGTTGAGGCCCTTGGCCTTGGCGGCAGCCTCGAGCGGGTTGGCTGCGGCCTTGTCCTCGAGCGCCTCGTGCTCCGGCTGACGGAAGTCGGCGTTCTCGTCGAGAGACACCTTGCCGTCGAGGGCCAGGATGCGGCCGTCCTTGGTCTTGACCAGCGGGTTGACCTCGACGAGGAGCGCGTCCTCGGCGACGAAGGTGTCCCACAGGGTGACCAGGACCTCGGCGACGCCCTCGGCGACCTCGGCCGGGAACTTGGCCTGCGCGACGATCTCGCGGGCCTTCTCCAGGGTGACGCCGTCGTTGGCGTTGACCGGGACCTTCGCGAGGGCCTCGGGGGTCTTCTCCGCGACCTCCTCGATGTCCATGCCGCCCTGCACCGAGGCCATGGCCAGGAAGGTGCGGTTGGTGCGGTCGAGGAGGTACGAGACGTAGTACTCGGCCTCGATCTCCGGGGACAGCTCGGCGATCATCACCTTGTGGACCGTGTGGCCCTTGATGTCCATCCCGAGGATGTCCGTCGCGCGGGCGACGGCCTCGTCCGGGTCGGCGGCCAGCTTGACGCCGCCGGCCTTGCCGCGGCCGCCGACCTTCACCTGGGCCTTGACGACGGACTTGCCGCCAAGACGCTCGGTGGCCTCGCGCGCCGCCTCGGGCGTGTCGATGACTTCACCGGCCAGCACAGGCACACCGTGCTTGGCGAAGAGGTCCCTCGCCTGGTACTCGAACAGGTCCACGCCAGTCCGTCCCTTTTCTGAAGATCGCGGTTCGTTGTCTGCGTGGGCGTGCCGCGGAGGGCAACGTGACTGCGCTGTCACAAGGGAGGCGTACACGGTGACCGTGGACGCGGCATGTCCGTCTCGCAGGTTATCCCCGTGGGACGTAGGTCCCTAAATCGCAGATCACAACCGAGCGGTGATACGGGTCACAGATCGTAGGGGCCGCTGGGCGGTCCGTAGGGGCCGCGGTGCACCCGCCCGCGGCGCCCACCTCAGGCGGCGCTTGGCCTCCCGCCCCCTCACGACGCGCCCGGCCTCCAGGTGAGGGCCTCCCGGACGCCTCTGTGATATGGGACTCAGTCGCCCCCCGGACACCCGACCGGGTGGTCCTCCGGCTACGGAATCCGCACCCGCCCACGGGCCCCGCGCCTGCGGATTCCGCACCTGCCGGGGCGGGGCCGGCGGCTGCCGGGGCGGTACGGGTCGGGGCGGGCCGGGCCACGCGCGGTCAGGGGGCGGGTATCGGCAGGGGGCGCTTCTCCAGGGCGGCGGCCATGATCTCCGGGAAGTGGTCGGGGGTGCAGGCGAAGGCCGGGGCGCCGAGCTCGGCGAGCGCCGCCGCGTGATCGCGGTCGTAGGACGGCGCGCCTTCGTCGGAGAGCGCGAGCAGCGTCACGAACTGGACGCCCGAGGCCTTCATCGCCGCGACCCGCTTCAGCATCTCGTCGCGGATGCCCCCCTCGTACAGGTCGCTGATGAGGACGACGACGGTGTCGGCGGGCCGGGTGATCCGGGACTGGCAGTACGCGAGGGCGCGGTTGATGTCGGTGCCGCCGCCCAGCTGGGTGCCGAAGAGGACGTCGACCGGGTCGTCGAGCCGTTCGGTCAGGTCGACGACGGCGGTGTCGAAGACGACGAGCCGGGTCGCGATCGACCGCATGGAGGCGAGGACCGCGCCGAAGACGGAGGCGTACACGACGGACGCGGCCATGGAACCGGATTGGTCGACGCAGAGCACCACCTCCTTCCGCACCGCCCGCGAGGCGCGCCCGTGGCCGACCAGCCGCTCGGGCACGACCGTGCGCTGCTCGGGCAGGTAGTTCTTGAGGTTCGCGCGGATCGTCCGGTCCCAGTCGATGTCCCGGTGCCGGGGGCGGCTGATCCGCGCCGAACGGTCGAGGGCCCCGGTGAGCGTCGCCCGGGTGCGGGCGGCCAGGCGCTTCTCCAGGTCCTCGACGACTCTGCGCACGACCGCCCGCGCGGTCTCCCTGGTCGTCTCCGGCATCGCCTTGTTCAGCGAGAGCAGGGTGCCGACGAGGTGCACATCGGCCTCCACGGCCTCCAGCATCTCCGGCTCGAGCAGCAGGGTCGCGAGCCCGAGCCGGTCGATCGCGTCCCGCTGCATGACCTGGACGACCGGGCCGGGGAAGTACGTGCGGATGTCGCCCAGCCACCGCGCGACGGACGGCGCCGAGCCCCCGAGCCCCGCCGTCCGGTCCCTGCCTCCGCGCTCGGCGGCTCGGCCCTTGTGGTCGTAGAGCGCGCCGAGCGCCCCGTCCATCGCCGCGTCCGTGCCGGCCAGCGCCCGCCCGGTCCCCTCGGCCTCCCCGCCGCCGAGGACGAGCCGCCACCGCCGCAGCCGCTCGTCGTCCCGGCTGCCGCTCGCCGCGGCTCCGCCCGTCGCGGTGCGCCCGCCGGTGGGCTTGTCGATGGGCTTGTTGATGGGCTTGTCGATGGGCTCGTCGATGGGCTCGTCGATGGTCATGCGGCGACCTCCGTGCCGAGGATGAGGTGGAGGAGGGGCAGGACCGCGTCCGCCCGCTCGTGGTCGAGCCCGGCGGCGAACCCGGGCGTGGCACCGGGCGCCGGGCGGCCCCCGGGCCCTGAGCCCGGGCCTCGGGCGATCAGCTCGCCGAGGGTGCGGCGGACACCCGGCTCGTATCCGGAGAACGTGCGGCGCAGCAGCGGCAAGACGTCGGTGAACGCCCCGTCCGGTACGGACGTCAGCCAGCCGTCGACCAGGCCGAGCAGCCGCTCGTCGTGGACGAGGAGCAGACCCCCGCCGGACGCCCCTCCGGCGAACCCGTCGATCCACGCGGCCGCTTCGCCCGGCGGAGTCCCCGGCGACAGCGCCCGGCTCATCAGCCGCGCTGCCTCCTCCTCGCCGATCCGCCCCTCGTCGAGCAGGATCCGCGCCGCTCTCCCCCGCAGCACCCCGGGTGTCCCCTCCCTCCCGGCCACCCGCCGCAGCACCCCGGCCCAACGCCCGGCGAGCCCACCGCCTTCGGCGGCGTACTCGTCCGCCTGGTCGCCGTCGGCCCCACGGGCCCGGCCGGCGGGGACGTCGGGGCCGGGCGGGCCCGGGGAGAGCAGGCCGATGGCCGTGTGGACCTCGTCGAGGTGGTCGCGCATGGCGGTGGCGGCGTCCGGGGCGAGGGCGGCGCAGGCCGGAGGGAGGGCGACGCAGATGCGTTCGGCGAGGCCGGCGGCGACTTCGGCGAGGGCGCCGGTGTCGGTGGCGCGGACGTCGCCGTAGCGGAGGGAGCGGGCGAGGGCGGGGAGGGCCTGGGCGAGGTGGGCGACGTCGGTGTCGAGGGCGGCGCGGTCGGCGAGGGAGCGCATGACGACGGGGAGGGCGTCGGCGAGGCCGGCGAGGAGGCACTGCTCGGCGAGGGCGGTGACGTCGGCGAGCGCGGTGGCGGACAGGGCCCGGGCTTCGGCCTTGGCGGTGGCGGCGGCCTCGACGGTGGTGCCCCAGACGCCGGCTTCGGCGACCTGGACGTGGAGTTCGGGCTCCCAGCGCAGCCGCCAGGTCTCCCGGAAGGTGCCGGTGCCGGTCCGCCCGGCGGACGGTTCGCCCCAGGCCACTCCGAGGAGCCGCAGCCGGTGCAGGAGCCGGCTGCGCTCGGCGTCCGTCTCCTTGCGGAGGTCGAGTTCGAGTTCGCGTTCCCGCGCCTCGGGTTTGAGGCGCAGGGTGCGCTGGCGGCGGCCGAGGTCACGCTGGAGGGGGACGGCGGGGGCGCCCGCGGGGACTTCGCCGAGGACGTCGCCGACGACGAGGCGGTCCCTGACGAGGCCGAGGGGCACGTCGGAGCCGTCGCAGAGGACGGCGCGGACGGCGTCGGTCGTCTCGTCGAGGCCGGGGCGCGGCCGGCCGCGCAGTGCGGCGAGGGTCTCGGCGAGCCGGACGGCCTCGATGACGTGGGCGGAGGAGACGGGGTGGTCCTCCGCCCTGAGGAGCCCTGCGACCTTGGTGATCCAGCGTTCGACGGGCCGGTCGGGGGCGGTGAAGAGGTGCCCGTACCAGCCGGGGGCCTCGATGCCGGCGCCGTATCCGGAGCGGCGGGCGAGCCTGCGGTGGGTCCAGGGCACCCAGGTCGTCTCGGTCCGCACCTTGGGGAGGCCCTTGAGGAGCGCCCGGTCGGCGGCGACGGTGGTCCTGCGGGTGAGGGCGGGGACGTGCCAGGCGCCGCACACGACGGCGATGCCGTCCCCGAACTCCTTGCGGGCGGCCCGCAGCCGGAGCCGCATGTGCGCCTCGCGGACGAGGTCGCGGGGGTGGCCGCCGTGCCCGTACGCCTCGCGCAGGGCGCCCATCGCCTCGGCGAGGGCCTCGAACGGGGCGGTGGGGTCGCCGTCGCCGCGCAGCTCGACGACGTCCTCCCACCACCGCTCGGCGTCCTCGTACCCGGCGGCCGCGGCGAGTTCGGCGACCGGGTCGATCCGCGCGCCGCCCCCGGTCACCTCGTCCTCCCCGTCGTCCCAGGTCGGGTCGGCGGCCGCGAGGGTGTGCGCGGCGGGCAGGTCGATGAACCGGACGGCGGCTCCCCGTTCGACCGCCCAGCGGATCGCGACCCACTCGGGCGAGAACTCCGCCATCGGCCAGAACGCCGCCCGCCCCGGGTCGTCCACCGCGTGCGCGAGCAGTGCGACCGGCGGCCGCATGTCCTCCTCCCCCGCCAGCGCCACCAGCGCGTCGCCCTCCGCGGGCCCCTCGACCAGCACGGCGGCCGGCTCCGCCGCCTCCAGCGCCGCCCGCACCCCCCGCGCCGACCCGGGCCCGTGATGCCGCACCCCGAGCAACAACGGCCGGGCCTCGACCGCCGGAAACGCCCCGGCCCCGGCAGCCGGATTCGCGCCTGCGGGCCGCCCACGCCCGGCGGGCGCCACGCGTCCTGCGGGTGCCACGCGGTCGGCTCCGGCGGGCGCCACGCGCTCTTCCCCGGTCACGTGCTCACCTCGCGGCAGGCGCGGTAGAAGTCCTTCCAGCCGTCTCTTTCCCGGACGACCGTCTCCAGGTACTCCTGCCAGACGACGCGGTCGGCCGCGGGGTCGCGGACGACGGCGCCGAGGATGCCGGCGGCGATGTCGGTGGGGCGCAGGACGCCGTCGCCGAAGTGGGCGGCGAGGGCGAGTCCGCCGGTGACGACGGAGATGGCCTCGGCCGTGGAGAGCGTCCCGGAGGGGGATTTGACCTTGGTGCGCCCGTCGGTGGTGACGCCGTCGCGCAGTTCGCGGAAGACGGTGACGACCCGTCGGATCTCATCGGCTCCGGCGGGCGCGGCGGGCAGTTCCAGGGCGCGGCCGAGCTGCTCGACGCGGCGGGTGACGATGTCGACCTCGGCCTCGGGGGTGGCGGGCAGCGGCAGGACGACCGTGTTGAAGCGGCGGCGGAGTGCGCTGGAGAGTTCGCTGACGCCCCGGTCGCGGTCGTTGGCGGTGGCGATGAGGTTGAAGCCGGGGACGGCCTGCACTTCCTGGCCGAGTTCGGGGACGGGCAGCGTCTTCTCGGAGAGGATCGTGATGAGGGTGTCCTGGACGTCGGCGGGGATGCGGGTGAGCTCCTCGACGCGGGCGGTCATGCCCTGGGACATGGCCCGCATGACGGGGCTGGGCACGAGGGCTTCCCGGTCGGGGCCGTGGGCGAGGAGCCGGGCGTAGTTCCAGCCGTACCGGATGGCTTCCTCTGGGGTGCCGGCGGTGCCCTGGACGAGGAGGGTGGAGTCGCCGCTGACGGCGGCGGCGAGGTGCTCGGAGACCCAGGTCTTGGCGGTGCCGGGGACGCCGAGCAGGAGGAGTGCGCGGTCGGTGGCGAGGGTGGTGACGGCGACTTCGACGATGCGGCGCGGGCCCACGTACTTGGGGGAGATCACCGTCCCGTCGGGGAGGGTGCCGCCGAGGAGGTAGGTGGCGACGGCCCAGGGCGAGAGGCGCCAGCGGGCGGGCCGGGGGCGGTCGTCGGCGGCGGCGAGCGCCGCGAGTTCGCCGGCGAAGGCGTGCTCGGCGTGCGGCCGCAGGACTTCGGTGGTGGTCTGCGGCCGTCCCGGTCCGGTGTCCGTCTCGACACCGGAACCGGGCTTCGCGATGGTTTCGGGCACGGGCATGGATCCCCCTCCAGATCGTTCGACCTGCTGTGTGATCCACGGTGCACCATGCCACTGACAACGGGCCGCCTCCGCTGGTCAGAGGCGATTCGGCGGCCCTGTCGGCGACTTGAGGGAGGGTCAGCCCATGATCGGCGAGACGGCGACGCAGCCGCCCGCCATCGCCTGCTCGCCCTTGGCTTCCTTGATGACCTTGCCCTTGTAGACGACCTTGCAGGTGAGGTCGGCGGTGTCGGTGGTCGATATCGGCATGACGGCCGGCGGCATGATCCCCTTCAGGGTCACCGTCTTCGTCCAGGGCGTGGTGGGCTTCTTCTCCGACTCGACGTGCGGTGCCATCGCGGTGCCGTCGCCTGCGTGGTAGTCGATCGACTCGACGCCCTTGCCGCTGACCTCGTAGGTGACCTCGTAGCTCTCGCCGACGGACTTGTCGACCTTGTCGGCGGCCTTGTCGGCGGCCGCCGAGCAGGCGCCGAGGCCGAAGGCGAGGCCGGTGACGGCGAGGGCCGAGACGGCGGTGCGGACGGTGCGATTCATGGCGGGGTTCCCCCAGGAACGTGGTGCGGAACGAACGGTCGGTTTGCGCAGGGAATCGTAAAGGGACAGTAAAGTCAAATCGTCTCTTCCGGAGTCGTCAGGTCGGCCGCCGCCCCCGCGCCGGCCCGGCCCCGCCGACGAACGCCCAGGCCAACGGCGTTGTCAGTGGCGGCCTCTACGGTCGATGACATGAATGCCATGGGGGTGCGCTGGACGGCTGGACAGGTGCTGGCACTGGCTCCTGACGACGCCTCGCGCAGAGCGGGAAGCAAGCTCGGCGCGGCCGGGCCGTGGTCCGGGACGGGCCGCGGGGACGGCGCCGTCTGGGGCCTGTGCAAGGGCAGCGGCGGCGCGCCGTACCGGACGGCCGTCGACACGACGGGCCCCGCGTACGCGTGCAGTTGCCCCAGCCGCAAGTTCCCGTGCAAGCACGCCCTCGGCCTGCTGCTGCTCCAGGCCTCGGACCCGGGCGCGATCCACGACTCGACCGCGCCCGACTGGGCCGCCGAATGGCTCAGCGGGCGCCGCGAGCGCGCCGAGGGCAAGGCGCCGCCGACCGGGGCCGCCCCCGGGGCTCCGGCCTCCGCCCCCGCCGATCCGGAGGCCGCGCGCCGCAGGGCCGAGCGCCGGGCCGCCCGGATCACCGCGGGCGCCCAGGAGTTGGAGCAGCGGCTCGCCGACCTGCTGCGCGGCGGTCTGGCGACGGCCGAGCAGAGCGGGTACGGCCTGTGGGAGGAGACGGCCGCCCGGATGGTCGACGCCCAGGCGCCGGGCCTCGCGGGCCGGGTCAGGGAGCTGGGGGCGATACCGGGTTCGGGGCCCGGCTGGCCCGTGCGCCTCCTGGAGGAGTGCGCGCTCACCCACCTCCTCGACCGGGCCTGGCTGGGCGCCGACCGGCTGCCCGCCGAGTTCGCCACGACCGTACGGACCCGGGTCGGCCTCACCGCCCCGGTCGAAGGGGCCCCGGTGCGCGACCACTGGCAGGTCCTCGCCCAGTACGACACCTCGGACGCCCGGCTGACGACCCGGCGGATCTGGCTGCACGGCACGGCGAGCCGGCGCACCGCGCTGCTGCTCTCGTTCGGGGCGGCGGGCCGTGCGCCCCGTCTGGCCTTCCCCGTCGGCGCCGTGCTCGACGGGGAACTGACCCCGCATCCGGGCTCCGGCCGGCTGCGGGCCGAGCCGGGCGAGCACTTCGCCCCCGTCGCGGGTCCCGCCGCCCCGCCGCCGGGCGGCCCGGTCGCCGAGGGCCTCGACGCCTACGGGCGCGCGCTGCGCGACGACCCGTGGCTCGACTCCTGGCCCGTGACGCTGCGGGACGTCGTACCGGCCCGTGCGGAGTACGGCTGGCAGCTCGCCGACGCGGACGGCCGCGAGGCGCTGCCGCTCACCCCCGCCGCCCAGACCCGTCCCGGCCTGTGGCGCCTCGTCGCCCTGTCCGGCGGCGCCCCCCTGACCGTCTTCGGAGAGTGCGGCCACCGCGGCTTCACCCCCCTCGCCGCCTGGTCCCCCGAGGCCCCCGGCGAGACCGTCCCCCTCATATGACCCCCGGCCACCGCCCACCGCCCGCCCGGAGGAACCCGATGGACACCACCACGACCGCCTCCACCACGACCCCGTTCGCCCGCCCCGAGGGCGCCGCCGACGAGGCGGCCGCCCGTGTCTGGGAGGAGCTCGTCACCTCGGCGCTGCTGGGGACGGACCGCCGCCCGCCCGCCGGGCTCGCGGGTACGGCGGCGGGGAGCATGCCGGGCGCCCTGCTCGACGAGGCCGTGCTGCACACCGTACGGCGCAGGGCGGGGCTGCGGCCCGGGGCGGCCGTGGCCCCGCCGGAGCCCGCGCCGCGCGATCCGCGCGGGACGCTGCCGGCGGCCGCGCGGGTGCGACTCGAACAGCTCCTCGCGGGCCGGGCCGCGCCCTCGCCGTCCGGGCGGCGCGGTGCGGCCCCGGACCTCGCCGAACTGCTCCCCCAGTGGCTGGCCCTGGCGAACGAGCTGGGCTACCAGGCGCCGCCCGGCACGCTGCCCGCGCTGCTCGACGCGGCACGGGCCCGTACCGACCTGCGGCCCCAGGCGCTGCGGCTCGCCGGGCCGCGCGGCCTGTGGCTTGCCCGGCTCAACCCCGAATGGCGGTTCGCCCTGCGGGGCACGGGCGCGGCCGGCCGGCTGCCGTCGGCGGAGGACCCGGAAGCCGTCCGCGCGCTGTGGGACGAGGGCCTGTTCGCCGAGCGGGTCGCGCTGCTCGCCGCCGTACGGACCCGGGACCCGGCGGCGGGGCTCGCCCTGCTCGCGTCGACCTGGCCGGCCGAGCGGGCGGAGGACCGGCTGATGTTCCTGGACTCGCTGCGGACCGGACTCTCGGACGCGGACGAGGAGTTCCTGGAGGCGGCGCTCGCCGACCGCAGCCGCAACGTCCGGGCCACCGCCGCCGAACTGCTCTCCGCGCTGCCCGCATCCGCGCTCGCGGGCCGGATGGCCGCCCGGGCCGCCACCTGCGTCGGCCTCGACCGGACGGCCGACGCGCCCACGATCGTGGTCGAGGCCCCCCACGAGTGCGACGCCGCCATGCAGCGCGACGGCCTGGTGGCGGCGCCGCCGGCCGGACGCGGCGAGCGTTCCTGGTGGCTGGGCCAGCTCGTCGAGGCCGCGCCGCTGTCCTGCTGGCCGGCCAGGTTCGGGGGCCGTGCCCCCGAGGAGATCGTGGCCCTGCCGGTCGCCGACGACTGGCAGACCGAACTGCACGCGGCCTGGTGCCGGGCGGCCGTGCGGCAGCGGGACGCGGCCTGGTCGCGTGCCCTGCTCGGCTCCCCGGCGACCCCGCCCGCTACCGGCCCGGGCACCTCGTCACTGGCCGAGCGCGGCCGTCTCCTGTCGATGCTGCCCGCGGAGGAACGGGCCCGCTGGGTCGCCTCCTTCGTCGCCGCGCACGGCCTGTCGGAGGCGTTCCAGCTGCTCGGCGTCTGCGCCGTGCCCTGGGCGGAACCGCTCGGCGCGGCGGTGATCGACGCCCTCGACATCGCCCGGGACGCGGGCAGTTACCCCTGGAGCTTCAGCGGCGTGATGGGTCTGGCGGAACGTTGCCTCGACCCGGCGGCCGCCCGGCACCTCGAGTCCCTCACCGCCCTGCCCGACGAAACCGCCCTGCCCGACGCACCCGAGGACATCTCCCCCGGCGCGGGCGGCTACTGGTCCGAGGCCTTCCAACGCCTCGTCTCCACCCTCCGCCTGCGCGCCACGATGCGCGCCGAACTCACCGCCGAGCCCCCGCGGGCAACAGCACCGGACGCGCCCTGAAGCAGGCCGGGACGTACACCGCCCGCTGCAACCAGGGCGTACACCACCCGCTGCAACCGGGACGTACATCACCCGCTGCAAGCCGAAGGGCCCTCCCGTGCGGAAGGGCCCTTCGGTGCCGAGGTGGTCGCGGTGAGGCGACTACGCGGCCACGCGCACGTTCGCGTTCACCCAGTCGACGATGGATGACGTCGTGGCGCCCGGCGTGAAGATCTCCGCCACGCCCTTCTCCTTCAGCGGAGGGATGTCGGCGTCGGGGATGATGCCGCCGCCGAAGACCTTGATGTCCAGCGCGTCACGGTCCTTGAGGAGTTCCAGGACCTTCACGAAGAGCGTGTTGTGCGCGCCCGAGAGGATCGACAGGCCGATCGCGTCGGCGTCCTCCTGGATCGCGGTGTCGACGATCTGCTCGGGCGTCTGGTGCAGCCCGGTGTAGATGACCTCCATACCGGCGTCGCGGAGCGCCCGCGCGATCACCTTCGCGCCACGATCGTGGCCGTCGAGGCCCGGCTTGGCCACCACCACGCGGATCGGACCGGCTCCACCCATCACTGCCTCCACATGCGACCCCCGCGCTTCATTGCCGGGGAGGTGAACGAACGTTATCTCCAGCATCCCGCACCGGGCTGTTTCGCGGTGCCCGGGGAGGGGGAAATCACACGTGGGACATGTTCGCTCTGCGTCGTACCCCGCTTTCGGGCCCTCCTCCTGGGCCCACCAGCCGCAAGCGGGGCACGGTCGCACAGGGAGCCGCGACGAGGTTCGCCGCATTTCCGTGCCGCCGTCCGTACGGCGCGGGGATGCGGCGTACCGGCGTACGGATCGGCCCCGCGCGCCGTTCGGGAGGCCGGCCATGGAGCTCGCCAAGGTCACCACCCTGATGAAGGCCACCGCCCTGGAGCTCGCCGTCCTCACCGGCCACCTCGTCCTCTACCCCTCGGGGATCGCGGCCGAGCGGCTCGCCCCCGCCGCTCCTCCCGCCGACACGCTCCCGGGCCGGCGCCCGGTCGTCCTCCTGCACGGCTTCGTCGACAACCGTTCCGTCTTCGTCCTGCTGCGCCGCGCCCTGGCCCGGCACGGCCGCGACTGCGTCGAATCGCTCAACTACTCGCCGCTCACCTGCGACCTGCGGGCCGCCGCCGAGGAGCTCGGCCGCCGGGTCGAGGAGGTCGCGGCGCGCACGGGACAGGCGGAGGTCGACCTCGTCGGGCACAGCCTGGGCGGGCTCGTCGCCCGCTATTACGTACAGCGGCTCGGCGGCGACGAACGGGTCCGCACCCTTGTCATGCTCGGCACCCCGCACTCCGGCACCACCGTGGCCCCGCTCGCCGACGCCCATCCACTGGTCCGGCAGATGCGCCCGGGTTCGGAGGTGCTACGGGAGCTGGCGGCTCCCGCGCCCGGCTGCCGTACCCGGTTCGTGAGCTTCTGGAGCGACCTCGACCAGGTGATGGTGCCGGTGGAGACCGCCCGCCTCGACCACCCCGACCTCCTCGTGCACAACGTCCGGGTCAGCGGGATCGGCCATCTCGCGCTGCCCGTCCACCCGACGGTGGCGGCGGGAATCCTGGAGGCCCTCGACGCGGACGGGCCGTGGGCCCGGGGCGTACGGGAGGACGAGCCGGGCGCGGGCTCGGTGGCCTGACCTCACGCCACCGCCCCGCGGAACGACACCGTTCTTCGAACGTTCGTCGAACACAAGGCCAAAGCTCTCTCCCCGTGCTGGCGAAACACGGCCGATTGCCCGTTTCCTGCGGGCATAAACCCCTCGGAAGATTGTCCGCCGCGCGTACCGCCGGGTACAGTCGCGCCACTGCTTACCCCCGGGACACCCCTCGTCGGGCCCGCCCCGGACTGGTCCTGCTGCCGAGGCGAGAGAGACGTTGGTGAACGACCAGCACCCCCACGCCGGGTACGCCGGAGACGGCGCCCACTCCACCGGCAGCTTCTCCACCGACC
Organism: Streptomyces sp. NPDC037273; assembly: GCF_055603625.1. NCBI lineage: Bacteria > Bacillati > Actinomycetota > Actinomycetes > Kitasatosporales > Streptomycetaceae > Streptomyces > Streptomyces sp. NPDC037273. Next base: position 33,773 of record NZ_JBVJVO010000012.1, read on the forward strand.
CGCTCTACGGCGGCTACGCCGGCGGCCAGGCGGACCACAGCGGCCAGTGGGACCTCGGCCAGTACGGCGGTGCCACCGGCTCGTACGACACCACCGGCCAGTACGACCTGACGGGTCAGTACGACACGACCGGTCAGTACGACACCACCGGGCAGTACGACACGACCGGGCAGTACGCCGTCGGCGCGCAGTACGACACCGGCCAGTACGACACGACGGGCCAGTACGACACGACCGGCTCCTACGACACCACCGGCCAGTGGGACACCACGGGTCAGTGGACCGCCGCCGCCTCGTACGACGCCACGGGCTCGTACGACACCACCGGTGCCTACGGCACGACGGCCACGACGGCCGCGTACGACGCCACCGGCCAGTGGGACGCCTCCGCCTGGACCGAGGCCCAGCAGACCGGCCAGTACGAGACCGTCCACGCCGGCGCCTACGCCGCCCAGGGCGCGTACGGCTACGAGTCCTACGACGCCACCGGCCAGTGGGCCGCCCCCGCCTTCGTGACGGACAACGGCACCGGCACCTACGACGCGACCGCGTGGAACCACGCCGCCCCGGAAGCCGAGCCGCACGTCCCCCAGCAGTACAGCCCGGTGGACACCCCGCACGCCGAGCACGCCGTCGAGCGCACCTCGGAGTTCGCGTTCGAGTACCTCCCCGAGACGGAGACGGACGGCGCGACCGAGGAGCCGCAGGACTTCCACGGCACGGAGCACGCCGAGGACCCCGGGCACGCCGAGGACTCCGAGTACGCCGGGCACGCCGAACACTCCGAGCGCTTCCCGGACGTCGACGACGAGCCCGCCGCCGAGCTCCGTACGGAATCCCCGCTCGCCGCCCGCCCCGTGCGCCGTACCTCCGGCGGAAACCGCGGCCGTCGGCGTACCCCCGCCAAACGGTCCGCCCTGCTGACCGTCGCGGTCCCCTCCGCCTGCGTGATGGGTGTCGCCGGCATCGCCGCGGCCTCCGTCGGCGGGCTGACCGGAGGCGTGGACGGCGGGCAGAAGGACAACACCGCGCTCGCCGCGGCCGACCCGGCCTCCGTGAAGCAGGTCGCCGCCAACAGCGCGCTCGACACGCAGCTCGCCGCGCTCAGCGAGGACGCCCGCGACTTCGGCGACCGCGCGAGCCGCACCCAGGAGCGCATCGACCTCCGGCTCCGCCAGGAGGCCGAGAAGAAGAAGCGCGAGGAGGAGGCGGCCCGCAAGGAGGCGCTGCGCCCCAAGTTCTCGCTGCCGGTGAAGCTGCACCGGCTCAGCGCGCGCTTCGGCCAGTCCGGCGTCAACTGGATGTCCGTGCACACGGGAATCGACTTCCCCGTGATGACCGGCACGCCCGTGATGGCCGCCACCGACGGCACCGTCCGCACCCAGCTGAACTACGCCTACGGCAACATGGTCATCGTGACCGCCCCTGACGGCACCGAGACCTGGTACTGCCACCTGAGCAGCGCCAAGATCCGCTCCGGTCCCGTGAAGGCCGGCGACGTCATCGCGTACTCCGGCGACTCCGGCAACTCCACCGGCCCGCACCTCCACTTCGAGGTCCGGCCGAACGGCACCGCCGCGGTCGACCCGCTGGCCTGGCTGCGCAGCCACGGTCTCGACCCGACGAGCTGACACCACCTTCCCCGTACGCGAGAGGGCCCCGGCGACAAGATCCGCCGGGGCCCTCTCCCGTTGACGCGTTTTACGCGTTTACACGGGGGCTACAGCTTCTCGACCGGTGCGTAGCGCAGCAGCAGCCGCTTCGGCTTCTCGTCGCCGAAGTCGATCGTCGCCTGGGCGTCGGCGCCCGCGCCGGTCACCGTCATGACCGTGCCGAGGCCGAACTGGTCGTGGGTCACCCGGTCGCCGACCTGGAGCGAGATCACCGGCTTCTCCCCGGCGCGCCGGGTGGCGAACCCGGAAGGGCCCGAGCGGGAACGGGAGGAGGAGAGCGAGGAGGTGATCCCCGAGGTGGGCCCGGCGGGCTTCACCATCGGGCCGGTCCGCTTCCACTCCAGGTACGCGGGCGGGATCTCCTCCAGGAAGCGCGAGGCCGGGTTGTACGAGGGCTGGCCCCAGGCGCTGCGCATCGACGAGCGGGTGAGGTAGAGCCGCTCACGCGCGCGCGTGATGCCCACGTACGCGAGGCGGCGCTCCTCCTCCAGCTCCTTCGTCTGGCCGAGGGCGCGCATGTGCGGGAAGACGCCGTCCTCCATGCCGGTGAGGAACACCACCGGGAATTCGAGGCCCTTGGCGGTGTGCAGCGTCATCAGGGTGATGACGCCACGGCCTTCCTCGTCCTCGTCCGGGATCTGGTCCGAGTCGGCGACCAGGGCGACCTTCTCCAGGAACTCGGCGAGGGTCGCGGGCTCCTCGCCGCGCTCCTGCTCGAACTCGAGGGCGACGGCGGCGAGTTCCTGGAGGTTCTCGATCCGGGTCTCGTCCTGCGGGTCGGTCGAGGCCTGGAGTTCGGCCAGGTAGCCGGTCCGCTCCAGGACGGCTTCCAGGACCACGGCGGGCCCGGCGCCGGACTCGACGACGGTCCGCAGCTCGTCCATCAGCGCGTTGAACCGCTTGACGGCGTTCGCCGAGCGCGCGGCCATGCCGTACGCCTCGTCGACCCGCTTGAGGGCCTGCGGGAAGGTGATCTTCTCGCGCAGCGAGAGGGCGTCGATCATCGCCTCGGCGCGCTCGCCGATGCCCCGCTTGGGGACGTTGAGGATGCGGCGCAGCGGGACGTTGTCCTCGGGGTTGGCGAGGACGCGGAGGTACGCGAGGACGTCCCGGACTTCCTTGCGCTCGTAGAAGCGCACGCCGCCGACGACCTTGTAGGGCAGTCCGACGCGGATGAAGATCTCTTCGAAGACGCGGGACTGGGCGTTGGTCCGGTAGAAGACGGCGACGTCTCCGGCCTTGGCGTCGCCCGCGTCGGTGAGGCGGTCGATCTCGTCGGCGACGAACTGGGCCTCGTCGTGCTCGGTGTCCGCGACGTAGCCGGTGATCTGCGCGCCGGCGCCCGCGTTCGTCCAGAGGTTCTTGGGACGGCGGGACTCGTTGCGCTCGATGACGGCGTTGGCGGCGGAGAGGATCGTCTGGGTGGAGCGGTAGTTCTGCTCCAGGAGGATCGTCGTCGCGTCCGGGTAGTCCTCCTCGAACTGGAGGATGTTGCGGATGGTGGCGCCGCGGAAGGCGTAGATCGACTGGTCGGCGTCGCCGACGACGCACAGCTCGGCGGGGCCGAGGTCGTCGTAGCCGGTGCCGACGAGCTCCCGTACGAGGGTGTACTGGGCGTGGTTGGTGTCCTGGTACTCGTCGACGAGGACGTGGCGGAAGCGGCGGCGGTAGTGCTCGGCGACGTCGGGGAACGCCTGGAGCAGGTGGACCGTCGTCATGATGATGTCGTCGAAGTCCAGGGCGTTGGCCTCGCGCAGCCGCGCCTGGTACATCCGGTAGGCCTCGGCGAGCGTCTTCTCGAAGCCGTCGACGGCCTGGTCGGCGAAGGACTCCTCGTCGATCAGTTCGTTCTTGAGGTTCGAGATCTTGGCGCTGAAGGACTTCGGCGGGAACTTCTTCGGGTCGAGGTCCAGGTCGCGGCAGACGAGGGCCATCAGCCGCTTCGAGTCTGCGGCGTCGTAGATCGAGAAGGAGGAGGTGAAGCCGAGCCTCTTCGACTCGCGGCGCAGGATGCGGACGCACGCGCTGTGGAAGGTCATGACCCACATGGCGTTGGCGCGCGGGCCGACGAGCTGCTCGACGCGCTCCTTCATCTCGCCGGCGGCCTTGTTGGTGAAGGTGATCGCCAGTATCTGGCCGGGGTGGACGTGCCGCGTGCCGAGGAGGTGGGCGATGCGGTGGGTGAGCACCCTGGTCTTGCCGGAGCCGGCGCCGGCGACGATGAGCAGCGGGGTGTCGGTGTGGACGACGGCGGCGCGCTGCTGCTCGTTCAGCCCCTCCAGGAGCGCGGCGGGGTCCACGACGGGGCGCGGGGCGCCGTCGCGGTAGTGCGCGTCCCGGGGCGGGGGCGCGTCGAAGTGCTCCCCGAAGAGGTCGTGCGGGACCTCCTCCGCGGCCGGGGAGCCGTGCTCGTCCTCGGGGTGGGGCGGGGGCTCCTCCGAGGAGTGGTTCTGGAGGCCTGCCAGGAAGCTGTCGTCAAAGAGGCTGCTCATCGCCTCACGAGTCTAGGACGCCCCACGGACATCCGGGCCCGCCTTCGGAACGGAGGCTGTGGAAGGGCTCACACCCAGAGGGTCGCGATGAAGATGTTCGCCATGGTCAGGCCGCCGACGGCGGCGAAGAGGCCCTTGTCGACCCGCTCCTCGTCCCGCTTGACGTAGACGAGTCCGAGGATCACGACGAGGATCGCGAGCTTGATGCCGACCTTGAGGTTGTTCACGGTCTGGTCGTCGGCCTGGTTGAGGCCGACGAGCGCGACGCCGGTGATCAGCATGGTCAGCGCGCCGTGCAGCATCGCGGGGCTGAAGCGGGCCGTACCGGCGCCCATCGCCTTCATCTGGGTGAGGAACCCGCCGAGCAGCGAGGCGATGCCGATGATGTGCAGGGCGACGAAGACATTGATGAGTACGTCCATGGGGCGGAGCCTAACCGGGGCCCTAGCACCGCTCTCCGGCTGGGTCCACTCGCTTCGGCGCTTCGGTCGGCAGGCCACCGGAATGCCCCAGGTCGCCCACCGCGGGCGGTCGGTACCGGTCCCTGTTCCGTCATCTGGCGCCAATAGCGATCAACTCGCCGCCGGGGCGTGACCCCAGGTTTAGCGTCCTCCACCAGGTGACCGGCTCCCCAACGCCGCCGGCGATCCGGCGGCCGTCGGTCACCCCCGCCGAGAAAACCCGGCGGCGGCCGTCTCCCCTGTGGCGGCCGCCGTCGGCCCGGCGGGCACCGCCCCCCTCAGGGAGAGGATGTGACCCGCCCTCGTGGCAGCGCACCGGAAGTCCAAACAGTCCCCCCTCGGCGGTCAGGCGGTCCGCACCGCCGCCACGCTCGCCCTCGCCTCCGCGGCGACGGCGACGCTCTTCGAGGGGTCCGGGCACGCGGACCCCCGGCCCACCACGGCCCAGGTCAAGGCGAAGGTCGACCGGCTGTACGAGGAGGCCGAGGTCGCGACCGAGCGGTACAACGGGGCGAAGGAGAAGGCCGACGAGGCCCGTGCCGCGTTCGACAGGCTGCGGGACGAGGCGGCCCGCAGGACCCAGCGGCTCAACACCGCCCGCGACGGGCTCGGGGCCATGGCCGCCGCCCAGTACCGCTCCGGAGGGCTCGACCCGGCGGTCCAGCTGGCCCTCACCTCCGACCCCGACGAGTACCTGGAGCGGGCCGCGCTCGCCGAGAAGGCGGGCGACCGGCAGGCGGTCGCCATCGGCGCCGTACGGCGAGAACTCGCCGCGCTCCGGCAGCTGCGCGGCGAGTCCGCCGGGCGCCTCACCGCCCTGCGCGCGCACGAGGAGGAGCTGCGCCGGCAGAAGGCGTCCGTGGTCGCCAAGCTCGCGGAGGCCAGGTCCCTCCTCGCCCGCCTCACCGCCGAGGAACGCGCACGGTACGAGGCCGCCACCGCCGGCCGCGACGGCTCCACCACGGGAACCGGCACCGCCCCCGGCTCCTCCCCCGCGCGGGCCGACCGCTCGTCGGGCGGCGAGCGCGGCCCGGTGACCGCCCCGAACTCGCGGGCCGCCGAGGCCATCTCCTTCGCCCGCGCCCAGCTCGGCAAGCCTTACGTGTGGGGGGCGACGGGCCCCTCCGCCTACGACTGCTCCGGCCTCACCCAGGCCTCCTGGCGCGCGGCCGGCGTCTCCCTCCCCCGCACCACGTACACCCAGATCAACGCCGGCCGACGCGTCTCCCGCTCCGAGCTCGCCCCCGGCGACCTGGTCTTCTTCTACTCCGGCATCAGCCACGTCGGCCTCTACATCGGCGGCGGCCAGATGATCCACGCCCCCCGTCCCGGCGCGCCCATCCGCATCGCCCCCATCGACGAGATGCCCTTCGCCGGAGCCACCCGAGTGAGCTGACGAACAACCCACCCACCGAGGACGCCCGGACGGGACGGCCTGGCGCGGGCGGCCTGGCACGGCCGGCCTGGCGCGGGCGGGCCGGGGTCAGACCAGGCGGCGGGCGGTGGCCCAGCGGGTCAGCTCGTGCCGGTTGGAGAGCTGGAGCTTGCGCAGGACCGCCGAGACGTGCGACTCGACCGTCTTCACCGAGATGTAGAGCTGCTTGGCGATCTCCTTGTACGCGTATCCCCGGGCGATCAGTCTGAGCACCTCCCGCTCCCGCTGGGTGAGCCGGTCCATGTCCTCGTCCACCGGCGGCGCGTCCGTCGAGGCGAAGGCGTCCAGGACGAACCCGGCGAGCCGCGGCGAGAAGACGGCGTCGCCCTCCTGGACTCGGAAGATCGAGTCGACCAGGTCCGTGCCGGTGATCGTCTTGGTGACATAGCCGCGCGCCCCGCCCCGGATCACCCCGATCACGTCCTCGGCGGCGTCCGAGACGGACAGGGCGAGGAAGCGGACCGGGTCCTCCGGCGCGCTCATCAGACTCGCGCACCGCCGCAGCACCTCGACGCCGCCGCCGCCGGGAAGGTGCACGTCGAGGAGGACGACCTCGGGGCGGGTCGTGGTGATGACGGTGACCGCCTGGTCGACGTCGGCGGCCTCGCCGACCACCTCGACCCCGGTGATGTCGGTCCGGCCGATCTCGGCCTGCACGCCGGTGCGGAACATCCGGTGGTCGTCGACGAGGACCACCCGCACCCGCCGCTCCGCGCCCGCCGCCCCCGCTTCGGTCCCGGTCGCTGCTCCGGTCTCGTCGCTCATTCGTCCGCCGCCCTCTCCATCTCGAGCTCCACTTCGGTGCCCCCGCCCTGCGGTGACCGCAACCGGGCCGAACCGCCGTAGCGCTGCATCCGGCCGATGATCGATTCTCGTACGCCCATCCGGTCCTCGGGTACGGAATCCAGGTCGAAGCCCGGCCCCCGGTCCCGTACCGAGACGAAGACCGTGCGGCCCTCCACCTCGGCGTAGACCTGCACGGCCCCGCCCTCGCCACCGTACTTGGCGGCGTTGACCATCGCCTCGCGCGCGGCCTGCATCTGCGCGGACAGTCCCTCGTCGAGCGGGCAGTCGCCGACCACGACGACCTCGAGCGGCACCCCGTGCTTGTCCTCGACCTCGGCGGCGGCCCTCTTCACCGCCTCCGCGACGGTCTCGGGCTCCTCGTCCTTGCCGGTGCCCTCGGGCTTGTAGAGCCAGTTCCGCAGTTCCCGCTCCTGGGCGCGGGCAAGCCTGCGGACCTCGCCGGCGTCATCGGCGTTGCGCTGGATCAGGGTGAGGGTGTGCAGCACGGAGTCGTGGACGTGGGCCGCGACCTCGGCCCGCTCCTGGGCGCGGATGCGCATGGTGCGCTCCTCCGTGAGGTCCTGGGACATCCGGACGAGCCAGGGGCCGGCGAGCAGCGCTATCCCGGTGAGGACGGCGACCGCCGCGGTGAGCGCCGTGCCCAGCTGGGCGACGGAGCCGCGGACCACCACGAACACCGCGAGGCCCGTGCCGACCAGGGCGACTCCGACGAGCCCGCGGACGAGCTGGAAGGCGCGGCGGCGGCGCCCGGCGTCGGTCCAGCTGGCCCGGCGGGCGTTGTCCGCCTGGCGCCAGACCATGGCGACGCCACCGCAGACCAGGATCCCCGGCCAGATGTACCGTCCGGACTCGTTGTCGACGCTGATGTTCCCGATGAGGACCGCGCCGCCGATCGCGAGCGCTATCAGGGCGAGGACCTGCCCCCGGTCGGGCTTGCGCAGTCTGCGCCGCCCGTCGGGGGTGGTCTCGAAGAGGGGGCGCGGGAGGGTCCTGCCTCCGACGCCCAGCGGGACGACGATCCAGAAGGCTGCGTAGATCAATAGACCGAGTCCGTCCATGAAGCAGAGGACGAGGAAGACGGTCCGCACCCAGACGACCGGCAGGCCGAGATGCCCTGCGAGTCCCCGCGCGACACCGCCGAGCCACCGCCCGTCGGCGCTTCGGTAGAGCCTGCGCACGGGCGGTTCGTCGGTGTCGGTGACACGAGCGGTTGCGGACATGCACCGATCGTCACACGTTCGGCCCGCCCGGGACATCAGGGTCGGCCCTGAGATCGTCCCTGGTACCGCCTCGGGGACGAGGGGGTCCCGAATATCAGGGTCGGGCCAGGGTCGGTCCCGGTGCCGCTGGGCGTCACGGGCGGTCACCATGGACGCATGACGAGTTCGACGCCTTCGCAGCACGAGGCCCCGCCGCCGGCGGAGGCCGTTCCCGCCCCGCCCCTGCAGCGCTCGCGCGGCAGCAAGGTCATGGGCGGAGTCTGCGGCGGCCTCGGCCGGTACTTCGACCTCGACCCGGTGATCTTCCGGGTGGTGGTCGGCGTGCTCGCGGTGCCGGGCGGCATCGGGCTGATCTTCTACGGCTTCGCCTGGCTGCTGATCCCGCTCGCGGGCGAGGAGGAGAACGAGGGGCGCAGGCTGCTGACGGGCCGGGTCTCCGGCGCTTCGCTGGCCGCCGTCCTGATGGCCCTGGTGGGCTGCGGGATCTTCCTGTCGATGCTGCACAGCGGGACGATGCTGGGCTCCGCCCTGCTGGTCGGGTTCGTGGTGTCCGCGGCCGCCGTCTGGTCGCGGCGCCGGCAGGCGAGTGTGGTGGTGCCCGAGGGCAGCCGGCTGGAGTCGGCGGCCGCCGCCCTGGTGGGTGCGGACGCTCCTCCCGAGACCAAGGCCCCGCCGATGGTCGAGTTCCCCTCCTGGTGGAAGGACCCGATTGTGAAGGACGGCTCGACGGGCAAGGTGGCCGTGGGCTATCTGTGGGGGCCGCACGGCGTCCTGGACGCCGACGGCAAGGTGGACGGCGAGGTGCCGAAGCCCGGCAGACAGTGGGGGCCCCCTCCGGCGGCCCCGGGGCGCCCGCAGCCCTCCGTCCGGCGCAGCCCGCGCTCCATCGCCGGCCTCGTCCAGCTGTTCGCCTCGATCGCGGCCGTCATCGGCACCGCCGTGACCTGGGAAGACCATCCGCTGGGCACCAGCCTGCAGGTCGGCCTCGCGGCGGCCCTCGCGGTGTACGGCCTGGGCCTTGTCGTCAGCAGCTTCCTCGGCCGCACCGGCTTCGGCACGATCTTCCTCATGGTGCTCACGGCGGGGCTTCTCGCCCTCGCCACGGCGCTGCCCAAGGAGATCACCACGGACTGGATGCGGGCGACGTGGAAGCCGGCGTCCGTCACCGCCGTGCAGCCCCACTACGAGGTGGGCACCGGGGTCGGCACGCTCGATCTGTCCGCGCTTCCGGTCCCGGCCGGCTCGACGGTCTCGACGACGGCCGAGGTGGGCGCCGGGCAGCTGAAGGTGATCGTCCCGAAGAACGCGGTCGTGAAGGTGCGTGCCCAGGTGGGCCTCGGCGATCTCCGGCTGCCGGGCGAGCTGGCCAACGACATCGACATCTCGCCGGACCGTGACGTGACCCGCACGATCCAGCCGCCGGCCGGGACCACCCCGGCGGGCACCCTGGACCTCTCGCTCGAGGTCGGCATCGGACAGGTGGAGGTCACCCGTGCTGCTTCATGAGTTCCGTCCCGGCCGGCTGCTCGCCGGCCTCACCGCCCTCGCCCTTGCCGCGGTCTACGCGGGCGACGCCGCCGGCGCCTGGACGGCACCGTGGTACGCGGTGATCCCCCTCCTCTGCGGCGGCCTGGGCACGGCCGGCCTGGTGACCTGGGTCGCCTATCGAATACGGCGCCGTTCGGCCAAAAGCCGGTCCACCGAAAGCACCGACGCGCCGGCGAGCAGCAGCGGGAGCCAGGCCATCAGATAGGCGAGGTCGTTGCCGAGGTAGTACGGGTTCACCTGCCAGCTCACGGTCAGCCAGAGGCTCAGCGAGATCAGCGCGCCGCCGAGCGCCGCCAGGCGGGCGTAGAGACCGAGGAGCGTCCCGATCCCGACGGCGATCTCTCCGAAGGCGATGGCGTAGCCGAAGCCGGCGGGGTTCTTGAGTGCGAGGTCGACGAGGGCGGGGATCGCGGACGAGTCGCGGACCCCGCGCATCATCTCGCCGATGGAGCCGCTGCCGGTGTCGGCGAAGAAGCCGGAGTCGGTGAGCTTGTCGAGCCCCGCGTAGACGAACGTCACCCCGAGGAAGATCCGCAAAGGAAGGAGTGCGTAGCGGGAGGCCACCGCCTTCCCCTTCTCGGCCGCCACCCTCCACCGGGCCGTCCGCCCGGCTCCGGAGACGGCATCCGGCCCGCCCGTGGCGCCCTGCCCGCTCGTGGCGCGTCCGTCCGTGCCGCCCGGCTCGTTCGTTCGGTCCCGGTCCGCTGGTCCCGTCATCGTCGGTCACCTCTCCACGCCCCGTACGACTGTTCGCGGATCGATTCTCCTCGCACGCGGGGCCGGGGACACGGGAAGGGGGCCGGACGGTCAGTCGACGACGTCGATCGTGACCCGGTTGGTCTCCACGCCGGCGGCCGTCACGACGGAGACCTCGACCAGGCCCGGTTCCACGTCGGCCGGGAGGGGGACGGTCAGGGCGGCGTCGGTGGGGTTGGCGAAGCCGCCGGGGACGGGCACCAGCGGCACATGGGCGTGGACGGCGCCGATGCGGACGACGAGCCGGGTGAGCGGGTCGGGGGCGGCGGCGCCGGGCGGGACGAAGCCGCAGCCGCGGATCTCGATGTCGTCGCCGATCCGGATGGGGGCGTCGAGGTCGCCGGCCTCCCGGGACCGGACGACGGAGTGGATCGTGGGGCGGACGCCCTCGGTGCACTTCGCGGCGAGGTGCCAGGCCGCCGAGACGGCGAGGAGCAGGACGAGGGACCAGGGCACCTCGGGCAGCCGGGCGGGGTCGCGGGCGAGGCCTACGGCGGCGAGGGCCGGGACGGCGACGGAGACGAGGAGGTACTGGACGTCGGCGAGGCTGGCGCGGCCGCTGTCGTCGCAGAGCAGGTCGGCGGCGCGCGGACGGTCGGCGCGCACCTTCTGGAGGCGACGGGAGGCGATGCCCCGGGAGACGACGAGACGGGCGGTGACGGTGACGGCCGAGACCAGGGCCAGGCCGGTGAGGAGGCCCGCGCCGCGGGCAAGACCGAAGGCGGTCGCGTCGGAGGAACGGAACGCGAGGAAGAGGAGGGTGTAACCGAGGAGGAGCAGCCAGGCGGCGGCGACGGCGCGGGTGGTGGAGAGCCGGTTGTCCTCGCCGATCAGAGGGGCGAGGAGACCGCCGCGGGCCCGGTGGGCGTGGGCGGCGGCGCTGAGCAGGACGGCGAGGACCAGGGCGGTGCAGAGGCCGGCCGTGCGGGCGCCGGTCCAGCCGGCCTCGATCGCGGTGAGGGCCTGGCCGAGGAGGAGGGCGAGGACGGAGCCCCAGACGGCGCCGAGGCCGCCGCGCCGGACCCGGTCGAGCCAGGCGAGCCCGGCCTCCCGGCCGCGGACGGCGACGGCGCGGGCGGACTGGGCGAGCTCGTCGGAGACCCACTGGCGGGCGGCGACCGGCGAGTGGGCGACGGCCGCGGGGACGCCGTGCCCGGCGGCGAGTTCGTCGCGCCGGGCGAGGAACGCGGCGACCGCGCGCCGGTGGCCGGTCTGTCCGCAGTGGGCGCAGCCGGCGCAGGCCGTCGCGTGCTCGCCGTACTGTCTCGCCTCTTGAACCGCCACGGTGCTCACTTCCCGAGCTCACTTCATGACACGTACCGGTGCGTCCCGAAGGGCCAACCAACCGTTGATTCCACGGAATTGTGCCGCACCGGCGGCTCTCGCACCTGCCGCGTGCGCCCCGCCGGAGAGTGATTGCCGCGTCGTCCCATTGACGTACAGAAGGGTGAAGCGATGGTGTTACGACAGGAGTTCGGGCTCCGCTCGGCTGATCCTGCGCCAGAGGGGCTGGTAGTTGATCCAGGCGACGAGGTCGCTGCCGAGCTGTTCGCGGGTGGCGACCGCGTCGCGGTGGTCGATGAGGACGGGCTTGCCGGCGGCGCGGGCGGCCAGTTGGATCCGCGCGCAGCGTTCCATGGCGATGAACCACCAGGCGGCGGCGTCGACGGAGCCGCCGACGGTGACCAGCCCGTGGTTGCGGAGCACGATCGCCTTGAAGGTGCCGAGGGCGACGGCGATCCGGCGGCCTTCCTCGGCGTCGACGGTGACGCCCGTGTAGGCGTCGTAGAGGGCGTGGTCCTGGTAGAAGGCGCAGGCCTCCTGGGTGATCGGGTCGAGGAGTTCGCCGAGCGCGGCGAGCGTGCGGCCGTGCGGGGAGTGGGTGTGGACGACGGCGACGGCGTCGGGCCTGGCACGGTGTACCTCGGCGTGGACGGTGAAGGCGGCCTGGTTCACGTGCTGGCTTCCGCTGACGACCTGCCCGTCGCCGTTGACCAGGATGAGGTCGCTCGCGGTGAGTTCGTCGAACGGCATCCCGAAGGGGTTCACCCAGAAGCAGTCGGCGAACTCGGGGTCGCGGGCGGTGATGTGGCCCGAGACGCCTTCCTCGTACCCGAGCCGTCCGAAGAGGCGGAGGGCGCCCGCGAGCCGCTGCTTGCGGTGGGTGCGTTCCTCCTCGGCCGTCGCGTGGACGGGCGGCATGGCGAAGTGGAGCCGTTCGACGGGTACGGGGTCCGGTATCACGCTCATGCGCCGGAAGGTAACGCCCGCCAGGGCAAGTCACCAGAGTCCGGACGTGAACACGACGAAGCCGCCGCCCCGGAGGACCGGGACGACGGCTTCGGACACCTCAGGGAGCGATTACTCCCACTCGATGGTGCCCGGGGGCTTGCTGGTGACGTCGAGGACGACCCGGTTGACGTCGGCGACCTCGTTGGTGATGCGGGTCGAGATCTTGGCCAGCACCTCGTAGGGCAGGCGCGACCAGTCGGCCGTCATGGCGTCCTCGGAGGAGACGGGGCGCAGCACGATCGGGTGACCGTAGGTGCGGCCGTCGCCCTGGACGCCGACGGAGCGGACGTCGGCGAGGAGGACGACCGGGCACTGCCAGATCTCGCGGTCCAGACCGGCCGCGGTGAGCTCCTCGCGGGCGATGGCGTCGGCCTCGCGCAGCAGGTCCAGGCGCTCCTTGGTGACCTCGCCGACGATGCGGATGCCGAGGCCGGGGCCGGGGAACGGCTGGCGCTGGACGATCTCGTCCGGCAGGCCGAGCTCCTGGCCGACCATGCGGACCTCGTCCTTGAACAGCTGGCGCAGCGGCTCGACGAGCTGGAACTCGATGTCGTCGGGGAGGCCGCCCACGTTGTGGTGCGACTTGATGTTGGCGGTGCCGGTGCCGCCGCCGGACTCGACGATGTCCGGGTACAGGGTGCCCTGGACGAGGAACGCGACCTCGGGGCCCTCCTCCTGGAGGATCTCCAGCTGCGCCTGCTCGAAGACGCGGATGAACTCGCGGCCGATGATCTTCCGCTTGGTCTCCGGGTCGGAGACGCCGGCGAGCGCGTTCAGGAAGCGCTCCTGCGCGTCGACGACGACCAGGTTGGCGCCGGTGGCGGCCACGAAGTCCTTCTCGACCTGCTCGGTCTCGCCCTTGCGCATCAGGCCGTGGTCGACGTAGACGCAGGTGAGCTGCGAGCCGATGGCCTTCTGCACGAGCGCGGCGGCCACGGCGGAGTCGACGCCGCCGGAGAGGCCGCAGATGGCGCGCTTGTCGCCGACCTGGGCGCGGATGGCCGCGACCTGCTCCTCGATGACGTTGCCGGTGGTCCAGCTGGGCTGGATGCCGGCGCCGCGGTAGAGGAAGTGCTCCAGGATCTGCTGGCCGTGCGTGGAGTGCAGCACCTCGGGGTGGTACTGGACGCCGTACAGCTTCTTCTCGTCGTTCTCGAAGGCGGCGACCGGCACGACGTCCGTGGACGCGGTGACGGAGAAGCCCTCGGGGGCGGCGGAGCAGGCGTCGCCGTGCGACATCCACACCGACTGCTCGACGGGGGTGCCCTCGAAGAGGGTGGAGCCGGCCTTGGAGACGTGCAGCGGGGTGCGGCCGTACTCGCGGGCGCCGGTGTTGTCGACGGTGCCACCGAGGGTCGTCGCCATCAGCTGGAAGCCGTAGCACATGCCGAAGACGGGGACGCCCGCCTCGAAGATCGCGCGGTCGAGGCGCGGGGCGCCCTCCGCGTACACGGAGGACGGGCCGCCGGAGAGGATGATCGCCTTCGGGTTCTTGGCCAGCATCTCGGCCACCGGCATGGTGGACGGGACGATCTCGCTGTAGACCCGGGCCTCGCGGACGCGACGGGCGATGAGCTGGGCGTACTGGGCGCCGAAGTCGACAACGAGGACTACGTCCGGGTTGGAGACGTCGGGCGCGGCAGCGGTGGGCGCTGATGACACTACGGCGGCCTTCCGGCGGTAGGAAAGGGTCCCTCGAAAGGGGGGCTATTTGTCGATTCTACCGGCGCGCCACCCGCTCTTTTCGTCTCACCATCCGAACCCGGGTTGGCCCGGTCCCGTCGGCGGGGTCCATACTGTCGCCATGCGCAAGCTCACGACCTTCGTCTTTACCTATGGCAACCGGCCCACCGGCTGCCATGGTCGTGCTGCTTGAGCAACTGACAAGCGACTTCCCAGGCGCCCCGGGCCGACAAGGCCCGGGGCGTTCTGCTTGTTCCGGGCGGTGTCGCTCCAGGGCGTCCCACACCACGAGGAGCCCGACATGACCGCGATGACCCAGACCGAGAAGACCGGCGCCCGGACCGACGAGGCGGCGACGCTGATCGGTGACGCGCGGGAGCGCATCGACGCGCTCGACGACCGGATCATCGGTCTCATCCAGGAACGGATGGCCGTCTCGGCCGTCATCCAGGAGGCCCGCATCTCCTCCGGCGGCCGCCGGGTGAACCTCGCCCGTGAGATGGAGGTCCTCGCCCACTACAGGGACGCGGTGGGCAAGCCGGGTACGGCGCTCGCGATGACGCTCCTTGAGCTGTGCCGCGGCCGCGTCTGAGGCCGCGCATCACACAGGAACGCCCGAGAGCGCCCCGGAAGGACCTCGTCACCGACCGCACCCGCGTTCGGGCCCGGTCTCACCCGTACGGCGCGTGACCGGCCGCGGGCGGGCTTCGTTGGTCCGGGTGTCCGTGCCAGCCAGGGGCGGGCCCGAAGGAAACCACGCGTGGCTTCGCTGGGGCGTGTGGCGTACGTCAAGTACGTCGTGGGACCTCGCACCAGCGCACGTGACCGGACAGCAGGGGACAGCAGCCCGGTCACCCAGAAAGGGCGGTCGGTCCCGGGGACGCCCGGGGCCGGCCGCATCCGGCCGATCTCCCGAATCCCGCGTCCCCCGGAACCCCCGAGAACTCCCCCGAACCCCCCTCCCCCGCGGCGCAACCCCCCGGCGCCGCCTCGCTCGGCACCGCCGCTGCCCTGACACCGGTGCCGACCTCAAGGGCCCCGTGCCGCGACCGGAATCGCGGGCACGGGGCCCTTCTTCACGCCCGCTCCCCCGGAGTGACGCGCGTCACATGAAGATCCTGTGCAACCGCTACAACCAATCGCGGGGGCCGAAGGTCATCTATGCAGCAACACCAGAGCTGGAGGGGCGCTGCACTCGGAGGGGGGTGCAGCGCCCTTCCATGTCTCAGGGCTTCTTCGGCGGGACCGCCGGCATGCCGAGGAACGGCAGCCGCAGGGCGCCGAAGGCCTCGGCCGGGACCGCGGGGGACTTCGGCTCGACCGCCGCGATCCGCGCGTACGCCTCCCCCTGCCGCGGGCGCGGGTCCTCCTCGCCCTTGTTCGGCCAGAAGGACATGGCCCGCTCGGCCTGGGCGGTGATGGTCAGGGACGGGTTGACGCCGAGGTTGGCGGAGACGGCCGCACCGTCGACGACGGAGATCCCGGGGTGGCCGTAGAGGCGGTGGTACGGGTCGATGACGCCGGAGTCGGCGTCGGCGCCGATCGGGCAGCCGCCGAGGAAGTGGGCGGTGAGCGGGGTGCCCATCAGCTCGCCGACGTTGGAGCCGGCGAAGCCGTTGATCTCCTCGGCGAGCAGGCTCGCGGCCCGGGTCGCCGCCTCGATCTGCGTCGGGTTGGGGGCGCCGTGGCCCTGGCGTGCGGTGAGCAGGCCCTTTCCGATGCCGCCGGGCTTGCGGTAGGTGGTCAGCGAGTTGTCCAGGGACTGCATGACGAGGCCGATGATGGTCCGCTCCGACCAGCGCCGGTTGGAGAGCGAGCGGGCGGCGAGCGCGGGGTGCTTGACGATCTCGAGCAGCCACCTGCGGACCCGGTGGGCGCCGTAGGGCACCTGGAGGATGGTGAGCGCGCCCATCGAGTTGGAGCCCTTGCCGTACCGGACGGGCTCGATGTGGGTGTTCTCGTCGGGGTGGATCGAGGAGGTGATGGCGACGCCGCGGGTGAAGTCGGCCTTCTCCTTGCCGTGCTTCTTGCGGTAGCGCCGGTCGGTGGTCTGCGAGCCGACGAGGCCTTCGGAGTTGGTACGGGTCAGCTCGCCGAGCCGGGCGGAGATCCGGGGCAGCAGGCCGGTGTCCTTCATCCGGTGCAGCAGGGTCTGGGTGCCGTAGGTGCCGGCGGCGATGACGACCTTGCGGGCCGTGAAGGTGCGGCCCTTGCCCTTCCGCCGGTTGTCGGAGGGGAGGGTCTTGACGGCGTAGCCGCCGCGCGAGTCCTCGGTGACCGCGACGACCGAGGTCATCGGGTGGACGACCGCGCCGGCCTTCTCGGCGAGGTAGAGGTAGTTCTCGTTGAGGGTGTTCTTGGCGCCGTGCCGGCAGCCGGTCATGCACTCGCCGCACTCGGTGCAGGCCTTGCGGGCGGGTCCCGCCCCGCCGAAGAACGGGTCGGCCACCTCGCCGCCGGGCTTCGCCTTCGCGGTCCCGTCGCCGTCCTTGCCGTCGCCGAAGAAGACGCCGACGGGCGCCATGTGGAAGGTGTCGCCGATGCCCATGGACTGCGCGGTCGCCTTGAGGTGGACGTCCGAGGGGGTCATGGTCGGGTTGATCCGGACGCCCAGCATGCGCTTGGCCTGGTCGTAGTAGGGGCTCAGCTCCTCGCGCCAGTCCGTGATGTCCTTCCACTGCGGGTCGTCGAAGAACGGCGCGAGCGGCTCGTAGAGGGTGTTGGCGTAGTTCAGCGAGCCGCCGCCGACGCCCGCGCCGGCGAGCACCATGACGTTGCCGAGCAGGTGGATGCGCTGGATGCCGTACAGGCCGAGCGTCGGCGCCCACAGGAAGTTCTTCACGTCCCAGGAGTTCTTCGGCAGGGTCGCGCGGGTGAAGCGGCGGCCGGCCTCCAGGACGCCGACCCGGTAGCCCTTCTCGGTGAGGCGGAGGGCGGTGACCGAACCGCCGAAGCCGGAGCCGACGACGAGCACGTCGTAGTCGTATGCGGCGTCCTCCGCCTGCTCCTGATTTTGGGTAGGGGGTACCGCGGTCATGGCTCTCCTCGTACGGAAAGGGGCGGGAAGGTCGGGGGACCGGGGCGGCCGAGGAGACCGCCCCGGCAGGGGGTCAGCGCAGGCGCAGGGCCTTCATCGCCTTCAGGGACGCGCTCATGAAGGCCGCGTACTTCTCGTCGTCCATCCCCAAGGAGGGCGCGAGGGGGATGAGCCGCTGCTGGGCGACGGTCTGGGCCTCGGTGTACTTGAGGATGCCCTCGGAGCCGTGGCGGCGGCCGAGGCCGGAGTCCTTCATGCCGCCCATCGGGGACTGCACGCTGCCGTAGGCGGGGGCGTATCCCTCGTTGATGTTGACGGTGCCGGTGCGGAGCCGGGCGGCGACGGCGTGGCCGCGGCGGGAGTCCTTGGTCCAGACGGAGGAGTTCAGGCCGTACGGGGTGCCGTTGGCGAGGTCGATCACCTCGTCACCGTCCGTGAAGCGGTAGACGGAGACGACCGGGCCGAAGGTCTCCTCGGCGCAGACGGCCATGGGGGCCTCGACGCCGTCGAGGATGGTCGGCTCGTAGAAGAGGGGGCCGATGTCGGGGCGGGCGACGCCGCCGGCGACGAGCGTGGCGCCCTTGGCGACGGCTTCCTCGACGTGCTTGGTGACCGTCTCCAGCTGCCGCTCGCCGACGAGGGAGCCCATGTCGGCGCCGTACGCGAGGGAGCTGCCGAGCCGCATGGCCTTGGTGCGGGCGGCGAAGCGCTCAAGGAACGCGTCGGCGACGGACTCGTGCACGTACAGCCGCTCGATGGAGATGCAGAGCTGGCCTGCGGAGGAGAAGCAGGCGCGGACGGCGCCGGCGGCGGCCTTCTCGATGTCGGCGTCCGCGAGGACGAGCATCGCGTTCTTGCCGCCGAGTTCGAGGGAGACGCCGACGAGGCGGGCCGCGGCGCCCTGGGCGACCTCGCGGCCGGTGCGGGTGGAGCCGGTGAAGGAGACGTAGTCGGCGTACTTGACGACCTCGGGGCCGACGACCGGACCGTCGCCGAGGACGACCTGGAAGACCTCGGCGGGCAGACCGGCCTCGACGAGCAGGTCACGGGCCCAGAGCGCGGTGAGCGCGGTCTCCGTGTCGGGCTTCATGACGACGGCGTTGCCGGAGACGAAGGCGGGCAGGGCGTCGCCGACGGAGAGTTCGAGCGGGTAGTTCCACGGCGCGATCTGGCCGATGACGCCGCGCGGCTGGCGCAGTTCGGTGACCTTGGTGAGGGTCGGTACGACTCCGGTGTGGCGCTTGGCGCGCAGGTAGGAGGCGGCCTTGCGGCCGTAGTGGCGGGCGGCGACGGCGACCGCCTGCACCTCCTCGTGGGCGTGCAGCCGCGCCTTGCCGGTCTCCAGCTGGATGAGGTCGAGGACCTCGGACTGGCGCTGGAGGACGAGGTCGTGGAAGCGGAGGAGGACGGCGGCGCGGGTCCTGACCGGGGTGGCGGCCCAGGCGCTCTGGGCGCGACGCGCGCGCCGGAACGCCTCGGCGACGTCCTCGGGGGTGGACTCGGGCAGGTCCGCCAGCTTCTCCCCGGTGAAGGGGGTGTGGTTGGCGGTCCGGCCGGAGCCGACGACGCCGCGGGTGAGGCGGGCGACCACCTCGGGCGTCACGACGTCGGCGGCGGTCCGCGCACCGGCGGGCGCGGGGGCGACCGGGTTGGTCGCGCCGGCGGGGGCGGCGGCTCCGGCCTTCGCGGCGGGGGCGTCGGAGTCCGAAGGGGCGGCGAGGGCCTGCGAGTCCGTCATGAGGCCGAGCGTAAGCCGCCTCACGCCCTTTGGGTACCCGTCGGTAATGCGTTTTCACCGGGTGCGCACATTGCGCCAGCGATCACTGGCACATAAGCCCTGATCAGCGGCTTACGACCAGCGGAGGCCGGGCGCGGAGAAAAATTCTCCGCACCCGGCCGCCGTTCGGGCCTGCTCAGTGGCCCGGGGTCCGCCAGTGCTGGAGGACGATGTCGAACTGCTCGCGGGTGGTCTCCCAGCTGGACTCCGGCGAGGACATGTACACGGCGTACTCCGTGCCGTCGTCCTCGAAGTACATCTGGTCGATCGCGTGCCGGGGACCGGGGAAGTTCTGCTTCTCGGTCCAGGTGAACTCCCAGAGCGCCGAGCGGACCTGGTCGCGATAGGTGTTCTGGGTGAGCTTGACCCGGACGTAGTCCATCCGCTTCTCCAGGACCTTCTCCAGGTCCAGGGCGTGCATGTACGCGTTCTCGAAGTCGGGCTTCTTGTCGATGCTGATCCGGATGCGGTGGCGGCCGTTGTCCGGGGTGTAGTCGATCTGGTCGCCCTCCTTCATCCGCTTCCAGCCGTCGGGCACGGCGAGGCTGAAGCCCGCCTCGTCCTCGACCCGGTGCCAGCCGGCCGGCAGTCCGCCCGCGGCCTGCTTGGTGGCCGGGGACGAGGCGGGGGCCGAGGTCCGGCCCTCGCCTCCGGCGCGGTCGCCGCCCACGTAGTTCATGGCGGCGAACACCGCGCCACCCGCGACCAGCCCGGCGAGCAGCGCGGCGAGGACGGCGGTACGCCAGCGGCCGCGGCCCGACGCGGGGGCCGTCGTCGGCACCAGAGTGGGGGGCGACTGCTGCGGGGACGCGTGCGAGGCGTCGGACGGCTGCGGCGGCTGGGGCCACTGGGCCGTGGACTTCCGGGTCGAGCCCGCGCCCGTGCCGTGCTCGGCGGGAGCACCGCCGTCGCCCGGGTCCGTGTCCGCGCCGGCGCCGTCCGTCGTACCCGCTCCGCCGGCCTGGCTCCTGCCGCCCGGCGCCGATTCCAGGTCCTCGCGGGTGACGCGCTGGGTCGGCACGTACGCCTGCGCCGCCTCGGGGCGGCGGCCCTCCATCGCGTCGAGGAGCATCCGCTCGGCCTCGTCCGCGCGCGGGCGCTGGGCCGGGTCCTTGCGCAGCAGGGCCACGATGACGGGCGCCAGCGGCCCCGCCTTCTCCGGGTGCGGCGGCTCCTCGGTCACCACGGCCTGCATGGTGCTGATCGGAGACGTACGGCGGAACGGCGAGGTGCCCTCCACCGCCGCGTACAGCGTCGCGCCCAGGGACCACAGGTCCGAGGCCGGGCCCGGATCGCCGCCGCGCACCCGCTCGGGCGCCAGATAGTCGATCGAGCCGACGATCTCGCCGGTCCGCGTGATCGTCGAGTCCCCCTCGATCGCCGCGATCCCGAAGTCGGTGATCAGGACGCGGCCGTCGCGCGCGAGCAGGACGTTGCCCGGCTTGACGTCCCGGTGCAGCACCCCGGCGGAGTGCGCGGCCCGGAGCGCGCCGACGACGTGCAGCCCGATCCTGGCCGCCTCGCGCGGCTCGATCGTGCCGGCCTCCTTCGCCGCGTCGGCGAGCGAGGGCCCGTCGACGTACTGCATGACGATCCACGGCCGGTTGTCGTGTTCGAGGACGTCGTGGACGGTCACCACACCCGGGTGCGTGATCCGGGCGGCCGCCCGCGCCTCCTTCTGCGTCCGGGCGTGCAGCACGAGGCGGTCGGCCTCGCCCACGAAACGACCGGCCGTCAACTCCTTCACCGCCACCACGCGGTGCAGTACCTCGTCGTGCGCGCGCCAGACCTTGCCCATGCCGCCGCGCCCGATGGACTCGCCCAGCCGGTAGCGTCCGGCGAGCAGCAGTCCCTCACCTGTGCTCTGAGAATGTTCCACTTGCCCCCGCCCATTCCTTCGGAGAACAGGTTACGGAGGGGGGTACGGGCGGCGGAACCTCGGGGCGGCCATAGGAACAGCACTGTGACCAGGCGCCGGTGGCGATCCTTCCGCTTCAGCGCCCCGGGCGGAACGCCCTGGTGGCCTCGTCGTGGATCTCGCCGACCTTGTCGCGCTCGGCGTACGGGCCGATGACCTGGACGACGTGGTACCTGCCGCCGTCGACGAGGGCCAGGTTGCGGACGAAGACCTCGCGGCCCGTGCCGTCCAGCCACCAGTAACTTCCGGTGGCCGTCGCCGTCCTGCCGATGTCGACCCGGCGGGTCCGCTCGGCCCCCGACCAGCTGGACGCGCGCCACGGCTCCAGCTCGCGCTCCTTGGAGTTCTGGTACTCCAGCGGGTCGGCGCCGTTGTCACGGACGCTGTCCCGGCCCGGCACCACGATCATCGTGAAGTCACCGCTGGTGTAGCGGACTTGCCCCGCGTCGTTGATCGGACTCCGCCGCCAGCCGTCCGGCACGCCGATCCGGAACCCCTCCGGGTCCTGCCGCACCGAGTACCCGGCGGCG
The DNA here is from genome assembly GCF_055603625.1 of Streptomyces sp. NPDC037273. Classification (NCBI taxonomy): domain Bacteria; kingdom Bacillati; phylum Actinomycetota; class Actinomycetes; order Kitasatosporales; family Streptomycetaceae; genus Streptomyces; species Streptomyces sp. NPDC037273. Next base: position 55,402 of record NZ_JBVJVO010000012.1, read on the forward strand.
AGCGCCGGGGCGGACGGGTCGGCGGGGGGTTGCGCGGTGGGCGCCTTGGTGGGCTGCTTCGTGGCAGGTGCCGTGGTCGGTGCCGTGGTCGGTGCCGTGCTCGGCTTGGTGGTCGTCGGGGCGGCCTGCCCGGTGGGGGTCTTCCCGTCGCCGGGCATGAAGAGGACCGCGTACGCCACCGCCCCGCCGAGCAGCAGGAGGACCAGGATCACCAGCGTACGGCCGAGGGACCGCGGCGAGTCCGCACCTCCGGAGTACCCGCCGCGCGGACCGCGGGGTACCCGCGCCGCCCGCTGCGGGATCTCCTCGCGGTAATCGCCCCCGAACTCGTCGGCAGGGTCATCCGGTACGTGGTGGGGCGCGCGCTCGTACGCCCGCTCGCGCTCGTACGTGTGCCCGCGCTCGTACGCCCGCTCGTGCGCCGGGTCGTGCTCGTGCGAGCCCTCGCGCGGGGCCGGCGGGCGCGGGTCCTTGCCGCGCTTGTGGCGGTGCCGCCCGGCCCCCGCTCCGCCGCGCCGGCGGCGCACCAGCTCGCCGCGCCGGCGCACGATCGGCAGCCGCCTCTCGTCGGAGGGCGGCGGCGGGGCGGCGCCGACACCGGCGTCCGGCTCGGGCGCCGAACGGACGAGGGAGCGCAGCCAGCCGCGCAGCTCCTCGAAGTCCGGCCGCTCGGTGGGGTCCTGACGCAGCAGGGACTCCACGACCGGACGCAGCGGCCCGCACTCCTCGGCGAAGGCCGGCGGCTCGGCGCAGACCAGCTGGACCAGCTCGGCCGCACTGTCCTCCGGGTACGGGGCATGGCCCTGGACCGCCCGGTAGAGCAGCGCGCCCAGCGCCCAGAGGTCGGTCGCGGGCCCGATCGGCGGCGCCAGCCGCCAGTTCTCGTGAACGGGCCCCGCCTGCTCGGGCGCCCAGCGCTCGGTGACGGCCCCGATGACCGCGATCCGGGTCTGCCGGGCCCGCTCGGCGTCCAGCCGGGTGGTCGGCCCCCGGTACTCGCCGGCCCCGACGCCGGCCGGCTCCCTGACCTCCCCGTCCCGCGGCCCGGCGGGCGCCGGGAGGCGCGCCGGGTTCGGGTTCGCCGGCGTGTACCCGGCGGGCAGCGCCGGCAGCACCGAACCGCCCCCGGCCGGGATCGGCCCCGAGCCGTCCCGCGAGGCGTGCGGGCCGTCACTCCAGCTGCCGGCCAGCATCACGCGCGGCCCGCGCCCGCCGTACGGCTCGTCGCCCTCGTCCTCGTCGTCGTCCTCGTCGTCCTCGTCCGCCACCCGCGCCCACCACTGCGGCTCGATCGCCGCGACCGGCCGGACCGATGGGGGCAGCTCCGGCGGCGCGGCCGCCGGTGGCTGGGGGGCGGCCGGTGGCTGCGCGGCCGCCGGTGGCTGGGGGGCGGCCGTTGACTGTGCGGCTGCCGGCTCCTCCGCTGCCGGGCGCTGTGCGGGAAGCGCCCCGCTCTCGCCCAGCTTCGCAGCGGCGCGCGCGCCCGCCCGGTACGCCGCGATGGCACCGGCCCGCGCGGCCCGCACGTCGGCGGCCGGCGGGGGCCCCGCGGGGCGCGTTCCGGCGGCGGAGTCGTGGCCCGCGCGGCCGTAGGGGTCGGATCCGTACGCGTCGATGCCGTAGGGGCTCGCGCCGTGGGGGGTGCCTTCATCGCCGGTCTCGTCGTCGCCGTCGCCGGAGTCGTAGCCGTCGCCGGAGTCGTAGTCGTCCCCGGCGTCGTCCCCAGCGTCGGCGTCGAAGACGGGGGCGGTCTCCTCGTACACCTCCGCCTCGTACACCTCGGGGACGTACTGCTCGGAGCCGTAGCCCGCCTCGGGCTCGGGCCATTCGACGACGTGGGGCTCGGTGTCGAAACGGTCGGGCTGGACGGCGCCGGGCTCGGAGGGGGTGGGCTCGGCGGGGGCGGGTTCGGCGGGGACGGGGGCGTAGCCGCAGAGGGCTTCCTCGGCGGCGCCGACGGCGAGGCCGGTGAGGACGACGCGGCCGTCGTCGCAGACGAGGACGGTCCGGGCGGTGATGTTCCGGTGGACCCAGCCGTGGGCGTGGAGCGCGCGCAGGGCGGTGAGGACGTCGGCGCCGATCTCGGCCGCGCGGTACGGGTTGAGGGGGCGCTCGGCGAGGAGCTCGGCCAGCGGTCTGGCCGCCACGACCTCGCTCACTATCCACAGCGAACCGGCCTCGGCGAAGACGTCGAAGACCTGGTCGAGCAGCGGGTGGTCGGGGATCTGCGCGGCGGCCTGGGCGGCCTCGATCGCGCGGCGCACGACGGGCTCGGCGGGCCGGCGGGTGGCCCGGCCGGTGCCGCCGTAGGGGTCGGCGTGGCCGCCCTCGCCGTCGAGCACCTCGGCGTCGACGAACTCCGGCAGCGGCACCTGGCGGACCACGACCTCCTGGCCGCTGTACGTGTCGAACGCGCGCGTCTCCACGAGCGCGTACGCGTCCGCGTACGGTTCCGCGTCCGCCGGCGGCAGCGGCAGGCGGTAGCGGTCCGCGAGCACCCTTCCCGCGTAGTCGTCCACGACGCCTCCCCCCGCGCGCACGAGTCCGTCAAATCCGGTCCGGCAGCGTGCAGTTAACGGCTCTGTTCGGCTGCGTACGGTCCACGAACCCTCACGATACGGGGCGCCGGTCAGTCCTTGGGGGTGAACGTGGCGAACGCCGTGTCCCGCAGTGTCCGGCACTCCGCGCCGTTCCACTCCTCCGCCTTGCAGGTGACCATGATGGAGTAGCCGCGCTTGGCGTCCACCTTGAAACCGCGGTTGAGGACGTGGACGCGCACGCCCTTCTGGGTGCGCTCGAACTCCCAGTCGGCCACGGTCGGGTAGCCGTTGTACGAGACCGGGTGGATGCCGATGTGCTTGTAGCCGTTGCTGCTGGCCGCGACGCCGGCCATGGCGGCGGCCCAGGCGGCGGCCGCGTCGTCCTTGGGGCTGTCGTTGAAGTCGACCTGGACGCGCGGGAAGCCGCCGTTCTCGCTGAATATCCCGCCCGAGTCGTAGCCCGCTATGGCGCGGAGCCTGAAGGTCGAGGGCATCGCCATCGAGAAGTGGAACTTGCCGTTGGTGACGAGGGTGTAGCCCGCGGGCAGCTGCTTGCCGCCGCCACCGGGCTGCCCGGACGGGGTGACGCCGCCGCCGTTCGTCCCGCTGGTCGTGGCGCCGGTCGAGCCGTTGGCGCCGGTGGAGTTCGCGTCGCCGGGCTGTACGCCGCCCTGCTGGCCGGGGCCGCCCGAGGACTGGCCCTTGCCGTCGCCGCCGGAGCCCTCGGACCCCGACGAGCCGTCGGCGCCGGCCGAGGCGCCGGCGGACGCGGTGGTCCCGCCGTTCCCCTTGCCCTGTTCCTTCTTGTCGCCGCCACCGCCGAGGGAGACGGCGAGGATCGTGCCGAGCAGGGCGAGGACGGCGACCGCCGCGATGATCACCAGGGTGCGGCGCGGGACGACGTCGGTCAGCGGCGCACGGGCGGGCGTCGGCTTCCCGCCGCCCTGGACCGGACGCGTGTTCCCCGAGGCCGGGACCGATGCGGACGCCGCCGCGTTGCGTACGGACTTCAGGGCGCCGCGCATCCGGTCGGCGGCCTCGGAGCCCTGGTTCCGGTCGGCGGCCGGGGTCTTCGGGACCGTCGGCGCCACCGGGGCGCGCTCGGGGCGCGGCGGCAGCGGTACGACGGTGGTGACCTCGGGCGAGACGACGGGGGGCGCCTCGGGCGCGTCGAGCACCGCGCGCAGCAGCACGCGGGCGCCGGCGTCGTCGAGCCGCTGGGCCGGGTCCTTGGCGAGCAGGCCGTAGATGACCTGTTCGAGCTCGGGTCCGGCGTTCTTCGGCGGGTCGACCGGTTCGGTCATGACCGCCGTGAGGGTCGCGATGGCGGAGCCCTTGTCGTACGGCGGGCTGCCTTCGACCGCCGCGTAGATCAGACCGCCGAGGGACCACAGGTCGGCGGCCGGCCCGGGCTTGTGGCCGCGGGCGCGCTCCGGGGAGATGTACGAGGGGGCGCCGACGAGCATGCCGGTGGAGGTGATCGAGGGGTCGCCCTCCACCTGGGCGATGCCGAAGTCGGTGAGGACGACCCGGCCGTCCTCGGCGATCAGGACGTTGGACGGCTTCACGTCGCGGTGCAGGATGCCCTCGCGGTGCGCCGAACGCAGCACGTCGAGGATGGCGAGGCCGACCTCGGCGGCGCGCCGGGGCGTGAGGACGCCGTCCTCGCGCACGGCGTCGGCGAGGGACTTGCCCTCGATGAGCTCCATGACGATCCACGGGCGGTCGTCCTCGTCGACGACGTCGTACACGGTGACGGCGCCGTTGTTGCGGATCCGTGCGATGGCCTTCGCCTCGCGCAGGGTCCGGGTGATGAGGCGTCGCTTCTCGTCGTCGTCGATGCTGGTGGGGAAGCGGAGCTCCTTGACGGCGACGGTACGGCCGAGGGTCTCGTCGACCGCGCGCCACACGGTGCCCATGCCGCCGCGCCCGAGGACCACGCCGAGCCGGTAGCGCCCGGCGAGCAGCCGTCCCTCGCCCTCCGGGGCCTTCCGCGGCCTGTCGCCGCCGGACGTCCGCGCGGTCCCGGCCGCCCGGCCGCTCTCGCCGTCCCCGTCGCCGGCGCCGAACCCGGCACGTCCGGTCGACGGTTCGGTCCCCCGCAGCCGCGTGGTCGCTCCGTCCCGCACGGCTCGGTCGCGCTCGTCGTCGCCGGGCGCGTCGGCGCGCGCGGCTTCTTCGCGCCCGCCTTCTCCGCGCTCGGCCTCGTCACGGACGGCCTCGTCGCGCGCGTCGTCGCCGGGCCGCGCGTCCTGCTCGGGGCGCGCGTCCTCGGGGGTCTTCGTACCCCCTCCGACCTGCGGTTCCCGCTCGGTCTTGCCCGGTTCACGCGCGGCCGGGACCGCTCCTCGGTCGCCGTCGGTCGCGGCCCCCGCTGCGGCGTCCCGCCCGGGGTCCTTCGCCGTGTCCCGCGACTGCTCCGCCTCCGACATGCGTCCCCTCTGCGATCCCTGATCTTCGCCGCGTCTGCCGCTTCCCGCGCGATGCGGTAACCCGCCCTGGAAGAGAGCCCATTGTCCCTCACCTCGGGACGGGTGGCGCCCCCGGGTCCGTACTCCGGGATGACGACGCGTTCGTACGCCCTCCAGGTTCCCACCGGACGGCGGACGACCCGGACGTCCTGTCAGACGGCCGTCGGCCGACGGTGTCAGAGGGGCACGATGTCCGGGGCGCCGAGCCGCGCGGCGTCGGCCGTGAGGTCGTCGGGCTGTCGCTGGGACTCGCGCTCGGCCTCGACGCGCTTCTCGTAGTGCTGCACCTCCTTCTCGATCTGGCGGGCGTCCCAGCCGAGGACGGGGGCCATGAGTTCGGCGCACTCGCGGGCGCTGAGGGTGCCCCGGTCGAAGGTCTCGATGGAGATCCTGGTCCGCCGGGTGAGGACGTCGTCGAGGTGGCGGGCGCCTTCGTGCGAGGCGGCGTAGACGATCTCGGCGCGGAGGTAGTCGTCGGCGGCGGCGAGGGGTTCGCCGAGGCCGGGGTCCTCGGCGACGAGGTCGAGGATCTCCTGCGTCAGGGAGCCGTAGCGGTTGAGGAGATGCTCGATCCGGACGACGTGCAGTCCGGTCCTGGCGGCGATCCTGGCGCGCGCGTTCCACAGGGCTTTGTAGCCCTCGGCGCCGAGGAGGGGGGTGTCCTCGGTGACGCAGGGGGCGACTCTCTGGTCGAGGGCGTGCACGGCCTCGTCCACGGCGTCCTTCGCCATGACGCGGTAGGTCGTGTACTTGCCGCCGGCGACCACGACGAGGCCGGGGACGGGGTGGGCGACGGTGTGCTCGCGCGACAGCTTGCTGGTGGCGTCCGACTCGCCGGCGAGGAGGGGCCGCAGGCCCGCGTAGACGCCCTGGACGTCGTCACGGGTGAGCGGTGTGGCGAGCACGCTGTTCACGTGCTCCAGGAGGTAGTCGATGTCGGCGCTGGACGCGGCGGGGTGCGCCTTGTCGAGGTCCCAGTCGGTGTCGGTGGTGCCGACGATCCAGTGGCGGCCCCAGGGGATGACGAAGAGCACGGACTTCTCGGTGCGCAGGATGAGTCCGGTGGTCGAGTGGATGCGGTCCTTGGGGACGACCAGGTGGATGCCCTTGGAGGCGCGGACGTGGAACTGGCCGCGCTCGCCGATGAGGGCCTGGGTGTCGTCCGTCCACACCCCGGTGGCGTTGACGATCTGCTTGGCCCGGATCTCGTACGCCGCTCCGGCCTCGACGTCCTGGACGCGGGCGCCGACGACCCGCTCGCCCTCGCGCAGGAAGCCGATGACGCGGGCCCGGCTCGCGGCCCTGGCGCCGTAGGAGGCTGCGGTGCGGACGAGGGTGGTGACGAAGCGGGCGTCGTCCATCTGGGCGTCGTAGTACTGCAGGGCGCCGACGAGGGCGTCCTTGCGGAGGCAGGGCGCGACCCGCAGGGCGTTGCGGCGGGAGAGGTGGCGGTGCACGGGGAGGCCGCGGCCGTGGCCCGAGGAGAGGGACATGGCGTCGTAGAGGGCGACGCCCGAGCCGGCGTAGAACCGCTCCCAGCCCTTGTGCTGGAGCGGGTAGAGGAAGGGGACGGGCTTCACGAGGTGGGGTGCGAGGCGCTCCAGGAGGAGTCCGCGCTCCTTGAGGGCTTCCCGCACGAGGGCGAAGTCGAGCATCTCCAGGTAGCGCAGGCCGCCGTGGATGAGTTTGCTGGACCGGCTCGAGGTGCCGGAGGCCCAGTCGCGGGCTTCGACGATGCCGGTGGAGAGGCCTCTCGTGACGGCGTCGAGCGCGGTCCCTGCGCCGACCACGCCGGCGCCGACGACCAGTACGTCGAGCTCGCGCTCGGCCATGGCCGCGAGCGCCTCGACGCGCTCGGCGGGTCCCAGTGTCGCTGTCCTCACGGCTGCTGCCTCCCGTCGTCCCCCGTCTGTTCCGCACGAGCTCGTCCCGCACGAGCGGTGGGCACCGCGGGAACCGGGCCGTGTGGCCCGGCTCACAGACTCGATTCTGTCCCGGTCCGGTGACTTCAGCCACCGCCTGGCCGCGACCCTGTGGATAACACTCGGCGACCTTGGAGCGCACAATGCCGCATATCGGTCATATTTACGCCTAGTCTGACATTGCGCTCGACCCGTTCCGGCCACCGGGCTTGCGCGTCGCGTCCCCTCCGGCTACTGGGAAGGACGGCCCACCTCCATGCCCGCTGATCTCGCCGTCATCGGCCTCGGCCACCACGGACTCCCCCTCGCCCAGGCCGCCACCGCCGCAGGCATCGACACCATCGGCTACGACACCGACCCCCGCCCCGTCGCCGAACTCGCCGCGGGCCGCTCCCCGGTCGACGGCTCCCTCACCGCCCCCGAGATCCGCCGCATGCTCTCGGGGGGCTTCCGGCCGACCACCAACCCCGCCGAGCTCGGCCGGGTCCGCACCGCCGTCCTCTGCGCTCCGACGCCGCCGGCCCCCGACCGCACCCTCGACCTCACCGCCCTCACCGAGGCGGCCCGCGCGCTCGCCGCCCGACTGCGCCCCCACACCACGGTCCTGCTCGAATCCCCCGTGCCGCCGGGCACCACCGAGGGCCTCCTGCGCGACGTCCTGGAGACCGGCTCGGGCCTGCGCGCGGGACGCGACTTCCACCTCGCGTACTCCCCCGGCCGCCTCGACCCCGGCAGCCGTACGCACGGCTTCGCCGGCACCCCCAAGGTGATCGGCGGCCTCACCCCGGCCTGCACCGAATCGGCGGCCGCCTTCTACGGCCGACTCACCGACAAGGTGGTACGCGCGCGTGGCCCCCGCGAAGCGGAGACGGTCAAGCTCCTGGAGACCAACTTCCGGCACGTCAACATCGCCCTCGTCAACGAGATGGCGGTCCTCTGCAACGAGCTCGGCGTCGACCTGTGGGACGTCATCCGCTGCGCCGAGACCAAGCCCTTCGGCTTCCAGGCCTTCCGCCCCGGCCCCGGCGTCGGCGGCCACGGCGTCCCCGTCGACACCATCGGCGTCCACCGCCCGCTCCGCCTCGTCGAACTCGCCGGCCAGGTCAACGAACGGATGCCCCGGTACGTCGTCCAGCGCGCCGCCACCCTCCTCAACGAGCACGGCAAGTCGGCCCGCGGCGCCCGGGTGCTCCTCCTCGGCATCACGTACAAGCCCGACCTGCCCGACCGTCAGGGCTCCCCCGCCGACGAGATCGCCCGCCACCTCATGGACCTCGGCGCGGCCGTCAGCTACCACGACCCGCACGTCCCCGACTGGCGCGTCCGCGAACTCCCCGTCCCCCGCGCCGACTCCCTCTACGAGGCCGCCGCCCACGCCGACCTCACCATCCTCCTCCAGCACCACCGCACCTACGACCTCCAAGGCCTCTCCGTGAAGGCCCAGCTCCTCCTCGACACCCGCGGCGCGACCCCGGCGGGAGCGGCCCACCGGCTCTGAAACCCCCTGGTCGGGCCCAGGAGCGGACTGCTAATGTCCGGGCTCTTGTTCGCACATCCGTGCGCTCTGTCCCTGGGGGGATCACCACATGTCTCAGCCCGTTCCGCCTCCCGGCAACCCGTTCGCCGACGGCGCCGCACCCCAGCCCTACCCGATGGCGCCGCCGCCCGCGCCCGCGCGCGACAACGTGGCGCTCGGCCTGGTGGCCGCCCTGGTCGCGGCGCTCGTCTCGGGCGGGGTGTACGGAGCCGTCATCGGCGGCATCGAGCGCGAGATCGGCTGGGCCGCCGTCGGCGTCGGCTTCCTCGTCGGCTTCGCCGCCGGCAAGGTCGGCGGCCGCAACCCCGTCCTGCCCGTCGTCAGCGCGGTGCTGTCCCTCGGGGCGGTCTACCTCGGCCAGCTCGTGGGCATCGCGATCATGGGCGCCAAGGAGCTGCACGTCTCCGCCACCGAGCTCTTCTTCGACGAGTTCGGGCTCGTCATGGACGCGTGGAACGAGGGCAAGGACCCGCTGACCTTCCTGTTCTTCGCGCTCGCCGCCTTCGCCGCCTTCTCGGGCGCCAAGAAGGCCGCCGCCTGACCGGCGGAGCCGATACGCGAAGGGGCCCCGCACCACACCGGTGCGGGGCCCCTTCGGCGTACGGGACGGGTCAGCGCTTGTGCTGGGCGTCGGCGACGGTGACCTCGACGCGCTGGAACTCCTTGAGCTCGCTGTAGCCGGTGGTGGCCATGGCGCGGCGGAGGGCGCCGAAGAAGTTCATGGAGCCGTCCGGGGTGTGGGACGGGCCCGCGAGGATCTCCTCGGTGGTGCCGACGATGCCGAGGTCGACCAGCTTGCCGCGGGGGACGTCCTCGTGGACGGCCTCCATGCCCCAGTGGTGTCCCTTGCCGGGCGCGTCGGTGGCGCGGGCCAGCGGGGAGCCGATCATGACGGAGTCGGCGCCGCAGGCGATGGCCTTGGGCAGGTCGCCGGACCAGCCGACACCGCCGTCGGCGATGACGTGCACGTACCGGCCGCCGGACTCGTCCATGTAGTCGCGGCGGGCCGCGGCCACGTCGGCGACGGCGGTCGCCATCGGGACCTGGATGCCGAGGACGTTGCGCGTGGTGTGCGCGGCGCCGCCGCCGAAGCCGACGAGGACACCCGCGGCGCCGGTGCGCATCAGGTGCAGGGCCGCGGTGTACGTGGCGCAGCCGCCGACGATGACCGGGACGTCGAGCTCGTAGATGAACTGCTTCAGGTTCAGCGGCTCGGAGGCGCCGGAGACGTGCTCGGCGGAGACCGTGGTGCCGCGGATGACGAAGATGTCCACGCCGGCGTCGACGACGGCCTTCGAGAACTGCGCGGTGCGCTGCGGGGAGAGCGCGGCGGCGGTGACGACACCCGAGTCGCGCACCTCCTTGATGCGCTGCCCGATCAGCTCTTCCTTGATCGGCGCGGAGTAGATCTCCTGCAGACGGCGGGTCGCGGTCGCCTCGTCCAGCTCGGCGATCTCGTCGAGCAGCGGCTGCGGGTCGTCGTACCGGGTCCAGAGACCCTCCAGGTTCAGGACGCCGAGGCCGCCCAGCTCGCCGATCCGGATGGCGGTCTGCGGCGACACGACCGAGTCCATCGGGGCCGCCAGGAACGGCAGCTCGAATCGGTAGGCGTCGATCTGCCAGGCGATCGAGACCTCCTTCGGGTCCCGGGTGCGCCGGCTGGGGACGACGGCGATGTCGTCGAACGCGTACGCCCTGCGGCCGCGCTTGCCGCGCCCGATCTCGATCTCAGTCACGATGTGTGGCCTTTCCCTCTACGTCTGCGCCTACCAGTATCCCCGACACCAGCGTGAGGGGCGGTCCCGGCCACATGCCGGAACCGCCCCTCACGTGTCGCGTACCGCTACCGGCTGTTACTTCCGGCTGTAGTTCGGCGCCTCGACCGTCATCTGGATGTCGTGCGGGTGGCTCTCCTTGAGGCCCGCGGACGTGATCCGGACGAAGCGGCCCTTGGACTCCATCTCCGCGACGGTGGCGGCACCGACGTAGCCCATGGTCTGGCGCAGACCGCCGACGAGCTGGTGCACCACCGAGGAGAGCGGGCCGCGGTAGGGCACCTGGCCCTCGATGCCCTCGGGCACGAGCTTGTCGTCGGAGGTGACGTCGGCCTGGAAGTAGCGGTCCTTCGAGTAGGACCTGCCCTGGCCGCGCGACTGCATGGCGCCGAGCGAGCCCATGCCGCGGTACGACTTGAACTGCTTGCCGTTGATGAAGAGCAGCTCGCCGGGCGACTCCTCACAGCCCGCGAGGAGGCTGCCGAGCATCACGGTGTCGGCGCCGGCGGCGAGCGCCTTGCCGATGTCGCCGGAGTACTGCAGACCGCCGTCGCCGATCACCGGGACACCGGCGGCGCGGGCCGCGAGGCCGGCCTCGTAGATGGCGGTGACCTGCGGGACGCCGATGCCGGCGACCACGCGGGTGGTGCAGATGGAGCCGGGGCCCACGCCGACCTTGATGCCGTCGACGCCGGCGTCGATCATCGCCTGCGCGCCGTCGCGGGTGGCGACGTTGCCGCCGATCACGTCGACGTTCACGCTGGACTTGATCTTCGACATCCAGCTCAGGGCGTTGCTGTTGTGGCCGTGCGAGGTGTCGACGATCAGGAAGTCGACGCCGACGGCGGCGAGCGCCTGGGCGCGCTCCAGCGCCTCGGGGCTGGCGCCCACGGCGGCACCGACGAGCAGACGGCCCTCGGAGTCCTTCGCGGCGTTGGGGTACTTCTCCGCCTTGACGAAGTCCTTGACGGTGATGAGGCCCTTGAGGACGCCCTCGTCGTCGACCAGCGGCAGCTTCTCGATCTTGTGGCGGCGCAGCAGGTCCATGGCGTCGACGCCGGAGATGCCGACCTTGCCGGTGACGAGCGGCATCGGCGTCATGACCTCGCGGACCTGACGGCTGCGGTCGCTCTCGAAGGCCATGTCGCGGTTGGTCACGATGCCGAGGAGCTTGCCCTCGGGGTTGGTGACGGGGACACCGCTGATGCGGAACTTGGCGCACAGGGCGTCGGCCTCGGCGAGGGTCGCCTCCGGGTGCACCGTGATGGGGTCGGTGACCATGCCGGACTCGGAGCGCTTGACCAGGTCGACCTGGTTGACCTGGTCCTCGACGGAGAGGTTGCGGTGCAGCACGCCGACGCCGCCCAGACGGGCCATGGCGATCGCCATGCGGGACTCGGTCACCTTGTCCATCGCCGCCGAGAGCAGCGGGATGTTCACGCGGACGTTGCGCGAGATGCGGGACGAGGTGTCGACCGCGTTCGGGAGCACCTCGGACGCTCCCGGCAGCAGCAGCACGTCGTCGTAGGTCAGCCCGAGTGTCGCGAATTTCTCGGGCACTCCGTCGACGTTGGCAGTCATGACACCTTCCCCAAATGGCCTTGATCGGTGCGGATGTCCATGCTAACGGGCCGAAGAGGCGTCTCATTCCACGATCAAGATCAGTGCGAAGCTTTGGACGTTCGTACGTGTACGAAAGGGCCGAAGCGTCCCGCCGACACTTACTGCTCGGCCAGCGCCCTGAGCCTGCTGAGCGCGCGGTGCTGTGCGACCCGGACGGCCCCGGGGGACATGCCGAGCATCTGGCCGGTCTCCTCGGCGGTCAGCCCGACGGCGACCCGGAGGACGAGCAGCTCGCGCTGGTTCTCCGGGAGGTTGGCGAGCAGCTTCTTGGCCCACTCGGCGTCGTCGCTGAGCAGGGCGCGCTCCTCGGGACCGAGGGAGTCGTCGGGCCGCTCGGGCATCTCGTCGGAGGGCACGGCCGTGGACCCCGGGTGGCGCATGGCGGCCCGCTGGAGGTCGGCGACCTTGTGTCCGGCGATGGCGAAGACGAAGGCCTCGAAGGGCCTGCCGGTGTCCTTGTAGCGCGGCAGCGCCATCAGGACGGCGACGCAGACCTCTTGGGCCAGGTCCTCGACGAAGTGGCGGGCGTCGCCCGGCAGCCGGTTGAGACGGGTGCGGCAGTACCGCAGGGCGAGCGGGTGGACCCGCGCGAGCAGGTCGTGGGTCGCCTGCGCGTCGCCGTCCACCGCGCGACCGACGAGCGCGCCGATCTCCCCCTGCCCGGCGGGCATGGGGGACCTCACGGTCTCGTCGTCGCGCATCGCTCCATGGTGCCCCGACGCTTCTCCGTTCGCGGCACCGCGTCCGTAGTTGTGCACCGAAGCGTTATGAGCAGGTGCGCCGGAACTCATCTCCCGCGCCCTCCCCTCCCGCTCGATCGACTCGTCCCCGAGGAACTCCACATCTCAAGGATGCGTCATCCGGCGGGGAAGTGACACAAGCCGACCCCGTCCGCCCCGCGACACACGCGGACTCGGACGGGGACGCGGCAGGTGACCTGCGGATTCAGCGGACCAGACCCCAGCGGAATCCGAGCGCCACCGCGTGTGCCCGGTCCGAGGCGCCCAGCTTCTTGAAGAGGCGCCTGGCGTGCGTCTTGACCGTGTCCTCCGAGAGGAAGAGCTCGCGCCCGATCTCCGCGTTGGACCGGCCGTGGCTCATGCCTTCGAGGACCTGGATCTCGCGCGCGGTGAGGGTGGGCGCGGCGCCCATCTCGGCCGAACGGAGCCGGCGCGGCGCGAGCCGCCAGGTCGGGTCGGCGAGCGCCTGGGTGACGGTGGCCCGCAGTTCGGCGCGCGAGGCGTCCTTGTGTAGATAGCCACGGGCACCCGCGGCGACCGCGAGCGCGACGCCGTCGAGGTCCTCGGCGACCGTGAGCATGATGATGCGGGCGCCGGGGTCCGCGGAGAGCAGCCGGCGGACGGTCTCCACGCCGCCCAGGCCGGGCATGCGTACGTCCATCAGAATCAGGTCCGAGCGGTCCGCGCCCCAGCGGCGGAGGACTTCCTCGCCGTTGGCCGCGGTGGTCACGCGCTCGACGCCGGGCACGGTCGCGACCGCGCGGCGGAGCGCCTCTCGGGCAAGCGGGGAGTCGTCGCAGACGAGGACGGATGTCATGCCTGACCTCCGCGGCTCTCGCAGCTGTTGCGCGTCACCTTGAGCCTCCAGGGCTGTACGTAATCGTCACCTGTGCGATTGACGCTCTCGGACACCTGCCCGATCGCTTCTTCCTTCAACCGCCTCCGCACTCTCAACGACGGTCACTCGAAAGAGTTACGGGTCGGACGGCGGCCTTCGGCACTCTACGTGAGGGGCCGCACACGGAGGAGAGCGTCGCAGGTCATTCGTCCTTCATCGAAAGCTATGCCCCATTTAGCGGGTTTTCTTCCCTTTTCGCAGTGTCTGTGGCTAGATTCGCAATGAGTCATATTTACATCTACTTCGACAGTAGGTGTACCGCCAGGACTTGCCGGGGCCCGGAGGAGCCCCGCCGATCAGCCATCCACCCGCCCACCAATCCGTTCGACACGGTTTCAAGGGGACAAGCGCAATGGCAGATTTCTCCCGCCTTCCCGGACCCAACGCCGATCTGTGGGACTGGCAACTGCTCGCGGCCTGCCGCGGAGTGGACAGCTCCCTGTTCTTCCACCCCGAGGGAGAGCGCGGCGCGGCACGGAGTGCGCGTGAGAACTCGGCGAAAGAGGTCTGCATGCGGTGCCCGGTACGCGCTGAGTGCGCGGCACACGCACTCGCCGTACGCGAGCCCTACGGCGTATGGGGCGGCCTCACCGAGGACGAACGCGAAGAGCTCATGGGACGCGCCCGGAACCGCCTGATCTCGGCGGCACCGGCGAGCGCGTCGGTCGCGCCGGCCACGAGCACGGCGTCCAGGACGCCCATGACATCCATGACACCCATGACGACATCGGCGGCGGCCGCGGGCCGGCCGATCGTGGAGCGTATGTGAAGGAACGTTTCTTCAAGTAGGTCGCACCCAGAGGCCGTACACGGAGGCCGTGCGCACGCGCGCGCCGGGCGGGTCCCGCGCGCGCGTGGCGGCCCGGGGCAAGGCGCGCGCGAGACGCCCGGGGCTACGCGCGCGTGGCGGCCCTGGTGAGTTCGTCCAGCGTGGCGGCGACGGCCGGGACCTGGGCGAGGTCGGGCAGCGTGAGGGCCACGATCTCCCGCTCGACGGCCGGCTCCACGGTGATGGTCCGCGCGCCCTTGGGGCGTACGGACTCGATGGCCAGCTCCGGCAGGACGGCGACGCCGAGCCCGGCGCCCACCAGGCCCACCACGGCCGGGTAGTCGTCGGTGGCGAAGTCGATGCGGGGGGTGAAGCCCGCCTCCTCGCAGACGTCGACGAGCTGGCGGCGGCAGCGCGGGCAGCCCGCGATCCAGGACTCGTCGGCGAGTTCCGCGATGCCGACCGCGTCCGCTCCGGCGAGCCGGTGCCCCTCCGGCACCAGGCCCACGAGGCGGTCGGCGAGCAGCGGCCGGACGACGAGGTCGTCCCATTCGGCCTGCCCCGCCCCGTACCGGAAGGCGAGGGCCACGTCGCAGTCGCCCTCCCTGAGCATCTCGACCGAGCGCGGCGGTTCCGCCTCGACGAGGGAGACCCGGGTCCCGGGGTGCGCGGCGCGCAGGGCGGCCAGCGCGGTGGGCACGAGGGTGGAGCTGCCGCTCGGGAAGGAGACCAGGCGGACGCGGCCGGCCCGGAGTCCGGCGATCGCGGCGATCTCCTCCTCGGCGGCGGTGAGCCCGGCCAGGATGCCGGAGGCGTGCCGCACCAGGACCTCGCCGGCCTGGGTGAGGCGCATCTCGCGTCCCGTGCGGATCAGCAGCGGGGTGCCGGCGGAGGCTTCGAGGGCCTTCATCTGCTGGCTGACGGCGGGCTGGGTGCAGCCGAGTTCGCGCGCGGCGGCCGAGAAGGAGCCGGTGGCGGCGACGGCGCGCAGGACGCGGAGGTGGCGTGCCTCGATCATGCGCTCAATCATAAGCGAATCTTGGATCGAGAGGCGAATATTCGCCTGCGCCTTTGGGGCCAAGGGGGGCCGCAGCCCCTAAAGTGCCGGTCATGACCTTGCTGAGTGTGAATGCGGGCCGTGCCATGACGGTGGAGTACACCGACTCCGCGTCCGGGATGACGGGCATCGACAAGCGCCCCGTCGACGGCCCCGTGAGGATCGAGGCCCCCGGGCCGCCCGGTGTGGGCCGGAGCGGCGTGGCCGGGGACGACGTGTGCGACCTGCGGTTCCACGGCGGGAACGACCGGGCCGCGTACGCCTTCGCCCGTGAGGACCTGGACCGGTGGGAGGCGGAGCTCGGCCGCGAGCTGGCCAACGGCTCCTTCGGCGAGAACCTCACGACCCTCGGACTCGACGTCAACGGGGCCCTGATCGGCGAGCGGTGGCGGATCGGCGACGAGGTGGTCCTCGAGGTCACCGGGGGCCGCATCCCCTGCCGCACCTTCGCGGGCTTCCTCGAGGAGAAGGGCTGGGTCAAGCGGTTCACGGGGTCGGCGGCGGGACCGGGCGCGCTGCTGCGGGTCATCGAGCCGGGCGAGGTCCGGGCCGGCGACCCGATCACGGTCGTGCACCGCCCCGACCACGCGATCACGGTCTCCTTCCTGCACCGTGCCGCCACCACCGAGCGGGCCCTGCTGCCCGAGACCCTCGCGGCCGCCGAGTGGATGGAGTCCGGACTGCTCGCGCTGGCACGCCAGTACGCGGACAAGTACGCGGAGGACGGCACTCCGTAGCCGAACGGCCGGGCATTACGGTGCCCGTATGACGACTGCATTGATCACAGGCGCCACCGCGGGCATCGGGGCCGCCTTCGCACGGAGGCTCGCGGCGGACGGCCACGACGTCGTGCTCGTGGCGCGGGACACGAAGCGGCTCCGGGAGCAGGCCACCGAACTGCACGACCGGCACGGCGTCGAGGCCGAGGTGCTCGCCGCAGACCTCGCCGACGAGAAGGGCATCGCCACCGTCGAGGCCCGGCTCTCGGACCCGAAGCGGCCGGTGGACCTGCTGGTGAACAACGCCGGCTTCGGCAACAAGGGCCGGTTCCTCGAAGTCTCCATGGCCGACGAGCTCAAGATGCTCACGGTGCACTGCGAGGCGGTGCTGCGGCTGACCTCGGCCGCCGCCGCCTCGATGAAGGAGCGCGGCCGGGGCGGCGTCGTGAACGTCGCCTCGGTGGCCGCCTTCGTGCCCCGCGGCACCTACGGCGCGTCCAAGGCCTGGGTCGTGCAGTTCACCCAGGGCGCGGCGCGCGACCTCGCGGGCAGCGGCGTACGGCTCATGGCGCTCTGCCCGGGCTTCGTCCGCACCGAGTTCCACGAGCGCGCGGGGATGGGCACGGACAACATCCCCGGCTGGATGTGGCTCGACGCGGACAAGCTGGTGACGGCGGCGCTCTCGGACCTGGACCGCGGGAAGACCCTGTCGATCCCGGACCCCCGCTACAAGGCCCTGATGGGCGTGGTGAAGCTGGCCCCGCGCGGTCTGCTCGGCGGCGTCTCCTCCAAGGCGGGCCGCAAGTACGGGCCGAAGTAGGCCTAGGGAAGCGGGCGCGGCCCGGGTTCTTCGAGGGGTACGGCCGTGGTCGTGCCGTCCCGCCAGGTCACGGTCAGCAGGCGCCCGTCGGGCCGGACTTCGGCGAGGTCCCGCGCGGGGGCCGGGTCGGGGACGGCGGTGAGGGACGCGAGGGCCACGAAGAGCGAGGCGGGTCCGCGGGTGGTGCCGTGGAGGGCGGGGGTGCGGCTGCCGGGGCCCTGGAGGGTCTCCCCGGTGGGGAGTTCGGTGAGCTCGGGGCCGTAGCCGTGGACCGGGTGGAGCTGGGAGACGGGGCCTTCGGGGTGCGTGGCCCAGCCGGTCTGCCGTACCGGGGTGCCGTCCGGGGCGCCGAGGACGAGGTGGGCGCGGACCTCGGCGCGGCCGTGGGCGAGGGTCGCCGAGAGGACCCGGACGCCGGGCAGCGGGTGGTGGAGCGAGGCGGCCCAGCCGGGTCCCGTGCCGGCCGGGACGGCGGGGCCGCGCCGGGTGGGCCGTCCGTCGGCGAGCAGGGCGAAGTGGTTGTCGGCGGGGGCAGGCGGGGCGGTGGGTCCGGTACGGGTGGAGTAGGCCTGCCGGGCGTATCCGGGGTCGTCCTCGCCGCCTTCGCCGCTGTGCACGTGGTTGGTGCCGTGGTTGTGGAGGCGTACGAGCCCGTCGGCGGCGGTGGTCTGGACGAGGAGGCCGGCGGGGGCGAAGGCGCGGACGGTGTCGGCGCGTTCGGCGGGCAGCGGTTCCTCGGGGTCGGTCCAGGCCGGGTGGCCGGCGGGGAGCAGGAGGCCGAGGAAGCCCTTGGAGGCCCAGTAGGGGGAGCCGGGGCCCGAGTACTCCTGGACCAGGGGCGGGTGGGGGCCGTGCCAGCCGAGGGTGAGGAGCCCGTGCTCGTCGGTGGCGCCGCGGTCGTGGAAGTACTTCAGGGCGCCGGAGGCGAGGCGGCGGGTGGCGCCGGGGGTGAGCGGGGTGTGCCCGGTGAGGGTGCCGAGCCAGGGGGCGGCGGCCGCGGCGAAGCGGTAGATCAGGGACCGCCCGTACGGGAGGGGGGCGCCGTTCGCGTCGAAGAGGTGGACGTAGTCGTCGAGATGGGCGCGGAGGCGGGGCCCGTAGTGGTCGAGGAGTTTCGGGTCGCCGGCCAGGTGGGCGTGCAGGACCGGGTAGAAGTGCAGGGCCCAGGCGTTGTAGTGGTCGAAGGCGCGGTTGTCGCCGTCGCTGTACCAGCCGTCGCCGAGGTACCAGTCCTCGACGCGGGCGAGGGAGCGGTCGATCGTGGCGGCGGCGCGGTCCGTCTCGATGCCGGCGTCCTGGAGGAAGCCGGCGACGGTGAGGCCGAAGAGCCACCAGTTGTTGTCGACGGGGGACGGGCCGAGGGCGGGCAGGAGCCAGTCGGCGACGCGCTGCCGGGTGGGGTCGTCGAGGCGGTCCCAGAGCCAGCGGCGGGTGAGGCGGAGGCCGAGCGCGACCGAGGCGGATTCGACGATCGCCTGGCGGGTGTCCGCCATCCGGGGCCAGGAGTCGCGGTCCTCCCGTCCCGGCTCTGCGGTGCCGGCCGCGAGGCCTTCGGCGTACCGGTCGAGATGGCCGTGAGGGTCCTCGCCCTGGGCGCCCGCCGTGCGCAGGGCGGCGAGGAGGAAGGTGCGGGCCCAGCCTTCGAGTCCGTCGGAGCGGGCGCCGGACCAGCTGGGGCGGGGGCCCGGGAGGTCGACGAGGCCGCCGCGCGGCGAGGTGTGGGGGCGGACGGCGAGGAGGAGCCGGTCGGCCTCGGCCTCCCAGTGCGCACGGGTCCAGCCGGTGTACGGGCTGAGCTCACGGTTCTCGGGCGGCGTGGGCATGATGCTCCCTGTGGCTCCCTGCGATGACCCTTCGCCGGGAATCCTGGACAGGCTCCGATCGAACGTCAAGGCAACGGGAGCGAATGATCGAAACTCCCGTCGTTCGATCATCTCCGGGCTAGGGTGGGCCCTCACCGGCCCCGGTCCGGGAACCACGACCACCGCGAGGGGGAACTGCGCCGTGCGCGAGAGTGCTGCCGAACGACACGACCGACTGCTGGCCCTGGTGCGCGAGCGCGGCACCGCCCGCGTCTCCGAACTGGCCGAACGCCTCGGGGTCTCCCCCGTCACCGCCCGCCGGGACGTCGAGGCGCTGGCCGCGCAGGGCCTGCTCGACCGGGTGCACGGCCAGGTGTCCTGGCCGCGCGGGCAGAGCGCCCCGGGTGCCGGACGGGCCGGCGAGGGCCTGGTCCTCGGCCTGCTCGCGCCCTCCGCCACGTACTACTTCGCCGAGGTCATCCGCGGGGCCCACGAGGCGGCGGCGCGCGCCGGCGCCCGGCTGGTGCTGCGCGTCTCCGACTACCGGCCCGAGGAGGACCGGGCCCGCACCGAGGGGCTGCTCGCGGCGGGCGCCGAGGGCGTGCTGGTGGCGCCCGGCTGGCGGGGCCCCGAGGACCGGCTCGCCTACGGGGACTGGCTGGCCGAACTCCCGGTGCCCGCCGTGCTCCTGGAGCGCCGGGCCGAGCCGGGCAGTCCTCTCGACGGCCTGGACCGGGTCGCGTCCGACCACGCCCACGGCGTCCTGCTCGCCCTGCGCCACCTGCTCGCCCTCGGCCACGCGACGCCCCTCCTGGTGGCCCGCCGCGACTCCCCCACCGCGCTCGCGGTGCGCGCGGGGTACGCCGAGGCGCTGGGGACCCTGGGCCTGAAGGAACCGCGCCCGGTCATCGACTCCGTACCCGCCGAGGCGGACCCGAAGGGCTTCGAGCGGGCGGTGCGGGCCCTGTACGAGGCCGTCCGCTCGGACCTCGCGGACGCGGCCCTGGTCCACAACGACGTGGACGCCATCGAGATCGTGCAGCGCCTCGCCGAGCTGGGGGTACGGGTCCCCCAGGACCTGGCCCTGATCGCGTACGACGACGAGGTCGCGGCCCTGGCCGACACCCCGCTGACGGCGGTCGCGCCGCCGAAGCGGCAGGTGGGCAGGCACGCCACGGAACTCCTCGTGGAGCGGCTCACCGAGAGTCCGGACGAGGACGCGGCCCGGCGCCACCTGAGCCTCCTGCCGAGGCTGCGGGTGCGGGCCTCGTGCGGGGCGGACACCAGGGCGCACCCCGGAGCCCCCACCGGCTGATCGATCTGATCTTTTTTCGATCAATCAATCTTTCGCTCTTGACTTCGGTCATGAACGGTCACAGGATCACGGCCACAACCTCCCAGCCGCCCCGCCCCCAGGAGCCGAGCCGTGACCCGTAGTTGGAGCAGAACATCCCGCGTCATAGCCGGCACCGCCACCGCCCTCGCCGTCCTGACGGCCTGCGGCGGTAGCGGTGACGACACCGCGAACAAGTCGAACGGGCCCGTGACCATCACCTTCTGGGGCTGGGCCAAGGGCTCCAAGGACGTCGTGGACGCCTTCAACGCCTCGCACACCGACATCCAGGTGAAGTTCGAGGAGATCCCCTCCGGCACCGCCGGCGGCTACGCGAAGATCTCCAACGCCGTGAAGGCCGGCAACGCCCCCGACCTCGTCTCCATCGAGTACTCCTCGCTCCCCGAGTTCGTGAGCTCCGGCGCCCTCCAGGACATCGGCGACCAGTTCACCGAGGCCGACCGCGCCAAGCTGCTCCCGCAGAGCGTCGAACTCACCACCCTCGGCGGCAAGTCCTGGGCCGTCCCCTTCGACGCCGCCCCGCAGGCCTTCTACTACCGCAAGGACCTGTTCGCGAAGTACAAGGTCCAGGTCCCCACCACCTGGGACGACTTCAAGAAGGCCGCCGAGCAGGTCAGGAAGGCCGACGCCAAGGCCCGTATCGCCACCTTCTTCCCCGACGACCCGACCACCTTCGAGGCGATGGCCTGGCAGGCCGGCGCCCAGTGGTTCAAGGCCGAGAACGACACCTGGAAGATCGACACGACCGACCCGGCGACCACCAAGGTCACCACGTACTGGCAGGGCCTCCTCGACGCCGACCTCGTCCACAAGGACGCCTCCTTCAGCCCCGAATGGGTCGGCTCCCTGAAGAACGGCACCACCATCGGCTACCTCGGCGCCTCCTGGGGCGCCGGCGTCCTCAAGGGCAACTCGCCCGAACTGAGCGGCAAGTGGGCCGTCGCCCCCATCCCCAGCTGGGACGGAAAGCCCGCCAGCGGCATGCTCGGCGGCACCTCCTTCGCCGTCACCAAGGACAGCAAGCAGAAGGCCGCCGCCGTCACCTTCGCCGAATGGATGTCCACCACCGAGGACGGCGTGAAGGCCCGGATCGCCTCCGGCACCTCCTCCGCCTTCCCCGCCGCCACGGCCCTGCGCCCGGTCGCCAAGAAGGCCTTCGACGCGAGCTACTACGGCGGCCAGGACATCTACGCCCTCTTCGAGGCCGCCGGCGCCTCCATCAACCCCAACTGGTCCTGGGGCCCCACCACCGGCACCACCAACACCGCGATCAAGGACCGGTTCGGCAAGATCTCCCAGGGCGGCCCCGGCATCGCCGACGCCGTCAAGGCCGGCCACGACGCCACCGTCGCCGAACTCACCAAGCGCGGCCTGAAGGTCGAGGGCTGACCGCATGAAGGCCCGAACCCGCGCCGCGGCGATCCTGCTGACCCCCTTCTTCCTCCTGTTCACCGCGGTGATGGTGGTGCCGATCGGATACGCGGTCTGGCTCAGCCTCTTCACCGAGAAACAGTCCGGACTGGGCTTCGGCGGCACCGAGACCGTCTTCACCGGCCTCGACAACTACACCGCGGCGCTGGGTGACCGGGCCTTCCGCGAGGGCTTCGGCATCCTGCTCGGATACTGCCTGCTCTACATCCCGCTCCTGCTCGCCGGAGCCCTCGGACTCGCCCTGCTGCTCGACTCGGCGCTCGCCCGCGCCCGCCGCTTCTTCCAGCTCGCGCTCTTCCTGCCGCACGCCGTCCCCGGCATCATCGCCGCCCTCATCTGGGTCTACCTGTACACACCCCAGCTCAGCCCGGTCGTCCAGGCCATGGAGGCCGGCGGCATCGGCTTCGACTTCTTCTCCCCCGAAGGCACCCTGCCCTCCGTCGTCAACATCGCCCTGTGGGAATGGCTCGGCTACAACATGGTCATCTTCTACGCCGCCCTCCAGGCCATCGACCGGTCCGTCCTCGAAGCGGCCACCGTCGACGGGGCCGGCGCCTGGCGGATCGCCTTCGCCGTCAAGATCCCGCTCGTCAAGGCCTCCCTCGCCATGGTCGGCCTCTTCACGATCATCGGCTCCCTCCAGCTCTTCACCGAGCCGCTGATCCTCAACAAGGGCACCGGCTCCGCCGTCACCTCCACCTGGACGCCGAACATGTACGCGTACACCGCGGCCTTCGACCGCAACGACTACGGGCTCGCGGCCGCCGCCTCCGTACTCCTCGCCCTGACCGCAGCGCTGCTCTCCTTCGCCGTCACCCGCTTCACCGGCCGCCGCCAGGCCGGCCGGGCACGGAAGGAGCGCACGGCATGAGCAACCGCGCCCCCAGCCGCTGGCTGTCCCAGGCCGCCGTCAACGGCGCCCTCGTCCTCGCCGTCGTCTACATGCTGTTCCCCCTCGTCTGGCTGCTCACCGCCGCCACCAAGGACGCCGGCGGACTCCTCGCCGGGAACGCCTTCTCCTTCGAGGGCTTCGACCTCGGCGGCAACCTCAGCCGGCTGGCCGCATACAACGACGGCGTCTACTTCCGCTGGTACGGCAACAGCCTGCTCTACGCGGGCCTCGGCGCCCTCGCCTGCTCCCTGATCAGCGTCGCCGCCGGATACGCCTTCCACGTCTACGACTTCCGGGGCAAGGAGAAGCTCTTCGGCCTCGTCCTCCTGGGCGTGCTCGTCCCCACCACCGCGCTCGCCCTGCCCATGTACCTGCTCGCCAGCGAGGTCGGCCTCGTCAACACCTACTGGGCCGTCCTCATCCCCGTCCTCGTCAACCCCTTCGGCGTCTACCTCTCGCGGGTCTTCTGCGCCGGCTACATCCCCGACGAGGCCCTGGAGGCCGCCCGCATCGACGGGGCGGGCGAACTGCGGGTCTTCTGGTCCATCGGCCTGCGCATGGTCATGCC
Source organism: Streptomyces sp. NPDC037273 (assembly GCF_055603625.1). Lineage (NCBI taxonomy): Bacteria > Bacillati > Actinomycetota > Actinomycetes > Kitasatosporales > Streptomycetaceae > Streptomyces > Streptomyces sp. NPDC037273. The sequence continues at coordinate 78,320 of NZ_JBVJVO010000012.1, forward strand.
CGGCTTCGTGACCGTCTTCCTCTTCCAGTTCACCGCCGTCTGGAACAACTTCTTCCTCCCCCTGGTGATGCTCTCCGACCAGAAGCTCTACCCGCTGAGCCTCGGCCTGTACGCGTGGAACAGCAACGCCCACGCCGAACCCGACTTCTACCCCCTCGTCGTCACCGGGTCCCTGCTCGCCGTCGTCCCCCTCGTCGTCGCGTTCGTCTCCCTCCAGCGCCACTGGAAGGCCGGCCTCACCGCCGGCAGCGTCAAGTGAGGAAGGCCTGCTCCCACGATGCACCCCACCACTGACAAACGCCCCGCCCTGCTGCTCGCGATGGGCCCCGGCATCGCCGACCGGCTCCTCACCGACGCCCACCGCGAACGCCTCGCCGCCCTCACCCGCACCGACCCGCACCTCGTGGCCCTCGACCTGACCGCCCCCGGCCCCCGCGTCGCCGCCGCCCTCGCCGAGGCCGAACTCCTCCTCACCTGCTGGGGCGCGACCCCCCTCACCGCCGAAGTCCTCGACCGCGCGCCCCGCCTGCGCGCCGTCGTCCACGCCGCGGGCTCCGTCAAACACCACATCACCGAGGCCTGCTGGGACCGCGGCCTCCGCGTCACCTCGGCCGCCGCCGCCAACGCCCTGCCGGTCGCCGAATACACCCTCGCCGCGATCCTCTTCGCCGGAAAGGGCGTCCTCCGCTCCGCCCAGCGCTACGCCGAACTCCGCACCGACGACTCCTGGCTCACCGAATCCACCGCCCAGGGCAACTACCGCCGCACCATCGGCATCGTCGGCGCCTCCCGCATCGGCCGCCGCGTCATCGAACTCCTCCGCCCCTTCGACTGCGAGATCCTGCTGTACGACCCCTACGTGGACGTCCCGCCCCCCGGCGCGGAACTCACCGGCCTCGACGACCTCTGCGCCCGCAGCACCGTCATCTCCGTCCACGCCCCCCAACTCCCCTCCACCTACCGCATGATCGGCCCCGCCCAACTCGCCGCCATGCCCGACGGCGCCACCGTCATCAACACCGCCCGCGGCTCCCTCGTCGACGAGCCCGCCCTCCTCCCCCACCTCCTCTCCGGCCGCCTCCACGCCGTCCTCGACGTCACCGACCCCGAACTCCCCCCGCCCGACTCCCCCCTCTGGACCCTCCCCAACGTCCTCCTCACCCCCCACGTCGCCGGCTCCCTCGGCAACGAACTCCACCGCATGACCGACCAGGCCCTCGACGAAGTCGCCCGCTACGGCCGGGGCGAACCGTTCGCGGACGAGGTCAGGGCCGCCGACCTGACCACATCGGCCTGACCCTCCGCACCCCCCAGCAGCCGATCCGCCTCGGCGAGAACCAGCGTCAAGACGTCGGGCTCGACACGCAGCGCCGCGTGCAGCACGCTCGGCCAGTCCCCCAGGTGCAGGGCGAGCACGGCGAAACGGCGGGCCCACGCGGGATCGGGGTGCGCGAGGGCGAGGTCCGCGTAGGCACGGGCGCACCCGTAGCCCAGCGGGTGCAACTCCGCCAGAATCGTCGCGGCCCGCTCGTACTGGCCCTCCGCCAGGAAGTCCTCGGCGACGCCGAGGAGCAGCTCGGCGCTGCTCGACGGCACCGCCTGACGTGCGTAGGCGACCGCCTTGTCGTACTCGCCGAGCAGGACAAGGGTGCGGGCAGCCCGCTCGGCCTGGATGGCCATGTAGGGCCCCCGTACCGCGCCGCGCGCCCGCTCCGCGAACCGTTCGGCGTCCGCGCGCCGCCCGAGTGTCAGCTGGGCGCGTACGAGATCCGGTACCGCGCTGCCCTGGAAGTACCCGTCCAGCGCGGTCTCGGCCATCGCGAGCCACTCGGCCGCTTCCTCCGCCTCGCCGGCCAGGGCCTTCCCGGCCGCGATCATCGCGTGGAACCTGGCGGCCCCGTACTCGACGTTGAAGGTCGCCAGATGTGTGGCCTGGGCCCAGGCGCCGGCCTCCACCAGCACGCCCACCGCCTCCGCGAGCAGGAAGTCGCGGTCGATGCCTCCCTCGCTCGGGGCACGCTCGACCATGTCCACGGCCGCCTGGTGGTCGCCCGCCGCGACATGGGACTTGAGCACCGTCAGCATCGCCCCGGAGCGGTCCCAATCCGGGCGGCTCCGGGCCAGCTCCTCCGCGCGCCGCCACTGTCCGGTCCCCGCCAGGACGGCGATGAGGCTGCGCGTGTCCTGCACTCCGCCGGCGCGTTCCGCCGCGTCGAGCAGGGACCGGACGGTGTCCTCCTGCCCCGGGACGCGGAGCAGGTTCTCGGCCACCCGGAGGACGGTCAGGGGCGCGTCCTTCCGCGACGCCGTCCGCAGCGTGCGCTCGACGGCGGCGAGCATGCCCACCGCCGCCGCGTGCTCGCCCATGTCGAGGAGGGCCTCAGCGACACCGATGCCCGCGAAGGCACCCGACCGGCCACCGGCAGCCACCACGGCCATCGCCTCGTCCCGGCGGCCGGACGAACAGAGGGCCGACGCGTACCCGCGCACCACACCGTCCCGCTGCCACCCGTCGAAGCCGTCGAGCAGCGCCCAGGCCTCGTCCAGGTGGCCGGCGCGCACGCGGGCCTCCGCGAGGCCGGCGTGGATGCGGTGGGCGAGCTGCGACGTGATCTCCTTGAGCAGCGACTCCGTCTCGTCCAGGCAGCCCGCCGCCAGCAGCCCCTCGGCCACCGTACGCAGGACCAGGTCGCGGCCGACCGCCGTGGGCTCGGCGACGGCCTCGCGTGCCCGGTCCCAGGCCCCGGCCTCGGCGAGCTCGCGCGCCCAGAGCTCTTTCATCGGTTCGGCGAACAGCCCCCTGCGCCACCGTTCCAGTTGCTCGAACTCGCCCGCGGCGGCCAGGGCCCGCGCCACTCCTCCCGACCCTCCCGTGAAGGCATGGCGCAGGCCGCCGAAGGCCTCAAGACCCTCGGCGCGCAGGGCGGCGCCCCGCTCCTCGTGTCCGGCCTCCGTCAGCGCCCGGGAGCCGTCGAGGAGAAGGACCACGAGCAGGCTCTCGTCCTCCCGGGCCGCGTCCCGCAGCAGCGACTCGGCCTCGTCGACCCGGCCCGCGGCGAGCAGGTTCCGGGTCACCCGGTCCACGGCCCGTGCCCGGAGATCCGCGTCCTCCTCGGCGCGGGCCAGACCGGCGGCCCGTTCGTACGCCTCCGCGGCACAGAGCGCGTCGATCAGGTCCGGCAGCGTTCCGCTCCGCTGCCGGACCTCCTCCATGGCACGGACGAGCTTTTCCGCCCGGTCAAGCTCACCGACCCTCAGGAGGAGCGGCACCAGGCGCTCCGCCATGTGGTCGCGGTCCAGCTGCCGGGCCTCGCGCAGGACGAGCCCCTCGGCCTCCGCGATCAGCTCCTCGGCGCGCTCGCGGTCCCCGTGCCCGAGGAGCCGTTCCGCGATGGCGCACAGCCCGCCGTGCTCCGTGGTCCTGTTCTTCCCGCGCACCGACGCCACCGCCCGGTCCACCCGCCCCGCCGCCGCCCAAGCAGCGGCCAGCTCCACCGGGGCACCGCCATCGCGCCGGGCCAGTTCGCTGCGGCGGAAGCCGAGCCGGAGCATGGTCGGTACGAGCCCGGCGCGCTCGCCGTGTTCCAGGAGCGCCTCGCCGGCCGCGCGTATCTCCGCGACGGCCCCGCCGATGCCGCCGGTCTCCTCGAGGAGGCGGTCGTGCCGGACCTCGTCGAGGGCGCAGGCGAGCATGCGGTCGACATCGCCCGTGGCGCGGAGCATCGCGACGTATCCGTGCAGGAGGTACGCCGGGGTGGTCTCCGGCCATCCTCGGCCGCGCCATTCCTCGGCCCAGGCGTGCAGCTCGTCACGGGAGCGGTCGAGGGCGCGCCGGCCGAGCATCTCCCGGGCACCGGCGGCCAGTTCCTCGTGCGCGAGGAGGTAGGCCTCGCCGCGTACCGCGAACGTCCGCCCCGGGCCCGTACGGAGAACGTCCCTGACCCGGTAGGGGACTTCGCCGGTCAGCTCCGCGAGGTCGTCGGCGGTGAGGCCGCCGCCGGCGGCGGTGAGGAGGGCGAGGAGGTCGTGCGGGAGTCCGCCGGCCTCCAGGAGTCGTTTGAGCTCGCGTTCGGCTTCGGCCCGGATGGCGCGGGCGGCCGGGGAGGGGGTGAGGAGGCGTACGGCGCCGGGGGCGCGGAGCGGGTGGGTGTCGGGGACGTCGGCGGGGAGGGGCGGGTTGGGCCGGCCGGCGACGATGACGGGGAGGTCGGCGGGGAGCAGGCTGGCGATGGAGTGGGCTTCCGGGCCGGTGGTGACGCCGCGGTCCTCGTCGAGGCCGTCGACGAGGAGGACGAGGCGCTCGTCGCGGCCGGCGCAGGCGCGGGCGGCGGTGCGGTAGAGCCGCAGGAGGTGGGCCTCGCGGGTCGCGGAGGTGAGCAGCGCGGGCAGGCCCTCCCCGGCCAGCTCCGCGAGTTGTTCGAGGACGACGTCCACGTACGCGACGACGTCGTTCTGGGCGCCGAGGCGGGCGGTGATGAAGAAGGGGACGATCCGTACGCCGGGCGGCGGGTTGAGGGCGAACCACGCCATCAGCGCCGACTTCCCGGCCCAGGCGTCGGCCCGCCACCAGAAGTACCCTGTGCCGGTACGGGAGAAGGCGGCGAGCTCGGCCAACTCGGCTTCGCGGCCTACCAGTTCCTCGGGTGCGACCCGGCGGACCTGTTCCCAGTACGCCGAGCGGACGACCGGCGGCGGGCCGACCGCCACTTCGTTCCCATCGCCGATGATCACGATGCCCGTGTCGTTCGCCACGTCGATTCCCCGCTCCATGCCCCCATGCTGCCAGGGCATCCGCGGCCGCCGGACCTAGACTGAAAGGGTTCCCACCGCGGTCGGGAGGCGCCATGACTTTCGTACAAATCATCGACTGCAAGACGAGCAGGGTCGACGATCTGAACCGGCTCATGGATCAGTGGGTCGAGCAGACCGAGGGCAAGAGGACGGCGACGCACAGCATCGTCGGCAGGGACCGCTCGGACGCCTCGCATGTCGTGGAGATCGTGGAGTTCCCTTCGTACGACGTGGCCATGCGGAATTCGCAGCTGCCCGAGACGGACCGGATCTTCCGGGAGATGGTCGCGCTCTGTGACGAGATGCCGACGTTCACGGATCTGGATGTCGTACGGGACGAGGCCCTGTACAAGCGCAACGCGCGGAGGTTCTTCGAGCTGATCGCGGACGAGCCGGAGCTCGCGCTGCTCGACGAGGTGCTGACCGAGGGGTACCACGACCACGATCCGGCCAACGAGCAGGACGTCATCGGCATGGACGCCGTCCGGAGCGAGGTGGACATGTGGCGCGCCGGCTTCGACTTCGCGTTCACCGTCGAGGACCAGATCGCCGAGGGCGACCGGGTCTGCACCCGCTGGACCTGGAAGGGCACCAACAACGGCGACTTCATGGGCAACGCGGCGACCGGCATGGAGGTGACCATGAGCGGCACGGTCGTCCACCGCTTCCGGGACGACGGGAAGATCGTCGAGGGCTGGTGGCAGTACGACCTGCTGGGGCTCATGGCGCAGCTGGGGGTCATCGGCGACTAGCCGGAGAACAGCCGAGGCCCGGTGCTCCCGCGACGGGAGCACCGGGCCTCGGTGATCAGCTACTCAGAGCCTCAGTGGGAGTGGCCGTGACCGTGGCCGTGGCCGTGGCCGTGGTCCGCCGGCTCCTCTTCCTTCTTCTCCACCACGAGGGTCTCGGTGGTGAGGAGGAGGGAGGCGATCGAGGCGGCGTTCTCCAGGGCGGAGCGCGTCACCTTCACCGGGTCGATGACGCCGGCCTTGACCAGGTCGCCGTACTCGCCGGTGGCGGCGTTGAAGCCCTGGCCCTTGTCGAGCTCCGCCACCTTGGAGGTGATGACGTAGCCCTCGAGGCCGGCGTTCTCGGCGATCCAGCGCAGCGGCTCGACGGCGGCGCGGCGGACGACCGCGACACCCGTGGCCTCGTCGCCGGTCTTGTCGAGGTTGCCCTCGAGGACCTTGACGGCGTGGACGAGCGCGGAGCCACCACCGGAGACGATGCCCTCCTCGACCGCGGCGCGGGTCGCGGAGATGGCGTCCTCCAGACGGTGCTTCTTCTCCTTGAGCTCGACCTCGGTCGCGGCGCCGACCTTGATCACGCAGACGCCGCCGGCGAGCTTCGCGAGGCGCTCCTGGAGCTTCTCGCGGTCCCAGTCGGAGTCCGTGGACTCGATCTCGGCCTTGATCTGGCCGACGCGACCGGCGATGTCCTCGGCGTTGCCGCCACCGTCGACGATGGTGGTGGAGTCCTTGGTGATGGTCACGCGGCGGGCGGTGCCCAGCACGTCGAGACCGGCCTGGTCGAGCTTGAGGCCGACCTCCTCGGCGATGACCGTGGCACCGGTGAGGGTGGCCATGTCGCCGAGCATCGCCTTGCGGCGGTCACCGAAGCCGGGGGCCTTGACGGCCACGGCGTTGAAGGTGCCACGGATCTTGTTGACGACGAGGGTGGAGAGCGCCTCGCCCTCGACGTCCTCGGCGATGATCAGGAGCGGCTTGCTGGCGCCGGCCTGGATGACCTTCTCCAGGATGGGCAGCAGGTCCTGGATCGAGGAGATCTTGCCCTGGTTGATCAGGATGTACGGGTCGTCGAGGACGGCCTCCATACGCTCCTGGTCGGTGACCATGTACGGGGACAGGTAGCCCTTGTCGAAGGCCATGCCCTCGGTGAAGTCGAGCTCCAGGCCGAAGGTGTTGGACTCCTCGACGGTGATGACACCGTCCTTGCCGACCTTGTCCATCGCCTCGGCGATGAGCTCGCCGACCTGCTGGTCCTGCGCGGAGAGCGCGGCGACGGCGGCGATGTCGGACTTGTCCTCGATCGGGCGCGCGGTGGCGAGCAGCTCGTCGGAGACGGCCTTGACGGCGGCGTCGATGCCCTTCTTCAGGGCGGCCGGGGAGGCGCCGGCGGCGACGTTGCGCAGACCCTCGCGGACCAGGGCCTGGGCGAGCACGGTGGCGGTGGTGGTGCCGTCACCCGCGATGTCGTTGGTCTTGGTCGCCACCTCCTTCACCAGCTGGGCGCCGAGGTTCTCGTACGGGTCCTCGATCTCGACCTCGCGGGCGATCGTGACACCGTCGTTGGTGATGGTGGGCGCGCCGAACTTCTTGTCGATGACGACGTTGCGGCCCTTGGGGCCGATCGTCACCTTCACGGTGTCGGCAAGCTTGTTGACGCCGCGCTCAAGGGCGCGACGGGCGTCCTCGTCGAACTTCAGGATCTTCGCCATGGGAGCGATTCAGCCCTCTCGGATGTCGAAAAACTGGTGAAACCGAACTGCGCCCCGGACGCCCGGTGCGGGGTCAGGGGCGCAGCTCGAAGCATCTGCTTCAGGTACTTCGGTACTTCGGAGAATTACTTCTCGACGATCGCGAGCACGTCGCGAGCCGAGAGGACGAGGTACTCCTCGCCGTTGTACTTCACCTCGGTGCCGCCGTACTTGCTGTACAGCACGATGTCGCCGGTCTGGACGTCGAGCGGCAGACGCTCGCCGTTCTCGAAGCGGCCCGGGCCCACGGCCAGGACGACGCCCTCCTGGGGCTTCTCCTTGGCGGTGTCCGGAATGACCAGGCCAGAGGCGGTGGTCTGCTCGGCGTCGAGCGGCTGGACCACAATGCGGTCCTCGAGCGGCTTGATGGCAACCTTGGAGCTGGTGGTCGTCACGATCCGACCTCCCCCTTCGGAGATCTCACGGGGCTAACTGTCTGAGGTGGCGACCAGGTGGATCCGTCGTCGCGGGTGCCGGACCTGCCTGTCGCGCTTGGCACTCTCCAGTGGGGAGTGCCAGAGCCGAGACTATGACCGCGATTAGCACTCGGTCAAGCGGAGTGCCAATTCCTCGCTCCGTGGCGTGACGGGGAGCGCGCCGGAGGCCGTGCCGGAGCCCGCGCCGGGAAGCGCCTCGGGAGGGGCGCCGGGCGCCTTCGCGTCCCCGCAGTCCCCGGCCCGGACCTCCGCGCCCGCCTCCGCCCGTGCCTCCGCCCCCGCCTCCGGCGCCGCCGGCCGCGGGCTCACCCGTTCCGCGGCCTTGCGGCCGAGCCGTTCGATCGGGTCGACGGAGGAGGCGCAGGCCGGCAGGGCGAGGAGCGCGCCGGTCACGGCCAGAGCGGCGGCCAGGCGCCGTGACCGCGTTCTCACACGTAGTCCTCGAGCTTCGCGACGGCGTACCCCTTCGACGTGATCACGTTCATCACCCGGCGGATCATGTCCGGCATCGTGCCCTTCCAGTCCTCCTTGCCGCGGAAATGGGTGAGGACGATGTCGCCGGGGTGGAGGTCCCGGTCCCATTCGCGCCACTCCATGTGGTCGGGGAAGGCTTCGGAGGCCCAGAGCGGGACGGCCTTGACGCCGCAGGACTTGGCGGCGCGCAGGGTGTCCTCGTTGTAGTTGCCGTAGGGCGGGCGGAAGAGCGGGGGCCGTTTGCCGAAGCGCTTCTCGATGACGTCCTGCATGCCGCAGATCTCGCGCTTCTGCTGCCCGTAGGAGAGTCCGGGCAGGTAGCGGTGGTTGAGGGTGTGGTTGTGCAGGGAGACGCCGGTCTTCTGCGACTTCTGCATCCTGGCGAAGTAGCCGTAGTCGTCCTTGACGACGTAGTCGCTCAGGAAGGCGCTGAAGGGGAGCTTCAGGTCGCGCATCATCCGCAGCAGGTCGGGGTCCTTCTCGGCGCCGTCGTCGATGGTGAGGAAGACGATCTTCTGCTTGGTGGGCACGGTGGTGAAGACGGGCGGGAGGCCCTCGCCGTCGGTCTCGAAGCCCTTGCGGGTGGTGATCTTCGGCTTGACGGCGGGCGGGGCGGGCGCTTCGAGCGGGGTCTTGGCGAGGCCCCACTTCTTGGCGGCGAGCACGCGGGCGGCGCGTTCCTTGCGGACGCGGTCGAGGTAGGCGTTGAGTGCGCCGGAGGCGCCCCGGGCTTCCTGGGCCTGCTGTCCGGCGGCGGGTCCGTGGGCGCCGCCGTCCGGTCCGGCGGCGCCGGAACAGGCGGTGGCGGTGGCCGCGAGGGCGGCGACGAGGAGGGCGGCCCCGAGGGTCCGGTGGGTGGGGGGCGCGCCGATCACCATAGATTCTTCCTTTTGTCGTACTGGCTGCATGGCGCCGCATCCTGTCAGCGCGGAAGCGCCATCCGGGCCACGACACCGCCGTGCCGCGCCACCGTCCCCCGGGCGGCCCACAGCGGCGCAGGGCCCACAATGGGACGGGTGACCGACCTCGCCTCCTTCGCCTCCCTGCTCACCCCCGAAGGGCAGGCCCTCCTCGCCGCCCTGCGCGACTACGACCCCGCCCGGGAGCTTGCGGTCGCCTCCCGGCTGCGCCGCGACCACCCCGCCGAGCTCGTGACGGCCGCCATCGGCCAGGCCCGGCTGCGGCAGCGCGCGGTGGCGAAGTTCGGCGCCGAGGACGCGTACCGGATGTACTTCACGCCCAACGGCGTCGAGCAGTCGACCCGTGCCTCGGTCGGCGCCTACCGGGCCCGCCGGATGAAGGAGCTCGGCGTCGGCAGCGTCGCGGACCTCTGCTCCGGGATCGGCGGCGACGCCATCGCCCTCGCCCGCGCCGGGATCTCGGTCCTCGCCGTCGACCGCGACCCGCTGACCGCCGAGGCGGCCCGCGCCAACGCCGAGGCGCTCGGCCTCGCCGAGCTCATCGAGGTCCGCTGCGCCGACGTGACCGAGATCGACACGAGCCCGTACGACGCGGTCTTCGTCGACCCGGCGCGGCGCGGCGGCCGGGGCAGGATCTTCGACCCCGAGGCGTACTCCCCACCGCTGTCCTGGGCCGTCGAGGCGGCCCGCAAGGCCCCGCGCGCCGCCCTGAAGGTGGCGCCCGGCATCCCGCACGAGGCCGTCCCGGAGGACGCCGAGGCCGAGTGGATCTCGGACGGCGGGGACGTGAAGGAGGCCGTGATCTGGTTCGGTACGGAGCCGGGCGCGCGCCGCGCCACCCTGCTGCCCTCCGGCGCCGGGCTCACCGGCCGCGGCCTGCCCGACCCGGCGGTCCGGCCGGTCGGCCGCTACCTCTACGAGCCGGACGGCGCCGTCATCCGCGCGCACCTCGTCGCCGAGGTCGCGGAGGAGCTGGGCGGAGGTCTGATCGACGAGACGATCGCGTACGTCACGGCGGACGCGCTCACCCCCACCCCGTACGCCGCCGCCTACGAGATCACCGACGAACTCCCCTTCAACCTCAAGAAGTTGAAGGCCCTGCTGCGCGAGCGCGAGGTCGGCACCCTCACCGTGAAGAAGCGCGGCTCCGCGGTCGAACCCGAGGAGATCCGCCGCAAGGTGAAGCCGAAGGGCCCCAACTCCGCGACGGTGCTGCTCACTCGGGTCGCGGGAGCCCCGACGATGCTGATCGGCCGGCCGGCCGGCGGGGGCCGGTGAGCCGCACCGCGAAGCGGTAGTGGCCGACGGCCTTCGCCAGGCCCGTGAGCCCGGTGACCCACAGGATCAGGGCGGCGCCCATGCCGTAGGCGACCAGGCCGTAGCCGCCGTCCTCCCACGTCGCCCCCGCGGGCACGGCGAAGCCGAGCCACAGGCCGAGCCCGCACATCACGAAGGACAGCAGCAGCCAGCAGGCGCTGAGCGCGGGGGCGCGCAGCCGGGCGTCCGTCGGGCCGTGCCGGTCGAGGGCGGCCCACCGCACGAGCCGCTCCCGGACCGTCCGGTCCCGCCGCGAGGCGCGGACGGTCAGCCACACCGCCGGCACCAGGACGCCGACGCCCAGGACGGCCGCGAACACCCCGATCATCACGGTGAACGGGTCCGGCATCGGCCCGCCGACCGAGGTCAGCAGCACCCCCACGAGCCCCCAGCCCAGCTGGAGCAGCGCGAACCACACCAGGAACAGCGCAAGACGCCCCGCCCCGAGCAGCCGCCTCCGCAACTCCTCCAGGGCCAGCGCCCGGTCGGCGATCCGCGCCTCCCGGTCGGGCCAGCTCTGCAGCTCGGCGGGCGGGGGCGGCGGGGGCAGAACGGTACGCGGGGACATGCCGAGCACCTTAAGCGGCCCGCCCCCTGAGCCCGTCAAGGGCCTCCCGGCTCCCCGACCCCCGGCTCCCCGTCCGGTCACGGTCCCCCCGACTCCCCCGCCTTCCCCCTCAGCAGCGCCCGCTCGCTCTCGTTCCGGGTGAGTTCGGCCGCCCGCTCGAACTCCGCGCGCGCCTCCTCCGTACGGCCGAGCCGGGCCAGCAGGTCGCCGCGGACGCTGGGGAGCAAGTGGTAGCGGGCCAGGGCCGGTTCGGCGGCGAGGGCGTCGACGATCGGGAGGGCGGCGGCCGGCCCTTCGGTCATCGACACGGCGACGGCACGGTTCAGTTCGACCACCGGGGAGGGCGCGAGGGTGCCGAGCCGCCCGTAGAGCGCGGCGATCGTCGCCCAGTCGGTCTCCTCGTACGAGGACGCGCGCGCGTGGCAGGCGGCGATGGCGGCCTGGAGGGCGTACGGGCCGTAGGTGCGTCCGTCCCCGGCCCGTTCGAGGGCGGCGAAGCCGCGCCGGATCAGCAGCCGGTCCCAGCGCCGCCGGTTCTGCTCGGCGAGCAGCACCGGCCGCCCGTCGGGCCCGGTGCGCGCCGCCGTGCGGGAGGCCTGGAGTTCCAACAGCGCTGCCAGGCCCTGCACTTCGCCCTCCTGGGGCACGAGGGCGGCGAGCACCCGGGCGAGCCGCAGCGCGTCCTCGCACAGGCCGGGCCGCAGCAGGTCGTCGCCGGCGGTCGCCGCGTACCCCTCGTTGAAGACGAGGTAGACGACTTCGAGGACGGAGCCGAGCCGGGCCGCCCGGTCCTCCCCGTACGGCACCTCGAACTCGACGCCGGCCTTCGCGAGCGTCCGCTTGGCGCGGGTGATCCGGGCGGCGACGGTCGCCTCCGGCACGAGGAAGGCGCGGGCGATCTCGTCCGTGCGGAGCCCGCAGACGAGCCGCAGCGTGAGCGCGGCCCGCGCCCCGGCGGAGAGCACCGGGTGGCAGGCGGTGAAGATCAGCCGCAGCACGTCGTCGTCGATGTCGCCGGGCCCCGGGGGCTCGGGGTCGTACGACTCCTCCGGGAGCGTCCTGCCGACCTCGGCGAGCTTCCTGGCGTACGTCTCGCGCCGCCGCACCAGGTCGACGGCGCGGTGCTTGGCGGTGGCCGTGAGCCAGGCGCCCGGACGGTCCGGGACGCCCGACCGCGGCCACTGCTCAAGCGCGGAGACGAGGGCGTCCTGGGCGATCTCCTCGGCGATGCCGACGTCCCTGACGATCCGGGCCACGGTCGCGATGATCCGCGCCGACTCCATCCGGAAGACCGTCTCCAGCGTGCTCTCCACCGTCACATCCCGAAGGAAAGCACAGCGCGGTTCAGCCCTCCGGCATCTCCTCGACCTCGCGGACCTCCAGGCCGACCTTCCAGTGCGGCGGGTGGACGGCCAGGAACCGCTTGCCCCACTCGACGGCCTCGGCCATGTCCTTGCACTGGAGCATCGCGTACCCGCCGACGACCTCCTTGGTCTCCGTGAACGGGCCGTCGGTGTACGACAGGCTGCCGTCCGACCAGGTGATCCGGGTGGCCTCGGCGGTCGGCTTGAGGCCGGCCGTGTCCAGCATCGCGCCGGCCTTGGTGATCTCCTCGAAGAGTGCGCCCATCCGCTCCTCGAAGCCGGGGTCGGCGCTCTCCATGTCGATGGTGTTCTCCTCGATGCGGACGAGGGACAGGTAGCGGGGCATGACGGCTCCTCGGTGGTGCGGTGGCGGGGCCGTTCCCCGCCTTCCACACATACGTCGAACGGGATCGCCCCGCATCGACAGCGCGCCGGGAGATTTTTCTAGAGGTAGTCCTCCAGGCGGGCCACGGTGAAGCCCTGCTCCTGGATGCGGCGCAGCAGGGTGGCCGTCATCTCGGTCATGGTGCGGCCCTTGAGCTCGGACGGGCCGCGGAAGTGGGCCAGGATGATGTCGCCGGGGTGGAGCTTCCGGTCGCCGCGCTGGTACTGCATGTTCTTGATCTGCATGGACTCGCGCCACAGGACGATCGCGTCGACCCCGCACTGTCCGGCCGCCGCGCGGGTGGCCTCGTTCCAGTTGCCGTAGGGCGGGCGGAAGAGGCGGGGGGTGGCGCCGTAGCGCTTCGCGAGCTTCTCCTGCTGGCCGCAGATCTCCCGGCGCTGGGCTTCCTGGGAGAGGGTGCGCAGGTTGGGGTGGGTGAGGGTGTGGTTGGCGACGCCGTGGCCCTGGGCGGCGAGCGGGGCGAAGTACCCGTAGTCGGCGCGGATGGCGGAGTCCGTGAGGAACATCGTGAAGGGCACCTTGAGCTCGTCCATCATCGTGACGAACCCGGGGTCCTTCTCGGCCCCGTCGTCGATCGTGAGGAACACGATCTTCTCGGTGGTGGGGATCTCGCTGACGACCGGCACCGGCTCACCCGGCCGCCGCACCACCGGTTTGACGGCGGGCGGCGCGGGCGGGGCCGGGAAGGGCTTCAGACCCCACTTCCGGTACGCGGCGGCCGCGGGCGCCCCGGCCGCCTGCCGTCCCGCCGGGTGCCCGGCGGTGGGCGCGGCCGTCGGCGCGGTCCCGGTGCCGCTGCCGGTCACGGGCGCGGTCGTCCGTTCCCGTACGGGGGGTCCGGCGGGATGCTCCGCGGTGCAGCCGGTCACCAGGAGGGTGACGGCGGTCAGCGCCGCCCACAGCGCGATCTTCTTCTTCACGCGGTGTGGGATGCCCGGAGCGGGCGAAAGGTTGCTCGACTCCCGCCCGCGTGTCCGCTATTCGACGGATTCGAAGCGCCAGCGGTGGACCGGACGGGTGATCAGCTCGGCGTCCGGCTCCGGCAGCTCGGGCAGTTCGGCGTCGAAGGCCTCCGCCTCCCACCAGGTGAGGACGAGGACCCGGTCCTGCGGGGCCCGGAAGATCTCCCGGCGCAGCGGCTCGCGGGCGAGGACCTGGGCCCGCGCCCATTCCAGGAGCTCGGGGCCCCGGTCCTGGGCGGCCCGGGCCTCCCACATCAGGGTGAGCCTCACGGGTACAGGTTCTCCTTGCTGACCTCGTGCACGTGGTCGTGGTCGTGACCGTGGCCGTGGTGGTGGGCGCCGGGCACGTGCGGGTCGGTCACCGGCAGCGAGGAGTCCGCCGACAGTTCCAGGTCGGAGGCCGGCCGGTTGCGGGCGACCATCTCGGAGCCGAGCGCCGCGACCATGGCGCCGTTGTCGGTGCACAGGCCGGGCCGGGGCACCCGCAGCCGGATGCCGGCCCGCTCGCAGCGCTCCTGGGCGAGCGCCCGCAGCCGCGAGTTGGCGGCGACGCCGCCGCCGATCATCAGGTGGTCGACGCCCTCGTCCTTGCAGGCCCGTACGGCCTTCCGGGTGAGGACGTCGACGACGGCCTCCTGGAAGGACGCGGCGACGTCCCGTACGGGCACGTCCTCGCCGGCCGCCCGCTTGGCCTCGATCCAGCGGGCCACGGCGGTCTTCAGGCCGGAGAAGGAGAAGTCGTACGCGGGGTCGCGGGAGCCGCTCAGGCCGCGCGGGAAGGCGATGGCGGCCGGGTCGCCCTCCTTGGCGAGCCGGTCGATGACCGGGCCGCCGGGGAAGCCGAGGTCGAGGACGCGGGCGATCTTGTCGAAGGCCTCGCCGGCCGCGTCGTCGATGGTCGCGCCCATCGGCCGCACGTCGGAGGTGATGTCGGCGGAGAGCAGCAGCGAGGAGTGGCCGCCGGAGACGAGCAGCGCCATCGTCGGCTCGGGCAGCTTGCCGTGCTCCAGCTGGTCGACGCAGATGTGCGAGGCGAGGTGGTTGACCCCGTACAGCGGCTTGCCGAGGGCGTACGCGTACGCCTTGGCCGCCGAGACGCCGACGAGCAGCGCGCCGGCGAGACCGGGTCCCGCGGTGACGGCGATGCCGTCGAGGTCCCTGGCGGAGATCCCGGCCGTCTTCAGGGCGCGCTCGATCGTCGGGACCATCGCCTCCAGATGGGCGCGGGAGGCGATCTCGGGCACGACGCCGCCGAATCGGGCGTGGGTGTCGACGCTGGAGGCGATCGCGTCCGCGAGGAGGGTGGTGCCGTGCACGATGCCGACGCCGGTCTCGTCGCAGGAGGTCTCGATGCCGAGTACGAGCGGTTCGTCAGCAGCCATCAGTCATTCCAGCCATGGGTCGGTGCGTGGGTCGGTACGGACATCAGATCTCGGTCTCTGTTCCTTGGACGGTCAGCCGCATCACGAGCGCGTCCACGTTCCCCGGCTGGTAGTAGCCGCGCCGGAAACCGATCGGTTCGAAGCCGAAGCGCTCGTAGAGCTTCTGCGCCCTGGTGTTGTCCACCCGCACTTCGAGGAGGACCTCGTCGCATTCGAAGGCGGTGGCGTGGTGGAGCAGGTCGGTGAGGAGCCGGGCGCCGAGGCCGGTGCCCCACTGGTCGCGGGCGACGGCGATCGTCTGCACGTCGCCGAGCCCGCCGGCCGCGGCGAGCCCCGCGTACCCGACGAGCCGCCCCGCCGCGTCCTCCGCGACGATGTAGTGCCGGGTGGCGCCGGGCCCGCGGGAGTGCGCGAGCTCGGACCAGAACATCCCCTCCGACCAGGCGTCCTCGGGAAACAGCTCCGCTTCGAGCGCGAGCACCGGCGCGATGTCCCACCAGCGCATCTCGCGCAGCACGGCCGTCACTTGGGGGTGACCACCTTGTAGTTCTTCGGCACCTGCGCGTCGGGGCGCCGCAGGTACATCGGCAGCGGGTCGAGGAAGCCCTCCCCGCCCGCCGTGAGCCGCTCGGCGGCGAGCCCGGCGAGCGCGGCCGCCGACTGGTGCTCGGGGTCGCGGGCGTCGGGGAAGGCGTCGGGGTAGAGCCGGGCGCCCGCGCCGACGACCGGGAGGCCGGCGAGCCGCTCGGCGATGTCGGCGGGCCGGTCGACGGCCGCGTCGGTCACCCGCGTGCGGGAGTCGTCGTACCGCGCCCAGTAGACCTCCTTGCGCCGCGCGTCCGTGGCGACGGCGAACGGCCCGTCGATCCCGGAGGCGTACGCGAGTCCGTCGAGGGTGCACAGGCCGTGCACCGGCACGCCGAGCGCGGAGGAGAAGGCGGCGGCCGTGACGAGGCCGACGCGCAGCCCGGTGTACGGCCCGGGGCCGACGCCGACGACGATCCCGGTGACCGCGTCGAGCTTCACCCCGGCCTCCTTGAGGACCCGGTCCACGGCGGGCATCAGGAGCTCCCCGTGGCGGCGGGCGTCGACCTGGCCCGACGAGGCGACGACGGCCTCGCCGTCGTGCAGGGCGACGGTGACGGCGGGGGTGGCGGTATCCATGGCGAGCAACAGCACGCGAACAGCCTACGGCTCCCGGGCCCGGTGCCGCCCCGCCGCCCGGGCACGGCCGGACGCCGCCCTGGGCACGGCGCCCCGAACCTCGGTCCCGCGGCTGCTACCGTCACCCTTCGATACGTTCGTACGAGAGGTGGGCACGGTGGCACGGAGCAGCTCGGGATTCGTGGCCGGGCTCACCGCGGCGGCCATCGCCGCGGTCGGCTTCCTCGCCTACCAGGCCTCGGCGAACGCCCCCGCCGACCTGTCCGTGAAGCCGCCGGGCGCCTCCGTCCCCTCGGTCTCGCCGAGCGGCGGCGTGAAGAAGCCGACCGGCGACCCGCTGGCGCTGCCGGCGAGCTCCGGGACCGGCGAGCGGGTCGTGTACTCCCTCGGTGACCGCCGCGTCTGGCTCGTCGACGGCAAGGGCAAGGCGACCCGGACGTTCTCGGTGATGCCGAGCACGGTGTCCCCGCTGCCCGGCGCGTACAAGGTGACCTCGCGCTCGGGTTCGGTCCGCGGCTCCGACGGGGTGCAGATCGAGCACGTGGTGCGGTTCGCGAACAACCAGGACGTGGCCATCGGCTTCAGCGCCGCCGTGGACGGCTCGACGCCCACCCCCGACCCGACGAAGAAGACCGGCGGCATCCGCATGAAGCGCGCCGACGGCGACGCGCTGTGGACCTTCGCGGTGATCGGCGCGAAGGTCGTCGTCATCGCCTGAGGCCGCCGCGGAACAGCGGTGACGGGACGGACGGCTCAGGCCGCCTCGTCCCGGACCGTTTCCTCCTCCGGCTGTTCGGCCGGCTGCGGCGGCGGGGTCGAGAGGGCCCGCGCGGCGGCGCAGGACGCCAGCAGTTCGCTCATCGGGACGTGGTCCCGGCCGGGTTCCGCGCGCTCAGGCGTCGCCATGCATGCCTCCCGTAGGTTAGGTACACCTAACCAGCTCGTGCATCCATGTCACCACGGCGCGCACGGCCCACGCAACACCTTCCCGACACGTTGTCGGAACCTACGTACGGAGACCGCCCGCGCTCAGAGCGCGGCCAGGTCCTCGTCCGCCCAGCGCGCCCCGATCCCGCGCAGCACGACCGTGCGGCGGTCGTCGTCGGTGTCACCGGTCACCCGGTGGATCAGCAGGTGCAGCCGGTCGTCCGTGAGCTCCTCGACCTTGCCGTCACCCCACTCGACGACCACCACCGACTCCGGCAGCGAGACGTCGAGATCCAGGTCCTCCATCTCGTCGAGCCCGCCACCGAGCCGGTACGCGTCCACGTGCACCAGGGCCGGGCCCCCGGTCAGCGACGGATGGACCCGGGCGATGACGAACGTCGGGGACGTGACCGCCCCCCGGACGCCGAGGCCCTCGCCGAGGCCGCGGGTGAGCGTGGTCTTCCCGGCGCCGAGCTCGCCGGTGAGCATGACGAGGTCCCCCGGTCGGAGAACCTTCGCGAGCCGGCGGCCCAGCTCCTGCATCTGCTGCGGGGAGTCGACCGAGAGGGTGGCGCCGGAGACGGGCGGGTGCGCTGCTTCCATACCCGCCAACTTAGCCCTTGCGGGTGTCCGTCCTCACCGCCGCCGCGACCGTCGGCGCCCCCGGCACCGCACCCGCCCGCACCAGCAGGTCGGCCAGCCGGTCGGTGACCGCCTCGGGGTGCTCCAGCATCACCAGGTGCCCGGCGTCCGGGACGATGACCAGCTCGGCGTCCGGCAGGAGGTCGCCGATGGCCTCCGTGTGGGAGCTGGGGGTCACCAGGTCGTTGTCGCCGGCGAGGGCGAGGGCGGGCAGGTCGCCGAAGACGGCGAGGGCGGCGGACTTGTCGTGCTCGGCGAAGGCCGGGTAGAAGGCGGCGACCACGTCGATCGGCGTGGACTCGATCATCCGCTCGGCGAACCGGGCGACCGCCGGATCGACGTCCTTCGACGAGAACGAGTACTTCTTGATCAGCCCGGCGAACAGGTCGGCGGTCGCCCGGCGCCCCCGCTCGACCAGCTCCGCCTGCGACCCGAGCGCCCGCAGCACCCCCGGCAGGACCCGCCGGACGGCGTTCACGCCGGCGACCGGAAGGCCGTACGACACCTCGTCCAGCTTCCCCGCCGAGGTGCCGACGAAGGCGACGCCCACCACCCGGTCGCGGACCAGCTCGGGGAACTGCTCGGCGAGCGCCATCACCGTCATGCCGCCCATCGAGTGCCCGACCAGGACCAGCGGCCCCTCGGGCGCGGCCGCGTCGAGCACGGCCTTCAGATCGCGGCCGAGCCGCTCGATGGAGACCGGCACCGCCTCGGACCCGGTCTGCGCGACCCCGTGCCCGGAGCGGCCGTGGCCGCGCTGGTCCCAGTGGACGCTGCGGACCAGACCGCGCAGCGCGGCGCGCTGGAAGTGCCAGGAGTCCTGGTTGAGGCAGTAGCCATGGCTGAAGACGACGGTCACCGGGGCGGGTTCCTTCCGCCCGAAGAGCCGCCTGCGGCGACCGGACGCCGGCTCCGGCTCGACCTCGTCCACCTCGTAGTACAGGACCGTCCCGTCGTCGGCCGACGCCCGTCCGGGCGTCCCGCGCAGCCCGCCGTACGGGCCCGTGGCATCGAGCGCGAGCCGCGCCTTCTGCCGTACGGAACGGCCCACGGTCAGCCGCTCGACCGCGACCCCGGCGGCCGCTCCGGCGGCGAGGACGCCCAGCGCGGCACCGGCGATCCCGGCCCGCCTCCAGCTGCTCGACTCGCCCATGCCGGCCCCTCCGCCCGCTCGCTGCTGCGCTTGCTCGCTACTCGCTACTCGCCCAGATAGACGCGCGGCACGCGCGCGCCGATCCGGGTCACGATCTCGTACGCGATGGTGTCGGCGGCCACCGCCCAGTCCTCCGCGGTCGGCTCGCCCCGCTCCCCGGACCCGAAGAGCACCGCCTCGGTCCCCGGCTCGGGCGTGTCGCCACCCAGGTCGACCACGAACTGGTCCATCGCGACCCGCCCGGCGACCGTACGCACCCGGTCCCCGACCAGGACGGGCCCGCGCCCGGAGGCGTGCCGCGGGACGCCGTCCGCGTACCCCAGCGGGATCAGACCCAGGGTCGTCTCGCCCTCGGTCACGTAGTGGTGCCCGTAACTGACCCCGTGTCCGGCGGGCACCCGCTTCACCAGCGCGACGCTGCCCTTCAGGGACATCACCGGCCGCAGCCCGAGCTCGGCGGAGGTGCCGAGCTCGGGGCTCGGCGACACGCCGTACATCGCGATGCCCGGCCGCACCAGGTCGAAATGGGCCTCGGGCAGCGTCAGCGTCGCCGGCGAGTTCGCGATGTGCCGGACCTCCGGCTCCACCCCCGCCTTCTCCGCGTGATCGAGCATCGAACGGAACACGTCCAGCTGCGCCGCGATCGATGGGTGGTGCGGCTCGTCGGCGCACGCGAAGTGCGACCACAGGCCCGTCACCTTCACCAGGCCCTGCGCCTCGGCCTTCAGCGCCTCGGTGACCAGCTCGGGCCAGTCGGCGGGCTGGCAGCCGTTGCGCCCCAGACCCGTGTCCGCCTTCAGCTGGATCCGGGCCCGCTTGCCGGTCGTCTCGGCCGCGGCCATGACCTCCCGCAGCGCCCACATCCCGCTCACGGACATGTCGAGGTTCGCCTCGATGCCCAGGTCCCAGGGGTCGCCCGGCGTCCACAGCCAGCACATCACCGGCACGTCCGTGATGCCCGCCGCGCGCAGCGCCAGCGCCTCGTGCGGGGTGGCGGTGCCGAGCCAGTCCGCTCCCGCGTCCAGGGCGGCGCGGGCGCAGCGCAGCGCTCCGTGGCCGTACGCGTCCGCCTTCACCACGGCCATGATCCGGACGTGGGGGGCGACGCGGGCGCGCAGCGTGCGGACGTTCGCACGCAGCGCGCCGAGGTCGATCTCGGCACGGGCTCTGCGGGGCGGCGGCATCTCAGTCATCGCGCCCAGTCTCTCAGGTGTCAGCTGCCGGGCCGCTTTCCCCAGATGTAGACCCGGTCACCCTTGCGGAGGACCCCCCACAGTTTCTCCGCGTTCCGGTAGCTGAGATTCACACAGCCCCGGCTGCCCGTCGGCGTGGCGAGCTGCCCGTACACCGCGTGGAACGCCTGTCCTCCGCTGAAGAACTGCGAGAAGGGCATCGGCGTGTCGTAGATCGACGACCAGTGGTCCTTGTGGCGCCAGTAGACCGTGTGCCAGCCGGTCCTCGTGGCGTACCCGACCCGCCCGGTCCTGACGTTCACCACCGAGTACGTCACCTTTTTGTTCTTCTGCACCCACATCAGCTGCCGGTCCAGGTCCACGCAGGCCACCGCGTACTTCTTCACCGGGCAGCGCTTCCCCGGATCGAGTGACTTCCGTGCCGCGAGCAGCTCCGCCCGCGACCACGTCACGGGCCCCGCGTACCCGTTCGCCGGCTCGATCTTCTCCCGCAGCTGGAAGGCCTTGATGGCCTTGCAGTCCGCCGCCGACTGCTTCCCGTCCGCCTTCAGGCCGAGCAGCTTCTCCACCCGCCGCTGGTACGTCCCCGCCTTCGCCGTGCAGGCCGCGCCCACCGCGCTCCGGGGCACGTACTCCACAAGACCCTCGTCGGTCCCCTCCGGGACGGGCACCGGCACCTCCCCCTCCGGCTGCAACGGCGGCAGCACCTGGTCGGGCGTATCCATCGGATACTCCGCCCTCGCCCCGCCCGGCACCCCGGGCACCAGCACGTCCCCCGGGTCCGGCACCCCGGAAGCCGCCCCCTGCCCCGGCCCCACCACCGCCGAGGCGACCAACACCAGCAACAACGCGGTCCCGCTTCTCCGACTGATCACCCCACCCACCCAAGCCCCGCCCCCTCCCCCGGGCACCCCGAGTCCCACCCCTGGCCCAACCATTTCCGCCAACCGGGTCCCCTCGCGACCCCACGAGCCGACCGGGTCCCCTCGCGACCCCACAAGCCGACCGGCTCCCCCCGCGGCCTCACGAGCCAATCGGCTCCCCCGGCGGCCTCACGAGGAGGTGACGTCGAGCCAGGCGTCCCGGAGGGCGTGGGCGACCTCGGTCGCGGTGACGGGCGCGCCGCCCGAGGAGGCGCGGCGGGCGGCGAGCCCGTGCAGGTACGCGCCGCAGGAGCCCGCGTCCAGCGGGGAGAGCCCGGCCGCGAGGAGGGAGCCGGCGAGGCCGGAGAGCACATCGCCGCTGCCGGCGGTGGCGAGCCACGGGGTGCCGGTCGGGTTGACCCGTACGGGACCGCGCCCAGGGTCGGACACCAGCGTCGTGGAGCCCTTGAGGAGCACCGTCGCCCCGAACCGCCCCGCCAGCTCCCGCACGGCGGCGAGCCGCCCCGCCTCCACCTCCTCCCGCGCGACCCCGAGCAGCGCGGCCGCCTCGCCGGCGTGCGGGGTCAGGAGGGTGGGCGCGTCCCGCCCGCGTACGGCCCCGGGGTCGAGCCCCCGCAGCCCGTCCGCGTCGACGAGCACCGGTACGTCGGTCGCCAGCACCTCGGCCACGACGCCGGTGCCGTCGCCGATCCCCGGCCCGACCACCCAGGCCTGCACCCGCCCGGCCTTCGACGGCGGCCCCGCGTGCACCAGCGTCTCGGGGTGCGCGGCGATCACCGCGTCCGCCGCGGGCCCGACGTACCGCACGGCCCCCGCACCGCCCCGCAGCGCCCCGGCCACGGCGAGCACCGCGGCCCCCGGGTACCTGGCCGACCCGGCGGCCACCCCGAGCACGCCCCGCCGGTACTTGTCGCTCTCCGCACCGGGTACGGGCAGCAGCCACGCCACGTCCTCGTGCTGGAGCGCCGCCACGTCCGGCACCCCGGGCAGGAACGCGTCGAGACCGATGTCCACCAGCCGCAGCGCGCCCGCGTACTCCCGCCCCGGATCGATCAGCAGCCCCGGCTTGTACGCCCCGAACGTGATCGTCGCGTCCGCCCGCAGCGCCTCGCCGACGACCTCCCCGCTGTCCGCGTCCACCCCGCTCGGCAGGTCGACGGCCACCACGACCGCCCCGGAACCCCGCGCGGCCCGCGCGACCGGCACCGCCTCGGGCCGCAGCCCGCCCCGCCCGCCGATCCCGGTGATCCCGTCGACGACGAGATCGGCGGAGGCCAGCGCGTCGAAGGGATCCTCGGCGATCCGGCCGCCGGCCGCGCGGAGCGCCGCCATCCCGCCGTCGTGCGCGCGCGCCCCGAGCAGCACCGCCGTGACGCCCGCGCCCCTGCGCGCGAGCCGTGCCCCGGCGTACAGCGCGTCGCCGCCGTTGTCCCCGCCGCCGACGAGCAGGACGACCCTCGCCCCGTACACCCGCCCCTTGCCGAGCAGCGAGCCGCAGGCGGCCGCGAGCCCGGCGGCGGCCCGCTGCATCAGCGCCCCCTCCGGCACCCGCGCCATCGCCTCGGCCTCGGCGGCCCGAACCGTCTCCACCCGATACGCAGTTCGCATGTCCGCAGTCTCCCCCGCGGCGCCCGCCCGGGCCCGCACCCGCGCCGGGCCCGCCGGGTGCGGGCCCGGGCGGGGTCAGGCTTCGGCGATGACGACGGCGGAGGCCACGCCGGCGTCGTGGCTGAGGGAGACGTGCCAGTGCCTGACGCCCAGTTCGGCGGCCCGCGCCGCCACCGTCCCCCGCACCCGCAGCCTCGGCTGCCCGGTGCCCTCGACGTACACCTCGGCGTCGGTCCAGAGGAGGCCGCCGGGCGCGCCGAGCGCCTTGGCGAGGGCTTCCTTCGCGGCGAAGCGGACGGCGAGGGAGGCCGGTCCCCGCCGCTCACCGCTCGGGAGGAGCATTTCGCGTTCGACGAAGAGGCGCCGGAGGAGCCCCGGCGTCCGCTCGATCGATGCGGCGAAGCGGTCGATTTCCGCCACGTCGATCCCCACCCCGATGATCATTTGTTACCTCACTCCACGGTCACGGATTTGGCCAGGTTGCGCGGCTGGTCCACCTCGTTGCCCCGCGCGGTGGCGAGCTCGCAGGCGAAGACCTGGAGCGGCACCGTGGAGACCAGCGGTTGGAGCAGCGTAGGCGTGGCCGGGATCCGGACGAGGTGGTCGGCGTAGGGGACGACGGTTTCGTCGCCTTCCTCCGCGATCACGATGGTGCGGGCACCGCGGGCCCGGATCTCCTGGATGTTGGAGACGATCTTGTCGTGGAGGACGGAGCGGCCCTTGGGCGAGGGCACGACCACGACGACCGGGAGGTCCTCCTCGATGAGGGCGATGGGCCCGTGCTTGAGCTCTCCGGCGGCGAAGCCCTCGGCGTGCATGTACGCGAGTTCCTTGAGCTTCAGGGCGCCTTCGAGGGCCACCGGGTAGCCGACGTGCCGGCCGAGGAAGAGGACGGTGTCCTTGTGGGCGAGCGAGCGGGCGAGGGCCCGGACGGGCTCCATGGTCTCCAGGACGCGTTCGACCTCGTCGCCGATCCGGGCGAGTTCGCGGATGACGGCGTGGATCTCGTCGCCC
Source organism: Streptomyces sp. NPDC037273 (assembly GCF_055603625.1). Lineage (NCBI taxonomy): Bacteria > Bacillati > Actinomycetota > Actinomycetes > Kitasatosporales > Streptomycetaceae > Streptomyces > Streptomyces sp. NPDC037273. The sequence goes on from NZ_JBVJVO010000012.1 coordinate 102,023, forward strand.
CACTTGGTGCCCCGTACCTGCCCGAGGTACAGCGCGAGCAGGTAGCAGGCGACGAGCTGGGTGAGGAAGGCCTTGGTGGAGGCGACGGCGACCTCGGGCCCGGCGTGGGTGTAGAGGACGGCGTCGGACTCGCGCGGGATCGTCGATCCGTTGGTGTTGCAGACGGCGAGGACCTTGGCGCCCTGTTCGCGGGCGTGCCGGAGCGCCATGAGGGTGTCCATGGTCTCGCCGGACTGGGAGATGGCGATGACCAGGGTGCGCTGGCCGAGGATGGGGTCCCGGTAGCGGAACTCGCTGGCGAGCTCGACCTCGCAGGGGATGCGGGTCCAGTGCTCGATGGCGTACTTGGCGATCATCCCGGCGTGGAAGGCGGTGCCGCACGCGATGATGACGATCTTGTCGGCTTCGCGGAGGACGGCGTCGGGGATGCGCACCTCGTCGAGGGTGAGCCGGCCGGCGGTGTCGATGCGCCCGAGGAGGGTGTCGGCGACGGCCTTGGGCTGCTCGGCGATCTCCTTGAGCATGAAGTAGTCGTAGCCGCCCTTCTCGGCGGCGGAGGCGTCCCAGTCCACGTGGTAGGCCCGCACGTCGGCGGGCGAGCCGTCGAAGTCGGTGACGGTGACCGCGTCCCGGGTGAGCTCGACGACCTGGTCCTGGCCGAGTTCGATCGCCGAGCGGGTGTGGGCGATGAACGCGGAGACGTCGGAGGCGAGGAAGTTCTCGCCTTCTCCGACGCCGACGACGAGGGGCGAGTTGCGGCGGGCGCCGACGACCACGTCGGGCTGGTCGGCGTGCACCGCGACCAGCGTGAACGCCCCGTCGAGCCGGCGGCACACCAGCCGCATGGCCTCGGCCAGGTCGCCCGCGGAGGAGAACTCCTCGGCGAGCAGGTGGGCGACGACCTCGGTGTCCGTCTCGGACCGCAGCTCGTGTCCGCGCTCGGCGAGCTCCTGCCGCAGGGCGGCGAAGTTCTCGATGATGCCGTTGTGGACGACGGCGACCCGCCCCGCGTTGTCCAGGTGCGGGTGCGCGTTGGCGTCGGTCGGCCCGCCGTGGGTGGCCCAGCGGGTGTGTCCGATGCCCACGGACCCGCCGGCCAGCGGCCGGTCCACGAGCTCCTTCTCCAGGTTGACGAGCTTCCCCGCCTTCTTCGCCGCGGCGAGCCCCCCGTCGGAGAGCACCGCGACACCGGCCGAGTCGTAGCCCCGGTACTCGAGCCGCTTCAGACCCGCGATCACCACATCAAGTGCCGACTGCCCGCCGGCATAACCCACGATTCCGCACATGGCGGCAGCCTATGGCGGAACCCGCCCCACCGGCCGGAGTAGCGCGGCACGGGCCGGCGCCCGTGTCGCGCGCCCGCGCCCCCCGTCAGCCGAGCTTCGCCACCTGGGCGTCGATGATCGCCTTCGGCAGCGTCTTGACGGTGCCGCCGAAGCTGAGCGTGGAGAAGGAGGCCAGGGTGTTTCCGGTGCGGAAGACGGCGACCTTGGTGACGAAGGGCTCGCCGTCCATGTCGGTGGTGACGGTCCAGGCGAGGGCCTCCTCGCCGGCGGTCAGCGGCTCCGGCGCGACCTTCGTGATCCTGGTCTTCTCCCCGCCGCCGACGAGGGTGAAGCCGCCCGCGCAGTCGGTGCCGGCCGTCTTCAGGGACGTGAGGGCCTCCTGGGCGCCCTGGCCCTCGTACGAACCGAGGGTGACGCTCGTGACGGGCGCGGCGAGCGCGCCGAGGGCGTCCTGGGGCGAGGCGGTGGCGCCCGCGCTCTTGGGCACCTCGATGGCCTTGCGGTGCGCGGAGGCGGCGGGCTGCCCGGCGGAGAGGAAGGACATCGCGTCGGCGAGCGGCTTGCAGGAGGGCTTGTCGGTGGAGATGGCGTCGGACTTCACGATGTCCGCGGCCTTGGCCTTCTGCACCTGGTGGCCCGGCAGGTCCGCCTGCTCGACGACGAGCTTGTCGAGCTCGGCGGCGGAGAGCGCCTTGGCCGGCGGCGCGCTGGTGGCGGAGGCGGAGGCCGTGGCGCTGGGCGCCGCGTCCTTGCCGTCGCCCTTCGTGTCCTTCTTCTCCCCGCCGCCGCAGGCGGTGACGAGCAGGGCGAGCGAGACGGCGGTGGCGGCGACGGCGGCACCGCGGATGGAGGTACGCATCTGAGCTGCTCTCTGTTCTCTTCGTGCCGCCCCGCGGCGGCTCCCCCCGCGTGCCGGACAGGAGCCCACGCGGCATCAGCATGATCACCCCAGGGCCGGGGTCGGACAACGGCTTTTGTCGCGTGACCGACCCCACGGCCCACGGACGCCCGCGACCCCCGACAATGGCGGGGTGATCACTTCGCCGCCACGAAGCTCCAACGGAGACGGTCCCCGCGACGACGCCGGGACCGGGACGGGCACCGGCACCGGCGCCGGGAACAGCGCCGGCCACCGCCGGCCGTCCGAGGCGACCCCGTACGTCGACTTCACCCGGGCCGAGTGGAGCGGCCTCCGCGACAAGACGCCGCTGCCGCTGACCGCCGACGAGGTGGAGCGGCTGCGCGGGCTCGGGGACGTCATCGACCTGGACGAGGTCAGGGACGTCTACCTGCCGCTGTCCCGGCTCCTGAACCTGTACGTGCAGGCGACCAGCGGACTGCGCGGCGCCCTGAACACCTTCCTCGGCGAGAGCGCCGAGCAGCGCGGCACGCCGTTCGTCATAGGGGTCGCCGGTTCGGTGGCCGTCGGCAAGTCGACGGTCTCCCGCCTCCTCCAGGCGCTGCTGGCCCGCTGGCCCGAGCACCCGCGGGTGGAGCTGGTGACCACCGACGCCTTCCTCTATCCGATGGAGGAGCTGAAGGCGCGCGGCCTGATGTCCCGGAAGGGCTTCCCCGAGTCGTACGACCGCCGGGCGCTGACCCGGTTCGTCGCGGACATCAAGGCGGGCAAGGACGAGGTCACGGCCCCCGTCTACTCGCACCTGATCTACGACCGGGTGCCCGGCGAGCGGCTCGTCGTCCGCCGCCCCGACATCCTCATCGTGGAGGGGCTCAACGTCCTCCAGCCGGCCCTGCCCGGCAAGGACGGCCGCACCCGCGTCGGCCTCGCCGACTACTTCGACTTCTCGGTGTACGTGGACGCCCGCCCGGAGGACATCGAGCGCTGGTACCTGAACCGCTTCCGCAAGCTGCGCGACACCGCGTTCCAGGACCCGTCCTCGTACTTCCAGCGATTCACCCAGGTCTCCGAGGAGGAGGCCATGGAGTACGCGCGCACGATGTGGCGGACCGTCAACAAGGTGAACCTCCTGGAGAACGTGGCCCCCACCCGCGGCCGCGCCACGCTCGTGGTCCGCAAGGGCTCCGATCACAAGGTCCAGCGGCTGAGTCTCCGTAAGCTCTGAGGATGCTGCATCTCCGGATGATCGTCCCTCCCGGCCGCACCCTGGCCGCCGTTCGGCTCATCGAGTCGACGGTCGGCACCACGCATCTGGTGGTGCTGGAGGGCGCGGCCCGTGACCCCTCCGGCGACGTGGTGATGTGCGACGTGGCCCGCGAGGCGGGGGACGAACTCCTCAGCGGGCTGCGTGAGCTGAGGATCGATCAGGACGGCTCGATCGCCGTCGAGAACATCGACCTCTCGCTCTCCACCCGGGCGGCCGCGGCCGAGGAGGAGGCCCCCGGCGAGCCGGCGGACGCGGTGATCTGGGAGCAGCTGACGGGCGCGACCCACGAGGAGTCGACGCTCTCCATCACGTACAGCGCGTTCATGATCCTGGCGACGATGATCGCGGCCTGCGGTGTCGTCCTGGACAACGCGATCCTGATCGTCGGCGCGATGGCGGTCGGCCCGGAGTTCGGTCCGCTCGCCGGCGTCTGTACGGCGATCGTGCAGCGCGCCCCGAAGCTGGCGGCCCGTTCGCTGACCGCGCTGCTCGTCGGTTTCGCGGCGGCGATCGTCGCCACCACGGTCTTCAGCCTGGGCATGGACGCGTTCGACCTGTTCAGCCCGGAGCAGCTGGACGCGGAGCGCCCGCAGACCAGCTTCATCTGGCAGCCGGACCCGTTCTCCTTCGTCGTCGCCCTCCTCGCGGGCGCGGCCGGCACCCTCTCCCTGACCTCGGCCAAGTCCGGCGCCCTCGTGGGCGTGGCGATCTCGGTCACCACGGTCCCCGCGGGCGCCAACGCGGCGGTGGCGCTCAGCTACGGCCAGTTCGGCCAGATGTGGGGCTCGGTCGAGCAGCTCCTGCTCAACCTCTTCGGCATCATCCTCGCCGGAACCCTCACCCTGTACGGGCAGAAGCTCCTCTGGCGCACCCAGCGCGGCCGCTGGCGCCGCGCGCCGAAGCCCTGAGAAACGCTACGGGCCCCGCCGCACCCGAAGGGGTACGGCGGGGCCCTGCGTGACTACACGTCAGACGGGCGGCTCGGTCAGCCCAGCGCCGACTTCACGACGTCCGCGAGGCGCTGCGCCACCGCGCGGGCCTGCTCGATGTCGGCGGCCTCGACCATGACGCGGACGAGCGGCTCGGTGCCGGAGGGACGGAGCAGGACGCGGCCGGTGGAGCCCAGCTCGCGCTCGGCCTCGGTGACGGCCGCGGCGAGCTCGCCGGAGGTGTTCACCCGCGACTTGTCGACGTCCTTGACGTTGATGAGGATCTGCGGCAGCCGCTCCATCACGCCGGCGAGGTCCGCGAGGGACTTGCCGGTGGCCGCGACGCGGGCGGCGAGCATCAGGCCGGTGAGGGTGCCGTCGCCGGTGGTGGCGTGGTCGAGCACGATGACGTGACCCGACTGCTCGCCGCCGAGCGCGTAACCGTTCTCCTTCATGGACTCCAGGACGTAACGGTCGCCGACCGCGGTCTGGACGAGGTTGAGGCCCTCGCGCTCCATGGCGAGCTTGAAGCCCAGGTTGGACATGACGGTCGCGACGACGGTGTCGCCGCGCAGCGTGCCGGCCTCGCGCATGGCGAGGGAGAGGACGGCGAGGATCTGGTCGCCGTCGACCTCGTCGCCCGCGGCGTCCACGGCGAGGCAGCGGTCGGCGTCGCCGTCGTGGGCGATGCCCAGGTCGGCGCCGTGCTCGACGACGGCGGCGCGGAGCAGTCCGAGGTGGGTGGAGCCGCAGCCGTCGTTGATGTTGAGGCCGTCCGGCTCGGCGCCGATGGTGACGACCTGGGCGCCGGCCCGGGTGAAGGCCTCGGGCGAGACGCGGGCGGCGGCGCCGTGCGCCTCGTCGAGGACGATCTTGAGGCCGTCGAGCCGGTTGGGCAGGACGGACATCAGGTGGGAGACGTAGGTCTCGAAGCCCTCGTCGTAGTCGCGGACGCGGCCGACGCCGGCACCGGTCGGACGCTCCCAGGGGGCGCCGGTGCGGTGCTCCTCGTAGACGGCCTCGATCTTGTCCTCGAGGTCGTCGGCGAGCTTGTGGCCGCCGCGGGCGAAGAACTTGATGCCGTTGTCGGGCATGGCGTTGTGGCTGGCGGAGAGCATCACGCCGAGGTCGGCGCCGAGGACGCCGGTGAGGTGCGCGACGGCCGGGGTGGGCAGGACGCCGACGCGCAGCACGTCGACGCCGGCGCTGGCGAGGCCGGCCACGACGGCGGCCTCCAGGAACTCTCCGGACGCGCGCGGGTCACGCCCGACGACGGCGGTCGGCCGGTGCCCCTCGAAGGTGCCCGCCTCTGCCAGCACGTGCGCCGCCGCGACGGACAGGCCGAGCGCGAGCTCCGCCGTCAGGTCCGCGTTGGCGACGCCGCGTACGCCGTCCGTGCCGAAGAGTCGTCCCACAGCTGTCCTCCGAGAAATACGTGCCCAAGCTGATGAAAGAAGGATTCAAAAAGAAACGCTTACGAAAAAACGTACGCCCCGACGGCACGGGCAGTGCCGCCGGGGCGTACGAACAGTCCGAGCAGGCGTGATTAGCGCTTGCTGTACTGCGGGGCCTTACGGGCCTTCTTGAGACCGGCCTTCTTGCGCTCGACCGCACGGTCGTCGCGGGAGAGGAAGCCGGCCTTCTTCAGCGCCGGGCGGTTGTTCTCGACGTCCGCCTCGTTCAGCGCACGGGCCACGCCGAGGCGCAGGGCGCCGGCCTGGCCGGAGACACCGCCACCCGCGATGCGGGCGATGACGTCGTAGCGGTTGTCGAGCTCGAGCACCTTGAAGGGCTCGTTGACTTCCTGCTGGTGCACCTTGTTGGGGAAGTAGTCCTCAAGGGTGCGACCGTTGATCTTCCACTTGCCGGTGCCCGGAACGATCCGGACGCGGGCGATGGCGTTCTTGCGACGGCCCAGGCCGGCGGCCGGCTGCGGGTCGCCGAAGCGGGACGCGAGCGACTCGGAGGTGTACTCACCCTCGACGAGCTCGGTCTCGGTGGTGTACTCCTCGACGCCCTCGAACTCGTCGACGGGGGTCTCGGGGGTGGTCTCGGCCACGATGCTCCTCAGATTTCTTTCGTTCTTAGGGGGTGTGGCCGGAACTACTGCGCGACCTGGGTGATCTCGAACGGAACCGGCTGCTGCGCAGCGTGCGGGTGGTTCTCGCCCGCGTAGACCTTCAGCTTCGAGATCATCTGACGGCCCAGGGAGTTCTTGGGGATCATGCCCTTGATGGCCTTCTCGACGGCCTTCTCGGGGTTCTTGTCCAGCAGCTCGTCGTAACGGACGGAGCGCAGACCACCCGGGAAGCCGGAGTGGCGGTACGCCAGCTTCTGGGTCTTCTTGTTGCCGGACAGGTGCACCTTGTCAGCGTTGATGATGATGACAAAGTCGCCCATGTCCATGTGGGGGGCGTAGACCGGCTTGTGCTTGCCTCGCAGGAGGTTCGCAGCCGTGGTCGCCAGACGGCCCAGGACAACGTCCTGCGCGTCGATGATGTGCCACTGGCGAGTGACATCGCCGGGCTTGGGGCTGTACGTACGCACTTCGTAGCCTTCGCTTCTTCAGTGGATGGAGTCCAGACACACCTGAAGCGATCATGCAGCTGGGGCCTGCACTGCCGGGAACTCTGCCCGTATGCGAGCCACTGGTAACTGCTCCAGGGAACCTGCGTAAGAGTCTTCGCCGCGTGAACGACGCGACCTATACGCATAACAAAGCAGAAGCGTACCCGCGCGCCCCTGGACGGGTCAAAACGCGTCCCCGCCGCCGCCCGAAGTCCCACCCGATCCGCCGCCCCGGCCGTCGTACGCCGCCCGCGCCTCCGCCACCTCGGCCATGTGCCCGTCCGCCCAGTCCTTCACCGCCGCCACCACCGGCAGCAGTGAGGCGCCGAGCGGGGTCAGCGCGTAGTCGACGCGGACCGGGACCGACGGGGTCACGGTCCGGACGACCAGGCCGTCGCGCTCCAGCGCGCGCAGGGTCTGGGTCAGCATCTTCTGGCTGACGCCCGCGATCCGGCGGCTCAGCTCCCCGTAACGGCGGGGTCCTTCGGCCAGCGCCGTCAGGACCAGGGTGACCCATTTGTCGGCGATCCGGTCGAGGAGCCCGCGCGCCGGACACTCGGCCAGGTACGCGTCGTACGCGCGGCGGGCCTCCGCGCGCTGCTCGGCGGCGGTACGGGTGGGCATGGGCGCTCCCCCTCGGGTGCGGTACGCACTTCCAGGTGCCTGCTTCCCCACGGAGCGTAGCTCTCCCTAGGTTCGTGAGGACCGTCACAGCTCCCCGGCAGCCCCGCGAAAGGTCCCGCCCATGCGCGCTCTCGTCCTCGACACCTTCGGCGGCCCGGAGGTCCTGCGCCTCGCCGAGGTCCCCGTCCCCGCGCCCGGCCCCGGACAGGTACGGGTACGGGTGCAGGCGGCCACCGTCCACCCCGTCGACCTCGCCACCCGCTCCGGCGTCCTCGCGGCGGCCGGACTGATGACCGGCGGCGCCCGCACCGGGCTCGGCTGGGACGTCGCCGGCGTCGTCGACCTGACCGGCCCCCGGGTCGAAGGGCTCCGCGCCGGAGACCCGGTCATCGGCATGAACGACCGGCTCGACGTCCCCCTCGGCACCCAGGCCGACCACGTCGTCCTGGACGCCTCGGCGGTCGTGCCGGCCCCCGCCGGACTGGACCCGGCGGCCGCCGCGACCCTCCCGCTCGCCGGGCTCACCGCCCTCCAGGCCCTGGACGCCCTGGCCCTGCCCGAAGGCGCCACGCTCCTCGTCACCGGCGCCGCCGGCGCGGTCGGCGGCCACGCGGTACGGCTCGCCACCGCCCGCGGCCTACGCGTCGTCGCCACCGCCCGCGCCGCCGACGAACCGCTGGTACGCGCCCTCGGCGCCGCCCTCTTCGTCCCCGCGGGCCCCGACCGCCTCGGCACGGCCGTCCGCGCCCTCGTCCCCGGCGGCGCCGCCGGAGCCCTGGACGCGGCCGCACTGGGCCCCGCGGCCCTCGACGCGATCCGCACCGGCGGCGCCTTCGCCGCCCTGGTCCCGGGGTCCGCCCCCTACCCCCTCCGCGGCATCCGCGTCGAGCAGATCTGGGTCCGCGCCGACCAGCACGGCCTCCGACACCTCACCACCCTCGCCGAACACGGCACCCTCACCCCCCGCGTGGCCGACACCCTCCCCCTGACCCACGCCGCCGAAGCCCACCACCGCCTGGCCACAGGCGGCCTCCGCGGCAACCTCGTCCTCATCCCGTAAAACGACCGCGAGACCGGCCCCGCCCCTTCGGCGACACCGGCCCCACCCCTACGACCTCAACGAGCCCGCTCGACCCACACGACCTCAGCGAGCCCGCTCGACCCGCCGCTCGTCCCACACCGGCTCCGGGGTCTCCCGGACGACGCCGTCCGAGCCGAAGACCAGGTAGCGGTCGAAGGACTTCGCGAACCAGCGGTCGTGGGTGACGGCCATCACCGTCCCGTCATACGACTCCAGGCCGTCCTGGAGGGCCTCGGCGGACTCCAGGTCAAGGTTGTCGGTGGGCTCGTCGAGGAGCAGCGCCGTCGTGCCGGCCAGCTCCAGGAGGAGGATCTGGAAGCGGGCCTGCTGGCCGCCGGAGAGCTTGTCGAAGGACTGGTCGCCCTGGCGCTCCAGCTCGTACCGCCGCAGCATCGACATCGCCCCGCCGCGGTCCTTGGCGTGCTCGGTCCAGAGGATGTCGACGAGCGGGCGGCCGGCCAGCTCGGGGTGGGCGTGGGTCTGCGCGAAGTGCCCCGGCACGACCCGCGCGCCCACCTTCCAGTGGCCGGTGTGGGCCACCGTGGGGTCGCCGGCGAGCAGCCGCAGGAAGTGCGACTTGCCGGAGCCGTTGGAACCGAGGACGGCGACCCGCTCCCCGTAGAAGATCTCAAGCGAGAACGGCTTCATGAGGCCGGTCAGCTCAAGGTTCTCGCAGGTCACGGCACGTACGCCGGTACGTCCGCCACGGAGCCGCATGCGGATGTCCTGCTCGCGCGGCGGCTCCGGCGGCGGGCCGGCCTCCTCGAACTTCCGCAGCCGGGTCTGCGCCGCCGCGTACCGGGAGGCCATCTCGTGGCTGACGGAGGCGGCCTGCCGCAGGTTGACGACGAGCTTCTTCAGCTGGGCGTGCTTCTCCTCCCAGCGCCGCTTGAGCTCCTCGAAGCGGGCGAAGCGCTCGCGCCGCGCGTCGTGGAAGGTGTCGAAGCCGCCGCCGTGCACCCAGACGTCCGAGCCGGCCGGGCCGGGCTCGACCGCGACGATCTTCTGCGCGCTCCGGGAGAGCAGCTCGCGGTCGTGGGAGATGAAGAGCACGGTCTTGCGGGTCTCCCGCAGCCGCTCCTCCAGCCACCGCTTGCCGGGTACGTCGAGGTAGTTGTCCGGCTCGTCGAGGAGCAGCACCTCGTCGGGCCCGCGGAGCAGCGACTCCAGGACGAGCCGCTTCTGCTCGCCGCCCGAGAGCGTCCGGACCTCGCGGAACTGCGCCTTCTCGTACGGGACGCCGAGCGCGGCCATCGTGCAGATGTCCCAGAGGGTCTCGGCCTCGTACCCCTGCACCTCGGCCCAGTCGCTGAGGGCCTGCGCGTACTTCATCTGCGCGGCCTCGTCGTCGACGGTCATGATCAGGTGCTCGGCCTCGTCGACCGCCTTCGCGGCCTTGCGGATCCGCGGCTCGGCCACCGAGACCAGCAGGTCGCGGACGGTGGACTCGTCCCGTACGGAGCCGACGAACTGCGGCATCACGCCGAGGCCGCCGCTGACGGTGACGGAGCCGCCGTGCGGCTGGAGTTCCCCGGAGATCAGCCGGAGCAGTGTGGTCTTGCCGGCGCCGTTGGCCCCGACGAGGGCGACGACGGCGCCCTCCCCGACCCGGAAGGAGACGTCCCCGAGCAGGACCCTCCCGTCCGGAAGGTAGTACTCAAGATGCGCGGCCTCGACATGTCCCATGGAGTGCATTGTCACCGCCCGCCTCCCCTTCGCCCAACCGGATTAGGATGCGCGGCATGAGCTTTGGGGGACCGCAGTGGCCGCAGGAGCCGCAGCAGCAGGGGCAGCAGGGGCAGCAGGGCCACGGACAGCAGCCCGGACAAGGACAGCAGCCGGGGTACGGGCAGCAGCCCGGTCCCGCACCGCAGCCGGGATACGGCTACCCGCAGCCGTACGGAGGTCAGCCGGCCTTCGGACAGCCGAACCCCTTCCCGGGCGCCCAGAGCGGCGGGGCGACCCCTGACTGGGACGCCCTGGCGGCCGCGTCCGAGGGCCGCAGCCGCCGCAAGCGCTGGCTGCTGATCGGCGGCGGGGTGCTGGCCACCGTGGCGGTCGGCGCGATCGTCGCCACCGCCGTGGTGACCACGAACAAGAACAACAACGCGTCGAAGAACGGCGGCGGGGTGCCCACCGGCACGGTCTCCCCCACCGGCACGCCCACGCCCGAGCCGACGTTCTCGTCGGTGGCGCCGCCGCCCCCGCCGAACCCGATGGACTTCATCTCGGACCCGAAGAAGGACAAGGCCCCGATCACCGTCGAGGGCCTCTTCCCGGGTAAGCAGATGTCCATGAACAAGCGCGCCTACAAGAAGGGCGCGACCGCCGCCACCACGAACTGCGCGGCCGCCACCCAGGGCGGCCTCGGCACCGTCCTGAAGCGGAACGGCTGCCAGCGCCTGTTCCGCGCCACCTATGTGAAGGACGGCGTGGCGATCACCGTCGGCATCGCCGTCTTCCCGTCCGAGGCCGCCGCCCTCAAGGCGAAGACCCAGGCCACCGGCGGCGTCTCCCCGCTGGTCGGCGCGGGAGTGGGTGACTTCTGCCACGCCACGGTCTGCCTGCGCCGCTCGAACTCGATCGGCCGCTACGCGTACTTCACCCAGGCCGGCTTCGCCGACGGCAAGAAGGTCACCAAGGCCGACAAGCCCGTCTTCCAGGCCAGCGACGACCTCGGCACCTTCGCCTTCAACCAGATCTACGCCCGCGGCCGCTCCCAGGCCTCAGCAGCAGCCGCCGCCGGGCAGTGACCGCTTGTTCCTGGCCTCCACACTGCGGGCGGCCAGGAGCTCGTCCGCCGGGTAGCCGACCTCTTCGAGGGTGAGCCCGTGCGGCCGTACGACGTGCACGGCCGAGTCGCGGACCCCGGCGGCCAGCACCTTGCCGGGCCAGTCCACCGGCCGGTGCCCGTCGCCGACGAACAGCATCGCGCCGACCAGCGAGCGGACCATGTTGTGGCAGAAGGCGTCCGCCTTGACGGTCGCCTCCAGGATCCCGTCCTCGCGCCTCTCCCAGCGCAGCACCTGGAGCGTGCGGATGGTGGTCGCGCCCTCGCGCTTCTTGCAGTACGCGGCGAAGTCGTGCTCGCCGACGAGCGCGGTCGCGGCCTCGTTCATGGCGTCCATGTCCAGGGCCCAGTCGTGCCACAGGACGTGCCCGCGCAGCAGCGGGTCGACGCCGGCGGGGTCGTCGGTGACGCGGTAGGCGTAGCGGCGCCAGATCGCGGAGAACCGCGCGTTGAACCCGGCGGGGGCCTCCTCCGCCTTCCAGATCCGCACATCGTGCGAGAGCCGCCCCGCGAGCCGCCGCAGCAGCTTGTCCCGGTGCTCGGCCCACACCTCCACGGGCAGGTCGACGTGGGCGACCTGGCCCCGCGCGTGCACCCCGGAGTCGGTCCGGCCGGCGACGGTCAGCTCGTACGTCTCCTTGGACCGCGTCACGGTCCGCAGGGCGTCCTCGATGTCCCCCTGCACCGTCCGCTGCCCCTGCGCCTGCTTGGCCCAGCCGGAGAAGTCCTTGCCGTCGTACGAGAGGTCGAGCCTCACCCGTACGTATCCGTCCTGCACGTCATCGCTCACGCGGGAAATCCTCTCAGAACCATCGAGCACAGCGGCGGGCCCGCACCCCAGAGGGGTACGGGCCCGCACAAGAGAAAGCTCTCAGGAACGCTTACGCGTCCTTCGACTCCTCGGCCGGAGCCTCGGCGGCCGCGTCGGCCTCCTTGACGGCGCGCACGGTGGCGGCCTCGGCCTCGGCGACGGTCGCCTTCTTGGCGATCTCGCCCTCGACCAGCTCGATCACGGCCATCGGGGCGTTGTCGCCACGACGGTTGCCGATCTTGGTGATACGGGTGTAACCACCCGGACGCTCCGAGTAGCGCGGGGCGATCTCGGTGAAGAGGGTGTGGACGATGCCCTTGTCGGTGATCGTCTGCAGCACCAGGCGACGGTTGTGGATGTCGCCCTTCTTCGCCTTGGTGATCAGGCGCTCGGCGACCGGACGCAGGCGACGGGCCTTGGCCTCGGTCGTGGTGATGCGGCCGTGCTCGAACAGCGACTTCGCCAGGTTGGCGAGCAGCAGCTTCTCGTGCGCGGCGGAACCGCCGAGGCGGGCACCCTTCGCGGGACGCGGCATGGTGTTTCTCCTTGATGTCTGCCTCGGCCGTATCAGGTACCGGGGTCAGTATCCGAGCGGGCGGTTGCCCGTCGAAGACCCGCGCCCCCTGAGGGGCGCGGGGAACTGCGCGGCCGACCGGAACCGGCCCGCAGCAAGACTGCGACTAGTACTGCTCGGTCTCGACGAAACCGGCGTCGGCGTCGTCGTCCGCGCCGAACGCGTCGGCGGCGGCGGTCGGGTCGAATCCGGGCGGCGAGTCCTTCAGCGCGAGGCCCATACCGGCCAGCTTCGCCTTGACCTCGTCGATCGACTTCGCACCGAAGTTGCGGATGTCGAGCAGGTCCGCCTCGGAACGCGCCACGAGCTCACCCACGGAGTGGATGCCCTCGCGCTTGAGGCAGTTGTACGAACGGACGGTGAGCTCGAGCTCCTCGATCGGCAGCGCGAGGTCGGCGGCCAGGGCGGCGTCCGTGGGGGACGGGCCCATGTCGATGCCCTCGGCGTCGATGTTGAGCTCGCGCGCCAGACCGAACAGCTCGACCAGGGTCTTGCCGGCGGACGCCATGGCGTCACGCGGGCGCATGGCCTGCTTGGTCTCGACGTCGACGATCAGCTTGTCGAAGTCGGTGCGCTGCTCGACACGGGTCGCCTCGACCTTGTACGTGACCTTGAGCACCGGCGAGTAGATGGAGTCGACCGGGATACGGCCGATCTCCTGGCCGACCTGCTTGTTCTGCACGGCGGAGACGTAGCCGCGACCGCGCTCGACGGTCAGCTCCATCTCCAGCTTGCCCTTGCCGTTGAGCGTGGCGAGGACGAGGTCGGGGTTGTGCACCTCGACACCGGCCGGGGGCGCGATGTCGGCGGCGGTGACCAGACCCGGGCCCTGCTTGCGCAGGTACATCACGACCGGCTCGTCGTGCTCCGAGGAGACGACCAGCTGCTTGATGTTGAGGATGAGGTCGGTGACGTCCTCCTTGACGCCCGGCACGGTGGTGAACTCGTGCAGGACACCGTCGATGCGGATGCTGGTGACAGCGGCACCCGGGATCGAGGAGAGGAGGGTACGGCGGAGGGAGTTGCCGAGGGTGTAGCCGAAGCCCGGCTCCAGCGGCTCGATCACGAACCGGGAGCGGAACTCGTCGACGACCTCTTCGGTCAGCGACGGACGCTGAGCGATCAGCATGTCTCTGTTTCCTTCAGTCGTGGACGCCCACTATTTGACGCCCGACGGATGTATCTAGTGCAAGGGTACGGGCGGCACGGTCCGAAGAGCCGTACCGCCCGAAGTCCTGATCAAGCAGCCGTGCGTCAGACGCGGCGGCGCTTGGGGGGACGGCAGCCGTTGTGCGGCGTGGGGGTGACGTCCTGGATCGAACCGACCTCGAGGCCCGTGGCCTGGAGGGAACGGATCGCGGTCTCACGGCCGGAGCCGGGACCCTTGACGAAGACGTCGACCTTGCGCATGCCGTGCTCCTGCGCGCGGCGGGCGGCCGACTCGGCGGCCATCTGCGCGGCGAAGGGGGTGGACTTGCGCGAGCCCTTGAAGCCGACGTGGCCGGCGGAGGCCCAGGAGATCACGTTGCCCGAGGGGTCCGTGATCGAGACGATCGTGTTGTTGAACGTGCTCTTGATGTGCGCGTGGCCGTGAGCGACGTTCTTCTTTTCCTTGCGGCGCACCTTCTTGGCAGCGCCCTGACGACCCTTGGGGGGCATCTATAACTCCTACGGGAGGTGGTCGGTCCTACAGCGAAGACCGCTTGGTCAAGCGTCCGCTGAGGACTACTTCTTGCCCGGCTTCTTCTTGCCGGCGATGGCGCGACGCGGGCCCTTGCGGGTACGAGCGTTCGTGCTGGTGCGCTGGCCGCGGACGGGCAGGCCACGACGGTGGCGGAGGCCCTGGTAGCAGCCGATCTCGACCTTGCGGCGGATGTCGGCGGCGATCTCGCGACGGAGGTCACCCTCGGTCTGGAGGTTGGCGTCCACGTACTCGCGGATCTTGACGAGGTCTTCCTCGGCAAGGTCGCGGACACGGGTGGACGGGTTCACACCGGTCGAGGCGAGGATCTCCTCGGACCGGGTACGCCCGATGCCGAAGACGTAGGTGAGTGCGACCACCACACGCTTTTCGCGCGGGATGTCAACACCGGAAACGCGTGCCATTCAATGGCTCCTGTGTTCTCGGGGGTCTGCTGCAGAACCGTTCCCGGCTGCCGTATGAGGTACAGGTCGGGTCCCCGGCCCCCGCCGGAGGTGCCGTCAACCGTGGGACACGGTCGGACGGGCTCTGCGTATGTACGTATTGCTATGCGTCGCGCGAAGAACTGCGAAATGCAGGTCGGTCGGCGTGCGTCAGCCCTGGCGCTGCTTGTGGCGCAGGTTGTCGCAGATGACCATGACCCGGCCGTGACGGCGGATCACCTTGCACTTGTCGCAGATCTTCTTGACGCTCGGCTTGACCTTCATGGGATGTGAGGTTCTCCGGGTCAGTGCCACCACCCGCGCGCGGAGGCGGGGTGCGGGCAAGATCTACTTGTACCGGTAGACGATCCGGCCACGCGTCAGGTCGTACGGAGAGAGCTCCACGACGACCCGGTCGTCCGGAAGGATTCGGATGTAGTGCATCCGCATCTTGCCGGAGATGTGCGCGAGGACCTTGTGACCGTTCTGGAGCTCCACCTTGAACATGGCGTTCGGGAGGGACTCGATCACGGTGCCCTCGATTTCGATGGCACCTTGCTTCTTGGCCACGCTTCGCCTTTCGAATCGGCTACCTTGATCGACTCTCGCCGCCGCATGCGGACACACGGGTACACGAGAGCCGACGCATCAGTCTACGTCCTCCCCCACGAAAAGACGAATCGGGAAGTCTGCCCACCCCCACTGATCCTTACGCAAGCCACCACGCCGCAGAAAAACCGCGTCCGAAACAACTACGCCAACGGATCCGGCGCCGCCGTGACGCCCAGCTCGGCGAGCTTCGCCTTGCCGCCGACCCACCCCCCGACGCAGCCCTCGCGGGCTCGGCGCCAGGGCGCCTCACAAGCATCGACCCGCTGCGCCGGACTCCGTCCGCCGAGCAGAGGGGGCCACCGGCCCGAGCCCCGTACCGCTACCGGCGGGCAGACCAGCTACGCCAACGGATCCGGCGCCGCCGTCACGCCCAGCTCGGCGAGCTTCGCCTTGCCGCCGTCGACTGCGGTCAGGACCAGCGGGCCCTCCTCCGTCAGGGCGATGGAGTGCTCCCAGTGGGAGGACCAGGTGTTGTCGGTGGTGATGACGGTCCAGTCGTCCTTGAGGACCTCGGTGTGGGGGGTGCCGAGGGAGACCATGGGCTCGATGGCGAGGCAGAGGCCGGGGACGAGCTTGGGGCCCTTGCCGCGCTTGCGGGAGACGTAGTTCAGGAGGTGCGGGTCCATGTGCATCTCGGTGCCGATGCCGTGGCCGCCGTAGTCCTCGATGATCCCGTAGCGGCCGAGGCTGTGGTCGCCGACCGCGGGGCGGGGCTGGCGCTTGATGTAGGTCTCGATCGCCTTGGAGATGTCGACGAGCCGGTTGCCGAGCTTCATGGCCGCGATGCCGGCCCACATCGACTCCTCGGTGACCCGGGAGAGCTCGACGAGCTCGGGCGCGTGCCCGGTGCCCACGAAGGCGGTGTACGCCGCGTCACCGTGCCAGCCGTCGACGATCGCGCCGGCGTCGATGGAGATGATGTCGCCGTCCTTGAGGACGGTCTTGTCGTCGGGGATGCCGTGGACGACGACCTCGTTGACCGAGGTGCAGATGGTCGCGGGGAATCCGCCGTACCCGAGGAAGTTCGACTTCGCCCCGTGGTCGGCGATGACCTTGCGCGCGACCTCGTCGAGGTCCTTCGTGGTGGCGCCCGGCACGGCCGCCTCGCGGGTCGCCGCGTGGATGGCGGCGACGACCAGCCCCGCCTCGCGCATCTTCGCGATCTGCTCGGGGGTCTTGATCTGCACCATCGTGGCCGGGGCCTTTCCTTCGAGTACGGGGACAGAACAACGATACGGCCGCGGCGCCCCTGAGGGGCACCGCGGCCGTATCGCACGAACCGGGGGTTACTTCTTCAGCGCGTCCATCGCCTTGGCGGTGACCTCGTCCACCTTGCCGAGCGCCGAGATCGTCACGACCAGGCCCTGCGCCCGGTAGTAGTCGATGATCGGCTCGGTCTCCGTGTGGTAGACCTCCAGCCGCTTGCGGACGGTCTCCTCGGAGTCGTCCTCGCGCTGGTAGAGCTCGCCGCCGCAGACGTCGCAGACGCCCTCGGCCTTCGGCGCGTTGTAGATCGCGTGGAACACGTGCGAGGAGTCGTTGCGGCAGATGCGGCGACCCGCGATCCGCTTCACGACCTCGTCCTCGGGGACCTCGAGGTCCAGGACCGCGTCGAGCTGGACGGAGGATTCCTTGAGGATCTCGTCCAGGGCCTCGGCCTGGGCCAGGTTGCGCGGGAACCCGTCGAGCAGGAAGCCGTTCACGGCGTCCGCCTGCTCCATACGGTCCTTGGCCATCCCGATCGTCACGGAGTCCGGCACGAGCTGGCCGGCCTTCATGTACGACTGCGCCTCCACACCCAGCGGCGTGCCCTGCGAGATGTTCGCACGGAACAGGTCACCCGTGGAGATGTGCGGAATGGCCAGGTTCTTGGCGAGGTACGCGGCCTGCGTGCCCTTGCCTGCCCCGGGCGGTCCGACGAGGACGATTCGCATCAGCGGAGGAACCCTTCGTAATTGCGCTGCTGGAGCTGGCTCTCGATCTGCTTCACGGTCTCCAGCCCCACACCCACGATGATGAGGATGCTCGTCCCACCGAAGGGGAAGTTGGCATTGGCGCCACCGAAGCCTGCCAACGCCATCGTCGGCACAAGAGCGATCAGACCCAAGTACAGCGAGCCCGGCCAAGTGATCCGGTTGAGCACGTAGCTCAGGTACTCGGCAGTAGGTCGACCAGCCCGGATACCCGGGATGAAGCCACCATACTTCTTCATGTTGTCGGCAACTTCCTCGGGGTTGAACGAGATCGCCACGTAGAAGAAGGCGAAGAACACGATCAGGAGGAAGTACGCGGCGATGTAATACGGGTGGTCACCCTTGACGAAGTGGGCTTCGATCCAGGTCTTCCACCCGGCGGTGGAGTTCGAGAACTGCGCGACCAGGGCCGGGATGTAGAGCAGCGACGAGGCGAAGATGACAGGAATCACACCTGCCTGGTTCACCTTCAACGGGATGTAAGTGGACGTACCGCCGTACGAGCGCCGGCCGATCATGCGCTTCGCGTACTGCACCGGGATGCGGCGCTGCGCCTGCTCGACGAAGACCACGAGGGCCACCATCACGAAGCCGATGAGGATGACGACGCCGAACTCGATCCAGCCCTGAGCGAGCTTGCCGCTCTCCTTGATGGCCCACAGGGCACCCGGGAAGCCGGCGGCGATCGAGATGAACATGAGGATCGACATGCCGTTGCCGATGCCGCGGTCGGTGATGAGCTCGCCGAGCCACATGACGACACAGGTACCGGCGGTCATCGTGATGACCATGGTGGCGATGGTGAAGATGGACGGGTCCGGCACGACCTGGTCGGCCACCGAGCATCCACTGAAGAGCGCACCGCTCTTGGCGGTGGCGACGAGACCGGTGCCCTGGAGGATCGCGAGCGCGACCGTCAGGTACCGGGTGTACTGCGTGATCTTGGCCGTACCGGCCTGACCCTCCTTCTTGAGGGCTTCCAGGCGGGGGATCACGACGGTCAGCAGCTGCAGGATGATGCTCGCCGTGATGTACGGCATGATGCCGAGCGCGAAGATGGTGATCTGGAGCAGGGCTCCGCCACTGAACATGTTGACCAGGCCGAACAGGCTGTTGTTGCCCTCGCTGGCCTGCTTGACACACTGCTGGACGGCCTCGTAGCTGACGCCGGGAACGGGGATGTGCGCCCCGAGGCGGTACAGCACGACGATGCCGAGCGTGAAGAGCAGCTTCTTGCGCAGGTCGGGCGTCTTGAACGCCCGGGCGAACGCGGTGAGCACGGTGCCTCCTGCGACCCCCGCGCTATGCGTCAAGGGTGACGGTCTTGAGGTTCGACGATTAGGTATCGGTCATCAATTCCGTGCGGGCATACCGCACGGAGTCTAGACAGTGCACGCCACCTTACCGGCGACCGTGCCCCCCTAGGAACGACCAATCGGGGATGCCCCTTTTGAGAGGCATCCCCGATCGGATGTTCAGGCCATCGAGTCGTCTTAGACGAGCTCGGTGACGGTGCCGCCGGCGGCGGCGATCTTCTCCTTGGCGGAGCCGGAGACGGCGTCGACCGTCACCTGCAGCGCCACGGAGACCTCGCCGGTGCCGAGCACCTTGACGAGCTGGTTCTTACGAACCGCACCCTTGGCGACCAGATCGGCCACCGTGACCTCGCCACCCTGCGGGTAGAGCGCGGCCAGCTTGTCCAGGTTCACGACCTGGTACTCGGTGCGGAACGGGTTCTTGAAGCCCTTGAGCTTCGGGAGGCGCATGTGGAGGGGCATCTGCCCACCCTCGAAGCGCTCCGGAACCTGGTAACGGGCCTTGGTGCCCTTGGTACCACGACCGGCCGTCTTACCCTTGGACGCCTCACCACGACCGACACGGGTCTTCGCGGTCTTGGCGCCCGGGGCGGGACGGAGGTTGTGGGCCTTCAGCGGGTTGGTCTCCGCCATGTCAGTCAACCTCCTCGACCGTCACGAGGTGGCGGACGGTGTGCACCATGCCGCGGAACTCGGGGCGGTCCTCCTTGACAACCACGTCGTTGACCTTCTTGAGGCCAAGCGAGCGCAGGGTGTCGCGGTGGTTCTGCTTGCTGCCGATGTACGACTTCGTCTGCGTGACCTTGAGGCGAGCCATTACGCACCCGCCCCAGCACGCGCACGGAGCAGAGCCGCGGGAGCGACGTCCTCGAGGGGCAGACCACGGCGAGCCGCGATCTCCTCGGGACGCTGCAGGCCCTTCAGGGCCTCCACGGTCGCGTGCACGATGTTGATCGCGTTGTCGGAGCCGAGCGACTTCGACAGGATGTCGTGAACGCCGGCGCACTCGAGCACGGCGCGCACCGGGCCACCGGCGATAACACCGGTACCGGGGGAAGCCGGCTTGAGCAGGACGACGCCCGCGGCCTTCTCGCCCTGGATCGGGTGAGGGATGGTGCCCTGGATGCGGGGAACCTTGAAGAAGTTCTTCTTGGCTTCCTCGACGCCCTTGGCGATGGCCGCGGGAACTTCCTTGGCCTTGCCGTAACCGACACCTACGGTGCCGTCACCGTCACCCACCACGACGAGCGCGGTGAAGCTGAAACGACGACCACCCTTGACAACCTTGGCGACGCGGTTGATCGCGACAACGCGCTCAACGTACGCGGTCTTCTCGGCGGCAGCGCCACCGTCGCGACCCTTCCGGTCCCGCCGCTCGCCGCCACCGGCACCGCTGCCGCGGCGCTGGGGTCCAGCCATTGGATTACCTCTCTCTGTTACGTCCGTTAGTCCCGGAACCGGGGCTTAGAACTTCAGCCCGGCTTCGCGGGCGGCGTCAGCCAGAGCGGCAATGCGCCCGGCGTACCTGTTGCCACCACGGTCGAACACGACGGCCTCGACACCGGCGGCCTTGGCGCGCTCGGCGACAAGAGCACCGACCTGCTTGGCCTGCGCGGACTTGTCACCCTCGCCACCGCGGATCGACGCGTCCAGGTTCGACGCAGACGCAAGGGTGTGACCCTTGAGGTCGTCGATGACCTGAGCGGTGATGCCGCGGTTCGAACGCGTCACGACGAGGCGCGGACGCTCCGCCGTACCCGACACGTTCTTGCGGATGCGGATGTGGCGGCGAGCCTTGGCCGCACGCTTGTAAGCGTCGCCCTTGGCGATCTTCACACCGTATGCCATGGCTTACTTACCAGCCTTTCCGACCTTGCGGCGGATGACCTCGCCGGCGTACTTGACGCCCTTGGCCTTGTACGGGTCGGGCTTCCGCAGCTTGCGGATGTTCGCCGCGACCTCGCCGACCTTCTGCTTGTCGATGCCCTCGACCGAGAACTTGGTCGGCGACTCGACCTTGAACGAGATGCCCTCGGGCGCCTCGACCAGGATCGGGTGGCTGTAGCCGAGCTGGAACTCCAGGTTGGAGCCCTTCGCGGCGACGCGGTAACCGACACCGCTGATCTCGAGCGCCTTCACGTAACCCTGGGTCACACCGGTGATCATGTTGGCCACCAGCGTGCGGGACAGGCCGTGAAGGGCCTTGTTCTGACGCTCGTCGTTCGGACGGTTGACGTTCAGAACGCCATCCTCGCCCTTAACGATCTCGATCGGAGCGGCGACGGTGTGGGTCAGGGTGCCCTTGGAACCCTTGACCGTGACCGTGCGGCCCTCGATGGTGACGTCCACGCCGGCGGGAACCTGGATAGGCAGCTTGCCAATACGCGACATTAGCTATTCCTCCGTTCCCGACTACCAGACGTAGGCGAGGACTTCCCCACCTACGCCCTTCTTGCCTGCCTGCTGGCCGGTCAGGAGACCGTGGGACGTGGAGATGATCGCCACGCCCAGGCCGCCGAGAACCTTCGGCAGGTTGGTGGACTTCGCGTAAACCCGGAGACCGGGCTTCGAGATCCGCTTGATGCCCGCGATGGAGCGCTCACGGTTCGGACCGAACTTGAGCTCGAGGACGAGGTTCTTGCCGACCTCGGCGTCCTCGACCTTCCAGCCCGTGATGAAGCCCTCCTGCTGGAGGATTTCCGCGATGTGAGACTTGATCTTGCTGTGCGGCATCGTCACGGAGTCGTGGTATGCCGAGTTCGCGTTACGCAGACGAGTCAGCATGTCCGCGATCGGATCAGTCATGGTCATGAATTGGCCTTCGGCCTCTCTCGCCGGGGTTTCCTGTATGCGCCATCCCTCTCCCCACACAGGGGCGGGACGGGTGCGGCGCGGGGACCTACGGCGTAGTAAGTCGTACGGGCGGCGGACGCCCAACCCCACAAGCCTAAGCCATGAGGGGGTGGGCGTCCGCCAACCCAATGCTTACCGAGAGACTCCGGTCATCCCAACTAGGGGATTACCAGGAGCTCTTGGTCACGCCCGGCAGCTCGCCACGGTGAGCCATCTCACGAAGGCACACGCGGCACAGGCCGAACTTGCGGTACACGGAGTGGGGACGACCACAGCGCTGGCAGCGCGTGTAGCCACGCACGCCGAACTTGGGCTTGCGGGCAGCCTTCGCGATGAGAGCCTTCTTCGCCATCTCGCTTACGCCTCCTTGAACGGGAAGCCGAGGTGACGCAGAAGGGCACGGCCCTCGTCGTCGTTGGTCGCCGTGGTCACCACGGTGATGTCCATACCCCGGACACGGTCGATCTTGTCCTGGTCGATCTCGTGGAACATGACCTGCTCCGTGAGACCGAAGGTGTAGTTGCCACGGCCGTCGAACTGCTTGGGGGACAGACCACGGAAGTCGCGGATGCGCGGCAGCGCCAGCGACAGGGTGCGGTCCAGGAACTCCCACATGCGGTCGCCACGGAGGGTGACGTGCGCACCGATCGGCTGACCCTCGCGCAGCTTGAACTGCGCGATGGACTTGCGGGCCTTGGTGATGGCCGGCTTCTGACCGGTGATGGTGGTCAGGTCACGGACGGCACCGTCCATGAGCTTCGAGTCACGGGCGGCGTCGCCGACACCCATGTTGACCACGATCTTCACGAGGCCGGGGATCTGCATGACGTTCTCGTAGGAGAACTCCTCACGCAGCTTGCCCGCGATCTCCTCGCGGTACTTCGTCTTGAGACGCGGAGTGGTGGTAGCCATCAGATGTCCTCACCCGTCCGCTTGGCAACGCGGATCTTGTTGCCCTCGTCGTCGAAGCGGAAACCGACACGCGTGACGACCTTCTTGCCGTCCTTCTCCACGACCAGCTGGACGTTGGAGACGTGGACCGGAGCCTCGGTCGTGACGATGCCACCGGCCTGCGACGGGCCGGCCTTGGTGTGCTTCTTGACCCGGTTGACACCCTCGACGAGGACGCGGTTCTCGCGGGGGAAGGCCGTGATGACCTTGCCCTGCTTGCCCTTGTCCTTACCGGTGATGACCTGGACCAGGTCGCCCTTCTTGATCTTCATGCTTACAGCACCTCCGGCGCGAGCGAGATGATCTTCATGAACTTCTTCTCGCGCAGCTCACGGCCGACCGGGCCGAAGATACGGGTGCCACGAGGGTCGCCGTCGTTCTTGAGAATGACAGCGGCGTTCTCGTCGAAGCGGATGTACGAGCCGTCCTGGCGGCGGCGCTCCTTGACGGTGCGAACGATGACCGCCTTGACGACGTCACCCTTCTTCACGTTGCCACCGGGGATCGCGTCCTTGACGGTGGCGACGATGACGTCACCGATGCCCGCGTAGCGGCGACCCGAGCCACCGAGAACACGGATGCAAAGGATCTCCTTGGCACCAGTGTTGTCGGCGACACGCAGTCGCGACTCCTGCTGGATCACGTCTATCTCCTGATTTGTCTGCCGGTTCCCGGCCGGGGCTTCACGAGGAAGCCCCGGCCGAGCCTGGCGGAACGAACTCGAAGGGTTACCCCTTCAAGAATTACTTGGCCTTCTCGAGGATCTCGATGACGCGCCAGTGCTTCGTGGCGGACAGCTTCCGGGTCTCCATCAGGAGGACGCGGTCGCCGATGCCGGCAGCGTTCTGCTCGTCGTGAGCCTTGAGCTTGTTCGTACGGCGGATGACCTTGCCGTACAGCGCGTGCTTGACGCGGTCCTCGACAGCGACGACGACGGTCTTGTCCATCTTGTCGCTGACGACCAGGCCCTCGCGGACCTTACGAGCGTTGCGCTCGGTCTTCTCAGTCACGTTGCTCTCGCTCATCAGGCGTTCTCCACCGTCTCGATGCCCAGCTCACGCTCACGCATCAGGGTGTAGATCCGGGCGATGTCCTTACGGACGGACTTGAGCCGACCGTGGTTCTCGAGCTGACCCGTCGCCGCCTGGAAGCGGAGGTTGAACAGCTCTTCCTTGGCCTCGCGGAGCTTGTTGAGAAGCTCCTCGTTGCCCAGCTCGCGCAGCTCGGACGCCTTGGTACCGGCCGACATCACAGCTCACCTGCTTCGCGCTTCACGATCTTGCACTTCATCGGCAGCTTGTGGGCCGCACGGGTGAGGGCCTCGCGCGCGATCTTCTCGTTCGGGTAGGACAGTTCGAACATCACCCGACCCGGCTTGACGTTCGCGATCCACCACTCCGGAGAACCCTTACCGGAACCCATGCGGGTCTCGGCGGGCTTCTTCGTCAGCGGGCGGTCCGGGTAGATGTTGATCCAGACCTTGCCGCCACGCTTGATGTGGCGGGTCATCGCGATACGAGCCGCCTCGATCTGGCGGTTGGTCACGTACGCCGGCGTGAGGGCCTGAATGCCGTACTCGCCGAACGCAACCTGCGTACCACCCTTGCTGGCGCCGGAGCGCTTCGGGTGGTGCTGCTTGCGGTGCTTGACCCTACGGGGGATCAGCATGTCGGTCAGGCCTCCGTTCCGGTGCTCTCAGCCGGAGCAGCGGCGGCAGCCTCGGCCTTGGGGGCCTCGGCGGCCGGAGCCGACTGCTGCGGCTTGCGGCCGCGGCCGCCACGCTCGCCACCGCGGCCACCACGGCCGGCCGGGCGGTCGCCAGCGCCGGCACCACGGGCCGGGCGGTTACCCGCACGGGCCGCAGCGTTCTCGGCGCGGACCTCGGCGATGTTCTTGACGTCGCCCTTGTAGATCCAGACCTTGACGCCAATGCGACCGAAGGTCGTCTTGGCCTCGAAGAAGCCGTAGTCCACGTTCGCGCGGAGCGTGTGCAGCGGCACACGACCCTCGCGGTAGAACTCCGAGCGGGACATCTCGGCGCCGCCGAGACGACCGCCACACTGGATCTTGATGCCCTTGGCGCCGGCCTTCATCGTGCCCTGCATGCTCTTACGCATGGCGCGACGGAAGGAGACGCGGGAGGAGAGCTGCTCGGCAACGGCCTGAGCAACCAGCTGAGCGTCCATCTCGGGGTTCTTGACCTCGAGGATGTTCAGCTGGACCTGCTTGCCCGTGAGCTTCTCGAGGTCGCCGCGGATGCGGTCGGCCTCGGCGCCACGGCGGCCGATGACGATGCCGGGACGCGCGGTGTGGATGTCCACACGCACACGGTCACGGGTGCGCTCGATCTCAACCTTCGAGATGCCGGCGCGCTCCATGCCGGACGTCATCATCCGACGGATGGCGACGTCTTCCTTGACGTAGTCCTTGTACAGCTTGTCGGCGTACCAGCGGGACTTGAAGTCCGTGGTGATGCCGAGCCGGAACCCATGCGGGTTAACCTTCTGGCCCATTACCGGGTTCCTTCCTTGCTGCTGACGACCACGGTGATGTGGCTGGTCCGCTTACGGATCCGGTAGGCACGGCCCTGGGCACGCGGACGGAACCGCTTCAGGGTCGGGCCCTCATCGACGAACGCCTCGCTGATGAACAGCGAAGAGGCGTCCGTGTGGTCGTAGTTGTGCGCGGCGTTGGCGATGGCGCTGTCCAGCACCTTGCCAACCGGCACGCTCGCGGCCTGCGGGGCGAAACGCAGGACCGCCTGAGCCTCCGTGGCATCCATGCCACGGATAAGGTCCACCACACGGCGGGCCTTCATGGGCGTAACGCGGATGTACCGCGCCTGGGCCCTGGCTTCCATGGTTGTCCTTCCAGTGTCTGTCATGGTCATTCCACCCCGCTACTAGCGGCGCTTCGACTTCCGGTCGTCCTTCACGTGACCCCGGAAGGTGCGCGTCGGCGAGAACTCGCCGAGCTTGTGGCCGACCATCGACTCGGTGACAAACACCGGAATGTGGGTCTTGCCGTTGTGCACCGCGATCGTGTGGCCGAGCATGGCCGGGATGATCATCGAGCGACGGGACCAGGTCTTGATGACGTTCTTGGTACCGGCTTCGTTCTGGGCGTCCACCTTCTTGACGAGGTGGCCGTCGACGAAGGGTCCCTTCTTGAGACTGCGCGGCATCTAAACCCGCTCCTAGCGCTTCTTGTTCGTCTTGCGGCGGCGGACGATGTACTTGTTCGAAGCCTTCTTCGGCGAACGAGTACGACCCTCCTTCTGACCCCACGGGGAGACCGGGTGGCGACCACCGGAGGTCTTGCCCTCACCACCACCGTGCGGGTGGTCCACCGGGTTCATCGCCACACCGCGAACGGTCGGGCGAACGCCCAGCCAGCGCTTACGGCCGGCCTTGCCCCAGTTGATGTTCGACTGCTCGGCGTTGCCGACCTCGCCGATGGTGGCGCGGCAGCGGGCGTCGACGAGACGGATCTCACCGGACGGCATGCGGAGGTGGGCCATGGTGCCCTCCTTCGCCAGCAGCTGCACGGAGGCACCAGCGGAGCGCGCGAACTTGGCGCCGCCACCGGGACGGAGCTCGATCGCGTGGATCGTGGTACCGACCGGGATGTTGCGGAGCGCCAGGTTGTTGCCGGGCTTGATGTCCGCGCCCGGGCCGTTCTCGACGCGGTCACCCTGCGAGAGGCCCTTGGGGGCGATGATGTAGCGCTTCTCGCCGTCCAGGTAGTGGAGCAGCGCGATGCGCGCGGTGCGGTTGGGGTCGTACTCGATGTGAGCGACCTTCGCCGGCACGCCGTCCTTGTCGTGACGACGGAAGTCGATCACACGGTAGGCGCGCTTGTGGCCACCGCCCTGGTGGCGGACGGTCACACGACCGGTGTTGTTACGGCCGCCCTTGCTGTGCAGGGGGCGGACCAGCGACTTCTCCGGCGTGGACCGCGTGATCTCGACGAAGTCGGCTACGGAGGAGCCACGACGGCCCGGCGTAGTCGGCTTGTACTTGCGGATTCCCATTTCTCAGTCCTCGTCCGATTCCGGACGATCCAGACCGCCGTTAGGCGGTCGGACCGCCGAAGATGTCGATACGGTTGCCCTCGGCAAGGGTCACGATGGCGCGCTTGGTGTCCTTGCGCTTGCCGAAACCGGCCTTGGTGCGCTTGCGCTTACCCTGGCGGTTGATCGTGTTGACCCCGGTGACCTTGACCGAGAAGACCGCCTCGACGGCCTGCTTGATCTGGGTCTTGTTGGAGCCAGGCGCGACGATGAACGTGTACTTGTTCTCGTCCAGCAGGGCGTAGCTCTTCTCCGAGACGACCGGCTTGACGAGAATGTCGCGCGGGTCCGAGAAGGTCTTGCTGGTGACGACGGCCTCAGTCATCAGGCGTCGCTCCCTTCGGTCTCAGCGGTCTGGGGGCCAGACACGAAGGACTCGAGGGCGGCCTGGGTGAAGACCACGTCGTCAGAGACGATCACGTCGTACGTGTTGAGCTGGCCCGGCTCCAGGATGTGCACCTGGGGCAGGTTGCGGGCGGACAGCCACGCGGCCTCGTCGGAGCGCTCGACGACCAGGAGCAGGTTCTTGCGCTCCGAGATCTTGCCGAGCAGCGTCTTGGCGGCCTTGGTGGAGACAGCACCCTCGACCACGCCGGTGACGACGTGGATGCGGGAGTGGTTCGCCCGGTCCGAGAGGGCACCGCGGAGGGCGGCGGCCTTCATCTTCTTCGGGGTCCGCTGCGAGTAGTCACGCGGCACGGGACCGTGCACGACGCCACCACCGGCGAACTGCGGGGCGCGGGTCGAACCCTGACGGGCGCGGCCGGTGCCCTTCTGGCGGTAAGGCTTCTTGCCACCACCGCGGACTTCGCCACGGGTCTTGGTCTTGTGCGTGCCCTGACGGGCCGCGGCCAGCTGCGCGACGACGACCTGGTGGATCAGCGGGACGCTGACCTTGGCGCCGAAGATCTCCGCGGGGAGCTCGACGGTCCCGGCCTTGTCGCCAGACGGCGAAAGGATGTCAATGGTGCTCATCGGTTCCTCAAACCCCCTTGGCCGCGGTGCGGACCAGGACGAGGCCACCGTTGGGGCCGGGGACGGCGCCCTTGATGAGCAGCAGACCCTTCTCGGCGTCAACGGCGTGGACGGTCAGGTTCTGGGTGGTCACACGCTCGTTGCCCATGCGACCGGCCATGCGCATGCCCTTGAAGACACGGCCCGGGGTGGCGCAGCCACCGATGGAACCGGGCTTGCGGTGCACGCGGTGGGCACCGTGCGAGGCCTTGCCACCACGGAAGTTGTGGCGCTTCATGACACCGGCGAAGCCCTTGCCCTTGCTCTTGCCGGTGACGTCGACCTTCACGCCGGCCTCGAAGACCTCGGCGGTGATCTCCTGGCCGAGCGTGTACTCGGAGGCGTCAGCGGTGCGGAGCTCCACCAGGTGGCGGCGCGGGGTGACGTCGGCCTTGGCGAAGTGGCCCTTGAGGGGCTTGTTCACCTTGCGCGGGTCGATCTCGCCGAAGGCGATCTGGACCGACTCGTAGCCGTCGCTGTCGTTCGTACGGACCTGGGTCACGACATTCGGGCCGGCCTTGACGACGGTCACCGGGACGACCCGGTTGTTCTCGTCCCAGACCTGCGTCATGCCGAGCTTCTCGCCCAGGATGCCCTTGATGTTCTTGGCCATCTCGCGCGCCCTCAGAGCTTGATCTCGATGTCGACACCGGCCGGGAGGTCGAGACGCATCAGCGAGTCAACCGTCTTCGGCGTGGGGTCGAGGATGTCGATGAGGCGCTTGTGCGTGCGCATCTCGAAGTGCTCGCGCGAGTCCTTGTACTTGTGCGGCGACTTGATGACGCAGTACACGTTCTTCTCAGTGGGCAGCGGCACCGGGCCCGCGACCGACGCACCAGTGCGGGTCACCGTCTCGACGATCTTCTTCGCCGAGGAGTCGATGACCTCGTGGTCGTAGGCCTTGAGCCGGATGCGGATCTTCTGTCCCGCCATGGCTACTAGTAGTCCTTTGTCTCGTAACGCTCTGGCATCCCGATTGGTTCGCGTCCCACCTCCGACCCACGCGGTCGGGCGTGTCGCACTCCCTCTACGCAGAAATCCCTGAGGATTTCCCAACCAAGGGGGTGCGGTCACCATGACCGCGAGTCGGGGGTACAACACCCACCGGGAGCCTGGCCGGCACCCCGCTGACGCTTCCCAGAAGATTCCCGTACGTCCGACCCGAGGGGTCGACGAGTACTGTGGGACTCGCTTCCGGTCCTCCCGACGGGAGGCGCGCAGCATCGGCACTCAACCGAGCAACCCCGACAGTCTGCCATACGCGGCCTTCTCGCCGCCAATCGGGAGCGAAGACTGTACCCCACGTCACGTAGCGGTACGCGCTCAGGCGCACGCTCCGGCGCGGCAGGTCGTTCAGCCCAGCCGCCGCGCCCGCTCGGTGAGGTGCCGCCGCTCGGGCGCGCTCGTGGTGTGACGGGCCGCCTCCCGGTACGCGTGGGCCGCCGCCTCCTTGTCGCCGAGGAGTTCGAGGAGGTGCGCGCGGGTCGCGAGCAGGCGGTGGTTCCGGGCCATCCGCCGGTCCCCCGCGAGCTCGGCGAGGAGGTCGAGACCGGCCCGCGGGCCGTGGACCATGGCGACCGCCACGGCCCGGTTGAGAGTGATCATCGGGTTCGGCCCGGTGCGCTCCAGGAGCTCGTACAGCGCGAGGATCTGGGGCCAGTCGGTGGCCTCGGCGGACTCCGCCTCGTCGTGGACGGCCGCGATGGCCGCCTGGAGCTGGTACGGGCCGACCCGGCCGAGCGGGAGGGTACGGCTGATCAGCTCGACGCCCTCGGCGACGAGCCCGCCGTCCCAGCTGCCCCGGTCCTGCTCGGTCAGCGGGACCAGCTCGCCGTGCGGGCCCGTCCGGGCCGGGCGGCGGGCGTCGGTGAGCAGCATCAGGGCGAGCAGTCCCGCGGTCTCGGTGTCGTCGGGGACGAGCCGGTGCAGCAGCCGGGCGAGCCGGATCGCCTCCGCGGAGAGCTCGGGCGCGGTGAGCAGGTCGCCGCCACTGGCCGTGTAGCCCTCGTTGAAGACCAGGTAGAGCACGTGCCGCACCTCGGCGAGGCGGGCCGTGCGGTCCGCGCCCGGGGGCAGCGAGAGCGACCAGCCGCCGGCCTTGATGGTCTGCTTGGCCCGGCTGATCCGCTGCGCCATGGTCGACTCGGGTACGAGGAAGGCGGCGGCGATCTGAGCGGTGGTGAGGCCGCCGACCGCGCGCAGGGTGAGCGCGATCCGGCTGGGCGGCGACAGGTCGGGGTGGCAGCAGAGGAAGAGCAGCGACAGGGAGTCGTCCCGGTCGGCGCCCGGGGTGTCGTCCGCCGCGTGCGCGAGCAGCTCGGAGGCCGGGGTGGCGAGGACGACGGCGTCCTCGCGGCGCCTGCGCGCGGACTCGCTGCGCACCAGGTCGACGTACCGGCGGGTGGCGACGGTCAGCAGCCAGCCGCGCGGGTGCTCGGGGACCCCGTCCTCGGGCCACTGGCGGGCCGCGGCGATCAGGGCCTCCTGGACGGCGTCCTCGCCGAGGTCGAAGTCGCCGTAGCGGCGGACGAGCGCGCCGAGGACCTGCGGCGCGTGGCTGCGCAGCAGGTCCTCGATCTCGTGGGGGCCGGTCACACGTCCGCCGCCGACTCGTGCAGGACGGGCCAGAGCTCGACGGGGTCGACGTCCGCGAAGGGCATGTCGGCGGCGATCTCCTGGGCCCGCCCCAGGCTCGCGCAGTCGAGCAGGTAGAAGCTGGCCAGGTACTCCTTGGTCTCCAGGTACGGGCCGTCGGTGACCGCGGGGGCGCCGCCCTCGCGCCGTACCAGCTGGGCGGCGGCCGCGTCGGCGAGCCCGTAGGCGCCGATCAGCTCGCCGCTCTCCCGGTACCTGCGGTTGAAGGCCTCCTGGCGGGCGATCGCCTCGGGCCAGGCCTCGGCCGGGAAGGAGTCCCACTTGGCCTGGTTGCCGTAGATCATCGCGACGTACTTCATCTCGGGTGTCCTCCCCGTCCCGCGCGCCCCTGTGGCGTGCTGTCACCCAGGGGTCGGAGCCCGCGGCGCCGACTCGACATCGGGCCGCCGGTCTCTTCGAAGATCTTTTCAGGGTGAATCCTGGCAGCCCGGAGCGCACTCGTACACAACCCCGGGTACCGGATATCCGTCTTGCAGAAGACCGCAGAAGAAGACCGCAGGGGACCCGCTGAGGCCCTCAGAGCACCGACACACCCGAAGGACGGATTCCGCACGTGACCACAGCCCCTCGCCGCCGGACGGTGCTCTCCGTCGCCCTGGCGGTCACCGCGGCCGCCGCCGGCTGTTCCGTGCCGGAGCCGCGGCGGACCGCGCCGACCGCCGATCCGGCGCCGGGGAAGCCGGTCGCGCGGGCCGGCGGGCGGCGGGCGCTGCTCATGCAGTTCGCCGCGCACCCCGACGACGACCTGTACTTCATGAACCCGGACACCCAGCGGCTGCTCGACTCCGGGGTCCCGCTGGTCTCGGTGTACGTGACGGCCGGCGAGCACACCGGCCGGAACCGGATCGCCGGGATGCCCGACACTCCCCCGGACCGGGCCGCCTACTCGTCCGCCCGCCACCAGGGCCTGCGCCAGTCGTACGCCGAGGCCCTCGGCCTGCCGAAGTTCACGCCCTGGCGGCGCGAGGTGCTCACGCTGGCCGGCGGACGGCGGGCCGAGGCCGACACGCTCGCGCACGGCGGGCGGCGCGTCGAGCTGGTCTTCCTGAACCTGCCGATGCACACCGCCCGCAGGTACATGGCCCTGCCGGCGCTCTGGCACGACCGGGCCCTCGAACTGCGCACCCACCTGTCGGCGGGCTCGCCGGTGACCCGCTCGGACACCTACGACTACGACGGCCTCGTCGGCACGCTCACCGAGCTGCTGCGCCGCTACCGGCCGACCGTGGTGCACACCCTGGACCCGGACCCGGACATCCAGCTCGGCGACGAGGCCACCCGGCGGCGGGACTCCGAGCAGCCGGGGTACGCGGACCACGGGGACCACACGGCGGTCGCCTGCTTCACCTGGGCCGCGCTGAGCCGCTGGGTCACCGACACGGTCGGGGACGGCGGCCCGATACCGGCTTTCGCCGCCACCGCCTTCCGCGGCTACTACAACCGGCACTGGCCGAAGAACCTCCCCCCGGAGGTCCTCAAGGAGAAGGCCGCCCGGCTCGTCCCGTACGGCGGCGACCCGTCCTGGCAGTGCGGGAACCCCTCGGGCTGCGGCGACTACGGCGTCGGCGGCGACCGGCCGCTCACCAACCGCAAGGGCTGGGTCCGCTCCACCCACCACCGCTGGCCGGGCGCCCGTCCGGTGGTTGCCGAGGAGCCGGACGGCCGGCTCACCGCGTACGGCGTCCTCGGCCTGCGCGCGGTCCGCTGGCGGGAGCGGGCTCCGGGCGGCACGCGCGGGGCCTCGGCGCCGGCCGGGGGCGACTGGGGCGAGCCGGAGGACCTCGGCGGCGGGCCGCTCGCCCCCGCGCTCGGCTCTGCGGTGCTCGACGACGGCCGGGTGCTGCTCTTCGGGGTGCGGTTCGCCGCGCTCGACGGCCACGGCGGCCCGAACCGGCGCGAGCTCGTGCTCCTGGAACAGCGCTCCCCCGGCGGTCCCTTCCTCGCCTGGCGGGGCCTCGGGAACCCGGAGCACACCGACGACCGGGGGCGCCGGATCGGCGCGCCGGTGGCGGTCGCGGCCCCGGACGGCCGCGTCCACCTCTTCGTACGGAACGCGGACAAGGGCGTCTCGACCAGGGTCCGGGCGGCCTCGGACGGCTCCTGGGGTCCCTGGCGGGCGCTGCCCGGGGACGCGGAGGTCCAGGACGGCCTCGCCGTCTCCCTGGACGCGGCGGGACGCGTGCACGTGTACGCGGCGGGGCGGGAGTCCGTACGCCACTGGGTCGACGGGGCCGACCGCTCCGACCGGCTGCCGCTCTCCGGGTCGACGGTGGCCACGGCCGGCGGCGAGCTGTTCCACCGGGCCCCGGCGGCCGCCGCGCTCCTCGGCCCGACGGGCGACGCCGGCCTCGACGGCTACGGGGACGTGGTCGCCGCGCGCTCGACGGCGCTCGGCACGGTCCTGCTCGGCACCGACGTGCACGGCCGTGCCCAGCTGCGGTCCGGGGGCCGGCTGCGGACCCGCACGGCCGGCGACCCGGCGGTCACGGCCGCGCTCCACCTCGGCGCCCGGGACCGGGTGACGGTGGTGGGCCTCGGCCCGGACGGGCACCCCTGGAGCTGGCGGCCGTAGCGGCGCCGGAACGCGAGGAGCCCCGGGAACGCGAGAAGGCCCCGCACCTTTCGGTGCGGGGCCTTCCCTACTGCTGAGCAGCTCTCACGAGCTACCAGGTCAGTTCAAGATCAGGCAGTGATCTTGACGACCTGGCCGGCGCCGACGGTCCGGCCACCCTCACGGATGGCGAACTTGAGGCCCTCCTCCATGGCGACGGGCTGGATCAGCTCGACGGACATGGAGGTGTTGTCGCCCGGCATGACCATCTCGGTGCCCTCGGGGAGGGTCACGACGCCGGTCACGTCCGTGGTACGGAAGTAGAACTGCGGGCGGTAGTTGTTGAAGAACGGGGTGTGACGGCCACCCTCGTCCTTCGACAGGATGTACGCCTGCGCCTCGAAGTTGGTGTGCGGCGTGACCGAGCCCGGCTTGATGATGACCTGGCCGCGCTCGACGTCCTCGCGCTTGATACCACGGAGGAGCAGACCGACGTTCTCACCGGCCTGGCCCTCGTCGAGGAGCTTGCGGAACATCTCGATGCCGGTGACCGTGGTGGTGGTCTTCTCGGTCTTGATGCCGATGATGTCGACGGTCTCGTTGACCTTGAGGACACCACGCTCGATACGACCGGTGACGACGGTGCCACGACCGGTGATCGTGAAGACGTCCTCGATCGGCATCAGGAACGGCTTGTCGACGTCACGCTCGGGCTGCGGGATGGACTCGTCCACGGCCTTCATCAGGTCGAGGAGCTTGCCGCCCCACTCCGCGTCGCCCTCGAGGGCCTTGAGCGCGGAGACGCGAACGACCGGCAGGTCGTCGCCCGGGAACTCGTACTCGGAGAGGAGCTCACGGACCTCGAGCTCGACGAGCTCCAGGATCTCCTCGTCGTCCACCATGTCGGCCTTGTTCAGGGCGACGACGATGTACGGAACGCCGACCTGGCGAGCAAGGAGGACGTGCTCCTTGGTCTGCGGCATCGGGCCGTCGGTGGCGGCGACCACGAGGATGGCGCCGTCCATCTGCGCCGCACCCGTGATCATGTTCTTGATGTAGTCAGCGTGACCGGGGCAGTCGACGTGCGCGTAGTGACGCGACTCCGTCTGGTACTCGACGTGCGCGATCGAGATGGTGATACCGCGCTGGCGCTCCTCGGGAGCCTTGTCGATCTGGTCGAAGGCCGAGGCCTCGTTCAGGTCCGGGTACGCGTCATGCAGCACCTTGGTAATGGCGGCCGTGAGGGTCGTCTTACCGTGGTCGATGTGACCGATGGTGCCGATGTTGACGTGCGGCTTAGTCCGCTCGAACTTCGCCTTCGCCACTGGGGTCCTCCTGGAGTGGTTCTGAACGCCTTGCTTCATCGGCGCCAGGTGATCTTTGCTGGGATGCCAGTCGCCGGGGCCGTACCTCGGGGTTCCGGGGCCGAGCCCCGACGACTGGTGTCAAGCCTAAAGCGTGAACTCGGGAGAGTTACTCGCCCTTGGCCTTCGCGATGATCTCCTCGGCGACGTTCCGCGGAACCTCGGCGTAGGAGTCGAACTGCATCGAGTAGCTTGCGCGACCCGAGGTCTTGCTGCGGAGGTCGCCGACGTAGCCGAACATCTCCGAAAGGGGCACGAGGCCCCGCACGACGCGAGCGCCGCTGCGCTCCTCCATGGCCTGAATCTGACCACGGCGGGAGTTGATGTCGCCGATGACCTCACCCATGTAGTCCTCGGGCGTGACGACCTCAACGGCCATCATCGGCTCAAGGATGACGGGGGAAGCCTTGCGCGCGGCCTCCTTGAAGGCCTGCGAACCGGCGATCTTGAACGCGAGCTCGGAGGAGTCGACCTCGTGGTAGGCACCGTCGAGAAGGATGACGCGGACGCCAGTCATCTCGTAGCCGGCGAGGATACCGAACTGCATGGCCTCCTGCGCACCCGCGTCGACCGAAGGGATGTACTCCTTCGGGATGCGGCCACCGGTGACCTTGTTCACGAACTCGTACGAGGCGTCGCCGCCCTCGATGGGCTCGATCGCGATCTGCACCTTGGCGAACTGACCGGTACCACCGGTCTGCTTCTTGTGGGTGTAGTCCACGCGCTCGACGGCCTTGCGGATCGTCTCGCGGTACGCGACCTGCGGCTTGCCGACGTTCGCCTCGACCTTGAACTCGCGACGCATACGGTCGACGAGGATGTCGAGGTGAAGCTCGCCCATACCACCGATGATGGTCTGGCCGGTCTCCTCGTCAGAGTGGACCTGGAAGGAGGGGTCCTCCTCCGCGAGACGCTGGATGGCGACACCCAGCTTCTCCTGGTCACCCTTGGACTTGGGCTCGATGGCGACCTGAATGACCGGGGCCGGGAAGTCCATGGACTCCAGGATGACCGGGTTCTTCTCGTCGCACAGCGTCTCACCGGTGGTGGTCTGCTTGAGGCCCATGACGGCGACGATGTCGCCGGCGCCCACCGAGTCGATCTCCTCACGCTTGTTCGCGTGCATGCGGTAGATCTTGCCGATGCGCTCCTTCTTGCCCTTGACGGAGTTCAGCACCGCGGTGCCGGCCTCCAGGCGACCGGAGTAGATCCGGACGAAGGTGAGCTTGCCGAGGTGCGGGTCGCTCGCGATCTTGAACGCGAGAGCCGACAGCGGCTCCTCGTCGGACGGCTTGCGCTTGACGACGACCTCGGCGTCCTTGACGTCGTGGCCCTCGATGGCCTCGACGTCGAGCGGCGACGGCAGGTAGCGGACGACAGCGTCGAGCAGGGGCTGAACGCCCTTGTTCTTGAACGCGGTGCCACAGAAGACGGGGGTGACCGTCTTCTCGCCGTTGCCCTTGCCGGACGCGATCGTGATGCGGCGGACGGCAGCGTAGAGCTGCTCCTCGGTGGGCTCGACGCCCTCGAGGAAGAGCTCCATGAGCTCCTCGTCGTTCTCCGCGACGGTCTCGACGAGCTTGGCGCGGTACTCCTCGGCCTGCTCGACCTTGTCCGCCGGGATGTCGACGACGTCGTACATCTCGCCCTTGCTGGCCTCGGCGGACCAGACGAGCGCCTTCATGCGGACCAGGTCGATGACGCCCTGGAAGTCGGCCTCGGCACCGATCGGGAGCTGCATGACGATCGGGACGGCGCCGAGGCGGTCCACGATCATGTCGACGCAGCGGAGGAACTCGGCACCCGTACGGTCGAGCTTGTTGACGAAGCAGATACGCGGAACGCCGTAGCGGTCCGCCTGACGCCAGACAGTCTCGGACTGGGGCTCGACACCGGCCACACCGTCGAACACGGTGACAGCACCGTCGAGCACGCGCAGGGAACGCTCCACCTCGACGGTGAAGTCGACGTGACCCGGCGTGTCGATGATGTTGATCGTGTGGTCGACGTTCTCGAGCGGCCAGTGGCAGGTGGTGGCAGCAGAGGTGATCGTGATGCCACGCTCCTGCTCCTGCTCCATCCAGTCCATCGTGGCGGCGCCGTCGTGGACCTCACCGATCTTGTACGAGACGCCGGTGTAGAACAGGATCCGCTCGGTGGTGGTCGTCTTGCCCGCGTCGATGTGGGCCATGATGCCGATGTTGCGCACCTTGGCCAGGTCAAGCGAAGTGGTAGCCATAAGGCTTCAGTCTTCTCTCGGTCTCGATGTGGGTTGCGACTACCAGCGGTAGTGCGCGAAGGCCTTGTTGGACTCGGCCATCTTGTGCGTGTCCTCGCGCTTCTTGACGGCCGCACCGAGGCCGTTGGAGGCGTCGAGGAGCTCGTTCATGAGGCGCTCGGTCATGGTCTTCTCGCGACGGGCGCGGGAGTAACCGACGAGCCAGCGGAGGGCCAGCGTGGACGCGCGGCCCGGCTTGACCTCGATCGGCACCTGGTAGGTGGCGCCACCGACACGACGGGACTTGACCTCGAGGGCCGGCTTGACGTTCTCCAGCGCGCGCTTCAGCGTGATGACCGGGTCCTGGCCGGTCTTCTCACGAAGACCCTCCATGGCGCCGTACACGATGCGCTCGGCGGTGGAACGCTTGCCGTCCAGCAGGATCTTGTTGATCAGCGAGGTGACAAGAGGAGAGCTGTAGACCGGGTCGATGATGACCGGGCGCTTCGGGGCGGGGCCCTTACGAGGCATTCTTACTTCTCCTTCTTGGCGCCGTAGCGGCTGCGAGCCTGCTTACGGTTCTTGACGCCCTGCGTGTCGAGGGAACCGCGGATGATCTTGTAACGAACACCCGGCAGGTCCTTCACACGGCCACCGCGCACGAGCACGATGGAGTGCTCCTGCAGGTTGTGACCCTCACCCGGGATGTAGGCCGTGACCTCGATGCCGGAGGTCAGACGCACACGCGCGACCTTACGGAGCGCCGAGTTCGGCTTCTTCGGGGTGGTCGTGAACACACGCGTGCAGACGCCGCGACGCTGAGGGGAACCCTCGAGTGCGGGCGTCTTGTTCTTCTCGACCTTGTCCTGCCGGCCCTTACGGACCAGCTGCTGGATCGTAGGCACTACTTCTCCGGTTTCTGTGTGCCGTCGGTACAACTAACCTGGAACATTCACCGACCCACGCGGTCGGGCGTGTCGAATCTCGCGGACTTCCGCACGAGGCGGAAAAGGCGCGGATCACGGTGGCCGCTATATGACTCGCCGTGCGGTTGAGGACACGCACACGAGCCCAGGCACACCCCAGGCACAAGGCATGAGCGTACCTATCGCATGGACTCCGGTCAAAACAAATGCCCACGCGCGCGGAGTCCCGGCGGCCCCGGGGAGGGCCGCCGGTCGCGGGCGGTGGCGGCCGGTCGCGTTCAGTCGCGGGCGGTGCGCCTCGGCTCGACGGCGGCGGGGGCGTCGGCGCCCTCCGCGTCGGGCTCCAGGAACTGGTTCACGACCTTGACGAAGACGCCCAGGCGCTCGTCGGGGACGCCGAGCCAGCGGGCGAAGTCCTCCATGGTCGGCTGCCAGTCGCTGGGCGGCAGCAGGTCCGCCGCCAGCGGCAGCTCCTCGGGCGAGACCCGGCCGGACCGGATGAGCATGTCGCGGACGGACACCCCGAGCAGGGGCGCGATCCGGCGCATGGTCTCCAGGTCGGGCATGCTCTGCCGCTGCAGCAGCCGCGTGACGGCGGCGCGGTGCACACCCGCCTCGTCCGCGATGCGGGACTTCCCGCCACCACGGGGGCTGTCGATGTCGTAGCCGCGCGCCCGCATCAGGCCTTCCACCCAGCCTGCGAACTCGTCGAGCCCTTGAGTGCTCATGTGTACCGCTCCTCGCTCCCCACCCTCCGGATCCCATACCTTAGCGTGCTTGCGCGCACGGAATTACGTGCTTTCGGGCACGCAATCGTGTCGAATCGGTGAAGGGCAGCTCACAGCCATGGAGAAAGTTGTTGCGCGCTCGCACGCAACGTGTAAGTCTGGCGCCGCCGCCGCACTCGTCGGCCCCCCGAGCACCAGGAGCCCCACCGGCCCCAGAGGCCCGGGCGGGCCCCGGACCGTGGAGAACTCCCTTGTTCCATCCCGACCCGTCCCCCTGGCAGGCCTCCGCCGCGTGCGCCGGCCTCTCCCCGTCCGTCGTCTTCGCCCGCCGCGCCAAGGAGGCGGCCCCGGCTCTGCGGGCCTGCGCCGACTGCCCCGTACGCCGTGAGTGCGAGTCCGCCGTGGCCCCGGCCGAGAGCTACTTCGACGGCGTCTGCGCCGGCCGCCTCTGGCGCAACGGCCGTCCCGCCGACCCGGCGCGCGTCGCCAAGGCCGTCGCGCTGGTGGGGAGCGGCCGCCGTGGCTGAGCCCATCGACACCACAGGACCCGCGGCCGGCGCCCGTACCGTCGAGGTCGTGCTGCGGGACATCGCGCTCTGGACGGCCTCGCTGGTACGGCAGTTCCCGGAGCTCTCCGAGGAATTGGCGCCCGGCCGCCGCTCCCCCGCGGGCACCGCGCCGACCGCCCCGCACCCGGGCCGCGACGAACTGATCCGCGAGGAGCGGCGCGAGGCGCTGCTGCTCGAACAGCGGCACGGCCTGTCCGTCCCCGGGCACGGCGCCGCCCCGATCCGGCTGCACATCTCCGACGCCATCCGGGACATCACCGACGGCGTGGTGGAGCTGGAGGAGGCGGTCTGCGCCCGGCTCGCGCTGCCGCGCCCGCGCAGGGCCGGGGTGATCGAGCGGCTGCGCCGGATCGTCGGGCTGCTCGACGCCGTCGCCGGGCACCCGGACCTCGCCCGGCACGTTCGGGACGAGATCCGCCGGATGGCCCGGCGCTGCGCCCGGACGCTCGGCGACGCCGAGACGGTGGTGCGGGTGACGGGCCGCTGCCCCTGGTGCGACTCGGTGTCGCTGCGGGCGTTCCCTGACCGGCGGGCGGTGCTGTGCGTGAACCCGGCGTGCGTCTGCACGGACACGGCGTGCGGCTGCCAGGACGACCCCGCCTACCGGCACCTGTGGCCGGAGGACCAGTGGGAGGAGCTGTCGGAGGCCTCGGGGACGCACACCGAGGAGATCCGGGCGGCGATGGACGACACGAAGGAGACCGCATGCTGAGCTCGCCCGCACTGCCCGTCCTGCCCGCGCTGATCCCCGGCCCGCTCGCCGCCGAGGAGGCGGGCGTGGCCCCCGCGACCATCCGCAAGTGGGTCCAGCTGGGCCATCTGCGGGCGGCGGGCCGGGCCGGCCGGGCCCAGCTCTTCCGCCTGGAGGACGTCTTCGCGGCGGAGCGGCTGGCCCGCCGCCGGCCGCGTACCGCCTGACCTCCGCCTCCCCCGTACGGGAGAACCCCCGAAGCGCCCCGCGTCCCTCCGGACGCGGGGCGCTTCGTCATGCCGCGAGGAAGTCCCGGAGGGAGCGGACGAGTTCGTCGGCGAAACGTTCGCGCACGGGCTCGGGGACGCGGTCGAGGGAGAGGTACGGGTTGAGGTCCTCCAGCTCGACGAGGAGCAGCTCGCCGCCGGGGGCGCGGCAGGCGTCGACGCGCTGGATGCCGTGGTCGAGGGTGTTCCAGTCGACGAAGCCGCGGGCGAACTCCAGGTCCTCCTCGGTCGGTTCGTACGGCTCCAGGACCCAGCGGCGCTCGGGGTCGGGGGCGTACAGGGCGTACTGGAAGCGGTCGTCGACGAAGTAGAAGGAGACCTCGTATTGGAAGTCGACGCGCGGCTGGACGAGGAGGTCGCCGTACGGCAGGGCGGCCAGCTCCTCGTACGCCAGGAAGCGCAGGCCTATGGAGTCGGCGCCGGCCTTGGGCTTGACCGCGTACGACTCCGCTTCGGGCAGCCGGTGGAGGTCCTCGGCGCGGTCGACGGTGGGGATGACGGGGTGGCCGCTGGCCGTCAGGTCCAGGAGGTACTGCTTGCCTGCCATGTCGCCGCGGCCGTGCAGCGGGTTGTAGACGCGGGTGCCGAGGGCCGTGGCCCGGGCGCGGAAGGAGTCGTACGCCTCCTGGTAGCCGAGGACCGGGCCGCTGTTGCGGACGACGACGGCGTCGAAGGAGGCCATGAGCGCGGCCGCGTCGAGCGGGTGGCACAGGGCCAGGTCGAAGTCGGCGCGCAGCCGGGCGGTGAGGTGGATGTCCTCGTCGCAGTAGCGCCGCCCCCGGGCCGGGTAGGCGAGGTCGGTGACGTACAGCAGGCGGGGGCGGTCGGCGGACACGGGCGGCTCCCTCGGTTCGGTGACGGCCAACCTATCGAGCTGGGGTTTTCCCGGTCCGGGCGCGGGGCGCTCCGAACTAGTTGCGTGCGCGCACGCTCTCTGTCACAGTTGGTGCAGCGGCGGAGCTGCGCCCGCAGGACGGGCAGCAGCCTCCGCCGTTCGCCGTCCGGGAGCGCTGCCGCGCCCCGCCCCCTCCCCGCCGGAGCGCCCCGGACGGCACCCCGCCCCACACCCGTCCCCTCCCGAGGAGAACCGTCATGACCACTCCCCCGAGTGCTTTCCCGGACGTCGAGAAGCTGGTCGTCGACGTCCTCAAGGCCGACCCCGCCCTCGCCGGCGCCACCATCGCGGTCAACGCGCCGGCCGGCTTCGACGGCACCCAGAGCGCCGTCCTGGTCAACCGCCGCGGCGGCGCCTGGATCGGCGACGAGCACGTCGACAAGCCGCTCATCGAGTTCGAGGTGTACGGGCCGAGCAAGACCGCCGCCCACGTCCTCGCCAACGCGGCCCGGCGGGCGCTGCTCGCCACCATCGGCAAGCAGCTCGGCGCCAACAACCTCGTGCACGACGTCGAGGAGCAGGACGGGCCGCGCTGGCTGCCCGACTACCTCTACCGCGGCGCCAACCGCTACCTCTGCGTCATCCGACTGTCCCTGACGGTCTTCTAGCCACCCCCGAGCGCCTCCCGAGCCCGTACGGCTCCCTGACGGGCGCTCACCCACAGACCAGGCCTCGCCGTCCGGCGGGGCCTTTGCCGTACCCGGACCCGATGTCCGGGGCGGCCGACACCATCCCAACCCAAGGAGAAACCCCACCATGGCTGGAAACAACTCTGCCGAGATCCGCGTCGCAGGCACCGGCAAGCTCTACGTCGCCGACGCCGGCACCTCCGCCCCGGCCACCTTCGGCACGGACTCCGCCGCCGACTGGTCCGGCGCGGGCTGGAAGGACCTCGGCTTCACCTCCGGCGACGGCGTCACCTTCTCCAAGAAGGACAAGCTGGAGGCCATCGACTCGTGGCAGTCGGTCTCCCCGATCCACTACATCTACTCGAGCCGTGACCTCTCGCTGAAGTTCTCGCTGCTCCAGTTCAACGAGGACACGCTGCCCTTCTTCATGGGCGGCGACGCCGTCAAGGCGGAGCCGACGCCGGCCGTCGACACCTACCGCTACGAGATCGCCGAGCGCCCGTTCGCCGACGTGCGTGCCCTCGGTCTGGAGTTCACCGACGTCAAGGCCGGTGGCACCACGGCGGTCCGCTACCGCTTCATCATCCCGCGCGGTCAGGTCACCGCCACCGACGACATCAAGCTGGCCCGGAAGGCGGCGTCCCAGCTGGGCATCACCTTCAGCGCGATGTCGAAGGGTGACGGCAAGCCGCTGGCGACCTTCCTCATGAAGGACAGCCAGTACTCCGCGACCGTCTGATCCCTCTCCCCCCGGGGGGGGGGGGGGGGGGGGGGGGGGGGGGGGGGGGGGGGGGGGGGGGGGCGCGGGGGGAAAACAGAAGAGCGGACAGAGGCAGGACGACGAGCC
>NZ_JBVJVO010000012.1:144097-232402 GCF_055603625.1 Streptomyces sp. NPDC037273
GGCTACACCATCCCTCCCCCCCCCCCCCCCCCACACCCCCCCCCCCCCCCCCCCCCCCCCCCCCCCCCCCCCCCCCGCCCCCCCCCCCCCCCCCCCCCCCCCCCCCCCACCCCTCTCCTCTTCACACATCCGAACAAGGAGTACGCATCACCATGGCCCGTTTCGACGTCAACGCCGCCCGCGCCCAGCGACAGGAGGCCCACGGCCGCAAGTGGTCCTTCGAGCTGGACGGCGAGACCTACACCCTTCCGACCGAGCTCAGCCGCGCCACCGCCAAGGCGCTGCGCAAGCTCGACGACAACGACGTGGACGGGCTGCTCGCACTCCTGATGGGTGAGGAACAGTTCTCCCGCTTCGAACAGCACGACGTCACCATGCAGGACATCGCCGCCATCCTGGAGGCCTACGGCAAGGAGACCGGGCTCGGCCTGGGGGAAGACTGAGCCTCGTCGAGTTCGTCGACGAACACGCCGAGGCCCTTGAGGCGGACTTCATCCGCTATTACGGGGTCGACCTCCTCGACTGGCACCGCGGTGAGCTCTCCACCCGTCGCCTCATGGTGCTGATCAAGCACCTGCCGCGGGACAGCGCCGTCCAGCGCGACCTGCACGGCGAGGCCGCCGAGTGGTCGATCACCGACCATCTGCTGGCGGCCACGGTGGACCATCTGGCCATGTCGAACTGGATGTTCGCCTGCGTCAACCAGGGCGAGGACTCCGACCCGCCGGAAGCACCGACCCCCGTTCCCCGTCCGGGCAACTCCGCCGAGGACGAGGACGGAGAGCGGGCGGACCAGGACGGGCAGAGCCCGTCGGCCCAGGAGGGCGAGGCCGTGTCCCCCCAGGCCATCGCCCGCTTCTTCGGGTGACCCCGCGGCCCCCGGAGCCCCGTCCCGTCAGGGAGTGGGCTCCGGGGGCGCTTCTTCCCGTGCCCGTTCGGCGGTCATGTCCTTCTCCAGGGCCCTGGCCCGGTCGGACAGCCGCCGCCTCCTGCTCGCGCGCGCGTCCTGCTCGCCCGGGTCGGCCTCGCGCCGGTCGGCGGACGGGCCGGTCTGGACCGGCACTCCGGCCAG
The DNA here is from genome assembly GCF_055603625.1 of Streptomyces sp. NPDC037273. NCBI lineage: Bacteria > Bacillati > Actinomycetota > Actinomycetes > Kitasatosporales > Streptomycetaceae > Streptomyces > Streptomyces sp. NPDC037273. The sequence goes on from NZ_JBVJVO010000012.1 coordinate 145,170, forward strand.
CGGCGGGACGATCGGCCGGCCGCCCTTGCCGCGCACGACCTTCCGCACCGGCCGGGCGTTCCGGCGGGACCTGCTCTCCTGGGCGGTCACGAGGACGTCCGGTTCCGCCTCGGGTTCGAGCTCCTTCTGGTGGTCGGGTTCGGGCTCGGACCGCTGCCCGGCGGCGGTCCGCTGCCGGGGCGCGGGGCGCCGCTCGGAATCGGCCGCCGGTTCCGGGTTCATCTCGCTCTCGGTCCGCTGTTCGAACAGCTCGCGTTCCCTGCGGACCCGCTCCTCGGCCTCGACGACGGCCGCGGGCGGTTCCAGGAGCCGGGCGAAGGGCAGCGCGATGACCCGGGCGCCGCCTTCCTGACCCGCGTCGGTACGGCGCTGGGGGCGGCGGATTCCACGCGCGTCACCCTGCCCCTGCGCGTAGGCGTCGGCGACGCGCTTCTCGTACTCCCTGCGGATGCGCGGCAGTTCGTCCGAAACGGCCTCGGCCCAGCCGGACGTGAAGGCGGTCGTCTCGCGGCGGTCGACCTCGGTCCTGGGGATCACGACGAGTTCCTCGGGGGCGTACCCGGAGACGTGGACGAGCTCCGAGAGGTACGCGAAGAGGTGGGGCAGGTCGGGGTGGGTGGCAAGCCAGTCGACGACCCGCTCCCGGCGACCTGCGCCCGGCTCCGTATCCATGCGTCAGTGCTGCCTTCCAGCCCCCTGGGGTCCCCGCGCGCCCCTCGCGCCCCTCGCGTCCCCCGTAGTGGTCCGGTCCGGGGTATGCGGCTCCCAGGTTACCCGGTCGAACTCACGGCCGTTTCAGCTGCCAATGCGTTCGAAAAACGCGCAAGAAGACACACCGTCAGGCGTTTCCCGCTCGACAAACATCGAACAGATGTTCCACACTCTGTTCGCACAGAAGTTCGAACACGTGGTGCCCCCGCTCCTCACTCCGCGGCGCCGCCACACACGCACGGGCAAGCAACCGGAAGGCAGGCGTCCATGACTCAGCAGGCCGAGGCATCGCGACCGCACATCCCGCTCCAGGACCGCCTCCGCCAGCTCCTCGACGGACCCGTCGCCCTCGACAAGAGAGCGTTGCTCGGCACGCTGTACGCCGAGGTCTCCCGCTACGAGACCCTCGCCTACACCGCCGGCTGGAACGACGCCCTCGCGACGACGCGCCGCGCCCCCCGCCGCGAGCAGGACGCCTAGCGCCCCGGCTGCCCCCGCACGAACGAGCCCTTGCCATCACCGGCAGGGGCTTTTCGGCGCTTGGCCCTCACGGGCCGGAAGCGGAGCAACTCATGGCAGAAACAATCCCGGAGCTCTCCAAGGAGATCGCCGACCTCAAGGAAGCCATCGTCAAAGTCAAGCCGGCGGCGGAGAACGGGAAGGAGAAGCCTCGCCCCATCTCCGAACTCAAGCAGTCCCTCATCGGCGAGGATCCCAAGGTCCTCACCGAGGCGCTCCTGAAGCAGGCCCTGCCGGAGCAGTTCACCGAGCGGTTCAAGTCGATGTACGACGAGCTCACCAAGGCGAAGAAGACGGAGTGGATGGAGGCCATGGGCCTGGAAGGCTTCGCCTCCGCCGTCGAGAAGTTCCACGAGGACAGCGTCTGGTGGCCCGTCTACGCGATCTCGGCCTTCATCGGCCTGGCCGTTCCCGCGTTCCTCCTCGCCGTGGCGCTGGGTCTCAAGGACACCCAGCGGAAGATCCAAGGTGCCTTCTTCAACCTCCTCGGCCAGAAGTGGGCGACATTCACCGACACGATCTACGCGAGGCAGGAAGGAAAAATCCTGCCTCGCCGCCAGAGGCTCGCGGATGTCCAAGAGAACGAGAGAGCCGCCGGTGGCGGCATGGCCGCCATCCCCGCGGACGCCAACTTCGACGCCCTGCGCGGACAGCTCACCAACCTGAACCCCGAACTGCAGAAGTTCAACAACCACGCGCCGGACTTCAAGCGCAACCTGCGCGGCATGCCGAGCCTGGGGAAGGCCACGAAGATCGCCGATGCGGTCAAGAAGCTCGGCGAGGCCGTCGATCCGACGCAGACGCCGCTCGTCGCCAAGGCCCTGGGCAAGATCAACGAAGGGGTGACCTACTCCGACCCCAAGAAGACCACGGCGTTCGCGAAGGCCATCGGCAAGCTCAAGCTCGCCATGAAGGACTTCGACCCGGACAAGGTCCCCACGGCCGCGGTCCTGGGCCCCGCCGCCCAGAAGGCGGGGGAACTCGCCGAGCACACCACCACCCTGACCAGGCACATGCGCGGGTTCGCGGACGCCGTCCGCGAGCTCAACACCCAGATGAACCCCGCCTGATCCCACTCACCCCGAAAGGAGGTAACCCATGTCTCTCGTAAGAAACCTCAAGAACGCGTCCACCGCCCTCGGCAACCTCAAGACCCAGGCGTCCGGCGCAGGCACCTCGGTCAAGAAGGTCGGCGACGCCGGGAAGGCGGCGAACGGTCAGCTCAAGAACCTGAAGACCGCCGCCCAGGGCTCCGGGACGCAGCTCAAGAACCTGAAGACGGCCTCGGAGCAGGCCGAGCGGGCGATGAAGAAGGCCGGCGACACGGCGCAGTCGGCCGGCGGGAAGCTCGGCAAGTACGAGTCCGGCGCCGGCAAGGCCGCGAAGGGCCAGGACAAGCTCAACAAGTCCATGAAGGGCAACTTCCTGGTCCGGCTGCTCGAACTCTTCATGCCGCTCATCGAGACGATCGTCGAGATGGCGATGCGCTCGAAGACGATGCAGAACGTCATGAAGAAGGCGTTCGGCGTCATCAAGTCCGTGATCAGCACGGTCATGAAGGCCATCGGCCCGATCATGAAGCAGGCCGGAAACCTGATCAAGACGGTCTGGAACGGCATCAAGAAGGCCATCTCCACCGTCGTGAAGGCCGTCGCCACGGTCATCAAGACGTACGTCAAGATCTGGAAGACCGTCATCACCACGGTGATGAACGCGATCAAGAAGGTCATCAGCACCGTCTGGAACGGCATCAAGGCCGTCATCACCCCGGTGGTGAACTGGATCAAGTCCGCGATCCCGAACGCGTTCAGCGCGGTCAAGGACAAGATGTCGTCCATCTGGAACGGCCTCAAGGACATCGCGTCCCGGGCGTTCGACGGCATCAAGAGCGGTGTGAAGGGCCCGATCAACGCCGTCATCGGCCTCATCAACTCGATGATCGGCAGCCTCAACCGCGTCAAGGTCAGCGTCCCCGGCTGGGTCCCGGTCGTCGGCGGCAAGACCTTCGGCGTCAACCTGCCGACCATCCCGATGCTCGCCACCGGTGGTGTCGTCATGCCCCGCCACGGCGGTGTCCCGGCGATCCTCGCCGAGGCCGGCGAGGCCGAGGCCGTCCTGCCGCTGTCCAAGCTGGACCGGCTGCTCGCCCTCACCGCCCGCCGCGCCCGCACCGGCCAGATCGGCCCCCAGGGCGGCTCCGGCGGGCCCGGACTGCACATCGAGCACTACCACGCGGCCCGGGGCAGTGACCCGCACTCGACCGCCGACGCGCTCATGTACCTCGTGAAGGCGCGAGGAGCCCGCGCATGAGTGCCGCGCTCGTCGCCATGCCCAGGTTCCAAGTCGCCATCGGGCCGATGGGCAGTCTGCGGCGGGGGCTCGGCGACGGGGGCCGCGCACTGAGGAACCTGCGGTCGGACGTCCAGCGGGCGGCGAGCGGCATCGGCAGCCTGGCCGCCACGGCCAAGAACTCCGGCGCCTCCCTCCGCACCCTCGGCTCGAACGCCTCCGGCGCCGCCACCGCCGTCACCAAGATCAAGCGCTCCACCGCGCCCACCAGGGTCAAGCGGATCGGCGACGCCGCCGGCAAGGCCCGCAGGGCCGCCGGGAAGATCGGCACCGGCGCCGGCATGATCCTCGGCATCCTGCTGCCGCTGCTGCCCATCACGGACGTCATCTCCGGCCTGATGGACACCTTCGGCACCGTGATGACCATCGCCTCGATCGCCATGACGGGCGTCAACGTCGCCATGCGGGCCAACCCGCTGGGCTTCGTCGTCGGCCTGATCGTGCCCATCGCGGCGTACCTGATCGAACTGGCGGTCAACTCCGAGACCGGCCAGCGGATCATCAAGCAGGTCATGCAGCAGGCGCTGAAGGGCTTCCAGGCGGTCTGGAAGTTCATCCAGCCGTTCATGGAGGCCCTCGGCAAGGCCATCGGCACCTACGCCAAGGCGTATCTGACCGTGTTCAAGACCGGGATCGGCATCGTCGGGTCGGTGATCGGCGGGATCTCGAAGATCGGTTCCGCCGTGTCCTCGGCCTCGAACGCGCTGCGCGGCATCGCGTCCCGGACCATCGGCGGCATCAAGACCGCCGTCAAACCGGTCTCCGACTGGATCACCGACAAGATCCCCGGCTTCTTCCGGACCGCGAAGGACGCCGTGAGCAACGCCCTGCGGGGCATCGGCGACCTGGTCAAGGGCGGTCTGAGCGCGGTCATCGGCGTCGTGAAGGGACCGATCAACGGTCTCATCGCCTTCGTCAACTGGATCATCGACGGGCTCAACAAGCTCAGCTTCGAGATCCCGCTCACCGGCAAGAAGTTCGGCATCGAGCTCGACAAGATCCCGATGCTCGCCGAGGGCGGCATCGTCTCCCCCGGAAGCGCGGACGACTACCGCATCGACTCGCTCTCCCAGCTGGAGAACCGTCGCGTCCCGGCGCTCACCGAGCCGGCCCCCCGGCCGCACCACATCCGGGACTTCCACGAGGAGCCCGGCGCGAGCCCCCGGTCGACCGCCGAGGACCTGCTGTTCCTCGCCACCGCCGCCCGCTGACGCGCGCGTCCGCCCACCGCTGACCCCATCCCAAGTGAGGTGACGGCCCCATGGCCGAGACCACGACCCCGTACGCCGGAAACCCCTACACCGCCGACCTCGCGCCCGGCTCGCTGATCACCCAGGACGGGCAGATGCAGTGGGCCGGGCTCCTGATCGGTCCCGGCACCCCCTTCGCCGTCGACAAGTCCGGCCTGACGGGCTGGGAGGACCTGCCCGAGTACGACTCCTCCGACGCCGACCGGCCGACCTCGCACGGCGCCTGGCCGGGCGCCCGCTTCGCCAAGCCGCGCAAGGTCGGCGGCACGATCGTGCTGATGCCGGAGTTCAGCGGCACGGCCGGCGCCGTCCGCGCGCTGCGGCAGGCGTTCGCCCTGCTCGACGAGGAGCGCTGGCTCACCGTCCGGCTGCACGGCGAACTGCTCGCCGTACGCGCCCGGATCGCCCAGCGCGTCGTCCCCGCCGACCAGGGCTTCGCCACCCAGGGCAGCTCCCGCATGTCCGTGCAGTGGCTGGCCACCGACCCCCGCCGCTACGGCGTCGTCGAGCAGAGCGTCTCGACCACGCCCCCGCAGCCGGAGTCGGGCCTCACCTGGCCGCTGACCTGGCCGCTCGGCTGGGGCACGGCGACCAGCACCGGTGACGTCGTCATCGACAACACCGGTTCGGCCCCCTGCCACCCGGTGATCGTCTTCCGCGGCCCCTGCTCCATGCCGTCCGTCACCGAGCGCGTCACCAGGCGCCGCCTGCGGTACGCGATCGACCTGGCCGACGGCGACGAGCTCACCGTCGACACCCGCGCGGGCACGGTCATGCTCAACAACTCGGCCGCCCGCCTGCACACCGCGATGGCCGACTCCACCCCGGAGGAGCTGTTCGTCCTGGAACCCGGCCGGACCGACCTGTCCTTCCGGCCCGAGGAGGGCACCGCCGCCTCCCTGATGACGGTGCGCTGGCGCAGCGCCGAATGGTGACCGCGCCACGGTGACCGTCCCCCCGGGGCCGGCGGAGAGCACGCCACGGCGTGGTCTCCGCCGGCCCCGGGCCGTTCCTCCACCCCGACCGACCCGCCCCCTTCCGGAGAGGTGACCCCATGACCGTACGCGCCGCTTGGCTCCAGTCCACCGGCCAGACCCGCGAGGACACCCGTCTGACCCTCGCCGCCCTGCTCACCCCCAGTGGCCAGAGCCCCGAGGAGACCCCGCTGCGCTCGCGGTCGGGCATCGTCCCCGGCGGCTTCGTGCTGACCGGCAGCACGCCCATGCAGTGCTCCATCGGCACCGGCCGCGCGATCCTCCAGGGCAAGGACACCGCCCAGGGCTCCTACCTCGTGGCCGTCACCGCCCCGGAGAGCTTCACCCTCGGGGACGGCGACGCGCAGTACGACCGGATCGACCTGATCGAACTGGCCGTCGTGGACGGCTCCTACGACCAGGGCGGCACCACCGAGGCCGTGGTGCGGCTGGTCAAGGGCACCCCCGCGGCCAACCCCGTCGCCCCCGCGAGCGGCGCCGGCAGCACTCTCCCGCTCTACACGATCAGGGTCCCGAAGGGCACCTCGGCCGGCACCGGCGGCGTCAACTGGACGACCCAGGTCACCACCCAGCACTGGTCGGTCGTGGCGCTCGGCGGGATCATGCCCACCAGCGGCTTCAAGGGCGCCTACACCGGCCAGTACCGGGACACCGCCGGACTGCTGCAGCGCTGGGACGCCAGCGGCACGGGCAACTGGGTCTCGTACCCCAAGGCGATCGGCGGCATCGCGCCGCACGGCACGGTGACGACCGGTTCGTACACCGGCCAGTTCCGCGACAACGCGGGCGTGCTCCAGCGCTGGGACGGCAACGCCTGGCAGTACGCCGAGGGCAAGGCGACGATCCTGTTCAGCGCCTCGCAGACGGCGTACCAGTCCATCCCGTTCGCCGTCTGGACCCCGGTCGTCCTGCAGACCGTCGACATCGACGACTTCACCGGCTGGAACGGCACCGACACCTTCACCGTGCCCCGCACCGGCTGGTGGCGCGTCTCCGGCCACACCGCCTGGAGCAGCGACTCCTTCGAGGGCATGCGCGGCACCCGGGTCGTCGTCGGCGGCGTCGGCGTCCCCCGGATGACCTGGCTGACGCCCGCGGGCGGCGGGCCCGTCGTCGTCGGCGGCCAGGGCCTCATCAAGCTCGTCGCCGGCACCACGGTCCAGCTCTCCGCGTACCAGTCCAACCCCACCGCGGTACGGACCCTCGGCGGCGGCGGCTACTCCTGCAACCTCTCGGCCGAGTGGATCAGGTCCTGACCCCGCCGGACCGCCCCCCGAACCCGCCCCTCCCCCGCCTCGACCCCTCGAACGGAGAAACCCCATGAACCTGCGCAGCAGCTGGGTCGCCGAGACCGGCCAGACCCGCGAGGACACCCGCCTCACCCAGACCGGCGTCACCACCCTGCAGAACCCCGTCCAGGTCCGCTCCGGCATCCTGCCCGGCTCGTACGACGGCGCCTTCCGGCTGGCCGGCTTCTGGACCTTCGGCGCCGGCGCCATGACCGCCACCGTCTCCGAAGGCCGGGCCGTCATCCAGGGCGACATCTCCCAGGGCGCCTACCCGGTGACCCTGCCCACCTCCGAGAACGTCACCTTCACGCCGGGCAACGCCCAGTACCCCCGCATCGACGTCATCGCCCTGAAGATCTACGACTCGCTCTACGACACCTCGACGAAGACCGAGGCGAAGCTGGAGATCATCCAGGGCACCCCGGAGCAGGCACCGAAGGTCCCGCAGATCCCGGCCCGCTGCCTGCCGCTGTACGAGGTGACGGTCCCGGCCGGCGCCAGCGCGGGCAACGGCGGCATCCCGTGGAACACCGCGCTCAAGGACCTGCGCAGCACGGTCGTCGCGCTCGGCGGCATCAACCCGGCCGAGGGCGTCAGCGGCAACGGCGCCTACCCGGGCCAGTACCAGGACGCGGCCAACTCCCTCCAGCGCTGGGACGGCGGCAAGTGGGTCGCGTACCCGGCGGCGCTCGGCGGCATCATCCCGAACACCGCCTCCGCCACGCCCGCGAGCTACACCGGTCAGTACCGCGACACGGCGGCCGGCCAGCTCCAGCGCTGGAACGGTTCGGCGTGGCTCCCGGCCGTGGCGGTCGGCGCCTTCGTCGACAACGGCGACTACGGCGACACCACCTCGACCACCTACACCTCGACGCTCGCGGGCCGCACCACGAACCCGCTCACGGTCAGCTTCGTCGCCCCGCCGTCGCGGGCCGTCGCGGTCAGCTTCGGCGCCAAGATGCGGTCGACGAGCAACGACCACTACGCGTACATGGCGCTCAAGCTCACCCAGGGCGCGACGGTCGTCAACGACCTCGAGGACGACTACGCGGTGATCGGCGCCTGCCAGAACATGCTCTCGCTGGCCAACACCCGGCGTTACTCCAACCTGATCGCGGGTCAGACGTACACGCTCACGGCCTTCTTCCGGGTCATCGCGAACACCCTCACCCTCAAGGCCGGCTTCGACAACACGTTCATCAAGGTCGACCCGCTGCCGTAGTCCCGCCACCACCACCCGACAGGAGAACACCATGGCACTGCGCAGCGGCTGGCTCCCGCCGACCGGCCAGACCCGTGTCACCACCCGCCTCACCGCCCACGGCGCCACCACCCCGGTCAACCCGCTCGCCTCGCGCTCCGGCATCCTGCCCGGCACGGTCGACGGCAAGTTCCGGGTCGGCGGCCTCTGGATGAGCACCAGCGGCCCGATGACGGCGACCGTGTACGCCGGCCGGGCCGTCATCCAGGGCCCGAGCAACCAGGGCGCCTACCCCGTCACCCTCGACGCGGACACCGTCATCACCTTCGCCGACGGCGACGCGCTCAACCCGCGCGTCGACCTCGTCGTCCTGCGCGTGTACGACGACGAGTTCGACAGCCTCACCCGCAGCGAGGCCGCCCTGGAGATCGTCAAGGGACAGCCGAAGGCACAGCCGGAGGCCCCGGCCGCTCCCCCGCTCTCCCTCCCGCTCTTCTCCGTCAAGGTGAAGGCCGGCGCGTCGGCCGGCACCGGCGGCATCGACTGGACCGGCGGCGCCTCGACCGACCTGCGCACCACCCTGGTCGGCGTCGGCGGCATCCTGCCCGTCTACAACAACGCCGGTGTCCCCGGCTCCTACCCGGGCCAGTACCAGGACAACGACAACGCCCACTTCCTCCAGCGCTGGGACGGCCTCGGCTGGGTCGCGTACCCGAAGGAGATCGGCGGTGTCGCCCCCAGCGGCACGGTCTCGACCGGCACCTACGCGGGCCAGTACCGCGACAACTACGGCGTCCTCCAGCGCTGGACCGGCAGCGCCTGGGCCAACTACCAGCCGCCGGTGGAGGTGGAGACCGCCACCAGCGCCGCCACCGCGCTGACCGGCTGGACGGTCGTCGCCTTCTCCGCCCGCCGCACCCGGGGCATCGCGACCGTCCTGGTCACGGTCACCCGCAACGGCCCCACCATCAACGCCGACAGCGCCGGCAACATCACCGACGAGCCGCTGTGCACCCTGCCCACCGGATGGCGCCCGGCCTTCGACTACGAGACCTCCGCCTGCGACGGCTTCGGCAACGGCGGTGCCTACATCTCGACCAGCGGCCAGGTCAACCTGCGCACCTGGTCGTCCAACGGCGCTCTCGTCAACGGCCGGACCGTGCGCATCGCCGCGACCTACGTCCTGTAAGGGGGCTGTCCCATGGCAATCGACACGCCCTACCGGGCCATCTTCTGCGACCTCTGGACCGACACGACCCTCGACATCCTGCCGTTGAGGGACGTGTCGTTCGAGGACTACATCGGCCGGGCCGGCTCCCTGTCCGGCACCGTCCCCATCCCCGACCGCACCATCGCCGAGCGGGCCCACCGCATCAAGCCCGGCCGCACCACCGTCTACCTGGAACGCGGCGGAGACCTGTGGTGGGGCGGCATCATCTGGACCACCAACCTGCAGTCCAGCGGCCGGGGCGTGCTGACCCTGGGCATCCAGGCCTCCACCTTCGACTCGTACGCGGCCCGCCGCCGCATCCGTACGAACGACTTCGAGACCGTCTTCAGCCAGCCGACCGAACAGTTCACCATCGCCCGCAAGCTGTGGAGCAGCCTGTCGGACGGCATGGGCGCCAGCAAGATCGACGTCGGCGACCCGGACGACGTGTCCGGCATCCTGCGGACCGCCTCCTGGCGGTACGGCGACGAGACCGCCTACCAGGAAGCCCTCGACCAGCTCGGCGCCCAGGGCCTGGAGTACCAGATCCAGGTCTACCGCAGCCCGGACAGCGGCAACCGGGTCCGCCGGCTCAAGCTCGGCGCGCCCATCCGCACCGGCGCCACCGACGTGCTCTTCGACCGGCCCGGCTCGATCCTGTCGTACTCCATCCCGGACGACGCCACCCGCGGCGGGACCCACGCCCTGGCCCGCGGCGCCTCGACCAACGGCAACGCGGGCACCGAGTCCCGGCCGACGCTGTCCGACATCAAGCAGCCCCTGACGCCGCTGCCGGACATCTGGCCCCAGATCGACCTGTCCTCGGACCACAACGAGATCAGCGACAAGGCCACGCTGAACGCGCTCGCCCAGACCGAGGTCGACACTCCGTGGGGCTCCGTGCAGATCCCCGAGATCAGCGTCCGGCTCGACGGGATCGTCCCGCCGACTCTCCTCGGGCGCACCGCCCGCATCCGCATCACCGACGAATGGCACCCGACGGGCCTCGACGCCCGTTTCCGCATCGTCGGAGTCAAGGTCCGGCCGGCCGAGCGAGGCCGCCCCGACACCGCCGACCTCGCACTCCTGGAGCGCTGATGGCCCTGCTGCCCGAGAACATCATCGACCGGCTGGTCCAGATGGAGCGCCGGATCCAGGTCCTGTCCACAGCGGTCAACACCCGTCCTCCGCTCAACGAGATCCGGCCCGTCCCGCCCCAGCCGCCGGCCCAGGCCGCGCCGCTCACCAAGCCGATCCTGCGGGTCTTCGACGGCTACAACCACGAGATCTTCGCGGACGACATCGCCACCGGCGGCCTCGCCAGGCCGTGGCTCCAGCTGATGCCGCCGGTGGACCACGTGAACGTGGCGAAGTGGCCGTCCACCACGAACACGGCGGCCTTCACCCCCATCGCCCAGTCCTTTAACCCGGTCTGGCAGCCCAAGATGCGGCTCGCGATGGTGACGAAGGCGTCCAGCGGCGCGGCCGGCCAGGTGAAGGTCATGGTCGACGGCCAGCAGTTCGGCCCGATCGTGAACGCCGGACAGTCGTTCGACTACACGGGTCTCCTCCCGGTCGACCTGCCGAGCAAGTTCGGCAAGGTCATGACCGTCGAGATCCACGCCCAGGTCACCAGCGCCTCCGGCACGGTGTACGCCCAGCCCGTCTGCATGTACGGCACCCAGACCTGACCTCCAGGAGCACCCCATGAACATCGACCCCACCCAGCCCTGGGGCGTGGCCATCGACTACGCCGGCCGCGCCACCGTCACCGAGCACGGCCACACCATCACCGTCCGCATCTTCGACAACGGGCTCGGCTACACCCTGGAGCGCGACCCGTTCACCGGCGAGTACCCGCAGGTGAACATCACCGCGGAGTTCTCCAAGCCGGGCACGGGTGACGCCACCCTGCGCGGCTACGGCGTGGCCGTCGTCCAGGCCAGGGACGGCGTCCCCGCCGTGCCCGACGCGACCGCCGTCCAGCGGGCCGTCGCCGCCGCGCTCGCCGACTTCGAGACCCGCCGCGCGAACTACGCGGCCCTCTGCGCCGCCTGGGACCCGGCCGCGCAGCAGCCGGTCCCGGAGCCCGAGCCCCTCCCGTAACCCGCCCGCCCCACCCGAACGCCCGCCCGAGTGCGGGCTTTTCTCATGCCCGGAGGACACCAGATGGCCACTCCCCTGTCCGCGGACCGGTTCCTCGCCGCGCTCCGCGCCGAAGGCGTCAACGTCGTCGAACATCCCGGCTGGCGCACCCACAACCGCAACCAGGCCGGCTCCTGGGGACCGGTGGTCGGCGTCATGATCCACCACACCGTCTCCAGCGGCACCGCCTCCTCCGTCGAGCTCTGCTACAACGGCTACGACGGGCTGCCCGGACCGCTCTGCCACGGTGTGATCGCCAAGGACGGCAGCGTCCATCTGGTCGCCTCCGGCCGCGCCAACCACGCCGGCGGCGGCGACCCCTCGGTCCTCCGGGCCGTCGTCACCGAGGCGTACGGCGACCGGCCGCCCGCCCCGCGCGAGCACCAGGGCAGCGCCAACGCCGTCGACGGCAACGCCCGCTTCTACGGCTTCGAGTGCGTCAACCTCGGCAACGGCACCGACCCCTGGCCGGCCGCCCAGCTCGACGCCATCGAACGGGTCTCCGCCGCCCTGTGCCGGGCCCACGAGTGGGGCGCCAAGTCCGTCATCGGCCACCTGGAGTGGTCCGACTGGAAGAGCGACCCCAAGGGCTTCGGGATGCCGACGATGCGCGACCGGGTGCAGACCCGGCTCGGCAAGGCGCCCGCCAAGGACGCCCCCGCCGCCGGCAAGCCGGCCGCCCCCCGCTACCAGCCGTTCCCGGGCGCCTCGTTCTTCCGCAAGGAGACGAGCTCCCCGGTCATCACGGCCATGGGCCGCCGCCTCGTCGCCGAGGGCTGCTCCGCGTACACCGTCGGCCCCAGCCCCCGCTGGGGCGAGGCCGACCGGCTCAGCTACGCGAAGTGGCAGCACAAGCTCGGCTTCCGCGGCACCGCCGCCGACGGCATACCCGGCGCCGCCTCCTGGAACGCGCTCAAGGTCCCGTACACGAAGTAACCACCCCCCAAGGAGCACACCGATGTCCGATGCCGCAAAGCGCACGGCCCGCACCGTCCTCCAGTCCGCCGTCGGCATCGCCGTCGTCCTGCCCGCCATCGTCGACGCCTCCGGCATCCCCGCGACCCTCCCCTGGGTCGCGGGGGCCCTGGCCGTCGCCGGCGGACTGGCCCGCGTGATGGCCCTCGACCTGGTCCAGAGCCTGCTGCCGTCCTGGCTGCGCAGCACCCCGGGCGGTGCCGATGACCGAGTCTGACCCGAACGACCCGGTCGCCGTCGCCCTCGAACTGGAACGGCTGCGCGGCACCCTGGAGGCCGGCTTCGCCCGCGTCGACGGCTCCCTCGCGCTGCTCGTGCAGCGCAGCGACCAGACCGACAAGCAGCTCGCCGACCACGAGGCCCGCCTCGACTCCCTGGAACGCGCCCGCTGGCCGCTGGCCAGCATCGCCGCGCTGACCGCGAGCGCCGGCGTGCTCGTCGCGGTCTGGGAACTGGCCGCGCGCTGATCCCGTACCGGAGGAACGCCGAAGGGCGGCCACCCCTCACGGGGTGACCGCCCTTCGGTCTCGCTACTTCTTACTGGTTGTACGGACCGTAGTCGTAGTCCTCCAGCGGAACGGCCTGGCCGGAGCCCGAGCCGAACGGCGAGTAGTCGATGTCGTCGTAGCCGACGGCCGAGTACATCGCGGCCTTGGCCTCCTCGGTCGGCTCGACCCGGATGTTGCGGTAGCGGGACAGACCCGTACCGGCCGGGATGAGCTTACCGATGATGACGTTCTCCTTGAGGCCGATGAGGCTGTCGGACTTGGCGTTGATCGCCGCATCCGTCAGGACTCGGGTCGTCTCCTGGAAGGACGCCGCCGACAGCCACGACTCGGTGGCGAGCGAGGCCTTGGTGATACCCATCAGCTGCGGACGGCCGGAGGCGGGGTGACCGCCCTCGGTGACCACACGACGGTTCTCGGTCTCGAACTTCGACCGCTCGACCAGCTCGCCCGGCAGGAGCTCCGCGTCGCCGGACTCGATGATCGTCACGCGGCGCAGCATCTGCCGGATGATGATCTCGATGTGCTTGTCGTGGATCGACACGCCCTGCGAGTTGTAGACCTTCTGGACTTCGCCGACCAGGTGGACCTGGACCGCGCGCTGACCGAGGATCCGGAGCACGTCGTGCGGGTTGGTGGCACCCACGGTGAGCTTCTGGCCCACCTCGACGTGGTCGCCCTCGCCCACCAGCAGACGGGCACGCTTCGAGATCGGGAACGCCGTCTCGTCGCTGCCGTCGTCCGGGGTGACGACGATCTTCTTGGTCTTCTCGGTCTCCTCGATACGGACGCGGCCGGCCGCCTCCGAGATCGGGGCGACACCCTTGGGCTGACGCGCCTCGAAGAGCTCGACGACACGCGGCAGACCCTGGGTGATGTCGTCACCGGCCACACCACCGGTGTGGAAGGTACGCATCGTCAGCTGGGTACCGGGCTCACCGATGGACTGGGCGGCGATGATGCCGACCGCCTCACCGATGTCGACCAGCTTGCCGGTGGCGAGCGAACGGCCGTAGCAGAACGCACAGGTACCGACGGCGGACTCACAGGTCAGGACCGAGCGGGTCTTGACCTCCTCGACGCCCGCGTTGACCAGGGCGTCGATGAGCACGTCACCCAGGTCGACGTTGGCCGGCGCGATGACCTTGCCGTCGACGACGACGTCCTCGGCGAGCATCCGCGCGTACACGGAGGTCTCGACGTCGTCCGTCTTGCGCAGGACACCGGTCTCGTCCTTCGCCGCGATCCGCAGCTTCAGACCGCGCTCGGTGCCACAGTCCTCCTCGCGGATGATGACGTCCTGCGAGACGTCCACCAGACGACGGGTCAGGTAACCCGAGTCGGCGGTACGCAGGGCGGTGTCGGCGAGACCCTTACGGGCACCGTGCGTGGAGATGAAGTACTCGAGGACGGTGAGGCCCTCGCGGAACGACGCCTTGATGGGACGCGGGATCGTCTCGTTCTTGGCGTTGGACACCAGACCACGCATACCGGCGATCTGACGCATCTGCATCATGTTTCCTCGGGCACCCGAGTCAACCATCATGAAGATGGGGTTCGTCCGCGGGAAGTTCGCGTTCATCGCCTCGGCGACCTCGTTGGTCGCCTTGGTCCAGATCGCGATGAGCTCCTGCGTGCGCTCTTCCTTGGTGATCAGACCGCGCTCGTACTGCTTCTGGACCTTCTCGTCCTGCGCCTCGTAGCCCTTGACGATCTCCTTCTTCGCCTCGGGAACGACGACGTCGGAGATGGCCACGGTGACGCCGGAGCGGGTCGCCCAGTAGAAGCCGGCCGCCTTCAGGTTGTCGAGCGTCGCCGCCACGATGACCTTGGGGTAGCGCTCGGCGAGGTCGTTGACGATCTCGGAGAGCTGCTTCTTGCCGACGGAGTAGTCGACGAACGGGTAGTCCTCGGGCAGCAGCTCGTTGAAGAGCGCGCGGCCCAGGGTCGTCCGCAGACGGAACGAGTCGCCCTGCTGCCACTCGGCCGCGTGCTCGTCACCCTCCTCCGCGACCGGGGGAACCCAGCCACGCGGAGCGACGGTGCCGACGGGGAAGCGGATCTCGATCTCCGACTGGAGCGCGAGCTCGCCGGCGTCGAACGCCATGATCGCCTCGGCCGTGGAGCCGAACGCGCGGCCCTCGCCCTTGGTGTCACGGAGCTCGCCGTCGGTGGTCAGGAAGAACAGACCGAGGACCATGTCCTGGGTCGGCATCGTGACCGGACGGCCGTCGGCCGGCTTCAGGATGTTGTTCGAGGACAGCATCAGGATGCGGGCCTCGGCCTGCGCCTCCGCGGAGAGCGGCAGGTGGACGGCCATCTGGTCACCGTCGAAGTCCGCGTTGAACGCGGTGCAGACGAGCGGGTGGATCTGGATGGCCTTGCCCTCGACCAGCTGCGGCTCGAAGGCCTGGATGCCGAGGCGGTGCAGCGTGGGCGCACGGTTCAGCAGAACCGGGTGCTCGGCGATGACCTCTTCGAGGACGTCGTACACGACCGTGCGGCCGCGCTCGACCATCCGCTTGGCGCTCTTGATGTTCTGCGCGTGGTTCAGGTCGACCAGGCGCTTCATCACGAACGGCTTGAAGAGCTCCAGCGCCATGGCCTTAGGCAGACCACACTGGTGCAGCTTCAGCTGCGGACCGACGACGATGACGGAACGCGCGGAGTAGTCCACACGCTTGCCGAGCAGGTTCTGACGGAAACGACCCTGCTTACCCTTCAGCATGTCGCTGAGGGACTTCAGCGGACGGTTGCCGGGGCCCGTGACCGGGCGACCACGACGGCCGTTGTCGAAGAGGGCGTCGACCGCCTCCTGGAGCATCCGCTTCTCGTTGTTCACGATGATCTCGGGGGCACCGAGGTCGAGCAGACGCTTCAGACGGTTGTTGCGGTTGATCACACGGCGGTACAGGTCGTTCAGGTCGGAGGTCGCGAAGCGGCCACCGTCCAGCTGCACCATCGGACGAAGGTCCGGCGGGATGACCGGGACGCAGTCGAGAACCATGCCCTTGGGGCTGTTCGCGGTCTGCAGGAACGCGGAGACGACCTTGAGGCGCTTGAGCGCACGGGTCTTCTTCTGGCCCTTGCCGGTACGGATGATCTCGCGGAGGCGCTCGGCCTCCTCCTCCAGGTCGAAGGACTCCAGGCGCTTCTGCAGCGCCGCGGCACCCATCGAGCCGTCGAAGTACGTGCCGAAGCGGTCACGCAGCTCGCGGTAGAGGAGCTCGTCGCCCTCCAGGTCCTGGACCTTGAGGTTCTTGAAGCGCGACCAGACCTCGTCCAGACGGTCGATCTCGCGCTGCGCGCGGTCGCGCAGCTGCTTCATCTCGCGCTCGGCACCCTCGCGCACCTTGCGGCGCACGTCGGCCTTGGCGCCCTCGGCCTCGAGCTCGCCGAGGTCGTTCTCGAGCTTCTTGGCGCGGGCCTCCAGGTCGGAGTCGCGACGGTTCTCGATCTGCTGGCGCTCGACGGAGACGTGCGCCTCCAGGGAGGGCAGGTCACGCGTACGGCGCTCGTCGTCGACGTACGTGATCATGTACGCCGCGAAGTAGATGACCTTCTCGAGGTCCTTCGGGGCGAGGTCGAGCAGGTAGCCAAGGCGCGACGGGACGCCCTTGAAGTACCAGATGTGGGTGACGGGGGCGGCCAGCTCGATGTGGCCCATCCGCTCACGGCGCACCTTGGCGCGGGTGACCTCGACGCCACACCGCTCACAGATGATGCCCTTGAAGCGGACGCGCTTGTACTTGCCGCAGTAGCACTCCCAGTCCCGGGTCGGACCGAAGATCTTCTCGCAGAAGAGTCCGTCCTTCTCGGGCTTGAGCGTGCGGTAGTTGATGGTCTCCGGCTTCTTGACCTCGCCGTGGCTCCACTGACGGATGTCGTCAGCGGTGGCCAGACCGATCCGGAGCTCGTCGAAGAAGTTGACGTCGAGCACTATGCGTCAATCCCTCTCAGGGTTGTAAGGCTGTGGGGTCTGATACGGGGGTCCTGGGGCCGGCGGGGGGACCATCACTGGTCCCCCTGCCGGACTCCCGTCAGACCTCTTCGACGCTGCTCGGCTCGCGCCGGGACAGGTCGATGCCGAGCTCCTCCGCTGCGCGGAAGACGTCCTCGTCGGTGTCGCGCATCTCGATGGACATGCCGTCCGAGGACAGCACCTCCACGTTGAGGCACAGGGACTGCATCTCCTTGATGAGCACCTTGAAGGACTCGGGGATGCCGGGCTCAGGGATGTTCTCGCCCTTGACGATGGCCTCGTAGACCTTCACGCGGCCGGTCACGTCGTCGGACTTGATCGTCAGCAGCTCCTGGAGGGCGTACGCGGCGCCGTATGCCTCCAGCGCCCACACCTCCATCTCACCGAAGCGCTGGCCACCGAACTGGGCCTTACCACCCAGCGGCTGCTGGGTGATCATCGAGTACGGACCGGTCGAACGCGCGTGCAGCTTGTCGTCGACCAGGTGGTGCAGCTTGAGGATGTACATGTACCCGACGGAGATCGGGTCCGGGAACGGCTCGCCGGAGCGGCCGTCGAACAGCCTCGCCTTACCGGTCGGGAGCACCATGCGCTCGCCGTCGCGGTTCGGGATGGTGTGCTGGAGCAGACCCGCGAGCTCGTCCTCACGCGCACCGTCGAAGACCGGGGTCGCGACGTTGGTGCCGGGGGCGACCTGGTCGGCGCCGATCGCCTGGAGGCGCTGCGCCCACTCGTCCGCGAGGCCGGAGACGTCCCAGCCGCGGCTGGCGAGCCAGCCGAGGTGGATCTCCAGGACCTGTCCCGGGTTCATTCGGGACGGGACACCCAGCGGGTTGAGGATGATGTCGACCGGGGTGCCGTCCTCGAGGAAGGGCATGTCCTCGATCGGAAGAATCTTGGAGATGACACCCTTGTTGCCGTGACGGCCGGCGAGCTTGTCACCATCGGTGATCTTGCGCTTCTGGGCGACGTAGACGCGGACCAGCTGGTTCACGCCCGGGGGAAGCTCGTCGCCCTCCTCGCGGTCGAAGACGCGCACGCCGATGATCTTGCCGATCTCGCCGTGGGGCACCTTCAGCGAGGTGTCACGGACCTCACGCGCCTTCTCACCGAAGATCGCGCGGAGCAGGCGCTCCTCCGGGGTCAGCTCGGTCTCACCCTTGGGCGTGACCTTGCCGACCAGGATGTCGCCGGCGACGACCTCGGCACCGATGCGGATGATGCCGCGCTCGTCGAGGTCCGCGAGGACCTCCTCGGAGACGTTCGGGATGTCCCGGGTGATCTCCTCCGGGCCGAGCTTGGTGTCACGGGCGTCGACCTCGTGCTCCTCGATGTGGATCGAGGAGAGGACGTCGTCCTGCACGAGGCGCTGCGACAGGATGATCGCGTCCTCGTAGTTGTGGCCCTCCCACGGCATGAACGCGACGAGCAGGTTCTTGCCGAGCGCCATCTCGCCGTCTTCGGTGGCGGGACCGTCGGCGAGGACCTGGCCCTCGATGACGCGGTCGCCCTCGTCCACGACGACCTTCTGGTTCACAGAGGTGCCCTGGTTGGAGCGGGAGAACTTGTGCAGGCGGTACGTGATGTACGTGCCGTCGTCGTTGGCGACCGTGATGTAGTCGGCCGACAGCTCCTGGACGACACCGTCCTTCTCGGCCTTGAGCACGTCGCCGGCGTCGGTGGCGCAGCGGTACTCCATGCCGGTGCCGACGAGCGGGGCCTCCGACTTAATCAGCGGCACCGCCTGACGCATCATGTTCGCGCCCATGAGGGCACGGTTGGCGTCGTCGTGCTCGAGGAACGGGATCATGGCGGTCGCGACCGACACCATCTGGCGCGGCGAGACGTCCATGTAGTCGACCTCGGCCGGGAGGACGTAGTCGACCTCGCCGCCACGCTTACGCACCAGAACGCGGTTCTCGGTGAGCTGCATGTCGTCGTTGAGCGCGGCGTTGGCCTGCGCGATGACGAAGCGGTCTTCCTCGTCGGCGGTGACGTAGTCGACCTCGTCGGTGACCTGGCCGTCGACGACCTTGCGGTACGGCGTCTCGATGAAGCCGAACGCGTTGACGCGGCCGTACGAGGCGAGCGAACCGATCAGACCGATGTTCGGGCCTTCGGGGGTCTCGATCGGGCACATGCGTCCGTAGTGGGACGGGTGCACGTCTCGGACCTCGAAGCCGGCCCGCTCACGGGACAGACCACCCGGGCCCAGCGCGGACAGACGACGCTTGTGCGTCAGCCCGGAGAGCGGGTTGTTCTGGTCCATGAACTGCGACAGCTGCGACGTTCCGAAGAACTCCTTGATCGACGCCACCACGGGGCGGATGTTGATCAGGGTCTGCGGGGTGATCGCCTCGACGTCCTGCGTGGTCATGCGCTCGCGGACGACTCGCTCCATACGCGCCAGACCCGTGCGGACCTGGTTCTGGATGAGCTCGCCGACGTTGCGCAGACGACGGTTGCCGAAGTGGTCGATGTCGTCGGTCTCGACGACGATCTCGTTGCCGTTCTCGCCGACCGTCTCGGTCTCGCCCGCGTGGAGCTTGACCAGGTACTTGATGGTGGCGATGACGTCGTCGGTGGTGAGCACGCCGGCGTCCAGCGGCTCGTCCGCGCCGAGCTTCTTGTTCACCTTGTAGCGGCCGACCTTCGCGAGGTCGTAGCGCTTCGGGTTGAAGTAGAGGTTCTCGAGCAGCGTCTGAGCGGCCTCACGGGTCGGCGGCTCGCCCGGACGCAGCTTGCGGTAGATGTCGAGCAGCGCGTCGTCCTGGCCCTGGGTGTGGTCCTTCTCCAGGGTGGCGCGCATGGACTCGTACTCGCCGAACTCCTGCAGGATCTGCTCGGTGGTCCAACCGAGAGCCTTGAGGAGAACGGTGACGGACTGCTTGCGCTTGCGGTCGATGCGGACACCGACCAGGTCGCGCTTGTCGATCTCCATCTCCAGCCAGGCACCCCGGGACGGGATGATCTTGGCGGAGAAGATGTCCTTGTCGGACGTCTTGTCGATCGAGGAGTCGAAGTAGACACCGGGCGACCGGACGAGCTGCGACACGACGACACGCTCGGTGCCGTTGATGACGAAGGTGCCCTTGTTGGTCATGAGCGGGAAGTCGCCCATGAAGACCGTCTGGGACTTGATCTCGCCGGTCTCGTTGTTCGTGAACTCGGCGGTGACGAAGAGCGGGGCGCCGTACGTGAAGTCACGGTCCTTGCACTCGTCGATCGAGTTCTTCGGCGGCTCGAAGCGGTGGTCGCGGAAGGTCAGCGACATCGACCCGGAGAAGTCCTCGATCGGCGAGATCTCCTCGAAGATCTCTTCCAGACCGGACTTCGTGGGGACGTCCTGTCCCGACTCAAGGGCAGCCTCGACGCGAGCCTTCCAGGCGGCGTTGCCGAGCAGCCAGTCAAAGCTCTCGGTCTGCAGCGCGAGGAGGTTCGGAACCTCGAGGGGCTCCTTGATCTTTGCAAAGGAGATGCGCAGCGGGGCGGTGCTTGCGCCGTTGTTCGTATTGGTCGAGGCGTTGCGCGAGGCGGCCAAGAGGGGGTCCTTCCGAGGGCTCGGACTCACTACGCGCGTACCGGTCCCCAGCAGCGCTTCACGGCGGACATTTCCTGAAATGGCTAAAAGGCCAGGTCAGACGGGGTCTGTCGACGAAGCGGATGCGAAGGTATGCCCCTGGTGACGGGCAGGGGGCAGCTAACAGGCAGCGCAAAGGGTCAGTGTAGCCACTTGGCTCACTGATGTCCAGGGCGAGTTCTTCGCGACCCTCGTTGCTCTCAACTCCGCGCTACTCGCGCCGTGCGGCGCACCTCGATACTGCCCGTTCAGTCGTCGATCCATGCCTCGGATACGGATCGTTGTGACGACGCGTCCTGAGAATTGCGCGCTGCGTGCGGTTCGTCAAGGCCCCCGGTCTGCGGGGCGCACGGCGAAGATCACCATACTCCGCTTCCGGCGGCCCTCACGGACCCCGCCACGCCCTTCCCCGGGAACGCCGAAAGGCGACCACCCAGAAGGGTGATCGCCTTTCGCTGCTCCCGCGTTACACGGGGGCGTGAGTCAGCTCAGTGAGCCGAAACGGTCTTACTTGACCGTGACGGAGGCACCGGCGGCCTTGAGGGCCTCGGCGGCCTTGTCAGCGGCCTCCTTCGCGACCTTCTCGAGGACCGGCTTCGGGGTGCCGTCGACGAGGTCCTTGGCCTCCTTGAGGCCCAGGGAGGTGAGCTCGCGCACGACCTTGATGACCTGGATCTTCTTGTCGCCGGCACCCTCGAGGATGACGTCGAACTCGTCCTGCTCCTCGGCCGCACCGGCAGCGTCGCCGCCACCAGCCGGGGCAGCGGCAACGGCGACGGCCGCGGCAGCCTTGACGTCGAACTTGTCCTCGAAGGCCGTCACGAACTCGGACAGCTCGATGAGGGTCATCTCCTCGAACTGGGCGAGGAGGTCTTCCTGAGAGAGCTTCGCCATGATGGGCGATCCTTCCACTAAATTCGGCAGGTGCCGATGTGTCTGAAGAGGCGGGCGTAACGGCCCGCTACGACCCACGCACTAGGCGGCGTGGATCAATGCGCGAGCCGAATTACTCGGCACCGCCCTGCTCGGCCTGCTTGGCACGGAGCGCGTCCACGGTGCGGACGAGCTTCGTCGGCAGCGCCTGGAAGAGCTGAGCAGCCTGAGTCTGCTTGCCCTTGAACGCGCCGGCCAGCTTGCTGAGCAGAACCTCGCGGGACTCGAGGTCCGCAAGCTTCTTGAACTCGTCGGCGGACAGCGCCTTGCCGTCAAGGACACCGCCCTTGATGACGAGGTTCGGGTTCTCCTTGGCGAAGTCACGCAGAGCCTTCGCCGACTCCACCGGGTCACCGGTGACGAAGGCGGCCGCGGTCGAACCAGCAAGCTGGTCGTCCAGCGCGGCGATCCCGGCCTGGTTGGCCGCAATCTTGGTCAGCGTGTTCTTCACCACGGCGTACTGGGCGTTGTCACCGAGCGAACGACGCAGCGTCTTCAGCTGCGCCACGGTGAGCCCCGTGTACGAGGTCAGCACGACGGCGTTCGAGCTGCGGAACTTGTCCTCAAGCTCGGCTACCGCGGCAGCCTTGTCGGGCCTTGCCATGAGCGTCGGCCTCCTTCCGGGTGATGGGACCGCACGGAAGGGGCTGAACAAAACAAAACGCCCCGGGCGCAGGCGCACGGGGCTGAACTCGACCAGATCACGAGGATCCGGGAACTCTTCCACAGTCACCTGCGCGGGTCGTTCGCATCTCAGCGAATCCTTCGGCCACCGCGCCCATGGGGCACAGCGACGACCAGCGGTCTTTGGCTTCTGGGGAAGAGTACGTGACCGGGGCGGCCGGGGGCAAATCAGGCCTTGCCGAGGCCCTTCAGCATCTCGAAGAGGTCGACGGTGTCCTTGGCCGGCGGGGCCTTGACGGCGATGTCGGTGCCGTAGTCGCTGTAGTCGGCCCGCAGGGACATGGAGCCCTGGGCCATGGTCATGTCGACGTCCATGCGCGCCGGGTAGCCGTCGGAGGTGACCCAGAGCTCGGTGTCGTAGCCCTTGAGGCCGGCCTTCTTCACGTTGGCGATGAGCTGGTCGTGCTCCTCCTTGGAGAGGAGCTTCGAGGACTCGTTGGCCTTGAGCATCTGCTCGAAGGTGAGCGTGCCCTTGTAGTGCTCGGTCTCCATGCCGTTGATCTTCTCGGAGCCGACGTGCTTCAGGTCCGGGGAGTCGAGGAGCAGGGCGAGCTGCTGCGCCGGGTCCTGGTTCATGTTGTCCAGGCCGCCGGTCATCTGCTTCTGCAGTGCCTTGTCGCCGGAGGCCTCCGCGGCGGCCTTCATGTCCAGCTTCATCCAGCGCTTGCCGTCCAGCTCGGCGGCCTGCTTGGCACCCATGTCCACGTACATGACCTGGCCGAGCATGATCATGCGCATCTGCTCGGGCGCGTCCGGGTCGCCCGCGGCGAGCATGGAGCCCTTCATGGTGATGTCCATCGACGCCGGGGCCCAGCCCTGGACGCCGGTCATCTCCATGGTGCCGGACTCCGCGCCGACACCCTTCATGCTCATGGTCATCTTCATCTTGGCGGACTTGGCCGCCGAGGTCTTCTGGTACGCGGCCTGGATGACCTTCGTGGCCTCGCCGAGGGTCTGCGTCCGCGGCGCGGCGCTCGCCTTGGCGCCGGCCTTCTCCCCGCCGGCCTTCGCGTCCCCGTCCTGACAGCCCGCGACACCCGTCACGACGGCCACGGCCGTCAGGGCGACGCCCGCGCGCTTCCATGCGGACTTGCTCATGAGTGTTCCCCACCCCTTGATCCAGCTCTTTACGGTCCCTTGAACCGTAACAAAGAGCCGGCCCCCGTCTCTCCGGGGAGAGACGGGGGCCGGCTGACCACTCAGTGAACCGATGGGGTTCAGACCGCGGCCGGGTCCTCCTCGACGAGGAGGTTGCGGGTGCGGTTGGAGTCCAGCGGGATGCCGGGGCCCATCGTCGTCGTGAGGGCGGCCTTCTTGATGTAGCGGCCCTTCGCGGCGGACGGCTTCAGACGGAGGATCTCCTCCAGGGCCGCGGCGTAGTTCTCCACCAGCTTGGTCTCGTCGAAGGAGACCTTGCCGATGATGAAGTGGAGGTTCGAGTGCTTGTCGACGCGGAACTCGATCTTGCCGCCCTTGATGTCGTTGACAGCCTTCGCGACATCGGGGGTGACGGTGCCGACCTTGGGGTTCGGCATGAGACCACGCGGGCCGAGGACGCGGCCGAGGCGGCCGACCTTGCCCATGAGGTCCGGGGTGGCCACAACGGCGTCGAACTCGTTCAGGCGGTTGCCCTTGGAGATCTCGTCGATGAGCTCGTCGGAGCCGACGATGTCGGCGCCCGCGGCGATCGCGGCCTCGGCACGCTCACCGGTCGCGAAGACCAGGACCCGGGCGGTCTTGCCGGTGCCGTGCGGGAGGTTCACGGTGCCACGGACCATCTGGTCGGCCTTGCGCGGGTCGACACCCAGGCGGAAGGCGACCTCGACGGTGCCGTCGAACTTCGTGGTGGCGGTCTCCTTCGCGAGGCGGACGGCCTCGAGGGGAGCGTAGAGCCGCTCGCGGTCGATCTTGGCGTCCGCGGAGCGGAGAGCCTTGCTGCGCTTCACTGCTTCTCCTGTTTGTTCAGGTATGGAGTCGTGGTGCGGGCCGCGCAGGCCCTACCACTGAGGTCACGAGGGGGGTGATCAGCCCTCGACCGTGATGCCCATGGAACGGGCGGTGCCGGCGATGATCTTGGACGCGGCGTCCAGGTCATTGGCGTTGAGGTCGGGGAGCTTGACCGTGGCGATCTCGCGGACCTGGGCGGCCGTGAGCTTGGCGACCTTGGTCTTGTGCGGCTCGCCGGAGCCCTTGTCCACACCCGCGGCCTTGAGGATCAGCTTGGCGGCCGGCGGAGTCTTGGTGATGAAGGTGAAGGTGCGGTCCTCGTAGACCGTGATCTCCACCGGCACGACCATGCCACGCTGCGACTCGGTCGCGGCGTTGTAGGCCTTGCAGAACTCCATGATGTTGACGCCGTGCTGACCCAGCGCGGGGCCGACCGGCGGGGCCGGGTTGGCCGCACCAGCGTTGATCTGGAGCTTGATAAGCCCCGTGACCTTCTTCTTCTTGGGAGGCATTGCTCTCTCCGGGTCCTAGTGAGAGTGTTCAGCCCGCCTTCCGGTCATCCGGATGCAGGCATACCGCACAACGATAACGGGTATAGACGTGCGGCCAAAAACCGAGCAGGTCAGAGCGGCTTTGACAGCCACTCTGACCTGGTCGGAAGACGATGAGATCAGTTCTTCTGGATCTGGTCGAAGCTCAGCTCGACCGGGGTCTCGCGACCGAAGATCTCGACGAGGCCCTTGACCTTCTTCGAGTCCGGGTTGATCTCGTTGATCGTGGCCTGGAGGGTCGCGAAGGGACCGTCCGTGACCGTCACCGAGTCGCCGACCTCGAAGTCCAGGACCTGGACCTCCAGCTTGCGGGCCGGAGCCGGCTTGCCCTCGGCCTCGGCGGCCTCGCGGGCGGCCTTCTCCTCGGCCTCGGGGGCGAGCATCTTGACGATCTCGTCCAGGGTCAGCGGGTACGGGTCGTAGGCGTTGCCCACGAAGCCGGTGACGCCGGGGGTGTTGCGGACGACGCCCCAGGACTCGTTCGTCAGGTCCATGCGGACGAGGACGTAGCCGGGGAGCTTGTTCTGCTTGACGTTCTTCCGCTCGCCGCCCTTGATCTGGACGATCTCTTCCTCGGGGACCTCGGCCTGGTAGATGAAGTCCTCGACGTTGAGCGAGACGGCACGCTGCTCGAGGTTGGCCTTCACGCGCTTCTCGTAGCCCGCGTAGGTGTGGATGACGTACCACTCGCCGGGGAGGGTGCGCAGCTCCTCGCGGAGCGCGGCGACCGGGTCGACCGGGGCGGCCGGCTCGGCCTCCTCCTCGGTCTCTTCCTCGGCGTCGGCTTCCTCGGCGTCCTCGTCCTCGGCCTCGACGGTGTCGTCCTCGTCGTCGGCGTCCTCGTCGGACTCGGACTCGGCGTCCTCGTCGGACTCCGCCTCGTCCTCGTCCTCGGTCTCGAGGGCGAACTCCTCGGCAGCGTCGTCAGCAGCGTCCGCCTGGTCCTCGTCGGCGGCCTCGACGATGTCCAGCTCGTCCTCGACGGACTCGGACTCGAAGGCGTCGTTCAGGTTCGCGTCAGACACGGTGGCTGCTTCTTCCTGCGATACAGATGGGGTGGAACAAAAAGTCAGCCGAAGACGTACTTGACTGCTTCCTGGAAGCCATAGTCAATCACGGTGACGAGGCCGATCATGATGACGACGAAGACAATCACCACGGTGGTGTACGTCGTCAGCTGGCTGCGCGTGGGCCAGACGACCTTGCGGAGCTCGGCGATGATCTGGCGGTAGAAGAGCGCGAGACGGCCCAGGGGGCCCTTCTTTCCGCGCTTGCCGCCCTTGCGGGACTTCTTCTTGGAGTCCGCGGCTTCGTCCTCGGCATCAGGCATGTCGATGGAGCCTACGGCGTCCGTCACGATCTCTCACCTGATTCCGGGTCGGCCGTGCCGCGCCCGGGTGGAGCCGCACGGCGGTGCAATGAAGTACGTACATGCGCACAACACCTGGCGGTGTGTGTAGCAGGGCCGGAGGGACTTGAACCCCCAACCGCCGGTTTTGGAGACCGGTGCTCTACCAATTGAGCTACGACCCTTTGTCGGTGCCAAACCTACCGCATCGTGAGATGTGGTCGGTGCGGGCCAACGAGCAGTGAGCATACGTGGTCAGAGGGGTCCGCGTCGAACAGAAACCAGGCCGACCTGCCGTGGGACGGGCGTACGACCGGTAATGACCGGTCCTGTCCGGTCCGTGAAACCTGTGTGTCGGGGCTCTATACGGTCTGGGACGATGGGCCGTATGAGCGCTGCTACCCCTCCCACCGAGCGTCGGGTCTCCGCCCGGATCGGTGCGATCTCCGAGTCCGCCACCCTCGCCGTCGACGCCAAGGCCAAGGCCCTCAAGGCCGCCGGACGCCCGGTGATCGGCTTCGGCGCCGGCGAGCCCGACTTCCCGACCCCCGACTACATCGTCGAGGCGGCCGTCGAGGCCTGCAAGAACCCGAAGTTCCACCGCTACACGCCGGCCGGCGGTCTGCCCGAGCTGAAGGCCGCCATCGCCGCGAAGACGCTCCGTGACTCCGGTTACGAGGTCGACGCCTCCCAGGTCCTGGTGACCAACGGCGGCAAGCAGGCGATCTACGAGGCCTTCGCCGCGATCCTCGACCCGGGTGACGAGGTCATCGTCCCGGCGCCTTACTGGACGACGTACCCCGAGTCGATCCGCCTCGCGGGCGGTGTCCCGGTGGAGGTCGTGGCCGACGAGACCACCGGCTACCGGGTCTCCGTGGAGCAGCTTGAGGCCGCCCGCACGGAGCGGACCAAGGTCGTCCTCTTCGTGTCGCCGTCCAACCCGACGGGCGCGGTGTACAGCGAGGCCGAGACCGAGGCGATCGGCCGCTGGGCCGTCGAGCACGGCCTGTGGGTCCTCACGGACGAGATCTACGAGCACCTGGTCTACGGCGGGGCCTCCGCCGTCTCGCTGCCGGCGGTCCTGCCGGAGCTGCGCGACAAGTGCATCGTCGTGAACGGCGTGGCGAAGACGTACGCGATGACGGGCTGGCGCGTGGGCTGGATCATCGGCCCGAAGGACGTGGTGAAGGCCGCGACCAACCTGCAGTCCCACGCCACCTCCAACGTGAGCAACGTGGCGCAGATCGCCGCGCTCGCCGCCGTCTCCGGCAACCTGGACGCGGTCGAGGAGATGGGGCGCGCGTTCGACCGCCGCCGCCAGACGATCGTGCGGATGCTCAACGAGATCGAGGGCGTCCTCTGCCCGACCCCGGAGGGCGCGTTCTACGTGTACCCGTCGGTGAAGGGCCTGCTCGGCAAGGAGATCCGCGGCAAGCGTCCGCAGGACTCGGTCGAGCTCGCCGCCCTGATCCTGGACGAGGCCGAGGTCGCGGTCGTCCCGGGCGAGGCCTTCGGCACCCCTGGTTACCTGCGCCTGTCGTACGCGCTGGGCGACGAGGACCTGGTGGAGGGCGTGTCCCGGATCCAGAAGCTGCTCGCCGAGGCGCGTGACTGATCCTCACGGCGTGCGGGCCCCCGGTTCACGGACCGGGGGCCCGTTTTTGCGTTCTAGCAAGGACCCGATCGGGGAAATGGACTGTCTTCGTCCATTCGGGTGCGGCAGGATCGGCCAATGGAGCACCTGTACCGCGATCTGACGACACTGCCCAAGGCCCATCTGCACCTGCACTTCACGGGTTCGATGCGGCCCACGACGCTCATCGAGCTGGCCGACAAGTACGGCGTGCACCTCCCGGAGGCGCTGAGCAGCGGTACGCCTCCGAAGCTGCGGGCGACCGACGAGCGCGGCTGGTTCCGCTTCCAGCGCCTGTACGACATCGCGCGGTCCTGCCTGCGCGCGCCGGAGGACATCCAGCGGCTGGTGCGGGAGGCGGCGCAGGAGGACGTGCGGGACGGTTCCGGGTGGCTGGAGATCCAGGTCGACCCCACCTCGTACGCCCCGCACCTCGGCGGGCTGATCCCGGCGCTTGAGATCATCCTCGACGCGGTCGAGGCGGCCTCGCGGGAGACGGGGCTCGGGATGCGGGTGCTGGTCGCCGCGAACCGGATGAAGCACCCCCTCGAAGCACGCACCCTGGCCCGGCTGGCGGTGCGGTTCGCGGACCGGGGCGTGGTGGGCTTCGGGCTCTCCAACGACGAACGGCGGGGCATGGCACGGGACTTCGACCGCGCCTTCGCGATCGCCCGGGACGGCGGCCTGCTCGCCGCCCCGCACGGCGGCGAGCTGACGGGCCCGTCGTCGGTACGGGACTGCCTGGACGATCTGCGGGCGTCGAGGGTCGGCCACGGGGTGCGGTCGGCGGAGGACCCGCGACTGCTGCGGAAGCTCGCCGAGCGGGGGGTGACCTGCGAGGTCTGCCCGGCGTCCAACGTGGCGCTCGGGGTGTACGAGAAGCACGAGGATGTGCCGCTGCGGACCCTCTTCGACGCGGGGGTGCCGATGGCGCTGGGCGCCGACGACCCGCTGCTCTTCGGCTCGCGGCTCGCCGCGCAGTACGAGATCGCCCGCAGGCACCACGGGTTCACGGACGCGGAACTGGCGGAGCTGGCCCGTCAGTCGGTGCGGGGGTCGGCCGCTCCGGCGGACGTCCAGGCGAAGCTGCTGGCGGGGATCGACGACTGGATCAGCGGCTGAGGCCCTGGATCAGGGTGCCCGCGACCGCGCGCGCGAACTCGTCCAGGGAGTCCGGCGGCCTGCGGTCCTGGCTCATCTCCCAGACGAAGGAGCGCTGGACGCAGGCCCCGAGGAGCAGCGAGGCGGCGGCCACCGGGTCGGCGTCGGGCCGGACGCGGCCGTGCCGCTGCTCGGCGCGGAGGTAGGCGGCGAGTCCTTCGAGGGGCTTGTGGGGGCCGCGCCCGTAGCCGCGCATGGCCTCCTCGTGGCGCCGCTTGAGCTGCGGTTCCGCGTACAGGGAGGCGACGACGGGGAAGGTCTCCTGGTAGAAGAGCGCGGCCTGCCGGGCGATCTCGGTGAGGTTCTCCTCGACGGTTCGGCCTCCGGGGTCGGCGGCGAGGGCGTCCAGGAGCACTCCGAGCTGGGGCAGGCGCTCGTTGAGGACGGCGAGGAAGATCTCTTCCTTGCTCGTGAAGTACTTGTAGAGCGCGGCCTCG
Source organism: Streptomyces sp. NPDC037273 (assembly GCF_055603625.1). Classification (NCBI taxonomy): domain Bacteria; kingdom Bacillati; phylum Actinomycetota; class Actinomycetes; order Kitasatosporales; family Streptomycetaceae; genus Streptomyces; species Streptomyces sp. NPDC037273. The sequence continues at coordinate 174,576 of NZ_JBVJVO010000012.1, forward strand.
GAGCAGCCGGCTGCCTTGGCGATCTCCTTGGTGGTGGTGCGGGCGAGCCCCACGGACCGCATGAGGTCGCGGGCGGCGTCGATGATCCGCACGCGGGTCGGCTTCTGTTCCATGCATCCTCCATCGACGCTTGACGCGTGAGTGAGTATCCACCCACCCTGGGGGTGAGTGAATACTTACCCACCATGAGGGGTGCGACATGAAGCTCACAGTCTTCGGCGCGACCGGCGGCATCGGTCAGGAGATCGTCCGCCAGGCCCTGGACTCGGGCCACGAGGTCACGGCGGTCGTACGGGACCCGGCACGGCTGACGGTGAAGGGCGAGCGCCTGCTGGTCCGGCGGACCGATCTGTCGGACCCCGGCGCCCTCCGCGAGGCGGTCACGGGCCGGGACGCGGTGCTCTCCGGCCTGGGGGCCCGCAGCAGGGCGGACGCGGGCGTGGCCGCCCGGCTCACCCGCTCGGTCCTCGCCGCGATGGAGGCGGAGGACGTGCGCCGCCTCCTGGTGGTCAGCGCCGCCCCGCTCGGCCCGGTCCCCGACGGCCAGGCCGTCCTCGACAAGGCCGTCCTCGCGATCATCAACTCCGTCCTGAAGGACGTCTACGCCGACCTGCGCGTCATGGAGTCCGACCTCGCCGCCAGCGGCGCCGACTGGACCTCCGTACGCCCGCCCAAGCTGACGAACAAGCCGGTCACCGGCCGCTACCGCACGGTCGTCGGCGGCACCCCGCCCCGCGGCCGCTCCCTCGCCCGCGCGGACGTGGCCCACGCGATGCTGACGATGGTCGACGACCCCGCGACGGTCCGGCAGGGCGTCGGCGTCGCGTACTAGCCCCCCGGGGGGAGCGCTACAGCTCCACTCCGACGGTCACGGGCTCGTTGACGAGGGTGATCCCGAAGGCCTCGCGGACGCCGGCGACGACCTCGCGGGCGAGGGCGAGCAGGTCCTCGGTGGTGGCCTCGCCGCGGTTGGTGAGGGCCAGCGTGTGCTTGGTGGAGATCCGGGCGGGCCCGGAGCCGTATCCCTTGGTGAAGCCGGCCTTGTCGATCAGCCAGGCGGCGGAGGTCTTCATCCCGCCGTCCTCGCCCGTGGGGAAGGCCGGCGGGGTGACGTCGGGGCCGAGGCGCCCGGCCACGCGCGCGAGGAAGGCCTCGTACTCCCCCGCCGTGAGGATCGGGTTGGTGAAGAAGGAGCCCGCGGACCAGGTGTCGTGGTCCTCCGGGTCCAGGACCATGCCCTTGCCGGCCCGGAGCTTCAGGACCGTCTCGCGGGCGTGCGCGAGCGCGACCCGGTCGCCGGCCCCGACGCCGAGGGCGCGGGCGGTCTCGGGGTAGTTGATCGGCGCGGACATGCCGTCCGCGTCCTCCAGCTCGAAGCGGACCCGCAGCACCACGTACCGCTCGGGGTGCTCCTTGAAGAGGCTGTGCCGGTACGAGAAGGCGCACTCGGCGTTGCTGAGGGTGACGGTCTCCCCCGCGCGCCGGTCGTACGCGACGACCTCGGTCACGGTGGCCGAGACGTCCTGCCCGTACGCGCCGACGTTCTGGATGGGCGTCGCGCCGGCCGAGCCGGGGATGCCGGCCAGGCACTCGATCCCGGCGAGCCCTGCCTCCACGGTCCGCGCCACGGCGTCCGTCCAGACCTCGCCCGCCGCGAGCTCCAGGCGCGTGCCCTCCAGGGCAAAGCCGGCGGTCGCGATCCGCAGCGCCGTGCCCTCGAAGCCCTTGTCCCCGATGACCAGGTTGGAGCCGCCGCCGATGATCAGCAGCGGCGTGCCCGTCGCGTCGGCCTCACGGACCGCCGCGACCACCTCGTCGTCCGTGGTGGCGGTGACGAGCCGGGTGGCGGGGCCGCCGAGCCGGAAGGTGGTCAGGGGCGCGAGGGGGGCGTCGTGGAGTGGCTGCACGCGCCCAAGCGTACGGGCGCGGCCACCACGGAAGAAAAGCCGACGGCCCCACCGGGAGCGGCGGGGCCGTACGGGGCGGGGCACGACCGGGCGACCGGCCCGCCGCCGCCCGCGCCACCGGCGGGGCGGCCCGGACGGCGCGGACGCCGTCAGCCGACGGTCACGCCCCGCTTCCCGGGCGCGGTCCCGGCGTCGGCCGGCCCCTCGGGTGCCGGACCCGGCTCCGCCGCCCCGTCCGCCGCACGGCGGGCCTCCTGGCGGCGCGAAGGGGCGAGGAGGACCGCGACCGCGCCGAGGGCGACCGCGCCGGCGCCGACCCAGAGCGCGGGGACCAGGCCGTCGATGAAGCTCTGGCCGGACTCGTACCCGCCCTGCGCGGTGAAGATCGAGGCCATGACCGCGACGCCGAGCGCGCCGCCGACCTCGCGCAGCGCGTTGTTGGCGCCGGAGGCGATGCCCTGTTCGGAGGGGCGGACGCTGGACATCACGAGGTTGGCCGCGGGGGCGAAGTACAGCGCCATGCCGATGCCGCTGACGACGAGGGCGGGGAGCTGGACGGCGTACGAGGCGTCGGGCGTGAGGACGAGGGCGAACCAGGCGAGGCCGAGCGCCTGGAGGGCGAGGCCCGCGGCGACGACCGGGCGGCCGCCGATCCGGTCGGAGAGGGCGCCGGCGATCGGCGCGACGATCATCGGCATGCCGGTCCAGGGCAGCATCCGCAGTCCGGCCTCGGTGGGCGAGTAGCCGAGCACGCCCTGCATGTACTGGCTGAGCAGGAAGATCGAGCCGAACATGCCGAGGAACATCAGCAGGCTGGCCGCGTTGATGCCGCTGAAGGCGCGGTTGCGGAAGAGCCGCATGGGCAGCATCGGCGCCTTGTTGTGGATGCCGTGGTGGACGAAGCCGCCGATGAGCGCGGTGCCGGCGATCAGCGCGGTGAGGACCGTGGCGGAGGTCCAGCCGTCGATCGGGCCGCGGATCAGGCCGTACACGATGCCGAAGAGGCCGCCGCTCGCAAGGAGCGTGCCGGCGATGTCGAGGCGGGCTCCGGTGCCGTACGACTCGGAGAGGCGGAGCCGGGCGAGCGGCAGGAGGGCGAGGCCGAGCGGAACGTTCAGCCAGAAGATCCACTGCCAGGAGATGTGCTCGGTGAGGCTGCCGCCGATGAGGGGTCCCGCGGCGACGGCGAGGCCGTTGACGGCGCCCCAGATGCCGAAGGCCATGCCCCGTTTGGCGGCCGGGACGGCCGCGGTGAGCAGCGTGAGGGTGAGCGGCATCATGATCGCGGCGCCGACGCCCTGGACGGCGCGGGCGGCGATCAGCGCGTCGATGCCGGGGGCGAGCGCGGCGGCGGCCGAGGCGCCGGTGAAGACGGCGAGCCCGGCGACGAAGAGCCTGCGGCGCCCGAAGCGGTCGCCGAGGGCGGCGCCGAACATGAGGAGGACGGCGAAGGTGAGGGTGTAGGCGCTCACCGTCCATTCGAGGTCGTGCAGCGCTCCCCCGAGGTCCTCCCTGATGGAGGGCAGGGCGGTGGTGACGACGAGGTTGTCGAGGGCCGCCATGAAGCCGGCGACGCTGGTGATGACGAGGGCCCAGGCGGCGGATCCGCGGCGGGCTGCGGGCTGGTTCATCGCTGCTCCCCCTTCGGGGTTAGTTATTGATGACTAACTTCTACGGGCAGGGGTCGGCCGGAACGCGGAGCGGCCGGCCCCCGGGCCTCGGCCCGGGGTGTGCGCTACTTCTCCAGTCGCCCGAGGCGGCGGGCGGAGGGGTAGAACCCCTCCCAGACCCGGTGCTCGGGCGGGAATCCCATGGCGACGAGGGTGTTGATCAGCATGCCGTGCGCCAGGAAGCTCGTGGTCTCGCCGGCGTCCGCGCCGAGCGGCAGGTGGACGGTCTCCCAGAGCTCCATCCAGCCGGCCCTGACGGCCTCGCCGAACTCGTGGTCACCGGCCTCCTCGGCGGCGGCCACCGCGATGTACACCTGCATCTGCATCAGGAGCCGTTCCGGCTGCTCGGCGATCAGCCGGGTATAGGCGTTGGCCATGGCGCGCAGGGCCTCTTCCCCCGCCAGCCCTTCGGAGGCCTCCTCGAAGACCCGCCGGGTGTCCGCCAGGCAGCGCTCGGAGGCCGCGAGGAAGATCGCCTTCTTCCCGGGGAAGAGCCGGAAGAGGTACGGCTGCGAGACGCCGACGCGGCGGGCGATCGCCTCCGTGGAGGTGCCGTAGTAGCCACCGTGGGCGAACTCCCGCATCGCCGCGCGGATCACGCTCTCGCGCCGTTCCTCTGCGCTCATCCTGACCATGCATATGAAGTTAGTACTCAATCACTAACTACGTCAACCCGAGAGAGGGGGCGGCCTCGTCACGACGGCCGCCCCCATCCGGGACCTGCGGATCAGCCCAGCCGCACGACGGCCCGGGACATCCCGAGGACCTTCTGCCCGGCGCTGGTCGCGGTGAGGTCCACCCGCACCCGCTGGTCGTCCAGCTTGGCGGCGACCTTGGCGCTGACCTCGATCAGCGCGCCGGTGCCGTCGTTGGGAACGACGACCGGCTTGGTGAAGCGGACGCCGTACTCGACGACGGCGGCGGGGTCGCCGGCCCAGTCGGTGACGACGCGGATCGCCTCGGCCATGGTGAACATGCCGTGGGCGATGACGTCGGGCAGGCCGACCTCGACCGCGAACTTCTCGTTCCAGTGGATCGGGTTGAAGTCCCCGGAGGCACCGGCGTACTGCACCAGTGTGGCGCGGGTCACCGGGAAGGTCTGCGCGGGCAGCTCGGTGCCGACCTCGACCTCGTCGTAGGCGATCTTCGCGGTCATGGTCAGACCTCCTCGGGCGCGCGGGAGACGAGCTTGGTCCAGGCGGTCACGACGTGCTCGCCGGTCTCGTCGTGGACCTCGCCGCGGATGTCCAGGATGTCGTTGCCGGCGAGGGACTTGATCGCCTCGATGGTGGAGGTGACCGAGAGCCGGTCCCCGGCGCGCACGGGCCGGGTGTAGGCGAACTTCTGGTCGCCGTGGACCACGCGGCTGTAGTCGAGACCCAGCTGCGGGTCCTCGATCACCTGGCCGGCGGCCTTGAAAGTGATGGCGAACACAAAGGTCGGCGGAGCGATCACATCGGGGTGACCGAGTTCCTTGGCCGCCTCCTGATCGGTGTAGGCGGGATTCGCGTCACCGATCGCCTCGGCGAATTCGCGGATCTTCTCGCGGCCGACCTCGTAGGGCGCGGTGGGCGGATAGGTCCGGCCCACGAAGGACTGGTCGAGCGCCATGGACTCGATACCTCCTGCTGGATCTGGTGCGACAAACTCTGCGACAAACGACACGAGGCCGCCCCCGAGTGGGGACGGCCTCGTGTACGAGCCTGATTAACGCGTCTCGCGGTGCGCGGTGTGCGAGTTGCAGCGAGGGCAGTGCTTCTTCATCTCAAGACGGTCCGGGTTGTTGCGCCGGTTCTTCTTGGTGATGTAGTTCCGCTCCTTGCACTCCACGCAGGCCAGCGTGATCTTCGGGCGGACGTCGGTGGCAGCCACGTGAGTGCTCCTTGACGGACGGATGGGATGGATTAACGCATGAAAGAGTAGCCGATCGCAGGACCGACCCCACAATCGGCTACCGTGTGTAGCGGTGACCGGACTTGAACCGGTGACACAGCGATTATGAGCCGCTTGCTCTACCGACTGAGCTACACCGCTTTGATGATCCGGATCCCGCCCGAAGACGGGATCCCTCTCACCAGAGCCCCAATACGGAATCGAACCGTAGACCTTCTCCTTACCATGGAGACGCTCTACCGACTGAGCTATTGGGGCGAGCGAGGAAGACATTACACGGTCTCCGGCCCATCACCCAAATCCGTTTCCGCCCGCCCTCGCGACGGCCCTCACCAGGCGTCCCGTAGGCCACACGTGGACTCGTCGGTACGACTTATGCGCACCTCCTCGAAGGTGGCTCCGAGCCCCCCTAGGCTCGGCCCCACGCTTCGTGATCTTGATCCTGAGGAGCCTTGAGGAGCCGGATGTCAGCCGACAGCAAGCAGCCCCAGCCGCCCGAGGACGGGGCCGCCACCACAGCCGACTCGAACTCGCTCCTGCTCTCCCACGCCCGGCTCACCGACGGGCGGACCGTGGACGTCCGGCTCTCCGGCGGCCGCATCGAGGCCGTCGGGACGGCCGGCAGCCTCACCGCCGTCGGCGCGCGCGTCGACCTCGCCGGATATCTGCTGCTGCCCGCCGCCGCCGAACCCCACGCGCACGCCGACACCGCGCTCTCCGCCGACACCCCCGGCCCCGTCTCGTACGCCCCCGAGGAGGTGCAGCGCCGGGCCACCGAGGCCGCGCTGCTCCAGCTCGGCCACGGCGCGACCGCGCTCCGCGCCCATGTGCGGACCGGTGGCGTCCACGGGCTCGGCCCGCTGGAGGCCGTGCTCCAGGCCCGGCGCTCGCTGCGCGGCCTCGCCGACCTCTCGGCCGTCGCCGTACCGCGGCTGCTCACCGGAGTGGCGGGCGCGGACGGGCTCGCGATGCTGCGGGACGCGGTGAAGATGGGCGCCGGAGTGGTCGGCGGCTGCCCGGACCTCGACCCGGACCCGGCGGGATACGTGGAGGCGGTCCTGGAGATCGCCGCCGAGCACGGCGTCCCCGTCGACCTGCACACCGACGCGGACGACCCGGCCCGCCTCGCCCGGCTCGCGGCGATGGCCGCCGGACTGCGGCCCGGCGTGACGCTCGGCCCGTGCGCCGGGCTCGGCCGCCTCCCCGGCGACGCGGCCCGGCGGGCGGCGGACCAGCTGGCGGCGGCCGGCGCGACGGTGGTGTGCCTGCCGCAGGGCGGCTGCGCCGGCACGGAGACGCGCGGCGCGGCCCCCGTCCGGCTGCTGCGGGCGGCCGGTGTGCGGGTCGCGGCGGGCAGCGGGGCGCTGCGGGACGTCTCCAACCCGGTCGGGCGCGGGGACCCGCTGGAGGCCGCCTATCTGCTCGCCTCGCTCGGCGGACTGCCGCCGCAGGAGGCGTACGCGGCGGTGAGCACGGAGGCGCGGGCGGCCATGGGGCTGCCCGAGGTGCGGGTGGAGGCCGGGTTCCCGGCCGAGCTGCTGGCGGTGCGCGGCGAGCGCCTGTCGGGCGTGCTGTCCCTCGCGTACAGCCGGATCGTGGTGCACCGGGGGCGGGTGGTGGCGCGGACCAGCGCGGTGCGGGAGTACTGCGACTCGGCGGCGGCCCTGGACCTGCCGCGCCAGGTGCGGCCGGAGCGTCCGCCCGAGCCGGGAAGCCCTCCGGCCGGTCCCGTCGTACGGTCGTGAGTATGCGCATCGTCATCGCTGGAGGACACGGACAGATCGCCCTGCGCCTGGAGAGGCTGCTCTCGGCCGCCGGGCACGAGGTCGCGGGGATCATCCGCAAACCGGAACAGGGCAACGACCTGCGGGAGGCGGGCGCCGAACCCGTCGTCCTCGACCTGGAGTCGGCGTCGGTCGAGATGGTCGCCGCCGTCCTCCAGGGCGCCGACGCGGCCGTCTTCGCGGCCGGCGCCGGACCTGGCAGCGACGCGGCCCGCAAGGACACCGTGGACCGCGCGGCCGCCGTCCTCTTCGCCGACGCGGCCCAGCGCGCGGGCGTACGGCGCTATCTGGTCGTCTCCTCGATGGGCGCGGACGCCACCCACCCGGGCGACCAGGTCTTCGACGCCTATCTGCGCGCCAAGGGCGCCGCCGACGACGAGATCCGCTCCCGTACGGCCCTGGACTGGACGATCCTGCGCCCCGGCTCCCTCATCGACGACGCCGGCACCGGCCTGGTCCGCCTGGAGGCCCGCACGGGCCGCGGCCCGGTCTCCCGTGACGACGTCGCCGCCACCCTCGCCGAGCTCATCGACACCCCCGGCACCGCCGGCCTCACCCTCGAACTCGTCGCGGGCTCCACCCCGCTCTCCGTCGCGGTGAAGGACGTCGCCGGCAACTGACCCCCGGCCCACCGGCCCCCGGAAACGAGTGAAGGCCCCCGGTGCAAGCACCGGGGACCTTCTTCACGTGGCGACGCCAGGATTCGAACCTGGGTAGGCTAAGCCGACGGATTTACAGTCCGCTCCCATTGGCCACTCGGGCACATCGCCATGGGTTGTCGCCTTGGCTCACCGCTTTGGGGCGGTGTTCCCTGGCAACGACGTAAACAATACCCGATGCCGGGGGGTGGTTCGCCACCGGATTGATCAGCGGTTCGCGGGGCGGGGAAGCCCTAGGCTTTGGGCTGTACCCCACAGCACCCGAACAAGGAGCCACGAGTCATGGCCGACTCCAGTTTCGACATCGTGTCCAAGGTCGAGCGGCAGGAGGTCGACAACGCCCTCAACCAGGCCGTGAAGGAGATCTCGCAGCGCTACGACTTCAAGGGCACCAACGCCTCGATCTCCTGGTCGGGCGAGAAGATCCTGATGCAGGCGAGCGGCGAGGAGCGCGTCCTGGCGATCCTCGACATCTTCCAGACCAAGCTGATCAAGCGCGGGATCTCGCTGAAGTCGCTGGACGTCGAGGGCGATCCGCAGCTGTCCGGCAAGGAGTACAAGCTCTTCGCCTCGGTCCAGGAGGGCATCTCCCAGGAGAACGCCAAGAAGGTCGCGAAGGCCATCCGGGACGAGGGTCCCAAGGGCGTCAAGGCGCAGGTGCAGGGCGACGAGCTGCGGGTCAGCTCGAAGAGCCGGGACGACCTGCAGGCCGTGCAGGCGCTGCTCAAGGGCAAGGACTTCGACTTCGCGATCCAGTTCGTGAACTACCGCTGACCCGGTAGCGGGTCATGAGGGCGGTGTCCGATTTCCGCCAGCCGGGAGTCGGGCGGGCCCCGCACACTGGACACATGACCGAGACCACCGTGTACGCGTACGTCGACGGCCCCCTGGGCGAGATGCTGCTGGTCGGGCGGCTCGCCGAAGGGGGCCGTGCCGTTCTCCGCTCCCTGTCGCTGCCGGGGCAGAAGGGCGGCGTCGAGGTCGGGGACGGGTGGACGCTCGCGCCCGAGGCCTTCGCGGAGGTCGCGGAGCAGCTGGGCGAGTACTTCGCCGGGCGCCGGGACCGGTTCGACCTTCCGCTCGCCGCCGACGCCGGGACGGAGTTCCAGCGGCGCGTGTGGCAGGCCCTGGAGGAGATCCCGTACGGGACCACCGTGTCGTACGGGGAGATCGCCCGCCGGGTCGGCTCGTCGGGGGCCGGGGTGCGGGCGGTGGGGACGGCGATCGGGCGCAATCCGCTGCTCGTGGTGCGGCCCTGCCACCGGGTGATCGGGGCCGACGGGAACCTGCGCGGGTACGCGGCGGGGCTCGACCGCAAGGAGCGGCTGCTGGGGCTCGAAGGGGCCCTCGTGTGACCGAGGGGCTCTTCCCCCGCGAGCGGGCCGAGATCGCGCCCGGGGCCGTGCACGTGCCGGGGTGGCTGCCGCTCGCGCGGCAGCGGGAGCTGGTGGAGGCCTGCCGGGAGTGGGGGCGGGGGCCCGTGCCGTACCGGCAAACGGTGCTGCCGGGCGGGGGCGTCATGTCGGTGCGGTCGCTGTGTCTGGGCCGGCAGTGGGTGCCGTACCGCTATCTCGACTCCTTCGGTGTCGAACTGCCGGGCTGGCTGGTGGCCTTGGGGCGGGAGGCGCTGGTGGAGGCGTACGGGGATGACGGCGGTTTCGCCCCCGACACGGCGCTCGTGAACTTCTACGCGCCCGGGGCGCGGATGGGGATGCACCAGGACCGGGAGGAGCGCTGCGGTGCGCCGGTGGTGTCGCTGAGCCTCGGGGACCGGTGCGTCTTCAGGTTCGGGAACGAGGAAAACCGCGGGCGGCCGTATCAGGACGTCGATCTGGCGTCCGGTGACCTCTTCGTCTTCGGCGGGGATTCCAGGTGGGCGCACCACGGGGTGCCCCGGGTGTACCCGGGGACGGCGGAGCCGGCGCTCGGCCTGGCGGGGCGGCTGAACATCACGCTGAGGGAGACGGGGCTGGGCGTCGCCCGCGTGTCCTAATGTGCGGGGCATGACAGAGGAGTTGCGCCGGTCGCTCGGCGTCTTCGACGCGGTCGTGATCGGGCTCGGTTCGATGATCGGGGCCGGGATCTTCGTGGCCCTCGGGCCCGCGGCGGGTGCCGCCGGGTCGGGGGCCGGGCTGCTGTGCGCGCTGGGGCTCGCGGCCGTGGTCGCGTACGCCAACGCGATGGCGTCGGCGCGGCTGGCCGCCCGCTATCCAGCTTCCGGCGGCACATACGTTTACGGTCGCGAACGCCTTGGGTCGTTCTGGGGATATCTGGCCGGCTGGGCGTTCGTGGTCGGCAAGACGGCCTCCTGCGCGGCGATGGCGCTGACCGTCGGCGCCTATGTGTGGCCGGGGCAGGCGCACGCGGTGGCGGTGGCCGCCGTGGTGGCCCTGACGGCCGTCAACTACGGCGGAGTTCAGAAGTCGGCGCTCTTCACGCGGGTCGCCGTGGCGGTGGTCCTCGCGGTGCTCGCGGCCGTGGCCGTGGTGTCCCTGGGAGCCGGTGAGGCCGCGCGCGTCTCCCCCGGCGGCGAGCTCACGGCGGGCGGGGTGCTGCAGGCCGCCGGTTTGCTCTTCTTCGCTTTCGCGGGGTACGCGCGGATCGCCACGCTCGGCGAGGAGGTCCGCGACCCGGCCCGTACGATCCCCCGCGCTGTGCCGGTGGCGCTCGGGATCACGCTCGCGGTCTACGGGCTGGTCGCGGTCGCCGTGCTGACCGTGCTCGGCCCGGACGCGCTCGCCGGCTCCCCCGCGCCGCTGGCCGACGCGGCCCGGGCGGCGGACGCCGGATGGCTGGTACCGGCCGTCACCGTGGGCGCGGCGGTCGCCGCGCTGGGCTCGCTGCTCTCGCTGATCCTCGGGGTGTCCCGTACGACCCTGGCGATGGCGAGGGACGGCTACCTGCCGGCCGCGCTCACCGCCGTGCACCCCCGCTTCCGGGTGCCGCACCGGGCGGAGGTCGCGGTGGGCGCGGTGGTGGCCGTGGTGGCCGCGACGGCGGACGTGCGGGGCGCGATCGGCTTCTCTTCCTTCGGGGTGCTGGTCTACTACGGGATCGCGAACGCCTCCGCCTGGACCCTGGGCGGCCGGAACCGGGCGCTCGCCGCGCTCGGGCTCGCCGGGTGCGGGGCGCTCGCCTTCGCCCTGCCGCTCGGGTCCGTGCTCGCCGGGTCCGGGGTGGTCGCGGCGGGCGTGGTGGCCTGGGCGGTCAGTCGAGGACGAGCCGTACCCCCGCGGCCCTGAGGCCGTCGGTGAGCTCCTGGAAGGTGGGCGGCCGGTCCTCGGCGTAGGGCAGCACGCCGAGGCAGGCGCGGGCCACGTCGGCGTCGTGCCAGACGAGCGTGGTGCCCGCGAGGAGCTCGCCGAGCGCCCGGGGCGCGCCGGCCCCGTGGCCGGGGCCGATGACGCCGCCGAGGCCGTGGCCGGGGCCTTGGACGGCCTCGCCCAGGGCGCAGTGGAACGAGACCTCGTCGACGACGCCGGCGCCGTCGAGGTGGTAGTCGGCGCCGGGGGTGATCCTCGGGAGGCCGGACGCCCTGCGGGTGGCCTGGTTCAGCCACTCGCGGCGGGCCGCGCCGGTGAACCGCCGCCAGGTGCCGGCGTCGGCGGGCCGGGCGCCGTGCCACAGCTCCCAGACGTCCCTGGTCGCGGGCGGCACCAGGCCCGCGCGCGGGAAGGAGACGGTCAGGTCGACCAGGCCGCGGTGCTCGGCGGAGGTGTCCCAGTCGGTGACGCGGCCCGCCTCGGCCTCGTGGTGCGCGCCGCCCACCCAGGTGAGGACCTGGTAGCGGACGGCCTCGAAGTCCTCCGCTCCGGCCGCGAGGGCGTCCCGGAGCGCGCCGCGCGGGGAGCAGCCGAGGAAGGTGACGCGGGTGTGCGTCACCGCCGGCGGCTCCGGGCGGGAGACGCGGACCAGGTTGCCGCAGGGGACGACGGTGCCCCGCCCACCGGGGGCGCGGCGGGGGCCGGCCGTGGACTCGACGGTGACGACGTCGCCGCGGACGCCCAGGACGCGGACGCCGTCGAAGCGCCACCGGTCGCCGTCGGACGCGCCGACCACGAGCGGGCCGAGCGGGGCCGCGCCCTCCACGACGGCCTGGGTGACGGCCCTGGCCAGTGCGCCGCGAGGTTCGCAGCCGCGCAGTTCGTGGACGACGCGGGGCGGCGGTACGGGTTCGCCGTAGAGGCCGTCGACGTCCTTGCAGAGGGCGACGGCGTACGCGCCGGAGACCAGGGCGTACCGCGGGTTCCGCACGCCGGGGCCCTCAGTGGGCCTGGTAGCCGTACGCCCCGCGGGCCTGGTCCGTGGGGACGATCTCCTTGCCGAGCGGCAGCAGGGAGACGGGGATCATCTTGAAGTTGGCGATGCCGAGCGGGATGCCGATGATCGTGATGCAGAGGGCGATGCCGGTGGTGATGTGGCCGAGGGCGAGCCACCAGCCGGCCAGGATCAGCCAGAGGACGTTGCCGACGCAGGAGGGGGCGCCGGCGTCACGGCGGTCGACGACGGTGTGCCCGAACGGCCAGAGGGCGTAGATGCCGATGCGGAAGGCGGCGAGTCCGAAGGGGATGCCGATGATCGTGATGCAGAGCAGGACGCCCGCGAGCATGTAGCCGAGGAACATCCAGAATCCGCACAGGATCAGCCATATGACGTTGAGGATTGTCTTCACGGGCGGCGACCTGCCATCTGTTCGAGCCGGGCGATGCGCTCGGCCATCGGCGGATGGGTGGAGAACATCTTGGACAAGCCCTTCCCGGGACGGAAAGGGTTCGCGATCATCATGTGGCTCGCGGTCTCGATCCGCGGCTCGGGGGGCAGCGGCAGCTGCTTGGTGCCCGCGTCGAGCTTCCGGAGGGCGCTGGCCAGGGCGAGCGGGTCGCCGGTGAGCTGGGCACCGGAGGCGTCGGCCTCGTACTCCCGGGAGCGGGAGATGGCGAGCTGGATGACCGAGGCGGCGATCGGGCCGAGGATGAGGATCAGCAGATAGCCGAGGAGGCCCGGGCCGTCGTCGTCGTTGGAGCGGCCGACCGGGATCAGCCAGGCGAAGTTGACCAGGAACATGATCACGGAGGCGAGTGCTCCGGCGACCGAGGAGATCAGGATGTCCCGGTTGTAGACGTGGCTCAGTTCGTGGCCGATGACCCCGCGCAGCTCGCGCTCGTCGAGGATCGCGAGGATGCCCTCGGTGCAGCAGACGGCGGCGTTGCGCGGGTTGCGGCCGGTGGCGAAGGCGTTCGGCGCCTGGGTCGGCGAGATGTAGAGCCGGGGCATGGGCTGGCGGGCCTGCGTGGAGAGCTCGCGCACCATCCGGTAGAGCGCGGGCGCCTCGAATTCGCTGACCGGGCGGGCGCGCATGGCCCGGAGCGCCAGCTTGTCGCTGTTCCAGTACGCGTACGCGTTGGTGCCGAGCGCCACGACGAGCGCGACGATCAGCCCCGTACGTCCGAAGAAGCTGCCGATGACGATGATGAGGGCCGAGAGCCCTCCGAGGAGTACGGCGGTCCTCAGCCCGTTGTGCCGGCGGTGCACGGTACGCCCTCCAAGTGGTGCGGCAGGGGAACCCTTTGCTTCGTGGTGGTGCTCCCCCCGGACTCGGTCCGGAGGGGCTCCCTGTCCAGTGGAACCTCCCGTACTGGTCAACGCCAGGCGGGAGGCCCGGGTTCCCCGGCTCGCGGGGGCCGCCGTGTGGGCCGTACGGGTGATCAGCGGGCGGCGGGGATCTTGTCCAGGCCGAAGGCGGTGGGCTCGACCTCGCTGGTGCAGTGGGCGCAGCGGCTGGCGATGGCCGGGATCTCGGTGAAGCAGCGGGGGCAGTCGCGCTTCTCCGACTTGGGGTCGGCGGCCTCCTCCTTGGCGAACCGGTCCTGGATCTTGCCCATCGGGACGACGATGAGGAAGTAGAGGACGAGGGCCGTGATGAGGAAGGCGATGGTGGCGGAGATCGCCAGGCCGTAGGGGAAGACGGTCTTGCCGAGGGTGAACTTCGCCTCGCTGAAGTCGCCGACCGAGCCGGTGGCCAGGCCGATGAGCGGGGTGATGAAGGCCTTGCTGAAGCCGGTGACGACGGCCGTGAACGCCGATCCGACGGCCAGACCGATGGCCATCGAGACGACGTTCCCGCGAAGTATGAAGTCTTTGAATCCGTTCAGCACGGGGTGTTGCTCCTCGGTTTTTCTCTGTGGGGGGGGTCAGAACAGGGCGGTCGCCGCGAAGCGGAGGGCGAACTGCGGGTAGCCCGACAGTACGACTCCGGCGGCGGCGGTCAGCACGATCGCCAGGGTGACCGGCACGGGGGCCTTGTGGGGGGCCTTCTCCGCGGCGCCTTCCGGCGCCCGGAAGAGCAGGGCGGTCCAGCGCAGGTAGTAGTACAGCGCGATCACGACGTTGAGGCCCATGATCACGGCCAGCCACCCCAGGCCCGCGTCGACGGCCGCCGAGAAGACGGTCACCTTGGCGAAGAGGCCGATGATACCCGGGGGCAAACCGGCCAGATTCAGGAGGAAGAACCCGAGCGCGAGGGCCGCGGCGGGGCTGGCCGCGTACAGGCCCCGGTAGTCCGCGAGCCGGTTGCCCGGGTGCGTACGGGCGACGAGCGCGACGACCGCGAAGGCACCGAGGTTCACGACGGCGTACATCAGGGCGTACGCGACGGTGGCGCCGATCTGGTCGTCACTGGAGTACGCGGCGGCGGCGATCGGCACCAGGAGGTAGCCGGCCTGGGCGACCGAGGACCAGGCGAGCAGCCGGACCGCGCTCCACGCGCGCGTGGAGACCTGCCGCAGCGCGGCGACGTTGCCGACGGTCATGGTGAGCGCGGCGAGGACGGCGAGCGCCGGGCCCCACACGTCCGCGTACGACGGGAAGGCGACGACCGTCACCAGGATCAGCCCGGTGAAGCCGACGGCCTTGCCGACCACCGAGAGGTAGGCCGCGACGGGCAGCGGGGCGCCCACATAGGTGTCGGGGACCCAGAAGTGGAACGGGACGGCGGCCGTCTTGAACGCGAAGCCGACCAGGGTGAGCGCGACACCGGCCTCGGCGAGCGTCTGGAGCTGCCCGGGGACGTCGTCGAGGCGCTGGGCGAGCTCCGTGAGGTGCAGGGTGCCGGTCGCCGCGTACACGAAGCTGACGCCGAGCAGGGTCACGGCGGTCGCGGTGACCGAGGACAGGAAGAACTTGAGCGCCGCCTCGCCCGACATGCGGTCCCCGCGCTTCAGGCCGACCAGCGCGAACGCGGGCAGCGAGGCCACCTCAAGGGCGATCACCAGGGTCGCCAGGTCGCGGGAGGCCGGCAGCAGGGCCGCGCCGGCGGCCGAGGAGAGCAGCAGGAACCAGAACTCGCCGGCCGGGAGCTTCTCGCGGGTCTCCGACAGCGACAGCAGCGCCGTCAGGAGCGCGCCCGCGAGGACGAGCAGCTGGATGACGAGGGTGAAGTGGTCGGCGGTGTAGCTGCACGCGCCGATCCGGGTGTCGGCGGTGAGGCAGAAGGTCTCGCGGTCGCCGGCCCGCAGCGGCACGAGGAGGGCGAGCGCCGCCGTGAGGCCGCCGACCGCGGTCCAGCCGAGGAGCTGCTTGCGCTCCGCAGGGACGAAGAGGTCGGCGACGAGGACGACGAGGGCGACCACGGCCGTCAGGGTCGGGGGCGCGATCGTCAGCCAGTCGACGGACTGGACGAGCGAGGCTTCGGCGAGCGTCGTCCCGGGGGTCACGGGCTGCCCCGCCGGCACGGCGGTCAGGGCGATCGCTGCGGTCACTGGGTGCCTCCGGCGAGGAGCTGCTGGACGGCCGGGTCGGTGAGGCCGAGGAGGACGGCGGGCCAGAGTCCGGCGAGGACGGTGAGGGCGACGAGCGGGGTCCAGGCGGCGAACTCGTACCCCTGGACGTCGGCGATGGCCGGCTCGCCCGCGGGCCGCGGGCCGCCCATGCAGACCCGGCGCACCACGAGGAGGAGGTACGCGGCGGTGAGCAGGGTGCCGAACGCGCCGATCGCCATGAAGGTGAGGAACGCGGGCCGGCTGAGGCCCTCGGCGGGCTCGAAGGCGCCGAACAGGGCGAGCATCTCGCCCCAGAACCCGGCCAGGCCCGGCAGGCCGAGCGAGGCGACCGCGGCGAACGCGAGGAGCGCGCCGAGGCGCGGGGCGCGGCCGTAGAGGGCGGCTCCGGTGGCGCCGGCGAGGGTGTCGAGGTCGGCCGTGCCGTACCGGTCCTTCACCGCGCCGACCAGGAAGAACAGCAGGCCGGTGACGAGTCCGTGGGCGATGTTGGCGAAGAGCGCGCCGTTGACGCCGGTGGGGGTCATGGTCGCGATGCCGAGCAGGACGAAGCCCATGTGGCCGACGGAGGAGTACGCGATCAGGCGCTTGAGGTCGCCCTTGTTGCCGGGCCGCGCCAGTGCGAGGCAGGCGAGCGATCCGTAGATGATCCCGGCGACCGCGAAGGCGGCGAGGTAGGGCGCGAAGGTCCGCATGCCGTCGGGGGCGATCGGCAGCACGATCCGGACGAAGCCGTACGTGCCCATCTTCAGGAGCACGCCGGCGAGGAGCACCGAGCCGACCGTCGGGGCGGCGGTGTGGGCGTCCGGGAGCCAGCTGTGCAGCGGCCACATCGGGGTCTTCACCGCGAGCCCGACGCCGATCGCCAGAACGGCGATGACCTGCACCGATGTGGTGAGCCCACGGCCGTTGTCAGTGGCGAGTGCCAGCATGTCGAAGGTGCCGGCCTTCACTCCGATGAGGAGCAGGCCGAGCAGCATGACGACGGAGCCGAGCAGCGTGTAGAGGATGAACTTCCAGGCGGCGGCCTGCCTGCCCTCGCCGCCCCAGCGGGCGATGAGGAAGTACATCGGGATGAGGACCATCTCGAAGGCCAGGAAGAACAGGACCAGGTCGAGGACGGCGAAGGTGGCGAGGGTGCCGGACTCCAGGACGAGGAGAAGTGCGACGAACGCCTTGGGGGAAGGCCCCTTCGGCATCTTGAAGTAGCTGTACAGCGCGCAGAGGAAGGTCAGCAGCGCGGTCAGGACCAGGAGGGGGAGGGAAATGCCGTCGACACCGAGGTGGATCCGCACGTCGAGTGCCTTGATCCACGTGATGTCCGTCGTGGCCTGCATCCTCGACGGGTGGTCGTGGTCGAAGCCGAGCGCGAGGACGATCGCGGCCAGCAGGATCACGGCGGTGACGGTGACGCCGTGGCGGAGCACGGCCTGGTCCGGTGACTTCCCCTTCAGCCCCGGCGGGGCGGGGAGAAGGGCGGCGGCCGCGCCGATGAGCGGGCCGGCGACGATCAACGCAAGAAGGAACTGCATCACGGATTCGCTGATATCGATCACGGCTCACGCTCCGGCGACGGCGTTGGCGAGGGCGACTGCGGCGATCACCAGGACGACGGAGCCGGCGAGCAGGGCGCTCAGATAGGTCTGCACGTTGCCGGTCTGGGCGCGGCGGACGAGCCAGCCCAGGCCCTTGGCGGAGTCGCCCGCGGCGCGTACGTAGGTGTCGACGACCTCGCGGTCCAGGAAGCGGACCAGGGAGGCGGCGGCGAGGACCGGGCGGACGAAGACGGTCCGGTAGACGGCGTCCAGATGGAAACCGTCGGCGGCCGGTCCGTGCAGCGGCCCGAGCAGCGCCCGGCCGGGGTCGGCCGGATCCTCGGCCGGGTGCGGCAGGTGCAGCGCCTCCGCCTCGACGAGACCGGCGTCCGCGTCCGGGTGGGCCACATGCGGTACGGGGGCCCCGGCCGGCGTCCTCGCGGCGAGGGTGCGCCAGACCGCGTACGTGATCATCGCGCCGGCGGCGGCCAGGCCCGTGCCGAGGACCGCCGTGGTGAGCGTCGGGGTGAGGGCGTGGCCGTCGAACCAGTCGTCGAGGTAGGTGACGGTCAGGCCGAAGCCCAGCGAGGGGATCGCCAGCGCCCACAGGACGGCCGTCATCGCGATCGGCTGACGACCGTGATCCGGGGCTTCGGCACCCCGGCCGCGGAAGGTCCGCAGCCAGAGCCGGAGCGCGTACGCGGCGGTCAGCAGGGCCGTGAGCAGGCCCGCGACGAGCACGATCCAGCCCGCCCCCGCGGGGGCGACGTCCCGGTCGCCGAGCGCGGTGTGCTCGGCGGCCACGAGGACGGCTTCCTTGGAGAAGAAGCCGGCGAAGGGCGGGATCGCGGCGAGCGCCAGGAGGGCGACGGTCATCGTCCAGTACGCGTCCGGGATGCGCTTCGCGAGGCCGCTCATCCGGGACATGGCGGTGAGCGAGTTCGTCCCGGCGGCGTGGATGACCGCGCCGGCCGCGAGGAACAGCAGCGCCTTGAAGGCGGCGTGCGAGAGCAGGTGGAAGACGGCGGCCCCGCGGTCGCCGACGGCCAGGGCGCCGGCCATGTAGCCGAGCTGGCCGATCGTCGAGTAGGCGAGGACCCGCTTGATGTCGTCCTGCGCGAGCGCGGCCAGCGCCGAGCCGACCATCGTGACCGCCGCCATCACGGCGAGCACGGTCATGGCGGCGGCCGAGGCGGCGAAGACGGGCAGCAGCCGGGCCGTGAAGTAGATGCCGGCGGCGACCATCGTCGCCGCGTGGATGAGCGCGGAGACGGGGGTGGGGCCGGCCATCGCGTCCGGGAGCCAGGTGTGCAGCGGGAACTGCGCGGACTTGCCCGCCACGCCCGCGAGCAGCAGCAGCGCGATCAGCGTGGGGTGGTCGAGGCCGCCGCTCGCGACCGCGCCGAGCACTCCCGTGATCCGGAAGGTGCCGGCGTCGGCGGCGAGCGCGAACAGACCGATGAGGAAGGGGACGTCGCCGAGCTTGGTGACCAGGAAGGCCTTCAGGGACGCGGAGCGCGCCTCGGGGGTCTCCCAGTAGTGGCCGACGAGGAAGTACGAGCAGATGCCCATGATCTCCCAGCCGACCAGGAGCACCATCAGGTCGCCGGAGTAGACGACGAGCAGCATCGCGGAGGTGAAGAGGGAGACGAGCGCCGCGTACGAGGGGTAGCGCGGGTCCTCGCGGAGGTAGCCGGTCGAGTAGATCTGCACACAGGTCGCGACGACCCCGACGAGCACCGCGACCAGGGCCGCGAAGCCGTCGATGTGCAAGCTCAGATAGATAGGGACGGAGCCTGTCGGCGTGAGCTGAGTGGCTCCGCTGATCACTTCGTCCCCGCCCTGCTTGAAGGCCACCAGGACGGCGAGGACGGCGGCGGCCAGCGTCGGGAGGACGGCGAGCGGGCGGACGAAGCCGGGCGCGGTACGGCCCAGGAGGAGTCCGGCGGCCGAGCCGGCGAAGGGCAGCAGGGGGACAAGGACGGCGAGGGTGGTCGTGGTCACGCGGCTGCCTCGGTCTTCTCGTCGGTGGGTTCCCGCTCCCCGTCGGCGCCGTCCGGCCGCTCGGCCGTGTCGCGGAGCCGGTCGATGTCCGACGTCCCCTTGTTGCGGTGGACCATCAGGATGATCGCGAGACCGATGCCGATCTCGGCGGCGGCGACGGCGATGGTGAAGAGCGTGAGGGCCTGGCCCGCGTGCAGGGTGTCGCGGAGCCAGACGTCGAACGCGACCAGGTTGAGGTTGACCGCGTTGAGCATCAGCTCGACGGACATCAGGACCAGGATCGCGTTGCGGCGGGCGAGGACGCCGTACAGGCCGACGCAGAACAGCAGGGCGGCCAGGACGGCCGGATAGGCGAGGTGCATCAGCGCTCCTGCTCCTTCTTGCGGGAGAGGACGATCGCGCCGACCAGCGCCGCGAGGAGGAGCACCGAGAGCGCCTCGAAGGGCAGCACCCAGTGCCGGAACAGGACGGCGCCGGTCACCTCGGTCGAGCCCTGCACGGCCCCGTCGAGGTCGATCCACGTCGTACGGAACGCGTCCACGACCACCCAGACCAGGGCGGCCGCCGCGGCCAGCGCCACGGCGAGGGCCACCGGCCGGTTGCCGGAGTCGGCGTCCGGGGAGCGGCCGATCGGCGCCTTGGTGAGCATCAGCCCGAACAGGAGGAGGACGACCACGGAACCCACGTAGATCAGCACCTGCACCCAGGCGATGAACTCGGCGGTCAGCAGCAGGTACTCGACGGCGAGGCCGCCCAGCGCCACGACCAGCCACAGCGCGGCGTGCACGAGCTGCCGGGTGGTGACCGTGACCAGGGCCGCGCCGAGGGTCACCAGGCCGACCAGGACGAAGGCGATCTCGACGCCGGAGGGCGAGAGGAAGCCGGGGGCCTGCGCCCCCGCTTGTGCTGCCAGGATCACTGCTGTTCCTCCCCCGCCTCGGCGGCGGCCGCCGCCGCTGCCGCGGCCTTCTCCGCCGCCTTGCGGGCCGCGGCGATCTCCTTCGGCTCCTCCGCCTTCGGGTCGAGCGCCGGCGGCTCCGGCACGGTCCACATCCACTCGCGGAGCTTGTCCCGCTCGTGGGTCAGCTCGTGGATGTCGGTCTCCGCGTACTCGAACTCCGGCGACCAGAACAGCGCGTCGAAGGGGCACACCTCGATGCAGATGCCGCAGTACATGCAGAGCGAGAAGTCGATGGCGAACCGGTCGAGGACGTTCCGGCTGCGCTCGCGGCCGCCGGGGGCGGCGGGCGGCACCGTCTCCTTGTGGGAGTCGATGTAGATGCACCAGTCGGGGCACTCACGGGCGCACAGCATGCACACCGTGCAGTTCTCCTCGAACAGACCGATCACCCCGCGCGTACGCGGCGGCAGCTCGGGCTGCACCTCCGGGTACTGCGCGGTGACCGTCTTCCGCGTCATCGTGCGGAGCGTGACGGCGAGGCCCTTGGCGAGGCCGGAACCGGGAATGCCCATTACTGGATCGCCACCTTCACGATGCCGGTCAGCGCGATCTGCGCGAGCGCGAGCGGGACGAGCGTCGTCCACGCGAGCTTCTGGAGCTGGTCCTCGCGCAGGCGCGGGTACGTCACCCGCAGCCAGATCACGACGAACGCGAGCACCGCCGTCTTCAGCAGCGTCCACACCCAGCCGAGGCCGTCCGCCCCGAACGGGCCGTGCCAGCCGCCGAGGAAGAGGACGGTGGTGAGACCGCAGAGCACGACGATGCCCGCGTACTCCGCCAGCAGGAACAGCGCGAACCGCAGCCCCGTGTACTCCGTGTACGCGCCGAAGATGATCTCCGAGTCGGCCACCGGCATGTCGAACGGCGGACGCTGGAGCTCCGCGAGGCCCGCCACGAAGAAGACGATCGCGCCGATGATCTGCCACGGCAGCCACCACCACTCGAAGGCGTTCAGGATGCCCGGGAGCGAGACGGTGCCGGCGGCCATCGCGACCGAGGCGGCGGCGAGCAGCATCGGCAGCTCGTACGCGAGCAGCTGCGCCGCCGTCCGCAGACCGCCGAGCAGCGAGAACTTGTTGGCCGACGCCCAGCCGGCCATCAGGCTGCCGAGCACCCCGACGCCCATCACGGCCAGCACGAAGAAGATCCCCGCGTCGACCACCTGGCCGACGGCCCCCTCGCTCGGCCCGATCGGGATCGCGACGAGCACGAGCAGGTACGGGAGGAGGGCGACGGCCGGCGCCAGCTGGAACACCCGCCGGTCCGCGTCCTTCGGAACCACGTCCTCCTTCTGCGCGAACTTCACGCCGTCGGCGACGAGCTGCGCCCAGCCGTGGAACCCACCGGCGTACATCGGACCGAGCCGGCCCTGCATGTGCGCCATCACCTTGTGCTCCGTCTGCCCCACGACCAGCGGCAGCACCAGGAACACCGCGAACACGATCAGCAGCCGGAGGGCGACGTCGAGTGCGTCGTTCACGCGGGATCGCCTCCGGCGGGGTCGGTGGGTTCGGCTGGGGGTTCGGTCGGGGGGTGGGCTGCGGGCTCGGCCGGAGGTTCGGTCGAGGGTTGGGCTGCGGGCTCGGCCGGGGGTTCGGCCGGGGGTTGGGCTGCGGGCTCGGCCGGGGGTTCGGCTGCGGGCTCGGTCGCGGGTTCGGCCGGGGGTTGGGCTGCGGGCTCGGCCGGGGGTTCGGCTGCGGGCTCGGTCGCGGGTTCGGCGCCGGGCTTGTCCTCACCCGTGGGCCGCTCCTCCTCGAACGCCGGGCGGGCGTGGTGCCACGGGGCGTCCGAGCTGCGGGTACGCGGGGTGGCCGGGCCGGCCCCCTCCGCCCGGGGCGCCGCCTGGCTCGCCGAGCCGTCGGCCGCCGAGCGGGTACGGCGCGGCGGACGGGCCACCGGGGCCCCGGCGGCTTCGGGGGCTTCCGGGGTCGCCGGCTCCGGTGCGGGCGCCTGGCTCGCCGAGCCGTCGGCCACCGAGCGGGTACGGCGGGGCGGACGGGCCACCGGGGTCTCGGGAGCGTCCGGAGTCCCGGGGGTCCCAGGGGCTTCCGGGGGCGCCGAGTCCGGCGCCGGGGCCTGGCTCGCGGAGCCCTCGGTGACCGAGCGGGCGCGGCGGACCGGGCGGTCGCCGGTGGCAGCGCGGGCGGGGCGGTCGCCGGGGGCCGCGCGGGTGGGGCGGGCCGGGGCCGGGGGGAGCTGGCCCTTGAGGGGGCCCCAGTCGTTGGGGTCGGGGACGCCGGGGGGAAGCATCTGGCGGCGCTTGGGGCCGCCGTCGTGGGACTCGCCCGGTTCCTTGGCGCCGGGCCAGGGCTTGGCGACGCGGGCGGCGAGGACGAAGTCCTTGCGGAGGGGGTGGCCCTCGAAGTTCTCGGGGAGGAGGAGGGGGACGAGGTGGGGGTGGCCGGTGAAGGCGACGCCGAACATCTCGTGGGTCTCGCGCTCGTGCCAGCCGGCGCCCGCGTAGACGTCGATGGCCGTCGGGAGGGCGGGGGCGGAGTGCGGGACCGTCGTACGGAGGAGGAGACGGCGGGGGCGGGAGCCACCACCGGTGCCGCTACCGGAGCCGCCACCGGAGCCGCCGGCAGCGGCCTCGGCGGCGCCCAGGGACACCACGTGTGCGCAGACGCGGAAGCCCGTGCCCGGTTCGTCGACGGCGCTGAGCCAGTCGAAGTAGGTGCAGCCGAGGGTGTCGCGTGCGGTGGTGAGGGCGGCGATCCAGGAGGCCGGGGGGACGTCGACGGTCAGGAGGTCGTAGGCCTGTTCCGCCGTCGCGTCCTCGCCGAAGAGCTCGGTGACGGAGTCGGGGAGGGAGTCGAACGCGGCGGTCATGCCGTGCCTCCCGTGGGGGGCGCCACGAGCGGGCTGGTCAGCTGGGCCACGGACGGGGCGGAGGCGTACCGCTCGGCGAGGTTCTCGCGGGCGATCTTCTCCTGGAGCTTGAGGATGCCCTGGAGGAGCGCTTCGGGGCGGGGCGGGCAGCCCGGGACGTACACGTCGACGGGGATGATCTGGTCGACGCCCTTGGTGACGGAGTACGAGTCCCAGTAGGGGCCGCCGCAGTTGGAGCAGGCGCCGAAGGAGATGACGTACTTGGGCTCGGGCATCTGCTCGTAGAGACGCTTGACGGCCGGGGCCATCTTGTCCGTCACCGTGCCGGAGACGATCATCAGGTCGGCCTGGCGGGGGCCGGGCGCGAAGGGGATCACGCCGAGGCGGATGAAGTCGTGCCGGGCCATGGACGCGGCGATGAACTCGATCGCGCAGCAGGCGAGGCCGAAGTTGAAGACCCACAGGCTGTAGCGGCGGCCCCAGTTCAGGACCACCTTCATCGGCTCGGGCGCGAGGCGGGCGAGCGGCCCCAGCTTGGGTGCGGGCAGCGGTGTTACGTCCATGCCAGGACGCCCTTCTTGTACGCGTAGAGCAGCCCCACGGCCAGGAAGCCGAGGAAGACGAACATCTCGACCAGGGTGGTGGCGCCGTAGCCGGGCGCCGCGAAGACCGTCGCCCAGGGGAAGAGGAAGATCGAGTCGACGGCGAAGATCACGTACAGGAAGGCGTACACGTAGTAGCGGACCTGGGTGTGGGCCCAGCCCTCCCCGACGGGGTCGACACCGCACTCGTAGGTGAGGAGTTTCTCGGGCGTCGGCACGACCGGCCTGAGCAGCCGGTTGGCACTGAACGCCACGGCGACGAAGAGCACGCCGACGACGGCGAGCAGGCCGACGACGGAGTACGTCTGGAAGTAGTCCGCCGCGTCGGCCGCGACAACGGTCGGTTCCCGCACGTCCGCCCCTCGGTCTCGTTGTCTCATGAGTCACTTCTTTACGGACGCGAGTGTAGGCCCTGCTAAAGGGACGGTAAGCAGTCGCGGGTGGGGTTATCCCCCCTCTTCCTCACCCACCTCCCCCATGGCATCCCGCCGCCCCCGACCGGCACTCTGGGGTCCATGAGCGCCGATCTTGATCCCGTCGAGTCCACCGACTCCTCCGCCGCCCCCCGTCCGCCGCTCCGGTTCGCCTACGGGAAGGAGACCTGGAAGGAGGTCGCCTTCCTCCTCTCCAACCTCTTCACGGCGCTGGCCGGATTCGTGTACGCGGTCGTGAGCGTCCTGCTCGGGGTGGGCCTCTCGGTCACCGTCATCGGGCTTCCGCTGCTGGCCCTCGGGCTCGGCGGCGCGCGTCTGATCGGCCGCTCGGAGCGGGCGCGGGCCCGCGCCCTGCTCGGCGTCCGGGTGACCGAGCCGTCCCCGCTGCCCCGCCGCGGCGGCTTCTTCGCCTGGCTGTGGACCTCGCTGAAGGACCCGGTGGCCTGGCGGACCCAGCTGTACGGGCTGATCCGGCTGCCCTGGGGGATCGTGACGTTCACGATCGCGCTGGTCTCGCTGTTCGTCCTGTGGCCGGTGCTGCCGTTCCTCTCCCGCGGCCTGTCCAACGCCGACCGGGGCATGGTGCGGGGGCTGCTCTCCCCCTCCGACGAGCTGGAGCGGCGGATCGCCGAGCTGGAGTCCGACCGGGGCGTCGTCGTCGACACCGCCGCGGCCGACCTGCGGCGCATCGAGCGCGACCTGCACGACGGCGCGCAGGCCCGGCTGGTGGCCCTCGCCATGGGGCTCGGCCTGGCGAAGGAGAAGCTGCTCGCCGACCCGGAGGCCGCGGCGGCGATGGTCGACGAGGCGCACGGCGAGGTGAAGCTCGCGCTCCAGGAGCTGCGGGACCTCGCCCGGGGCATCCACCCGGCCGTCCTCACGGACCGCGGGCTCAGCGCCGCGCTCTCCTCGGTCTCCGCCCGCTGCACGGTGCCGGTGAAGGTCTCCGTCGACCTGGCGGAACGTCCGGCCGAGGCCATCGAGGGCATCGCGTACTTCACCGTCTCCGAGCTCCTCCAGAACGTCTCCAAGCACTCCCGCGCCAAGTCCGCCTCGGTCGAGGTGTGGCGTGCCGGGGACCGGCTGCTCCTCCAGGTCCACGACGACGGCGCCGGCGGTGCCCGCTTCGACGGCGGTACGGGCCTGGCCGGGCTCGCCGAGCGGCTCGGCGCGGTCGACGGGCTCCTCGTCCTCGACTCCCCCGAGGGCGGCCCGACGACCGTCACGGCCGAGCTTCCGTGGCGCTCCCGCCCGGGGGCGTGAGCCGGACCCCCCCGGGGTCCCGTACCCGACGGGTAGGGAAAACCCCCGGCCGAGGACGCCCACCTGCCTCATGGTCCGGCGGGCCGTGGGACGGAACCCTGGAACACGTACCGCCCGCCCCTCCCTCCGACCCTCCGAGCAGAGAAGGAACACCGCGATGGCCTCCCACCGCCTCCCCGCCGCGATCCGCGCGCCGTTCGAGGCCCGCACCTGGCGCGCCTTCGGATACGTGCTGATCGGGCTGCCGCTGAGCGTCTGCTGGTTCGCGCTGTCCGTCGCCCTCGTGTCGGCCGGGGCGGGGCTGCTGATCACGTTCCTCGGCGTACCGATCCTGGCCGGGGCGCTCGCGATGTGCCGGGGCTTCGGCGTCGTCGAGCGGGCCAGGGCGCGGGGCCTGCTCAGGGTGGACGTGGCGGCGCCCGAGCCGGTGCGCGGCCGGACCGGCGGGGCGTTCTCGTGGATGGGCGCGATGCTGAAGAGCGGCGCTTCGTGGCGGCACCTGCTGTACGCGGTGATCCACATGCCGTGGGCGGTGTTCTCGTTCTCCGTGGTGGTGGCCCTCTGGGCCTGGGGCTGGAGCCTCTTCACGTACCCGCTGTGGCAGTGGGTCTTCCCGACCTGGGTCGGGCAGGACGGCATCCAGCTGTACGGCGACGCCACCCACTCCTTCTACCTCGACGCGCCCTTCGAGATCGCCCTGACCAGCCTCATCGGCCTCGTCTTCGTGCTGCTCGGGCCGTGGGTGCTGCGCGGCCTGGTCTCCGTCGACCGGTTCCTCGTCGCCGGGCTGCTCGGCCCGGGCCGGCTCGCCTCCCGGGTCACGGAGCTGGAGTCCGACCGCGGCGTCGTCGTCGACACGGCGGCGGCCGACCTGCGGCGCATCGAGCGCGAACTCCACGACGGCGCGCAGGCGCGGCTCGCCGCGCTCGCCATGGACCTCGGCCTCGCGAAGGAGAAGCTCGCCCAGGACCCCCAGGCTGCGGCCGTGCTCGTCGACGAGGCGCACGGCGAGGTGAAGCTCGCCCTGCAGGAGCTGCGGGACCTCGCCCGGGGCATCCACCCCGCCGTCCTCACCGACCGCGGGCTCGACGCGGCGCTCTCCGCCGTCGCCTCCCGCTGCGCCGTCCCCGTCTCGGTGGACGTGGACCTGCCGGCCCGGCCCGTGCCGGCCATCGAGGGCATCGCGTACTTCACGGTGTCCGAGCTCCTGCGCAACGTGACGGGGCACGCGCGGGCCCGGCGGGCGTGGGTGGACGTGTGGCGGGCGGGCGGCCGGCTCATGCTCCAGGTCCGGGACGACGGCGTCGGCGGCGCGGCCGTGACCCCCGGGGCGGGCCTCGCGAAGCTCTCCGAGCGGATCGACGCGGTCGACGGCGTCCTCGCGGTCGACTCCCCCGCCGGCGGCCCCACCACGATCACCGTCGAGCTGCCCTGGAGGGCATAGCCCGGGCGTGCGGTGCGGGTGCCATGCTGAACGCCTCATTGGAAGATCGGACGTGGGGGCTTCAGGGCGTGGGTGCGGAAGACGTGGCGCGGGTGCGGGTGGTCATCGCGGAGGATTCGGTGCTGCTGCGGGAGGGGCTGACGCGGCTGCTGACGGATCTGGGGCACGAGGTCGTCGCGGGGGTGGGCGACGGCGAGGCGCTGGTGGAGACCGTGGCGGGGCTCGCGGAGCAGGGCGCGCTGCCGGACGTGGTGGTGGCGGACGTGCGGATGCCGCCGACGCACACGGACGAGGGGGTGCGGGCGGCGGTGCGGCTGCGGAAGGAGCATCCGGGACTGGGTGTGCTCGTGCTGTCGCAGTACGTGGAGGAGCAGTACGCCACCGAACTGCTGGCCGGTTCCAGTAGGGGTGTGGGGTATCTGCTGAAGGACCGGGTCGCGGAGGTCCGGGAGTTCGTGGACGCGGTGGTGCGGGTGGCCGGCGGCGGTACGGCGCTCGACCCGGAGGTCGTGCAGCAGCTGCTCGGCAGGAGCCGTCAGCAGGACGTGCTGGCGAACCTGACCCCGCGCGAGCGGGAGGTCCTGGGTCTGATGGCGGAGGGCCGGACGAACTCGGCGATCGCGAAGGCGCTGGTGGTGAGCGACGGCGCGGTGGAGAAGCACATCAGCAATATTTTCCTGAAGCTCGGGCTTTCCCCGAGTGACGGTGATCATCGCCGGGTACTTGCGGTGTTGACGTATCTGAAGTCCTGATCATCTGACACCCTGTCAGATAGCCTGGTCCTAGACCCAAGGGATGAGACGGAATATGACATTCCAGAACACTCCGGGTGGCGACAGAACGTGACGATTCAGGGCAAGAGGGCGTCTCAAAAAGAGGTCCGTCATATGAGAAGTCCCGGGGAGGCCCACCCTGCCGTCGTAGGGTGGGCCTCGGGACGGGCGGTGATCGACCGACCGCATCCCGAGCCTTCTCCCGCCTCCGGCGGAGAGTCCCCTTGCCGCGAGGGAGGTCCAGTTCAGTGACCAGCCAGGTCAGTAGCGAGGCCGGTGAGGCCCTGCTCGGAGAGCAGCGCAGCGCCCCGGCGACGTCGCACAACGGCACCGAGAAGGAAGTGCGCCGTCTCGACCGCGTGATCATCCGCTTCGCGGGCGACTCCGGTGACGGCATGCAGCTCACGGGTGACCGGTTCACCTCGGAGACGGCGTCCTTCGGGAACGACCTCTCCACGCTGCCGAACTTCCCGGCCGAGATCCGGGCACCCGCCGGAACCCTGCCGGGCGTCTCCTCGTTCCAGCTGCACTTCGCCGACCACGACATCCTGACCCCGGGCGACGCCCCGAACGTGCTGGTCGCGATGAACCCCGCCGCCCTGAAGGCCAACATCGGGGACGTACCGCGCGGCGGCGAGATCATCGTCAACACCGACGAGTTCGCCAAGCGCGCCATGGCCAAGGTCGGCTACGCGACCTCGCCCCTCGAAGACGGCTCCCTGGACGCGTACCACGTCCACCCGGTGCCGCTGACGACGCTGACGATCGAGGCGCTGAAGGAGTTCGGCCTCTCCCGGAAGGAGGCCGAGCGCTCGAAGAACATGTTCGCGCTCGGGCTGCTCTCCTGGATGTACCACCGGCCGACTGAGGGCACCGAGACCTTCCTGCGCCAGAAGTTCGCGAAGAAACCGCAGATCGCCGAGGCCAACGTGGCCGCCTTCCGGGCCGGCTGGAACTTCGGCGAGACCACCGAGGACTTCGCCGTCTCCTACGAGGTCGCCCCCGCGACCCGCGCCTTCCCCACCGGCACGTACCGCAACATCTCCGGGAACCTCGCCCTGTCGTACGGGCTCGTCGCCGCGAGCAGGCAGGCCGACCTGCCGCTGTACCTCGGGTCGTACCCGATCACCCCGGCCTCGGACATCCTGCACGAGCTCAGCAAGCACAAGAACTTCGGTGTCCGCACCTTCCAGGCCGAGGACGAGATCGCCGGCATCGGCGCCGCGCTCGGCGCGGCCTTCGGCGGCTCACTCGCCGTGACCACCACCTCGGGCCCGGGCGTCGCGCTCAAGAGCGAGACGATCGGTCTCGCGGTCTCCCTGGAGCTGCCGCTGCTGATCGTCGACATCCAGCGCGGCGGCCCGTCGACCGGTCTGCCGACCAAGACCGAGCAGGCCGACCTCCTCCAGGCCATGTACGGCAGGAACGGCGAGGCCCCGGTCCCGGTCGTGGCCCCGAAGACCCCCGCCGACTGCTTCGACGCGGCCCTGGAGGCCGCCCGGATCGCGCTCACCTACCGCACCCCGGTCTTCCTGCTCTCCGACGGCTACCTCGCCAACGGCTCCGAGCCCTGGCGGATCCCCGAGGTCGAGGAGCTCCCCGACCTGCGGACACCGTTCGCCGCCGGCCCCAACCACACGCTCGACGACGGCACCGAGGTCTTCTGGCCGTACAAGCGCGACCCCGAGACCCTCGCCCGCCCCTGGGCCGTCCCCGGCACCCCCGGCCTCGAACACCGCATCGGCGGCATCGAGAAGCAGGACGGCACCGGCAACATCTCGTACGACCCCGCCAACCACGAGTTCATGGTCCGCACCCGGCAGGCCAAGGTCGACGGCATCGACGTCCCCGACATCGAGGTCGACGACCCGGACGGCGCGAGCACCCTGGTCCTCGGCTGGGGCTCCACCTACGGGCCGATCACGGCGGCCGTCCGCCGCCTCCGGGTCGCCGGCAAGCCCATCGCCCAGGCCCACCTGCGCCACCTCAACCCCTTCCCGAAGAACCTCGGCGAGGTCCTGGGGCGGTACGAGAAGGTCGTCGTCCCCGAGATGAACCTCGGCCAGCTCGCCACCCTCGTCCGGGCCAAGTACCTCGTCGACGCCCGCAGCCACACCCAGGTCAACGGCATGCCGTTCAAGGCCGAGCAGCTCGCCGCCGCCCTCAAGGAGGCCATCGATGGCTGAGAACCTGCTGCACCTGGTGCCCAAGGCCGAGGCCGCCCAGACCATGAAGGACTTCAAGTCCGACCAGGAAGTCCGCTGGTGCCCCGGCTGCGGCGACTACGCCGTCCTCGCCGCCGTCCAGGGCTTCATGCCCGAACTCGGCCTGGCGAAGGAGAACATCGTCTTCGTCTCCGGCATCGGCTGCTCCTCCCGCTTCCCGTACTACATGAACACCTACGGGATGCACTCCATCCACGGCCGCGCCCCGGCCATCGCCACCGGCCTCGCCACCTCCCGCCGCGACCTGTCCGTCTGGGTCGTCACCGGCGACGGCGACGCCCTCTCCATCGGCGGCAACCACCTCATCCACGCGCTGCGCCGCAACGTGAACCTCAAGATCCTGCTGTTCAACAACCGGATCTACGGCCTCACCAAGGGCCAGTACAGCCCGACCAGCGAGATCGGCAAGATCACCAAGTCGACGCCGATGGGCTCCCTCGACGCCCCCTTCAACCCGGTGTCCCTCGCGCTCGGCGCCGAGGCCTCCTTCGTGGCCCGCACGGTCGACTCCGACCGCAAGCACCTCACCGAGGTCCTCCGCCAGGCCGCCGACCACGACGGCACCGCGCTCGTGGAGATCTACCAGAACTGCAACATCTTCAACGACGGCGCCTTCGAGGCCCTCAAGGACAAGGACCAGGCCAAGGAAGCCGTCATCCGCCTGGAGCACGGCCAGCCGATCCGCTTCGGCGCCGAGAACGAGAAGGGCGTCGTCCGCGACCCCGCCACCGGCGACCTGGAGGTCGTCACCGTCACGGCCGAGAACGAGTCCCGCGTCCTCGTCCACGACGCCCACGCGGCCTCCCCCACCACCGCCTTCGCCCTCTCCCGGCTCGCCGACCCCGACACCCTCCACCAGACCCCCATCGGCGTCCTCCGGTCGGTCGAACGCCCGGTGTACGACACGCTGATGGCCGAGCAGCTCGACACGGCCGTCGAGCGCAACGGCCAGGGCGACCTGGGCCGGCTGCTGGCGGGGAACGACACGTGGACGGTCGTCGGCTGAGGCCGTTCCCGTACGCCACTGGGGCCCGGCCGACGAGCGTCGGCCGGGCCCTTTTACGTGCCCTTCGCGGCTGCCTCCTTGAACTCCCCGAGGCATCGAGGCACTCCGCCCTTCACCTGCCAGAGGTAGAGGCCCACGAGGGCCGCGGTCGTGTTCCTGGTCGTCCGGGCCGAGTACGTCTTGGCGATCCCTGTGTACGGGGTCGCCAGCAGACTGTTGATGACGCCCGACGCGGCGGACTCCGCGTGGTTCACAGCCGCCGTGCGCAGTGCCTGGAGCGCCCAGTTGGCGACGTCGTACGCTTCCGTCGCGAACCGGTCGACCGGGGTCCCGCCGGCGAGGCCCCAGCGTTTCCGGTACGCGGCCGCGAACTTCCGGGCCGCCGGCAGCACGTCGGGGTCGACGTAGCCGGTGCCGAAATACCAGCCCTCGGCGGCCGTGCCGGCGACGGCGAGGAACTCCGGCTCAAGCACGTACTCGACGGTGCCGCAGGGCCCCCGGTACCCCTGCTCGCGCAGGGCCTTGGCGCACAGCGCGGCCCGGCGCGGCGACATCCCCGCGTAGATCACGCCCTGCGGGTCGGTCGCGAGGGCGGCCCGTACGGCGGGGCCGAAGTCCTCGCTGTCCGCCTCGACGGGGTGCGAGGTCACCGCTCCGCCCTTGTCTCCCGACGGCGGGTACTCGTTCAGGCTCTTGACGGCGTACCAGCTGTACCGGCCCGCCGCCCGGTCCTCCACGACGGCGGTCCGGACGGCTCCGTGAGCGGTGAGGTAGCGGCCGAAGGGCACGGTCATCAGGTCGTGGAGAGGGCGCGGCTGGAAGTACGTCACCCTGGTGTCCTGGCCCTCGATCCGGTCGATCGATACGTCAGCGATGACACTCGCCAATGCCGTCCGGCGGCGGACGAGTTCGTTCCCCACGGCGATGGCGGTGTCAACCGTGGTCGGCCCCAGCACCCCTACCAGCGCGGGGTCCTTGAGCAGCGCGGCTGCCCCGGCCTTCGCCCGCTCCGATTTCCCCCCGTCGTCCTCGACCCTGAGTCGCACGTCGAAGGGCCGGTCGGCGCGGGCGTTGAACTCCTCCACGGCCAGCCGGATACCACGCTCCTGGCCGCGCCCGTCCGACTTGGTGAGGCCGCTCAGGTCGGTGACGACGCCGAACGTGTACGAGGCGAGAGAGCCGCCAATGCCGCCCGTGCCTGTTCCGCCCGGAGTGCGGGTGAGCAGCCAGGCGGTGAGGCCACCGGCGCCTGCGACGGCAGCGGCGGAGCCGGCCATGAGGACGCGGCGCCGCGAGACGCCCGACGACCGCTCCTCCTGAGTGAGCAGGGTCGGGTCGGCGACGGGCAGGTCGAGGACGCGGGTGGAGCGCTGGGCGATCAGGGCGGGCAGACCGGGCGGGAGCCAGTCGCCGGCCGGGCCGTCGGCGCGCCCCAGGGCCTGCCGGACGTCGGCGGCCGTGGGCCGGTCGGCCGGGTCCTTGGCGAGGCAGGAGGCGACGAGCGGGAGCAGGGAGTCGGGGACGCCGTCGAGGTCAGGTTCCTCGTGGACGGTGCGGTAGACGACGGCGGCCACCCCGCCCGTGCCGAAGGGGCGTTCGCCGGTGAGCGCGTACGCGAGGACGCAGCCCAGTGAGAAGACGTCGCTGGCCGGGCCGACCTCGCCCGCCCCGGCGACGCGTGCCTGTTCCGGTGCGAGGAATCCGGGGGTGCCGACCATGGCGTCGGTGGCGGTCAGGGCGGTCTGCCCGGCGGAGCGGGCGATGCCGAAGTCGATGAGGCGCGGCCCGTCGAGCGCGAGGAGGACGTTCCCGGGCTTGACGTCCCTGTGGACGAGCCCCGCCTCGTGCATGTCGGCGAGGGCGGAGGCGAGGCGGGCACCCAGGGCCCGGACGGTCGGTTCGGGGAGAGCGCCGTGCAGGCCGACGGCCTCGGCGAGCGAGGGCCCGGGGACGTACTCGGTGGCGAGCCACGGCTCCCGGGCCTCGGGGTCGGCGCCGAGGACGCGGACGACCCAGCGGCCGGTGATGCGTTCGGCGGCGCGGGCTTCGCGGCGGAACCGTTCCCGGAAGCCGGGGTCGGCGGCGTGCTCGGCACGGATGAGCTTGAGGGCGGCGAGGGTTCCGCCGGCACCACGGGCGAGGTAGACGACGCCCATGCCGCCGGCGCCGAGCCGCCCGAGGAGCCGGTAGCCGGCGAGGGTCGACGGGTCGGCCTTGCGGAGCGGCTGCACGGGTCAGGCCTTCTTGTCGTTCTTGGGCTTGTTCGGCAGCAGGGGCGCGGAGCCGATCGGCTTGTACGCGCCGTTCTGCACCGCGAAGACGAACGTCCCGCCCATCCCCAGGTCGCCGTACTCGTTGAAGTTGTAGCCGCCCATCACGCCCTTGTAGTCCTGCTTGCGCAGCGCGGCCCACAGGCCCTTGCGCGCGGGTTTGCCGCCGGCCTTCGCCTGGGCCACCAGCTGCCCGATCGTCATCGTGACCACGTCGTACGACTCGCCGGCGTAGTACGCGGGGGCCGTCCCGAACCGCTTGCGGTGGGCGGCGATGAAGGCGGCGGCCGTCTTCTGCGTGGCGGGGTCGGCGACGGGGGCGCACACGTACCAGCCTTCGGCTGCGGCCCCGGCCTGCTTGACGAAGTCCTGCCCGAAGACGGCCTGGCCGGTGAACCTCGGTCCGGTGAAGCCGAGTTCGGCGAGGGCTCGGGCAGCGTGGACGGCGGTCTCGGTGACGCCGCAGTGGATGTACGCGTCGATGCCGGCGTCGATCATCTCGCCGAGCACCCGGCGGTACGCGCGCGCGTCGCCGTGGGCGGGGACGACCCGGAAGTGCGGGGCGATGCCGGCCTGTCCGAAGCCGAAGCGGACGCCGCCGGTGACCTGCCAGCTGTATCGGTCCTCGGTCCGGTCCTCCAGGACTCCGGGGCGACGCATCTCGGGCAGCAGGGTGGCGGCGAAGGAGAGGTGCGTGCCCGCGCTGATGTGGTTCGGGATGGCGCGCAGGAACGTCTCGTTCTTCGCGCTGCCCGAGCGCAGGGTGAGCAGGTTGTACCCGGCTGAGACCGTGATCAGCGGAATGCCGGACTCCTCGAAGGCGGGCATGGCGGCCTCGGCGACGGCGTCGCCGGTGGGGCCGAGGACGGCGAGGACTCCGGGGTCGGCGGTGAGTACCCCGGCAGTCTTCAGAGCCCGCGACGCGTCACCGCGGTCGTCGACCACCTTGAGGCCGAGCGTGAAGGGCTTGTCCTTGCGGGCGTTGAACTGCTCGACGGCCAGGCGTGCGCCGTTCTCCTGGGCACGGCCGATCTCCTTGGTCGGCCCGGACAGGTCGGCGAGGACGCCGATGGTCCAGCTGGTGCGGGGCGGTGCGGGCTTCTTGCCGCCGCCCTTGCCGTCCGTCCTGTCGTCGTCGCCGAGCCCCGCCCAGACGGCCGCCGCGCCGCCGCCGACGGCCAGCACGGCGGCGCCGGAGGCGAGCAGCAGGAAGCCGCGTCGGCTCTTCTCCGGGGCGGCCGGGCCGGTGGTGGCGCCGGCCTCGGTGGCGTCGATCTCGGGGAGGGCGAGCATCCGGGCGGAGCGTTCGGCGATCGTCCGGACGACGGGCGCGGGGAGCCATTCGGCGCCGTCGCCGGGGCTGTCCTCGACGAGCCGGACGCCGATCTCGGCCGCGGTAGGCCGTCCGGCCGGGTCCTTGGCGAGGCAGGCCCGGACGAGGTCGAGCAGGCCTTCGGGTACGCCGGTGAGGTCAGGTTCGTCGTGGACGGTCCGGTACATCAGGGCGTCGACGGCGCCGGTGCCGAAGGGCGGGCGGCCGGTCGCCGCGTAGGCGAGGAGGCAGCCGAGGGCGAAGACGTCGGCGGGCGGGCCGATGGCGTCGGTGCGGGCCTCGGCCTGCTCGGGGGCGAGGAAGCCGGGGGTGCCGACGACCATGTCGGTGGCGGTGAGGGCGGTCTCTCCGGTGGCGCGGGCGATGCCGAAGTCGATGAGGCGGGGGCCGTCGACGGCGAGGAGGACGTTGCCCGGCTTGACGTCGCGGTGGACGAGTCCGGCGGCGTGGACGGCGGCGAGGGCGCGGGCGACGGACCAGCCGAGGAGGCGGACGCTCCGCTCGGGCAGCGGGCCGTGTGCGGCGACGGCCTCGCCGAGGGAGGGGCCCGCGACGAAGGCGGTGGCCATCCAGGGTTCGGGGGCGTCGGGGTCGGCGCCGGTGACGGGGACGGCCCACGGGCTGGAGACCCGGCGGGCGGCCTCGACCTCGCGGCGGAAGCGGGCCCGGAAGTCGGGCTGGTCGGCCTGGTCGGCGTGGGTGACCTTGACGGCGGCGAGTTCGCCCGCGGCGGTGCGGCCGAGGTAGACGACGCCCATGCCGCCGGCGCCGAGCCGGCCGAGGAGCCGGTAGCCGGCGATGGCCGAGGGGTCGGAGGGCAGCAGCGGCTGGAGGGCGCCGGGTTCGGGTTGCGGTGTGGTGGGGTTCATTACTTGACCTCCAGCTCGGCCTCGGCGCGTTCGAGCATGGTGACGAGGGCCTGGACCTGCGCCTGGGACGTGCCGGTGGTGGTGGCGTCGCTCAACTCCTGGTAGCCGGGGGCTCCCTTCACGACGGTGGCGACGGTGACCTGGCCCAGCCGGGACTGGTACCAGCTGTAGGGCTGCTTCCCCTTCACCGCGTCGTTGACGTAGGAGCCGCCCTCGCGGATCGCGTCGTGGGCGGTGGCGTTGCCGCCGACGCCGAAGGGGTTGCCGAGCGACATGAGTCCGGTGACGCGCTCGCCGTCCCGGAGCTTCTGGTCAGGGCAGTTCAGCGCCTCTTCGAGGGTGGAGGCCATCTCCCAGTCGGCGTCGGACTCAGTCCGGTGCACGGTGACGGTGGCGGCGACCCTCAGGACGCCCTTGCCACCGGTCGCGGGGAACTCGCTGTAGGCGGTGACGCTGGCGAGCACGCTCGCGGGCTTGGTGCCGGTCTCCCAGGAGCAGTTCTCGCCGAGGACGGGCCAGTAGTCGGGGTCGCTGAGGTACGGGGTGCGTTTGACGTACCCCGGGGCCCAGGCGTCGGGGCCGGCGACGACGGCGAGGGCGAGGCGGCGGGCCTCGGCCTCGGTCTTGGGGGCGCGCTTGGGGTCGGGCGTGAAGTCGAGCGCGGTCGGGGTGGGTGCGGTGGTGGGGGCCTTGGTCGGGGCCGCCGGCGCGCTCGTGCTCGGTTTGGCTGCGTTGTCGTCGGGTTTCTCACCGCCGCTGGTGCAGCCGGCGGCGATCACCCCGCCCAGGAGTACGCCACAGCAGGCACGCCACAGTCTTCGGTCCCCGTACGCCACAGTTCCCCCACGGTCACTCACGGTTTCCCCACGAACAGTGAGCAGATCGTACGGCGAGGCACCGACAACTCGCCCCACTTACAACATCATTGGGACCGATCCGTGGCACGCTCGCGACGTGCCTCGTCGTAGCGGGCGCGGGCCTCCTCGACGACGCCGATCCGGCGCTCGGTCCATCGGGCGAGCTCCCAGACCTGTCGGGCGGCCTCGGTGCCGAGGTCGGTGAGGGTGTAGTCGACGCGGGGCGGGATGACGGGTTTGGCGTCGCGGTGGACGAAGCCGTCGCGCTCCAGGGTCTGGAGGGTCTGGGCGAGCATCTTCTCGCTGACGCCGCCGATCAGGCGCCGTAGCTCGCTGAAGCGGTACGAGCGCTCCAGCAGGGCGGCGAGGATCAGGACGCCCCAGCGGCTGGTGACGTGCTCCAGGACGAGGCGCGAGGGGCACATCGGCTCGTTCACGTTCGCCGGCTTACTTACTCCCATGCCAGTACCTTACTTCAAAGTGGGTACTTTCCTTTAGTTAGCGCCCCACGTACGGTGAGTGCATCGAGTGAGCAGCACCCCACCGCACCCCGGGAAGAAGGAAGCATCATGAGCATCGTCGTCACCGGAGCCACCGGCCAGCTCGGCCGTCTCGTCATCGACGCCCTCCTCGCCACCGTCCCCGCCGAGTCCGTCGCCGCCGTCGTGCGGAACAAGGAGAAGGCGGCCGAGCTGGCGGAGCGCGGGGTGGAGCTGCGGATCGCCGACTACAGCCGTCCGGAGACGCTCGCGGAGGTCTTCGGGGCCGGCGACCGGGTGCTGCTGATCTCGGGCAGCGAGGTCGGGCAGCGGGTGCCGCAGCACGCCGCGGTGATCGACGCGGCCAAGGCGGCGGGCGTGGCCCAGCTCGCGTACACCGGGGTCCTCGGCGGGGACGAGGCCGACTTCGACCTGGCGGCCGAGCACAAGGAGACCGAGCGGCTGATCCTGGCGTCGGGCGTGCCGTACACCTTCCTCCGCAACGGCTGGTACTCCGAGAACTACACCGGCAACCTCGCCCCCGTACTGGAGCACGGCGCCGTCGTCGCCAGCGCCGGCGAGGGCCGGGTCGCCTCCGCCTCCCGTGCCGACTACGCGGCCGCCGCGGCCGCCGTCCTGACCGGTCCGGCCGACGAGCACCTGGGGAAGGTCTACGAGCTCAGCGGCGACACCGCGTGGTCGTTCGCGGAGTACGCGGCCGAGGTCGCCGCGCAGACCGGCCGGGAGATCACGTACAGCGACGTGCCCGCCGAGACCCACCTCACGATCCTCACGGGTGCCGGCGTCCCGCAGGTCTTCGCCGAGATCCTGGTCGACGTCGACCGCGCCGTCCGGGGCGGTGCGCTGGCCCGGCGGACCGGCGATCTGGCCCGCCTGATCGGCCGCCCGACGACCCCGGTCGCGGTCACGATCAAGGAGGCGCTGGCCGGCGCCTGAGGGCGTCATGACCGTATCGCGGTACGGGCATGACAACCCGCCCCGCGCGGCGCTACCTTCGACAGGACAGCACGGCGCGGGGCAGGCAGGGCGGGAGGTCCGGTGAAGACGGAAGACGAAGGAAGAGCAGGCTTGCTCTACGGGATCGGCGCCTACGGCATGTGGGGCCTGGTCCCGCTCTTCTGGCCGCTCCTCAAGCCCGCCGGCGCGATCGAGATCCTCGCCCACCGGATGGTGTGGTCCCTGGTCTTCGTCGGCGTCGCGCTGCTCGCGCTCCGCCGCTGGGGCTGGATCCGCGAGCTGGTGGCAAGCCCGCGCAAGCTCGGCATGATCACCCTGGCCGCCGCCGTCATCACGGTGAACTGGGGCCTCTACATCTGGTCCGTGAACACCGGCCACGTCGTCGAGGCCTCCCTCGGCTACTTCATCAACCCGCTCGTCACCATCGCCCTCGGCGTCCTCGTCCTGAAGGAACGGCTGCGGCCCGCGCAGTGGGCGGCCGTCGGCGTCGGCTTCACCGCCGTCCTCGTCCTCGCCATCGGGTACGGGCGTCCGCCGTGGATCTCGCTCACCCTCGCCTTCTCCTTCGCCGTCTACGGCCTGGTCAAGAAGAAGGTCAACCTCGGCGGCCTCGAATCGCTCGCCGCCGAGACCGCCGTCCAGTTCCTGCCCGCCCTCGGCTACCTCGTGTGGCTCGGCGCCGGCGGCGGCCTGGCCTTCGGCGCCCACGGCGCGGGCCACACGGCCCTGCTCGCCGCCACCGGCGTCGTGACCGCGCTGCCGCTGGTCTGCTTCGGCGCGGCCGCCATCCGCGTACCGCTGTCGACCCTGGGCCTCCTCCAGTACCTGGCGCCGACCTTCCAGTTCCTGCTCGGCGTCGTCTACTTCCACGAGGCGATGCCCGCCGAGCGCTGGGCCGGCTTCTCCCTCGTCTGGCTCGCCCTGACCCTCCTCACCTGGGACGCCCTGCGCACGGCCCGCCGCAGCCGCGCCGAGGTCGAGGCGGCCCTGGCCACGTCGGCGGCCGAGGCGCCCGCGCCGGAGGCGCCGGAGGCGCCGGAGGCGCCAGTGACGCTCGGGTCGGAGGCGCCGGTGGCCCCGGTGGCGCCCATGCCGGAGGCCCCGGTGGCGCTCGGGGCGGAGGGTGCTACGCCGCCAGCAGGTCGTGTTCGCGGATGAGCCAGCAGACCGCGGTGAGGCGCAGGGTCGCGAAGTCGTGGCCGGCGGGCTCGGTCCAGCGGGCCTCGGTGAGCCAGTCGGTGAAGCCGAGGACGTAGTCGCCGAGCTCCTCGCGCCGCACGGCCCGGCGGCGGGCGGCGCCGCGCTGGGCCGGGATCAGGGCGTCGCGGACGGCCGCGGCGTGCTGGTCGACGGCGGCCGCGAGCCCGGGGTCGGAGGCGAGCTCCGAGAGCCGGGGCAGGTACGCGGCGGCGACACCGATCAGCGGGCAGCCGGGCGAATCGTTCATCCCTCCACATTAGGGCCGCCCGGGGCCGCCCCGGCCGTGACTTCGGTCGCAGCCGGGCACGCCGGAGGGCCCGGAAATCCGGTGGCCCCGGCGGGCGGCCGCCCCGCACTCTGGGGGCCATGGAAGAACCGAAGTACCGGATCCGGGCGCTCCACACCCCGGACACCGTCACCGTCTACCAGGCCTACCGGCCCGGGATCGGGCTGCCGGCGGCACGGAACGGGCGGTTTCCGTCCACGTGGAAGCGGGACCGGATGACGTGGATCAAGCCGTCGTTCCTGTGGATGATGTACCGCTGCGGCTGGGGCGAGAAGGAGGGCCAGGAGACGGTCCTCGCCGTGGAGATCATCCGCGAGGGCTTCGAATGGGCCCTGCGGAACGCCTGCCTCTCGCACTACGTCCGCGGCTTCCACGCCGACCGCGCCACCTGGCAGCGGCAGCTG
Source organism: Streptomyces sp. NPDC037273 (assembly GCF_055603625.1). Lineage (NCBI taxonomy): Bacteria > Bacillati > Actinomycetota > Actinomycetes > Kitasatosporales > Streptomycetaceae > Streptomyces > Streptomyces sp. NPDC037273. The sequence continues at coordinate 214,016 of NZ_JBVJVO010000012.1, forward strand.
AAGACGTCCCCGGCGCGGGTCCAGTGGGACCCGGAGCGCGACCTTCACCTGCGGCCGCTGCCGCACCGCTCGCTCCAGCTCGGGCTGGCGGGCGAGGCCTCCCGCGCGTACGCGGACGAGTGGACGGTCGGGATCACCGACGTGACCGCGCTCGCCCGCGAGGTGCACGGCCTCGTCAGGGCCGGTGACCTGGAGGCCGCGGGCCGGCTGCTCCCCCGCGAGGAGCCGTATCCGGTGCCCGGCGGCCTCCTGGACCACCTGCTCGTTCAGGACCCGGCGACGGAGACCGCGAAGTTGAAGTCCCCGGTGCCGAGCACGCCGTAGAGCCGCAGCCAGATCGGGAGCATCTGCTCGGTCGCGCGGGCGGTGGAGAGGTCGCCGAGGTCGAGGACCCGGTCGGCCGTCCAGCCGAAGGAGACCAGCAGCTCGGTGACGACCGCCTTCGCGGCCTCGTCGTCGCCGCTGAGGAAGACGTTGTGGTTTCCGGGCACACGGCCCGGCTCGACCATGACCGTGTTGGTCATCGTGTTGAGCGTCTTGACCACCCGGGCCTCCGGGAACGCCTTCTGCAGGTGCTCGGCGAGGCTGAGCCCGTCGAACGTCGCGACCTTCGGCGGGAAGCCCTCGGAGAAGTCCAGCGGGTTGGACACGTCGACGACGACCTTGCCCCGCAGGTTCTCGGCGCCCGCCGCTTGGAGGGCGGCGAGCGAGACGAGCCCGCCGGTCGCGTTCACGACCAGCTCGGCGCCGGCGGCCGCGTCGGCGAACGTGCCGTTCCGGGCGCCGTGTTCCGCCGCCCACTTCACGGCCTCGGCGTTGTCCGCGGTGCGGGAGCCCAGCGTGACCTCGTGGCCGAGCGAGACCAGCTTGCCGGCGAGGCGGCGGCCGACCTCACCCGTTCCCAGTACGGCGATCTGCATGTACGTGCGCTCCTTCGAGGACGTGTGACCGGCGGGCCGACCCGGGAGCCCGACTCCCGTACGCGTACCGGCTGTTCCGGAGCCCGACCCTACGTCCTCGCGGTCCCGCGCGCCGTCCCGTTCCGTCCCGTGACGACCGGGCCCTTTCCCGAGGTCAGGCCTCGCCGGTACGAGCCCGGTGCGCGCGCACCTTGTGCCGGTTGCCGCAGCGGTCCATCGAGCACCAACGGCGGCGCCCCGGGCGCGAGGTGTCGGCGAAGAGGAGCGCGCAGTCGTCGGCGCCGCAGACCCTGATCCGGTCGGCGTACGGCCCCGCCAGGAGGTCGACGGCGTCCCGGGCGACCGTCGCCAGGAGCCCGGCCCCGGTCGCCCCCGGCGCCCACGCGCGCGTGCCGTCGGGCCGGATCTCGGCGGCGAGCGGCGCCCCGGCCGCGGCGGCGTTCACGACGGCCAGCTCGTCGGGTGCGTACGGTCCGCCCTCGGCCCGTGCGAGGGCCAGGCCCCACAGCGCGTCCCGGGTGGCCCGTACGGCCCTGAGTTCCGCCTCCGTGACGGTCACGTCGAGTCCGGGGGCGAGCCGGCAGTCCCTGACCCAGTCAAGCAACCCGTCAACGTGGTCGAGGACCTCGAAGCGGCTGGCGACGGGCCCCGTGCCGCCGGTCAGCAGCAGTTCGAGGCAGAGGGCGCCGGCGTCGAAACGGAAGCGCTGCCCGTCGGGGTGGTGCAGAACCATCCCGGCGATTCCAGCGTTTCCAGCGTTTCCGGTGGCGAGGTCGGTCATGTAACCACTATAACTAGTTACATGACCGCGATGCACTGGAAGCTCGTCCTCGACGCCAACGACCCGCACGCCCAGGCCGCCTTCTGGGCAGCCGCCCTCCACTACCTGGAGGAGGACCACGACGCCCACATCCAGCGCCTCCTCGGGTTCGGGGCCGTCCCCGCCGAAGCGACGCTCACCCTCCACGAGGGCACCGACCACTCCCGCCTCGGCTGGCGAGATCTCGCCGCCGTCCGCCACCCGGACGACCCTTACGACCCCGAGACCGGCGGCGGCAAGGGACGCCGCCTGCTCATCCAGCGCGTCCCCGAGCCCAAGACCACCAAGAACCGCCTCCACCTCGACCTCCACCCGGCCCCGGGCACCCGCGAGGCGGAGGTCGACCGCCTCGGCGCCCTCGGCGCCAAAGTCCTCCGCCGCGTCGACGAGCCTTCTGGCTCCTGGGTCGTCATGGCCGACCCCGAGGGCAACGAGTTCTGCGTCCACTGACGCCGGAGGCCGCCCGCGCCCCCGCCTGATGAGGGCGCGGGCGCGCGGGTCTTACTCGCCGGAGGCGTACGCGACGAACCCGGCCCAGGCGGCGAGGCCGACGGCGAAGTGCGGGCGCGCGATGTCCTTGGAGTCACGGACGTGGACGGTGCCGGGGGTGGTGGCGACCTCGACGCAGTCGTCACCTTCGCTGTTGCTGCTGAAGCTGCTCTTGAACCAGTCCAGCTCGGGGTTTCCGGTCACGTCTCTCCCAGCAGTTGCTCGATGAAGTCCCGGGACTCCAGAGGAGTCAGGGCCTTGGAGCGGATGATGCCATAGCGCAGTTCCAAGATCCGGAGTCGCTTGAGGTCAGAGACCGGACGGCCGTTGAAGATTCCTTCGGAGCGGCCCACCGCCGTACCGTCCCCGAACTTCAACAGCTCGATCAAACCGCCCGACCCCGGGTGGTCGGCCCGTGCGGTCGGCATCACTTGGATCTCCACATTGGGCAACTCACCCACTTCCAAGAGGTGTTCGAGCTGGCGGCGCAGCACCATTTTCCCCCCGATGGGCCGCCTGAGCGTCGCCTCTTCCTGGACGAAACTGAATTCGGGGCCGGGCGCGCACTCCAGCACCTTCTGGCGCTGCATGCGCGATGCCACGTGCCGCTCCAGCTCCTCCGGCCCGTACGTGGGCCGCCGCGTGCACAGGAGTTCCCGCGAGAACTCCTGCGTCTGCAGCAGGCCGTGGACGTTGTAGTTGCTGTACATGCAGAACTCGACCGCCCGCTCCTCAAGCTTCGCCAGACTCCGCAGCTTCTTCGGGTATCGGACCAGCTCGATGTCCCCCTTCATCGCCGAGATGATCCCGCCTGCGCCCACCACCTTGTCCACCTTGTCCAGGTACTCAGGGCGCGGGATACGGTCCCCACGCTCGATCTTGCGGATGAGGTCCTCGCCGTAGCCGATGCGCGCACCGAACTCGACTGCGCTCAGCCCCTTGGTCTCTCTCCACAGCCTGATCTGGCGCCCGACCGCCGCGACGACCGCCGCGCCCGACTCATCCCCCGGCTCCACCTCCCAGCCCGCGTCCTCTGTCCCCGTCCCGTCCACCTCGTCCACGCCCATGCGTGCCCACCTCCTTCGGCACAGCCCTTCCCGGCGCGCCACGCGAGACAGTCGGGACAGGGCCGGACAGACGCAGGACAGTAACCGTACGTAAGGGCATGTTCGCTGGGCAGCGTAGGCACACGCCGCCACGCTGGGTGGCATGAACGAGGAACAGGCCCAACTTGTGGCGTCCGTACGCCAATTCGGAATCCAGCTCTCCGCGACACCTCGCGGCGCCCGCCTCGCACGATTGCTCGCCGTGGAGCAGCTGCGTTCCTGGGGGCTGGAGTACGTGGCCGCGCCGGCGGCGAGCATCGTCGCCGAGCTCGCCGCGAACGCCGTGACGCACGGCCGGGTGCCGGGCCGGGACTTCCGGCTCGCGATGTCCGCCACCGGGGACGCCCTCCGTATCGAGGTGGTCGATACGCGGGGTGACCGGCTGCCCGTCACGGCCGGGCGGGGACTGCTCATCGTGGAGGGCCTCGCGCGGAGCTGGGGCGTACGGCCCGGGCCCGTACCGCGCAAGACGGTGTGGGCGGAACTGGGCCTGTCGTAGCCGCGCCGCGTCGCGGGATCGGCGTCGCGGGGATCGGCGTCGCGGGGGCCCGGGACGTAAAAGACTTAAAGCCCTGGGAAATCCCTACCCAACCCCTCCATCCCTCCCATTGCCCACCCGTCACTCACAAGGGTGACTTAGTCCAACTGGGCTGGATTTGAGGCTGGTTGCCTGGCATATGCTCGGCGCCAACCCCAGCAACACGTCGGCCCCCGGCCGGGACTGACTTCCCGATCGAGGGCCTGACCAACGAGGAAGAAGCACCTTCCCGATGGCTTCCAAGCAGCCTAACGCGCCGCTGCCCCCTTCCGGGCTCGTTCATGTCAACGTCCGCCACGACACGCAGTACGTGGTCACCGGAAACCACCTCGCTCAGCACCGCAAGCTCACGCTGGAAGCACGAGGCCTGGCCCTCTACCTCCAGTCGCTGCCCGCCGGGGCCCCCGTCGGAGTCAAGGCGATCGCGGCCCAAGTGCCCAACACCGAGCTGGTCGTCGCCCGCGCGATGCGGGAGCTGGAGGCCTACGGCTACCTCAAGCGCACCAGGGAGCGACTGCCGGACGGCCGGTTCGTGCACCGCACGATCTCGTACAACCGCCCGGGGGCTGAACCCGAGCCCGTACGCAGGACAGCACCGCCCGCACGGCAGAAGCCGGAGCCCGTACGCAGGGCGGCACCGCCCGTACGGCAGGACCCGGCGCCCGCAGGCGCAACGACACCGCCCGTACGGCAGGAGCCGGCGCCCGCACCGAAAGCACCGACGCCGACGCCCCCGCCCCCGCCCGTCCCGCCGCTCGCGGAGTGCCACCGCGTCGCCGCCGCCGTCCTGGCGGAGCTGCGCGTGCACGAGCCCCGGCTGTTGCTCTCGGAGCGGGACGTCCTGCGCCTGGCCCCGGAGGTGACCGTCTGGCTCGACCGGGGAGCCCGCCCCGACGCCGTCCGCCGCACGCTCTGCGCGAGCCTTCCCGACAACCTCGCCCACCCGGCAGGCCTCCTCGCCCACCGCCTGAGGTCCCTACTGCCGCCGCCCCTGCCCGCCACGCCATCGCCCGCACCCTCGCCGGGCTCCCGCTTCATCGAGTGCGACGACTGCGGACGCCCCTTCCCGCCACCGACGTCCGACGGTCTGTGCACGGACTGCCGCACCACCGCGAGAGCAGCCGCCTAGCTCCTGCCGCAGATCGGCCTCGTCTCCGACCGCGCCGCCGAAAGGTGATCCCCAGGCCGACACGCCTTAGGGTGCGCCGGGGATCAGGCGGGCCCAGGGGGGAGCCTTCCAGGTACCGCTCAGGGCGTATTGGAGAAGCGACGCACTGCCGTTCCGTCCGCTGAGCGAACGCGTCTGACCGGTTTCCGCTCTTGACGCAGAGTCAAACTCTCACTGAACATTCAGCACGCACAGAAGAACGCACGAATACCTGAACACCGCACACGCACACGCACAGCTCCAGCGCCTCGTGGCACCCAAGCCATGGGGCGTCTCGCACGTTCCGTCCCATCCCCGTTCGGAATCCGGAGCCCCCACAGATGAACATCTCCGTGCCCAGACGTGTCACCGCGGTCGCCGCCCTCGCGGCGCTCGCGCTCGGCGGTCTCACCGGGACCGCGTCCGCCGGGTCGCAGGCGGCTGCCGCCGCGCCCGACATCCCGCTCGCCAACGTCAAGCAGCACTTGACGGACCTGCAGTCGATCGCGACGGCCAACGGCGGCAACCGCGCCCACGGCCGGGCGGGTTACAAGGCGTCGATCGACTTCGTGAAGGCCAAGCTCGACGCGGCCGGATACACGACGACGCTGCAGACCTTCACCTCCAGCGGCGCGACCGGCTACAACCTGATAGCCGACTGGCCGGGCGGTGACCCGAACCAGGTCCTGATGGCCGGTTCGCACCTCGACTCGGTCACCTCGGGGCCCGGCATCAACGACAACGGGTCCGGGTCGGCGGCCGTCCTGGAGACGGCGCTCGCGGTCTCCCGTGCCGGCTTCCAGCCCACGAAGCACCTGCGGTTCGGCTGGTGGGGTGCCGAGGAACTCGGCCTCATCGGCTCGAAGTACTACGTCAACAACCTGGCGACCACCGAGCGTTCGAAGATCAAGGGCTACCTGAACTTCGACATGATCGGCTCGCCCAACCCGGGCTACTTCGTCTACGACGACGACCCGACGATCGAGCAGACCTTCAAGAACTACTTCGCCGGGCTCGGCATAGCCACCGAGATCGAGACCGAGGGCGACGGCCGCTCCGACCACGCCCCGTTCAAGAACGTCGGCATCCCGGTCGGCGGCCTGTTCACCGGCGCCGACTACATCAAGACGGCGGCCCAGGCGCAGAAGTGGGGCGGCACGTCCGGTCAGGCCTTCGACCGGTGCTACCACTCGTCCTGCGACACGACGGCGAACATCAACGACACCGCCCTCGACCGCAACAGCGACGCCATCGCGCACGCGATCTGGACGCTCTCCGGGACGACGACCCCGCCGACCGGCACGGTCTTCGAGAACTCCGCGGACGTGACCATCCCGGACTCCCCCGGCGCCGCGGTCACCTCGACCGTGAACGTCACCGGCATCACCGGCAACGCCCCGAGCAACCTCGCCGTCGGCGTGGACATCATCCACACCTACCGCGGTGACCTCGTCGTCGACCTCATCGCCCCCGACGGCTCGGTCTACAGCCTCTCCAACCGCTCCGGCGGCAGCGCCGACAACATCCAGCAGACCTTCACCGTCAACGCCTCCACCGAGGTCGCCAACGGTGCCTGGAAGCTCCGCGTCCAGGACAAGGCCTCCGCCGACACCGGCTACATCAACAACTTCAAGCTGACGTTCCCGTAAAACCCGTAAGCCCGTAAGCCCGTAAGCCCGAAACTCCCGGGTGGGTCGGTGAACATCGCCCCCGACCCGCCCGGGGTCCCAACTTCGCTGTTACTTGCCGGAGTTCGCCGCGTCCACGAGCGCGTCCTTCGTCACCGCGCCGACGTAGACCTTGCCGTCGTCGGTGAGGAGCGCGTTCACCAGCTTCGTCTTGAAGACGGTGCCGGAGCCGAACTTGCCGGTGACCTTGTCGCCGAAGGAGTCCAGGAAGCCCTGGATCTCCTTCGGCGCTTCGTCGGTCTTGGGCGCGGGGGCGCCGGTGTCGAGCTTGGCGATGGTCGTCCAGCCCTCGCCGATGACGTTGAGGCCGCCGTCCTTCCCGAGGCCGTCCTTGCCGAGGTCGCCGAGGTTCCCCAGGCCGGGGATGCCGCCCTCGAAGCCCTCGGGCAGGTCTCCCTCGACGTCGCCCTTGTCGGCGGAACCCTCCGTCACCTTCGCGCCCTCGGGCGCCTTGAAGGTGAAGTCGGAGGCGGCCGGCTTGGCGAAGTCGACCTTGGTGAAGCCGGCGTCGACGACCGGCTTGCCGCCCTCGACCGAGGAGAGGGTGAACTTCAGCGGGGTGCCGTTCGCCGCGTCCACCGCGATCTTCACCGACTCGACCGTGGAGCCGGCCTGCTTCGGCTTGATCACCAGCTGGTAGGCGTCGCGGCCGGCCACCTTCGCCGTACCGCCGACGGTGATCGAGGTGGTGTCGCCGGCGGCCTTCAGAACCTCGTCCGCGAGCTGCTTGGGCGTGCTGGGGAGCTGCTTGTCGGCCTCGGGGGCGCCGGACGCGCCCTTCTCGTGGAAGACCTCGTTGGACTTGCTGTCGTAGGCCCAGACGTCGTCGCCGTTGTGGATCAGGCTGTACTCGTCGGAGCCGTCGAGCAGGGTGAGCCGCTGGCGCTCGGGCCCGTCCGCGGAGACGCGCAGCGTGTGGCTGCCCGCGACGAGCTCGGTGAGCTTCTCCGTCGGGTCCGCGGAGCCGGAGCCCGCGCCGCCGCCGATGCCGGCCAGGCCGCCGAGGGACGGCAGGCCGAGGTCGGTGGAGATCTTGAACGTGCCGGACAGGGTCTGGGTGTCCGAGGCGGCGATCTTCTCGATGAGCTGCTGGGCCGTGATCTCCGGCAGGTCCGGGTCTCCGGACGCCGCGAGCGCCGGGACGAGGCCGATGGTCGCCGCGGCCACTCCGGCCACCGCGACCGGGACGACGTACCGGCTCGCCTTGCGACGGGTCTCGCTACGGGCTTCGTTCGCTGCCATGGTCTCCGCTACCTCCGTGCGCCCTGGTGTGGTCGATACCTCCATCTGACCAAACGGGGAGCACGGAATCGTCAGACCCCGGGATCAACCTGGCGTACTGCTATGGGATGACCCGACCCTGAGATGCCCTAGCCCGCGCGGTGGACCACCGCGTCGCACATCTCTTCCAGAGCCGACTTGGCGTAGCCGTCGGGGAGGGGCGCGAGCATGGCGCGGGCCTCCTCGGCGTACCGGACGGTGTCGCGGCGGGCCTGCTCCAGGGCGGGGTGGGCGCGGAGCCGGCGGAGGGCCTCGGCGTGCCGGGCGTCGTCGGTGAGGTCGCCGTCGATCAGGGCGACGAGCTCGACGTCCTCGGGGCGTCCGTGGGCGGCGGCCGCGGCCCGCAGGTGCAGGACGGGCAGGGTGGGGATGCCCTCGCGGAGGTCGGTGCCGGGGGTCTTGCCGGACTCGTGGGAGTCGGAGGCGATGTCGAGGACGTCGTCGGCGAGCTGGAAGGCGACGCCGAGCCGCTCGCCGTACTGGGTGAGGATGTCGACGACGGAGTCGTCGGCGCCGGACATCATGGCGCCGAAGCGGCAGGAGACGGCGACGAGGGAGCCGGTCTTGCCGCCGAGGACGTCGAGGTAGTGGTCGACGGGGTCGCGGCCGTCGGTCGGTCCGGCGGTCTCCAGGATCTGGCCGGTCACGAGCCGTTCGAACGCCTCGGACTGGATCCGTACGGCCTCGGGGCCGAGGTCCGCGAGCGTGTGCGAGGCGCGGGCGAAGAGGAAGTCACCCGTGAGGACGGCGATGGAGTTGCCCCAGCGGGTGTTGGCGCTGTCGACGCCGCGCCGGACGTCGGCCTCGTCCATGACGTCGTCGTGGTAGAGCGTGGCCAGGTGGGTGAGCTCGACGACCACGGCGGAGGGCACGACGCCCGGCGCGTAGGGGTCGCCGAACTGGGCGGCGAGCATCACGAGCAGGGGGCGGAAGCGCTTCCCGCCGGCCAGCACGAGGTGCTGCGCGGCCTCCGTGATGAAGGGGACATCGCTCTTGGTGGCGTCCAGGAGGCCCGCCTCCACAGCCGCCAAACCGGTCTGGACATCGGCCTCAAGAGCCTGGTCCCGCACGCTAAGACCGAACGGCCCGACGACGGTCACGAGGGGGTCTCCTGTCTGCTGACGCCTGCTGACGATCACACGGATTGTTCACACGGACTGTTGACGATCACACGGATTGTCGATGTGTCGCTGGATTCACTCAAGCCAGCGTATCCGGTCACCTTTCGATCACCGTGGGCGCCTTCCCGTCACCCCCGGTATGTTCGTGATCAGCTCATACGACCAGGAGTAGGCGTTTTGTCCCGAACAACGATCGATACCGACCCGAACGGCGAGCAGCCTCCGCCCGAGGACGACCGCGCCTTCCTCGGCCACCCCAAGGGACTGCTGACCCTCTCCGGCCTGGAGGTCTGGGAGCGGTTCTCGTTCCTCGGCATGCAGGCGATCCTCGTCCTGTACTTCGCCGCCACCGTCGCCGACGGCGGCCTCGGCATGGACCCGGGCACCGCGGCCTCCGTCTCCGCCGCCTACGGCACCCTCGTCTACCTGGTGTCGGTCGCCGGCGGCTGGCTCGCCGACCGCATCCTGGGCTCCTACCGCGCGGTCCTCTGGGGCGGCATCCTGATCGCCTGCGGCCACTACGCCATGGCGGTGCCGACGGCCGCCATGACCTGGGTCGGCCTCGGCCTGATCAGCGCCGGCACCGGCCTCCTGAAGCCGAACGTGGCAACCATGGTCGGCAAGCTCTACCGCACCGACGACGACCGCCGCGACGCCGGTTTCGCGCTCTACTACATGGCGATCAACATCGGCGCCTTCGCGGGACCGCTGATCACCGGCTGGCTCGCCGACCACAAGGGCTACCACTGGGGCTTCTCGGCCGCCGCCCTCGGCATGACCCTCGGCCTGATCCAGTACGTCGCCGGCCGCCGTCACCTGGCCGGACGCAAGCACTCCGCCGAGTTCCCGCTCGCCCCTGACGCCATGCGCCGGGCGGTCAGGTCGATCGTCGTCGGCACGGTCGCGGTCGCCGCCGTGGCCACCGCCCTCGCCCTCGCGGGCTGGCTCACCATGGACCGGTTCGTCGACCTGCTGACCCTGATCTCGGTGATCGCGCCCGTCGTCTACTTCTGGGTGATGTTCACCAGCCCCCGGGTCACGGCCGAGGAGCGCGGCCGCCTCAAGCCGTACATCGTGCTGTTCCTGGCCTCGGTGGCGTTCAACTTCATCCTCTTCCAGGCCTACTCCACGATGATGCTGCTGGCCTCCACCAACGCCCGCACGACCATCCTCGGCTTCGACTTCCCCGCCAGCTGGTACGCCTCCGCCCTGGGCGCCTTCGAGGTCCTCCTGGCGCCCGTCGTGGCCGCCGTCTGGGCCCGGATGGGCCACAAGCAGCCGCACGCCTCCAACAAGATCGCCTACGGCGTGATCCTGGGCGGCCTCTCGTTCCTCCTGATGGTCCTGCCGACCTCCGGGCACGCCGACGACACGTACCAGATGGCCGCCTGGTGGATCGTCGGCTCGTACCTGCTGCTCGGCCTCGGCGACGTGCTCCTGGAGACCTCCGGGATGTCCGCCACCAGCAAGCTCGCCCCCAAGGCCTTCGCCAGCCAGACGATGTCGCTCTGGTTCCTCTCCCTCGCCCTCGCCAACGGCATCCAGGCCCAGACCGTGAAGCTCTACGACGACGTCTCCAAGCCCGCCTACTTCGGCGTCAACGGCGCCGTGGCCGTCGCCGTCGGCCTCGCCGTGATCGCCCTGGCGCCCTGGCTGCGCCGCACCATGCACCCCGTCCACTAGTCCGCTCAGGGAGCCGTGATGAAGATCCGTACCGACTTCCCGTACGAGACCCGCCACGAAGACGTCCGCATCCCCCTCCCGGACGGAACCCGGCTGTACGCGCGCGTGTGGCGCCCGGTCACCGACGAACCCGTACCGGCCCTCCTGGAGTACCTGCCCTACCGCCTCACCGACTGGACCGCGCCCCGCGACTGGCAGCGCCACCCCTGGTACGCGGGCCACGGCTACGCCTCCGTACGGGTCGACGTCCGCGGCCACGGCAACAGCGAGGGCCTGCCCGGCGACGAGTACGACGCCGTCGAGCTCGCCGACGGCGTGGCCGTCGTGAACTGGCTCGCCGAGCAGCCCTGGTGCACCGGCAAGGTCGGCATGTTCGGCATCTCCTGGGGCGGCTTCAACTCACTCCAGATCGCCGCCCTCGCCCCCGAACCCCTCAAGGCGATCGTCACCGTCTGCTCCACCGACGACCGCTACGACAACGACGTCCACTACATGGGCGGCTCCGTCCTCGGCGTCGACATGCACGCCTGGGCGGCCACCATGCTCGCCTTCGTCGCCCGCCCGCCGGACCCCCAGTACGTCGGCGAGGAATGGCGCGCCCTGTGGCTCAAGCGCCTGGAGACCGTCGAGCCCCTCGTCCACACCTGGCTCTCCCACCAGACCCGCGACGCCTACTGGAAGCACGGCAGCGTCTGCGAGGACTACGGCGCCATCCGGGCCGCCGTCCTCGCCGTCGGCGGCTGGCACGACCCGTACCGCGACACCGTCCTGCGGCTCGCCCACCACCTCCCCCAGGACCGGGTGCGCGGCATCATCGGCCCCTGGTCCCACCAGTACCCCGACCGCGGCCTGCCGCCCGGCCCCGCCATCGGCTTCCTCCAGGAGACCCTGCGCTGGTGGGACCACCACCTCAAGGGCGTCGACAACGACGTGATGGCCGAACCGCTGCTCCGCTCCTGGATCAGCGAGTCCCACCGGCCCGCCACCGTCTACGACGAGCTCCCCGGCCGCTGGGTCGCCGACCCCTCCTGGCCCTCCCCGAACGTCACCCCCGTCACGTACGCCTTCCAGGGCGCGCCCGTCGTCGTCGACTCCCCCCAGCAGACCGGGCTCGACGCCGGCCGCTTCTTCCCCTTCGGCAACGACGCCGACCTGCCCCCGGACCAGCGCGACGAGGACGCCCACTCGGCCTGCTTCGACTTCCCCGTGCCCGAGACCGCCGAGGGCGGCGTCCCCATCGAGATCCTCGGCCGCCCCACCGTCAGCCTCGCCCTGCGCACGGCCGCCCCCACCGGACAGGTCATCGCCCGGCTCTGCGACATCGCCCCCGACGGCTCCTCGACCCTCGTCACCCGCGGCGCGCTGAACTTCTCCGCCCGCTACGGCCGCGACCGGGCCGTCGAGGCCCAGATCGGCGAGACGGAGAGCTACGTCTTCGAGCTGAACGCCATCGGCCACACCTTCCCGCCCGGCCACCGCGTCCGCCTCGCCGTCTCCTCCACGTACTGGCCCTGGATCTGGCCCCAGCCGGACGCGGCCGGCTTCACCCTCGACCCGGCCGGCTCGCACCTCACCCTGCCCGTCCGCACCCCCACCCAGGACGCCGTCGAATGGGAGGAGCCCGAGCAGTCCGAGCCCCTCGGCGTCGTCTACCCGCGCACCCTGGAGGAGCCCCGCCCCGAGCGCGTCGTCGTCCGCGACGTCGCCAAGGGCGAATGGCGGCTCGACGTCGACCCGAAGTACGGCGGCACGCGCGTGTACCCCGACGGCCTCGAATTCACCGAGGACGCCGTCGAGACCTACACCATCGACGAGAGCGGCCCCCTCTCCGCCCGCACCCGCTCCGAGTGGTCCGTCCGCCTCCACCGCCCCGAACTCGCCTGGGACTGCACGGTCGACACCCGCTCCGAGATCTCCTGCGACGCCGACTCGTTCTTCACCGTCAACGAGCTCATCTGCAAGGAGGGCGGCGAAGTCGTCTTCCACCGCACCTGGGAGGAACAGATCCCCCGCACCGCCGGCTGACCACGCGAAAGGGCCCGCACCCCGGAGACGGGATGCGGGCCCTCGCGCGTCACACGACCGCTTACGCGTCCGCGCCGGCCTTACGGCGACGGGACACGACCATCACGCCCGCGCCCAGCGCCACGGCGCCCGCCGCGACCAGGCCAAGCGGCATCGTGTCGTTCGCACCGGTGGCGGCCAGGGAGCCCTTCACCGGCGTGTTCGACGAACCGCCCTGCTGGGTGGTGTTGTGGTTGCCACCGGTGGACGGGGCCGGGGTGGGCGTCGAGGTCGACGGGGTCGGGGTCGGGGACGGCTTGGTGCCCTTGGCCGCGACGATGGCGAACCCGGCGTCCGGGAAGTCGTCGCTCATGCCGCACGAACCGTTGTCGTTCTCGTACTCGGCGTGCCCGAAGACGACACCCCGGCCGGCGGCCGCGTCGGCCGGCAGCGTCAGGCGCAGCTTCACGTCGTACGAGGCGCCCTTGGCCAGCTCGCCGACCTCGATGGACTCGAACTTGTCCGTGATCGGCGTCCACTCCAGGACGTCCGGGGACGACCACTCGATCGGGATGAGACGGCCCTCGATGGGCGACTCGTCGTCGATGATCTCGCCCGGCTTGGGCAGCCGCACGCCGGTGGCGAAGGCCTCGACGAAGTCCAGCTTGTGGTCGGTGTTGTTGGTGACGCGCAGCGAGAAGACGGCCGGCTTACCGGCGGTGACCGACTTCGGGCCGCTCATCGAGACGTTGAGGTCCTCGTCGACCTTGCACTCGCCTTCGAGCTCCTCGGCGATCTCCAGCTCGTCCTTGGCCTCGTCGAGGTCCTCCTTGGCGGCGTCCCTGACCTTCTGGGCGAGGCCGACGACCCGCGAAGCCGCGACAGCGGCGTCACCGAGGGCCTTGTCGGCCTTGCGCAGTTCCTCGTCGGCGGCCGTCTTGGCGGCAGCCGCGTCGGCGGCCGTCTTCTTCGCGGCGGTGACGGCGTCGGCGGCGTCCTTCTTCTCCTGCTCCGTCGCCTCGGGCTTCGCGAGCAGGTCCTTCTCGGCCTGGACGGCCTTGGCCAGCTCGGCGTCGGCGGCGGTCTTGGCCGCGGCGGCCGCGTCGACGGCCTTCTTCGCATCGGCGACCTTCACCTGGAGCGGGTGGTCGGCCTTGTCCAGGGCCTTCAGGTCGTCCATGGCCTTGGCCACGTCGACGACGGCCTCGTCGTACGCCTTCTGCGCGGCGGCGACGGCGGCCCGGAGCTCCTCGATCGTCGGCTCGTCCTCGTCGCCGTCCTCGTGCGAGGAGGGCTTCTGGGACTGCGGGGCGGTCGGCTTGGTGTCGGCGAAGGCGGGGGCGGCCGACAGGAACAGCGCCGGGGTGGTCACGGCGGCGGCCACGGCGGTCGCGAGAATGCGGCGGATCTTCACGGTGCGGACCTTTTCCTGGTCAGAGAAAGAGTGCGAAGTGTGGTGGTGGGGCGGGCGCGCGCGGGGACTTCACGCGGCGCGCCGCAGGCGTGATCGTAAAACGAGGGGGCCCTGACCCGGAGTTGTGTTTTCGCAGCTCACAGCGATACCCGAGACTCACGCCACGCATATACGGGACAAACCCTGACAGTTGCTCACGGAGGCCGCACTTTCTCTGTGATCCATGTCATCCTCGCCCGGCGGCCCGGCCCGTAACGTGTCCTCCACACACCTGGAAAGCGAGGCACGCACAGATGTCCGAGCACAGCCCGCTCGATCTGGCCGAGGGCGATCCCTTCGGCCCGCACAACCTCCCGTACGGCGTCTTCTCCACCGCCGACGAGCCCGGCCGGCGCCGGCTCGGCGTCCGGATCGGCGGGTACGTGCTGGACGCGGGTGCCGCGGCGCGCGCGCTCGGCTCCCCGTACGCGAGCCTGCTCGACCAGCCGAGCCTGAACCCGCTGCTCGCGGCCGGCCGGACCGCGTGGCGCGATGTGCGCCGGGCGCTGACGGCGTGGGTGACGGTGCCGGCGCACCGGGCGGACGTCGAGCCGCTGCTGCACCCGCTGGACGCGGTGACGCTGCACCTGCCGTACGAGGTCGCGGACTACGTCGACTTCTACGCGAGCGAGCACCACGCGACGAACGTGGGGCACATCTTCCGCCCGGACGGCGACGCGCTGACCCCCAACTGGAAGCACCTGCCGATCGGTTACCACGGCCGCGCGGGCACCGTGGTGGTCTCGGGGACCGATGTCGTACGCCCCTCCGGGCAGCGCAAGGCGCCCACGGACCCGGCACCCGTCTTCGGCCCGTCGATCAAGCTGGACATCGAGGCGGAGGTCGGCTTCCTCGTCGGCACCCCGTCGGAGCTGGGCAGGCCGGTGCCGCTGGCGGACTTCCGCGAGCACGTCTTCGGTCTGACGCTGCTGAACGACTGGTCGGCGCGTGACGTCCAGGCCTGGGAGTACGTGCCGCTCGGCCCGTTCCTCGGCAAGTCCTTCCAGACCTCCGTCTCGGCCTGGGTCACCCCCCTGGAGGCCCTGGACGCGGCCCGTACGGCCCCGCCGGCCCGCGACTTCCCCCTTCTCCCCTACCTCGACGACAGCGAGGCGGAGGAGCTCGGCGGCTTCGACCTCCGCATCACCGTCGCCATCAACGGCGAGGTCGTCTCGGAGCCGCCGTTCTCCACCATGTACTGGACCGCGGCCCAGCAGCTCGCCCACATGACGGTGAACGGCGCCTCCCTCCGTACCGGCGACCTCTACGGCTCCGGCACCGTCTCCGGCCCGGAGACCCACCAGCGCGGCTCCCTCCTGGAGCTCACCTGGAACGGCCGTGACGCCCTCGAACTCCCCTCCGGCAAGCGCACGTTCCTCGAGGACGGCGACGAGGTCGTCCTCACGGCCTGGGCTCCCGGCCCGGACGACACCCGGGTGACCCTGGGCGAGGTCCGGGGCCGGATCGTTCCGTCCGCGTAACCGTCCGCGCGCCTACCGGAGCCGCCAGAGCGCGGGGACGTTCGGCGGCTCCCAGCCGGCCTGGGCCGTGTGTGCCTGGAGGCACGCATAGCCCAGGCCGCCGTACGTGACGGTGTCGCCCGCCCGGTAGGCGGTCCCGGCGGCCCAGGTGCCGCCGGGGCTGCCGGTGGGCGTGCCGGTGGGGGTCGACGTCGGGGACGGCCCCGGGTCCTGCGGCACGTTCAGGACGAAGTCGAAGGCCGCCTCCCGGCCGCCGCCCGCGTCCCGGACGGTCATGAGCAGCCGCGGGTCGAAGATGGTGTCGGTGTTGTTGCGGGGCTCGTTCGGGAAGTACAGCTGGGTGGTCAGCACCGGGCGGCCGGGGGCCTGCAGCTTGACGTGGATGTGCCGGGTGCGGCCGGGGTAGAGGCCGGGCACGATCGTGGTGAGCCTGAACGCGCCGCCGGCGTCGGTGAACTGGTGGCCGCGGAAGCGGAATCCGGTGTTGTCGTAGGCGCCGTTGGTGTCGGCCTGCCAGAAGTCCAGCAGGACACCGGAGACCGGCTTGCAGGCGAGACCGAAGACGTAACCGCTGACGGTGAGCCGCACCCCGGGTGTCCCGGCGTCCACCAGGCTGCTCCGCAGCGGGGAGTTGGGCTTGAAGTACGGCCCTTCGGTCTGTGACGGGGTGGGGTCGTCGCCGTCGTCGCACGCCGGGGTGAGCGCGGGCGGGGCGTCGCCGGTGGTGAGCGTGCGGGCGAGCGCGGGGACGCCCATGAGGACGGCGGGGGCCGCCATGCCGGCGGCCAGCGCGGCGCGCAGCACCGCCTTGCGGGTGACGTGCCCGGTGCCGGTCTCGTTCTCCATGCCTGCTCCTCGGAGGTGGGGGCTTCGGGATCGGCACGAACCTAGGCGGGTGAGCCGTCGCCTTCGAGGGACGGAGCACGGCGGTCGTGGTGTTTTCGGAAGTCCCCCGGGCTCCGTCCGGTCTCGCGGCGGAAGAAGCGGCAGAAGTAGGCGGGGTCGTCGAAGCCGACCCTGGCCGCCACCTGACGGATCGACAGCTCCGTTCCGACGAGCAGCCGTTGGGCCTCGCGGGTGCGGGCCGCGCGCAGGAGGTCGCCGGGGGTGCGGCCGGTGGCGGTGCGGACGGCCTCGGTGAGATAGCCGGGGGTGACGCCGATCAGCTCGGCGCACTCGCGTACGGTCCTGCCCTCCGCTCCGGTACGGGCGGCCAGGCGGGCGAACTCCTCGGCGACGGCCCCGGTCCTGCCCTGCGGGGGTGCCACGGGCGGTGGCCCGTCCGCGCCGGGGCCCGGGAGCCGTGCGGTGCGGACCAGGAGGACGTGCAGCAGGGACCGCAGCACGGTGGCGAAGCCGTCGGCGCCGTGCCGGTGTTCCTCGACGAGTTCGGCCATCAGCCGGGCGGTACGCGCGTGCGTGGGGCCGTCGAGGGTGTGCCAGGGGCGTTCGCCGAGGCGGCGGAGGAGGTCCCGGTCGCCGGGGTGGTCGAGGAGGAAGTCCTCGGTGAAGAGGACGACGGTGCCGTCGAGGCCTTCGGCGTCCTCCCAGCGGTGCACCTGGCCGGGCAGGATGACCCCCAGGTGGGGCGGGCTCAGCGGCCAGCGGGACAGGTCGACGACGTGGGTGCCGGTGCCGGAGGTGACGTGGACGATCTCGTGGAAGGTGTGCCGGTGCGGGAAGGCGGCGCGGGACAGCGGGCCGACGGCGTCGAAGCTCCCGGCGGCGAAGGGCACGGCGTCGGGGAGGCTCAGTTCGAGGCGGTGCATGGGCGGGTCGCCGGGTTTCGGGGCGGCGCAGGGGGTGCCGGGTAAGACGGTCGTGCCACGCATGCGGAACGCTTCCCCTCTCGACAGTTGGTACAGACCATTCGGGGCGGTTTCCACGATGCCACGGGACCTCCAATGGGTCACCCCCGCGTGCGGGGCACCCGGGCGGCGGCACATGCTCCAGACAGCGGGCTCAGGGGAGGGGCCACGCGACTCCGGCGCCCCCAGGGCGGGGCGCACCCCATCCCGAGGAGCACTCCATGTCCGCACGACCCCGCCGCAACCGTCCGCTCATAGCCACCGGCCTCGGCCTCACCGCGCTCGCCGCCACGGCGCTCGTGGCGGGCCCCGCGCAGGCCGCCGGCCCCGGCGACGTGGCCCGGGACCTGGGCAAGGCGTACACGGCGACGGCGAAGTACGCGTACGAGCCGCTGGCCGTCAAGGCGGGCTACCTGAAGACGAACGTGTGCGTGGCCATGCCCGGCGAGGGCGGCATGGGCTACCACTACGTCAATCCGGCCAACATCGGCTCGACCGACCCGTCCCGGCCCGCCGTCGTGATCTACGCGACCGGCAAGGACGGCGACCGGCACCTGGTCGCCGTCGAGTGGGTGGTGGCGTACACGGGACAGCCGGCGCCGAAGATGTTCGACCGGCCCTTCGACGGGCCCTTCGACAACCCGGTGCTCGGCAAGATCTACGACCGGCACGTCTGGCTGTACAAGAAGAACCCGGCCGGCCTGTTCGCGCGCTACAACCCGACCGTGACCTGCCCCTGAGGCGTACGGCGGAGGGGGGGGGGGGGGGGGGGGGGGGGGGGGGGGGGGGGGGGGGGGGGGGGGGGGGGGGGGGGGGGGGGGGGGGGGGGGGGGGGGGGAGGAGGGGGG
>NZ_JBVJVO010000013.1:0-229456 GCF_055603625.1 Streptomyces sp. NPDC037273
CCCTGGAGGCCGCGCGGCGGGCCGGGGGGGGGCCGGCGCAGGGAGGCCCCCCCCCCCCCCCCCCCCCCCCCACCACACCCCCCCCCCCCCCCCCCCCCCCCCCCCCCACCCCCCCCCCCCCCCAAACCCCCCCCCCCCCCCCCCCCCTCCCCCCCCCCCCCCCCCCCCGCGGCCGTCAGGCGATCGACAGCGGGATGCCCGGGGCCAGTTCGGCCGCGATGCGCTGCGCGACGACCTCGGCGGTGTTGCCGTCCGGGGTCGTCTCCGTCTTCGTCGTCGACACGGCGATGGCGAGACGCTTCGACGGCAGATACGCCTGGATCGCCGCGTACCCCGAGAACGACGGGTTCTGGAGCACCCAGCCGTTCACGACGATCACACCGAGACCGAAGTGCTTCGCCTCGGTCATCTTCAGGCAGATCGACGCGGGGCAGGTGGCGGACTGGCCGCCGAGGCCGACCGTGCCCGGGTTCAGGAGCGTGCGGTAGGCGCGGGGCGACAGGAGCTCACCGCTGCCGATGCCCTCGGCCGAGCGGGCGAGGTCGCAGATGTGGGTGGTGATGACGGCGCCCGGCGCGGTGGTCCACGACGGGTTCCAGAACGTCGACTCCTCGTAGAACCCCCGGTCGGACGTGAACGCGTGCAGCACCGGACGCGGGATCTCCGGAGTGAGACCGGCCCTGGTGTCGTGCAGCCCCAGCGGCCCCGTGACCCGCTCCTTCACGAACTCGTCGATCCGGACGCCGGTGATCTTCTCGAGCGCGGCGACGAGGAGCAGGTAGTTCGCGTGCGAGTAGCTCCAACTGGTGCCCGGCTCGTACCAGAACGAGTGCCGCAGCGGGTACGCGAGCAGCTCGCTCGGCGTCCACGCCCGGAACGGGTGGGGCCCGAGCTCGGCCCCGAACGCCGGGTCTGTCACGTAGTCGTGCAGACCGCTGGTGTTGGACGCCAGCATCCTCAGGGTGATCCTGTCCGCCTTCGGCAGGTGCGGCAGCCACCGCTCCACCGTGTCGTCGAGGCTCACCTTCCGCTCCTGGACCAACTGCAACAGCGCGGTGCCGATGTGCGCGAAGGCCACCGAGCCGGCCCGGAAGTGCATGTCCGGTTCGGCCCGCACGCCGGTCATCGACTCGCCGAGAGCGTCCGTCACGACCTCACGGCCGTCCACCGTCACCCGCAGCTCCACCGCCTTCAGCCGCAGGTCCTTCTTCGCCTTCCGCGCGATCTCCAGCACCTCGCGCGCCTGCCCGCCCAGCGGCCGCTCGGTCCGCGCACAGTCCCTCCCGCCCCGGCCACCCGGCCCGTCGGCCACGGCCGGCGCCACGGCACCGGTCTGAGCGGTCACGGCGAGCAGCGCGGCGCATAGGAGCGCCCCGCGCGTACCGGTAAGGACCCGTGCGCGGATACGGGAAAACGGGGTGCGTGTCATGGCCGCACTATGTCCGGACGACCCGCGCCCTCCCGTCCGAACACTCCGCTGACCGCCCCAGACCCGCCCGTGCGGGGCAGGCGGGAGTGGCGTTCGGCGGTACGGGGCCGGGGTCGCGGGTTCCGGGTTACGGGTTCCGGGTTCCGGGTTCCGGGTTCCGGGTTGCGGTCTACGGGTTCCGGGTCAGGGGTGACGGCTCAGGGGTTACGGGGCCGGGGGCCTCGTCACGGGCTGAGGTCGCGGCGGCTGTAGGAGTCGCTCGCCGTCGGGGCGGAGTTGTGGACGGACCTGGTGTTGTAGGACACCCGGTCATGGCGCGCCTGGCGCCGCGCCCGCTCTTCGAGCAGCAGACCCTCGGCCGTCTCGGTACGGCGGGTGCCCCGGCGCAGCAGGACGACCGTCATCCACACCCCCGTACCGGCGAGCACCCCGAAAAAGATCAGTAGAGCGACCACTGTGCCTCCCCCGTCGTTCCCGCCACCGTAACCCGGGACCCCCGCGTCAGCGATAGTCCTCGGGGTGGCCCTGCATCCAGGTGTTGATCTGGTCCCGCGTGCCGATCAGCAGACTCTGATGCCGCTTCAGGTTCTCGGCGGAACGGTCGCCCGCGAGCTCCCCGTTCAGCTGCTGGATCCGGGCGATCGGCTCCGAGAAATGGGCGGGGCCCTGCGGGTCCGCCTTCATGGCCCGGTCCAGGTTCCGGAGTTCCTCGTAGACCCTGAGGAGGTGGTGCCGGCAGTCGGCGGCGACATCGCAGGTCGAGTCGAAGAGGGTGGCCTGGAGGCCGGCGAAGGCGTCGCGGACCTGGGCGGGGGGCCGGGTGTCGGGGGTGGGCGTACCGGGTCCTTCCGCGCCGCCCGTGTCGCCCGTACCTTCTGTCCCGCCCGTGTCGGCCGTGCCTCC
This sequence comes from Streptomyces sp. NPDC037273, assembly GCF_055603625.1. Classification (NCBI taxonomy): domain Bacteria; kingdom Bacillati; phylum Actinomycetota; class Actinomycetes; order Kitasatosporales; family Streptomycetaceae; genus Streptomyces; species Streptomyces sp. NPDC037273. The sequence continues at coordinate 2,333 of NZ_JBVJVO010000013.1, forward strand.
GGTCCTGGGCGCCCCGCCCGATTCCCCGCCTGGCGCGGCGGTGTCCTGATCGGGGGGCGTCGACGGGGCGGTGGCGGTCACGGCCTCCGGGCTCTTCGAGCGCGGCCCGCCCGCGTCCGCGTCCTGCGCCGCGCCGCAGCCGACGCTCAGCGCGGCCAGGGCGACGGCGACGACCAGCGCGCCCGGCACGGCGGACTTGGACATGGAACGCCCCCCTCGCATGGAACTCCCTTTGTCGTTCGGCTACTTGCTCCTCCGGCCCCCTGTCCGTCGACCCTAGAGCAACGCTTTCCGGGCGAGGGAGGGGGCCGGGCTTCTGGCCGAATCCCGCCGTGCGGCGGGGGCGGCGCCGTCAGCTCAGGAGGGTGGGTGTCGCCGCCGTCAGCACGTCCTCGATGCGCTGCCAGGTCGCTTCGTCGCGGGCGAGCGGCGGCAGGACGTTCCCGGTGCCGGTACCCCAGGCGGTCGCCAGTGCGACGGGGTCGACGCCGGTAGCGGCCGCACCGGCGAGGGCGGCCGCGCCGAGGGCGACGAGTTCGCCCGCGTCGGGCACGACGAGCGGCCGGCCGGAGAGCCGGCGGACGGTCTCCGTCCAGGCCCGGCCACGGGCGCCGCCGCCGATGAGGCGCAGCGGGCGGTCCCGTACCTCCGGGTCGGCGGGGTCGAGGCCACAGGCGGCAAGGAGTTCGTCGAGCGCGCGCAGCACGGTGAAGGCCGCGCCCTCGTACGCAGCGCCGAGAATCGCCCGCGGGTCCGTGCCGTGCCGGAGTCCGGTGACGAGCCCGGCGGCGTGCGGCAGGTCGGGGGTGCGCTCACCGTCGAGGTACGGCAGCACGACGACCCCCTCACCGGGTCGGGCGTCCTCCCGGTCGAGGCCGAGGAGCGTGGCGAACCGGTCCACCGCGAGCGTGCAGTTCAGCGTGCAGCCGAGCGGGAGATACGTGCCGTCCGTGGCGGCGAACCCGGCGAGCCCGGGGTGCCCCGGGCGCGCCTTGGTCGCCGCGAAGACCGTCCCGGACGTCCCGAGGCTGACGACCGGATGGTCGAGCAGCCCCGCGCCACCGAGCCCGAGACCGACAGCGGCGGCCATGTTGTCGCCGGTTCCCGCCGCCACGACGACCGTACGAGAAAGCCCGAGCGCATCGGCGGCCGCCGGCGCCAGCGTGCCGACGGGGGTCGCGCCGGAGGGGGCCACGGCGGGGAGGAGCGAGGGGTCGAGGCCGAGGAGGTCGAGGATCTCGGGGTCATAGGCCCCGGGTGGGGGCGTGGTGGCGGGGGCGGTTGCGGCGCCTGCGGTCCGCGCACCACCCGGAGCGGGCACGGCCAGCGGGCCTGGGCCGGCGGACGGTCCGGCGGACGGGCCGGGCTCAGCGGAGGAGCTCGGCGCGGCCGGTGAGCCGGGTGCGGCAGGCGTGGTCAGCGCAGCCGGTGAGCCGGGCGCGGCAGCCGAACTCGGCGCGACGGCCGATCCCGGCGCGGCAGCCGAGGTCGACGCAGCCAGCGAGCCGGGCCCGGCAACCGACCTGGTCGCAGCCGTCCTGCTGGGCGCGACGGCCGAACTCGGCGCAGCGGCCGATCCCGGCGCGGCAGCCGAGGTCGGCGCAGCCAGCGAGCCGGGCGCGACGACCGAGCCCGGCGCGGCAGGCGCGCCGGGTGCGGCAGGCGCGCCCGGCACGGTCGTGAAGGCGGCGCCCTCTTCGCCCGGGCCGTACCACCCCGTGCCCGACGCGTCGCCGGGGTCGGTCGTGGCGGCGCCGGAGAGGCGTTCGGTCAGGTAGTCGTGCGGGAGGCGGAGGGCGGTGGTGGCGGCGGCGGTGGTGGGTTCGTGGTCGCGGAGCCACTGCCATTTGGGGGCGGTCATGGAGGCGACGGGGAGGGAACCGGTGCGGTGGAGCCAGGAGGCGGGGCCGCCGAGGCGGGTGGTGAGGGTGGCGGCTTGGGGGGCGGAACGGGTGTCGTTCCAGAGGAGGGCGGGGCGGAGGGGGCGGGAGTCGGGGCCGAGGGTGACGAGGCCGTGTTGCTGGCCGGCGACGGCGATGGCGGTGACGGCGGAGGCGGGGACGCCGGCCTCCCGCACGGCCGCGCGGACGGCAGTGACGAGGGCGGTCCACCATTCCTCGGGGTCGGTCTCGCGGGCGCCGCCGGTGCCGGTGACGGTGTGGGGGGCGCGGCCGAGGGCGAGGAGTTCGCCGGTGTCCGCGTCGACGACGGCGGCCTTGGTGGACTGTGTGGAGCTGTCCACGCCGATCACGACAGAGCGGCTCGCGGGCACGCCCTCACCTCATTTCTCAGCTCGTCGGGGCTGGCGCCGGGCGGCTCCGTCCCGTATTAGTTATCTCAGAAAACAAATCCCGATGCCAGAGCAAGGACCCAAGGAGAGACCATGACCGAGCGCTTCTCCCCCACCCCCGAGGACCGTTTCACCTTCGGCCTGTGGACCGTCGGATGGCAGGGCCGCGACCCCTTCGGCGAGGCCACCCGGCCGGCCCTGGACCCGGTGGAGGCGGTCGAGCGGCTCGCGGGCCTGGGGGCGTACGGCATCACGTTCCACGACGACGACCTGATCCCGTTCGGCGCGTCGGAGTCCGAGCGCGAGACGGCCGTGAAGCGGTTCCGGGCCGCTCTGGACCGGACCGGGCTCGCGGTGCCGATGGCGACCACGAACCTCTTCACGCACCCGGTCTTCAAGGACGGCGCGTTCACGGCCAACGACCGTGACGTGCGCCGGTTCGCGCTGCGCAAGACCCTGCGGAACATCGACCTGGCCGTCGAGCTCGGTGCCGAGGTCTACGTGGCGTGGGGCGGCCGGGAGGGCGCCGAGTCCGGCGCGGCGAAGGACGTCCGGGTCGCGCTCGACCGGATGAAGGAGGCCTTCGACCTGCTCGGCCAGTACGTCACCGAGCAGGGCTACGACCTGCGGTTCGCGATCGAGCCCAAGCCGAACGAGCCGCGCGGCGACATCCTGCTGCCGACCATCGGGCACGCGCTCGCCTTCATCGAGCGGCTCGAACGCCCGGAGCTCGTGGGCGTGAACCCGGAGACGGGCCACGAGCAGATGGCCGGGCTCAACTTCCCGCACGGCATCGCGCAGGCGCTGTGGGCGGGCAAGCTCTTCCACATCGACCTCAACGGCCAGTCCGGGATCAAGTACGACCAGGACTTCCGCTTCGGCGCGGGCGATCTGCGGCAGGCGTTCTGGCTGGTGGACCTGCTGGAGTCGGCCGGGTACGAGGGGCCGCTCCACTTCGACTTCAAGCCGGTGCGCACGGACGGCTACGACGGGGTGTGGGAGTCCGCGAAGAACTGCATGCGGAACTACCTGATCCTCAAGGAGCGTGCGGCGGCCTTCCGCGCCGACCCGGACGTCGTGGCGGCCCTCGCCGCGTCCCGGCTGCCCGAGCTGGCCGTTCCCACGGCGGCCGACGGGCTCGCGGGGCTGCTCGCCGACCCGACGGCGTACGAGAGCTTCGACCCGGACGCGGCGGCGGCACGGTCGATGGCCTTCGAGCACCTCGACCAGCTGGCCCTCGAACACCTCATCGGCGTGCGCTGAGCGCCGGCGGGCCCTCCCCTCAGCGCCCCGCCAGGGTCGACCGCCGCACCACCAGTTCCGGCTGGAGGACGACGTGTTCGTGGCGGTGGTCGGCGGCGTGGTCGCCGGTCTCCGCCAGGAGGAGTTCGGCGGCCTTGGCGCCGAGGGTGAGGGCCGGCTGGCGGACCGAGGTGAGGGGGACGGTCGCGGCGGCGGCGAACTCGATGTCGTCGTAGCCGACGATCGCCATGTCCTCGGGCACCCGGACGCCTGCGGCGTACAGGGCCTGGAGGACGCCGAGGGCGAGCAGGTCGTTGGCGCAGAAGACGGCGGTGGGCCGGGTGGCGAGGCCGAGGAGGCGGGAGCCGGCGTCGCGTCCGGAAGCGACGTCGAGCCGGTCGGCGGGGAGTTCCCTGAGGGCGGAGGCGGGGAGTCCGGCCTCGGCGAGGGCGAGGAGGGCGCCTTCGCGGCGGTCGCGGACCTGCTGGAGGTGGGCCGGGCCGCTGACGTAGGCGAAGGTGCGGTGGCCGGTGGCGGCGAGGTGGCGGATCGCGAGGGAGCCGCCGGCGACGTCGTCGACGGAGACGGAGCAGCCGGTGTCGTCGCCCGCCACGCGGTCGACGAGGACGGACGGGATGCCGTGGCGCCGGAAGTCGCGCAGGTTCGCGCCGCTGGGGTCGGCGGGGGTGACGAGGACACCCCGGACGCGCTGCTCGGCGAAGAGGGAGAGGTAGTCGGCCTCGTCGGCGGGGTTCTGGTCGCTGTTGCAGACCATGACGCCGAGGCCGGCGGCGCGGGCGGTGCGTTCGGCGCCACGGGCGATGTCGACGAAGAAGGGGTTGCCCATGTCGAGGACGAGGAGCGCCATGATGCGGCTGCGGCCGGCGCGCAGCTGGCGGGCGGACTCGCTGCGGACGTAGCCGAGGCGGGCGATGACGCCGCGCACGTGCTGGAGGGTGGCGGGTGAGACCCGGTCCGGCTGGTTGATCACGTTGGACACGGTGCCGACGGAGACGCCCGCCTCGCGTGCCACGTCCTTGATGCCGACGCTTCCGGCGCCGCCGCCGTGGCCGGCGCTCCCGCCGTTCCCGGTCGTGCGCGCGGTGTCCGTCATCCGTCCCACCTGGTCCGTCCTGCCCCTGCCGCCCCGTCCGGGTGCGGTCCCGCCCCGTGTTTCATCCTATGCGGACCGGTCGGCCCGGCTTCTTCACGCGAGTTCCGGGCGCTTCCACGCGAGGTGCCGGGCGCCTCACGCGAGGTGGAAGACCTCGGTCAGGGGGCGCATGGCGGTGTCCGGCGCCTGTCCGTCGAGTTCCTCGAAGAAGTCCGCCATCTCGGCCTGCCAGCGGGCGTTGACGTCGGCGGCGTCCATGGCGGCGCGTGCCCGGTCGAAGTCGGGGGTCTCCAGGTAGCCGACGAGGAGTCCGTCCTCGCGCAGGAAGAGGGAGTAGTTGTGCCAGCCGGCGGCGGTGAGCGCCGTGAGCATGTCGGCCCAGACGTGGGCGTGGCGGGCGCGGTACTCGTCGGCCCGGTCGGCCCTGACCTTCAGCAGGAAGCAGACCCGCTGCACGTTCGACCTCCGTCGCTCGCGACTGAAATGTTTCATTTCCGTGGGTCAGGACGCTAGGGCGTGGGTGCTTGCGTGGTCAAGAGTCTTGACGGCATCGCGCGTGGTGGCTAGCTTCCCCGGGGTAGTGAATCGATTCATTCCAGGCTCCGAGGTGGACATGCCCGACATCGCTGCCGTGAAGGCCGCACTCGCCGCCCAGCGGATCGAAACCCCCTCCTGGGGCTACGGGAACTCCGGCACCCGGTTCAAGGTGTTCGCCCAGCGGGGCGTGCCCCGGGACCCGTACGAGAAGCTCGACGACGCCGCGCAGGTCCACGCGTACACCGGCATCGCCCCGAAGGTGTCGCTGCACATCCCGTGGGACCGGGTCGACGACTACGCCGCGCTCGCCGCGTACGCGAAGGAGCGCGGGGTCGAACTCGGGGCGATCAACTCCAACACCTTCCAGGACGACGCCTACCGCCTTGGGAGCGTCTGCCACCCTGACCCGGCGGTGCGCCGCAAGGCGGTGCGGCATCTGCTCGACTGCGTCGACATCATGGACGCGACCGGCTCGGCCGATCTGAAGCTCTGGTTCGCGGACGGCACCAACTACCCCGGGCAGGACGACGTCACGGCCCGGCAGGAGCGGCTCGCGGAGTCACTGGCCGAGGTGTACGCACGGCTCGGCGCCGACCAGCGGATGCTCCTGGAGTACAAGCTCTTCGAGCCCGCCTTCTACACGACGGACGTGCCGGACTGGGGCACGGCCTACGCGCACTGCCTCAAGCTCGGCCCCAAGGCCCGGGTCGTCGTGGACACCGGGCACCACGCCCCCGGCACCAACATCGAGTTCATCGTGGCCCTGCTGCTGCGCGAGCGCAGGCTCGGCGGCTTCGACTTCAACTCCCGGTTCTACGCCGACGACGACCTGATGGCCGGCGCCGCCGACCCGTTCCAGCTCTTCCGGATCATGTCCGAGGTCGTCCGCAACGGCGGCCTGGAGCCCGCCGCCGGCATCGCCTTCATGCTCGACCAGTGCCACAACATCGAGGCGAAGGTCCCCGCCGTGATCCGCTCGGTGGTCAACGTCCAGGAGGCCACGGCCAAGGCGCTGCTCGTCGACGCCGACGCCCTCGCCGCCGCCCAGCGCGACGGTGACGTGCTGGCCGCCAACGCCGTCCTGATGGACGCCTACGCCACCGACGTACGGCCCCTGCTGCGCGCGCTGCGCGAGGAGCGGGGCCTCCACCCGGACCCGGTCGCCGCGTACCTCGGCTCCGGCCGGCAGGAGCGGATCGCCGCCGCGCGCACCGGCGGCGACCAGGCCGGCTGGGGCGCGTGACCCCGCCCGAGCCGGCGACCGGGCCGGCTCGGTGCGCGCACCCCCACCCGACCGCCGTCCACTCCTCGCCCGAAGGAAGATCCCCCATGGCCTCCGCCCTCCACCCCGACGTCACCTCCCTGCTCGGCCGGTCCCACCGGTACGGCTCCGATCCCCGCGTCACCAACTACGCGGGCGGCAACACCTCCGCCAAGGGCACCGTCACCGACCCCGTCACCGGCGACGAGACCACCCTGATGTGGGTCAAGGGCTCCGGCGGCGACCTCGGCACCCTCACCGAGGACGGCCTCGCGGTCCTGCGCGTCGACCGGCTGCGGGCCCTCGCGGACGTCTACCCGGGCGTCGACCGCGAGGACGAGATGGTCGACGCCTTCGACCACTGCCTGTACGGGAAGGGGGGCGCGGCCCCGTCCATCGACACCGCGATGCACGGCCTGGTGGACGCGGACCACGTCGACCACCTCCACCCGGACGCGGGGATCGCGCTCGCCTGCGCCGCAGACGGCGAGAAGCTGACGGCCGAGTGCTTCGGCGACGCGGTGGCCTGGGTGCCGTGGCGCCGCCCCGGCTTCCAACTGGGCCTGGACATCGCCGCCGTGAAGGCGGGCAACCCCGGGGCGATCGGCTGCGTGCTCGGCGGGCACGGCATCACAGCCTGGGGCGCGACCTCGGAGGAGTGCGAGCGCAACGCGCTGCTCATCATCCGCACCGCCGAGGCGTTCCTCGCCGAGCGGGGCCGACCCGAGCCGTTCGGGCCTGTCGTGGAGGGCTACGCGGCGCTGCCGGCGGACCGGCGGCGGGAGCGGGCCGCGGCGCTCGCCCCGTACGTGCGGGCGCTCGCCTCCCAGGACCGGCCGCAGGTCGGCCACTTCACCGACTCCGACGCGGTGCTCGACTTCCTGGCCCGCGCCGAACACCCCCGGCTCGCCGCCCTCGGCACCTCGTGCCCCGACCACTTCCTGCGGACGAAGGTCCGGCCGCTCGTCCTCGACCTGCCGGCCGACGCGCCGCTCGCGGAGGCGGTCGACCGGCTGCGGGAGCTGCACTCCGCGTACCGCGAGGAGTACGCGGCCTACTACGCGCGGCACGCCGGCGAGGGCTCCCCCGCCATGCGGGGCGCGGACCCGGCGATCGTGCTCGTGCCGGGCGTGGGCATGTTCTCCTTCGGCCGCGACAAGCAGACGGCTCGGGTGGCGGGCGAGTTCTACGTCAACGCGATCAACGTGATGCGCGGCGCGGAGGCGGTGTCCTCGTACGCGCCGATCGAGGAGTCGGAGAAGTTCCGCATCGAGTACTGGGAGTTGGAGGAGGCCAAGCTGCGCCGGATGCCGAGGCCCCGGCCGCTGGCGACCCGGATCGCGCTCGTGACGGGCGCGGGCAGCGGCATCGGGCGGGCCATCGCGCACCGGCTCGTCGCCGAGGGCGCGTGTGTGGTCGTCGCCGATCTGAACGCGGAGAGCGCGGCGAGGGTCGCCGAGGAACTGGGCGGCCCGGACAAGGCGGTGGCCGTCGCCGTGGACGTCACGTCGGAGGAGGAGATCGGTGCGGCGTTCCGCGCGGCGCTGCTCGCCTTCGGCGGGGTCGACCTCGTCGTCAACAACGCCGGCATCTCCATCTCCAAGCCGCTCCTCGACACGACGGCACAGGACTGGGACGTCCAGCACGCCATCATGGCCCGGGGTTCGTTCCTGGTGTCCCGGGAGGCGGCGCGGGTGATGACGGCGCAGGCGCTGGGCGGCGACCTGGTGTACATCGCGTCCAAGAACGCGGTCTTCGCCGGCCCGAACAACATCGCCTATTCGGCCACCAAGGCCGATCAGGCACATCAAGTGCGTCTCCTGGCGGCCGAGTTGGGTGAGCACGGCATCCGTGTCAACGGCGTCAACCCGGACGGCGTGGTGCGCGGCTCGGGCATCTTCTCGGCCGGCTGGGGTGCCCAGCGGGCCGCCACGTACGGGATCGAGGAGGAGGAGCTCGGCGCGTTCTACGCGGGCCGGACGCTCCTGAAGCGGGAGGTGCTGCCCGAGCACGTGGCGAACGCGGTGTTCGCGCTGACCGGTGGCGACCTCAGCCACACCACCGGGCTGCACGTGCCGGTGGACGCGGGCGTGGCCGCGGCTTTCCTGCGATGAGCGGGACCCAGGGCGTCTTCGCCGCGGCCGACCTCGGCGCCACCAGCGGGCGGGTGATGGTGGGCCGCGTCGGCCCCGGCCTGCTCGACCTCACCGAGGTCCACCGCTTCCCCAACACCCCGGTCCCGCTGCCCGACGGGCTGCGGTGGGACGTCCTCGCCCTCCACGGCGGCATCCTGGAGGGCCTGCGGGCCGCCGCCCGCTCCGGTCGCGTCGACTCGGTCGGCGTGGACTCCTGGGCGGTGGACTACGGGCTCCTCGACGCCGACGGCACGCTGCTCGGCCCTCCGTACCACTACCGCGACCGGCGCACGGAAGGCGTGGCGGAGGCGGTACGGGAGAGGCTGGGCGCGGCCGGGCTCTACCGCGTCAACGGCCTCCAGCACCTGCCGTTCAACACCGTCTACCAGCTCGCCTCGGCCGCCGGGTCCGCCCAACTCCGCCTGGCGCGCACCCTCTTGCCGATCCCGGACCTGATGGTCCACTGGCTGACCGGGACGGTCGGCGCCGAGGAGACGAACGCCTCGGCGACCGGCCTCTTCGACGCCCGCACCGGCACCTGGTCCGAGCAGCTGCTCGCCCGGCTCGGCATCGACCCCGCACTGCTGCCCGCGCTGCGCTCCCCGGGCGACCCGGCGGGCGAACTCCTGCCGTACGTGGCCGAGTTCACCGGGCTCGCCCCCGGGACGCGGGTGACGACGGTCGCCTCGCACGACACCGCGTCGGCCGTCGTCGCCGTGCCCGCGACGGCCCCGGGCGCCGCCTACATCTCCTGCGGCACCTGGTCGCTCGCCGGCCTCGAACTGGAGGCGCCGGTGCTCACCGAGGAGTCACGGGCGGCCAACTTCACCAACGAGCGCGGGATCGACGGCACCGTCCGCTATCTGCGCAACATCATGGGCCTGTGGCTCCTTGAGGAGTGCCGCCGCACCTGGGCCGCCCGGGGCCTGCCGGCCGGCCTCGACGGCCTCCTCGCCGAGGCGGCCCGCGCGGAGCCGTTCGCGGCGGTCGTCGACCCGGACGCGCCGGAGTTCCTCGCGCCCGGCGACATGCCGGAGCGCATACGGGAGTACTGCCGCCGCACCGGACAGCCCGCGCCGGAGAGCCGGGGCGCGGTGGTCCGCTGCGTCCTGGAGAGCCTGGCCCTCGCCCACCGGCGCACCCTGCGACAGGCGGCCGAGCTGGCGGGCCGGGAGGTCACGCGGATCCACCTGGTGGGCGGCGGAGCCCGTAACGAACTGCTCTGCGAACTGACGGCGGCCGCCACCGGGCTGCCCGTGGTCGCGGGCCCCGTCGAGGCCACGGCACTCGGCAACGTGCTCGTCCAGGCGCGCGCCGCCGGCCTCGTCGGCGATCTCGCCTCGATGCGGGCGCTCGTGGCGCGTACCCAGCCGCTGCGTCACCACGTACCGCAGAATGACCCTGTCGCCCGTGCCGCCTGGGACGCGGCCGCCGCCCGAACCGAACCGTCCACGAGGAACCCGTGATGCGCGTCGCCCTCTTCGTCACCTGCGTCAACGACGCCGTCTTCTCCTCGACGGGCGTGGCCACGGTCCGGCTCCTCGAACGCCTCGGCGTCCAGGTCGACTTCCCCGCCGCGCAGACCTGCTGCGGGCAGCCCCAGTTCAACACCGGCTACCGCGAGCAGACCACACCGCTGGTACGCCGCACGGTCCGCGCCTTCGAGGGGTACGACCACGTCGTCACCCCCTCCGGTTCGTGCGCGGCCATGGTGCGCCACCACTACCCCCGTTTCGGCGAGGAGGCCGCCGGTCTCGGCCCGCGCACCTACGAGCTGACGGAGTTCCTCGTGGACGTCCTGGGGGTGACGGACGTCGGCGCGTACTTCCCGCACAAGGTCACCTACCACCCGTCCTGCCACGGACTGCGGATGCTCGGCCTCGGCGACCGGCCGCGCCGGCTGCTCGGGGCCGTGAAGGGGCTGGAGCTCGTCGAACTGCCCGGCGCCGAGGAGTGCTGCGGCTTCGGCGGCACCTTCGCGGTGAAGAACCCCGACGTCTCGGCCGCGATGGGCACCGACAAGATCACCAACGCGCTGTCCACCGGCGCCGACGTGCTGTGCGGCGCGGACAACTCCTGTCTGCTGCACGTCGGCGGAATGCTGAGACGGCAGGCGGCGCCGCTGCGTGCGCTGCACCTGGCGGAGATTCTGGCGAGCACGGAAGAGGAGCCCTGGCAGTGAGTGACGAGAAGGGGCGCGCGTCAGCGCTCGATGAGGGGCGGTGGTCGGGCGACGGGCGGGCTTTCATCGGGATGCCGTCCTTCCCGGAGGCCGCGCACGCGGCGGTCGGCGACACGACCCTGCGGGCCAACCTCCGGCACGCCACCCACACCATCCGCGACAAGCGGGCGCGGGCGGTGGCCGAGCTGGACGACTGGGCCGCGCTGCGCCAGGCCGGGAAGGAGATCAAGGACCGGACGCTCCGTCAGCTGGACACATATCTCCTGCGGTTGGAGGAGACGGTGACCGCGGCGGGCGGGACCGTGCACTGGGCCGCCGACGCGGCCGAGGCCAACAGGATCGTCGCGGAGCTCGTCAAGGCCACCGGGGAGACCGAGGTCGTCAAGGTCAAGTCGATGGCCACCCAGGAGATCGGACTCAACGAGCACCTGGAGGCCGAGGGCATCGCCGCCTACGAGACGGACCTCGCCGAGCTGATCGTGCAGCTCGGCGACGACCGGCCCTCACACGTCCTGGTCCCGGCGATCCACCGCAACCGGGGCGAGATCCGCGACATCTTCCGCGGGAAGATGGGGAGTTGGGGACGCCCGGCGCCCGAGGGGCTGAGCGCCGAGCCGGCCGAGCTCGCCGAGGCGGCCCGGCTGCACCTGCGGGAGAAGTTCCTGCGGGCGAAGGTCGGGATCTCCGGCGCGAACTTCATGGTCGCCGAGACCGGCACCCTCGTCGTCGTCGAGTCCGAGGGCAACGGCCGCATGTGCCTGACCCTCCCCGAGACCCTCATCTCGGTCGTCGGCATCGAGAAGGTCGTGCCGACCTGGCAGGACCTGGAGGTCTTCCTCCAGACCCTCCCCCGTTCCTCGACGGCCGAGCGCATGAACCCGTACACGAGCATGTGGACCGGCACCACCGACGGCGACGGACCGAACGCCTTCCACCTCGTCCTGCTCGACAACGGCCGCACCGACGCGCTCGCCGACGAGGTCGGGCGCCAGGCGCTGCGCTGCATCCGCTGCTCGGCCTGCCTCAACGTCTGCCCGGTGTACGAACGGGCCGGCGGGCACGCGTACGGCTCGGTCTACCCCGGCCCGATCGGCGCCATCCTCACCCCCCAACTGCGGGGTACGGCCAGCGAGATCGACGCCTCGCTCCCGTACGCCTCCTCGCTCTGCGGCGCCTGCTACGAGGTGTGCCCGGTCGCCATCGACATCCCCGAGGTCCTGGTGCACCTGCGCGAGCGGGTCGCCGACGCGGGCGGCAAGGGGCACCGCCTGGAGAAGGCCGCCGTCAAGGCTTCCACCTGGCTCCTCGACCACCCGAACGCCCTCGCGGCCGGCGAGCGGCTCGCCTCCGCGACCCGCGCCCTGCACCCCAAGCGCCTGCCGGGACCCGGCGCCCGCCAGTGGTCCGACCACCGGGACCTGCCCGAACTGCCCGCCGAACCGTTCCGCGACTGGTGGAAGAAGAACCGCACATGACCGACTCCCGCGCGAAGGTCCTCGCCCGCGTCCGCGCCGCCGTCGACGGGGCGCCCGAGGTGCCCGACGTCGTCCGCGCCTACCGGAGCAGCCACGTCCCGGACGACCCGGACACCGTCCTCGACCTGCTCCACGAGAACCTCGCCGACTACCGCGCCCACGTCCACCGGACCGCGCCCGACGGGCTCGCCGCGCTGATCGGCCGGCTGCTCGCGGAGCGCGGGGCCCGGAGCGTCGTCGTCCCGCCGGGTCTGCCGGACGGCTGGCTCGACGGCACCGGTGCCGAGCGGCTCACCGACGAACCGCGCCTGACCCCGTACGAACTGGACGGCGCCGACGCCGTGGTGACCGGGTGCGCGCTCGCGATCGCGGAGACGGGCACGATCGTGCTCGACGGCGGCCCCGGGCAGGGCCGGCGGGCGCTCACGCTCGTGCCCGACCTGCACCTCTGCGTGGTGCGGGCCCCCGAGCAGGTGGTGGCCTCGGTGCCGCTCGCGCTGCCCCGGCTCGACCCTGCGCGTGCGCTGACCTGGATCTCCGGCCCTTCGGCGACGAGCGACATCGAGCTCGACCGGGTGGAGGGCGTCCACGGGCCACGCACACTTGAGGTGATCCTGGTGACCGGCGGCTGACGGTGCGGGACGGGGGACGAGGAACGGCGGACGGCCGGGCCCTGTCGGGGCCCGGCCGTCGGTGACCGTGTGAAGGGTCGCGCTACGCGGATTCGCGGCGGACGAGTTCGGTGGGGAGGATCACGGCCGCCGGTTCCTCGCCCGCTATCCGCGCGAGCAGCGTCCGGACCATCTCGGTGCTGATCCGGTCCCACGGCTGACGGATCGTGGTGAGGGAGGGCCGGGAGGAGAGGGCGGCCGGGGAGTCGTCGAAGCCTCCGACGGCGATGTCCTCGGGGACGCGCCGGCCCGCGCGGGCGAAGGCGTCGAGGGCGCCCTGGGCCATCAGGTCGGAGGCGACGAAGACGGCGTCGATGTCCGGGGCGCGCTCCAGGAGGGCGCGGGCCGCGTCCTCGCCGCTGGCGCGGCTGTAGTCGCCGGTGGCGACGAGTTCCTCGTCGACGGGGAGGCCGCACTCGGCGAGGGTCTCGCGGTAGCCGGCGAGCCGCTCGACGCCGCCGGGGGTGTCGAGCGGTCCGGTGACGGTGGCGATCCTGCGCCGCCCGGAGGCGTACAGGTGGCGGACCATGTCGCGGGCGCCGTCGCGGTCGTCGGCGGCGACGTAGCCGATCTTGGCAGTCTGGCCGAGCGGCTTCCCGCAGGCGACGACGGGGACGCCGGCCTCGTGCAGCCGGGCCACCACGGGGTCGCCGGAGTGGCTGGAGACGAGGAGGACGCCGTCGACGTGACCGGCCTCGATGTAGCGGAGGTTGCGGCGGCGCTCGTCCTCGGTGCCCGCGATCATCAGGAGCAGGGGGATGTCCTGGGCGGCGAGGGCCTGGGTGCAGGCGCGCAGCAGGACGTTGAAGTTGGGGTCCTCGAAGAACCGTTCCTGGGGCTCGGTCAGGAGGAAGGCGACCGAGTCGGACTTGCCGGTGATCAGCGAGCGGGCGTGCCGGTTGACGACGTATCCCGTTCTTCGGATCGCGGCGTCGACGGCCGCCTTGGCGGTCGGGCTGACGTAGTGGCCGCCGTTGAGGACACGGGAGACGGTGCCGCGCGAGACCCCGGCCTCGCGGGCCACGTCGTGGATGGTCGCCGGGCGGCGCCTGCTCGCTGCTGTGCTCATGCTGTGTGTTTCCCCTCGATCCCCTGTGGTCAGGACTTTACGGCGCCGGAGAGCAGATCGAGGCTCCAGAAGCGCTGGATGACGAGGAACAGGGCGATCAGCGGGACGATGGCGAGGAGCGCTCCGGTGATGACGAGGGTGTAGAGGGCGGGCTGGCTCGCGCCCTGCTTGAGGAGGGTGAACAGGCCCACCGTCATGGGGAACTTCTCGTCGTCGCCGAGCATGATGAACGGCAGCAGGAAGTTGTTCCAGATGGCGACGAACTGGAAGAGGAAGATCGTCACCAGGCCCGGGGACATCATGGGGACCGCGATCCGCAGGAAGATCCGCCACTCCCCTGCGCCGTCCATGCGTCCCGCCTCGACGAGTTCCATCGGGATGGCGGCCTCGGCGTAGATGCGGCCGAGGTAGACCCCGTACGGGGACAGGATCAGCGGCAGCAGGACCGACGCGTAGGTGTCCGTCAGATCGGCCTCGGCCATGAGCAGGTACTGCGGGATGGCGAGGATGACGGGCGGCATGAGCACGCCGGTCAGGATCACGTTGAAGAAGGCCTCGCGGCCGCGGAACCGGTACATGGCGAAGGCGTAGCCGGCGAAGGCGGAGACGACCGTGGACAGGACGGCGCCGAGGCCCGCGTAGAACACGGAGTTGGCCATCCAGCGCCAGTAGATGCCGTCGCGGTATGTGTGGAGCTCGGCGACGTTGTCGGAGAAGCCGTCCCCGGGCAGGAACGTGAAGGTGGAGAAGAGGTCCTGGCCCGACTTCGTGGCGGCGACGACGACCCAGGCGACGGGCAGCAGGCAGTACAGCGCGCCGAGGACGAGGGCCGCCGTGGGCAGCAGGGCGGTGCGGCGGGGGCGCGGGGGGCCCTGGGAGGTGCCGGGGGTGGTGCCGGCGGCGGGCGCCGGGGCGCGGAGCGGCGGGGAGGCGAGCCCGGTCATCGGCTTGCTCCTTGTGTGGTGCGGCGGTTGGACACCCTCAGGAGGGCGAAGGAGAGCGCGAACGTGGCGAGCGCGAGCACGACGGCGGTGGCCGAGGCGGCGTAGACGTTCCCGCCGGTGAAGGCGTCGCTGTACACCTTCATCAGCGGGCTCCAGTCGGACGGGATGCCGTTGGTGAGCGGCTTGAGCGTCATCGGCTCGTTGAAGACCTGGAGCGTCGCGATGATCGAGAAGAAGAAGGTGAGCACCAGGGAGGGCGCCACCATCGGGATCTTGACGCGCAGGGCGATCTGCAGCTCCGAGCAGCCGTCCAGCTTCGCCGCCTCGTACACCTCGGCGGGCAGCGACCGCAGCGCGGTGTAGATGACGATCATGTTGAAGCCGGTGCCGCCCCAGACGGCGATGTTCGACATCGCCAGGTACAGCGGCCCGCCGTCCATCAGATCGGGCTGCGGCAGTCCGAACCGTTCGAGCAGGTAGTGGAACGGGCTGACGGCCGGCAGGTACAGGAAGCCCCACAGCACGGCCGCGATCACACCGGGCACGGCGTACGGCAGGAAGATCGCGAGCCGCGCGAACGAACGGCCGCGCACCCGCTCGGAGTCCAGCAGCAGCGCGAAGAAGAGGGCCAGACCGAGCATCACCGGCACCACGATCGCGCCGTATCCGAGGACCCGGAGGGCGCTGTGCAGGAACTCGGCGTCGGTGAGCGCGGAGACGTAGTTGTCGAGCCCGGCCCACACCTCGTTCCGCGCACCCTTGCCGAGACCGAGACCCTTGATCTCGACCTTGTGGAAGCTGAGCCAGAGCGCGTACCCGATCGGCAGCGCGAAGAAGAGAGCGAAGAGGACGGCGGCGGGGAGCAGGAAGCCGTACGGGGCCGCCTTGACCCCGTACGACCGGCGCACGCCCTGGGCGGGCTGCGTCACTTGGCGACCTCGAAGCCCTGCTTCTTCAGGTCCTCGACGGTGGTGTTCTGGACGGCGGTGAGGGCGGCGGGGAAGCCGGACTTGGCCTTGGCGGCCTTGCCGAACTCGTCCTTGAAGGAGGTGTAGGCGACGTTGACGTTGGGGCCCCAGGCGGCGGGGGCGGTGGTCTTGGCGATCTCGGCGGCGCGCGTGTAGAAGTCGGGCTGGTTGGCGAAGTAGTCGGGGGCCTTGGCGAGGGCGCCGCTGGTCTGGGCGGCGGTGGCGGCGGGGTAGATGCCGCTCTCCTTGACGAGGGCGGCGAGGGCCTTGGGGTCGGTGTTCAGCCAGAGGGCGAACTTCGCGGCGGCCGCCTTGTGCTTCGAGTCGGAGGTGACGGCGGTGGAGGAACCGCCCCAGCTGCCGGTGGCGTTGTCGCCCTTGGTCCACTGCGGGAGGGGGGCCATGGCCCACTTGCCCTTGCCGTCGGGGGCGGCGGTGGTGAGGGTGCCGGGGGCCCAGACGGCGCTGACCCAGGCGAGCTGCTCGCCGGAGTTGAGGGCCTTGTTCCAGGCGGGGGTGTACATGGGCTGGTTGTCGATGGCGCCCTCGGCGACCAGGCCGCCCCAGAAGTCGGTGACCTTCTTGGTGCCGGCGTCGTCGATGCCGACCTTCCAGGTGTCGCCCTCGAAGCTCCACCACTTGGCGCCGGCCTGCTGGGAGAGGCCGGCGAAGAGGCCGGAGTCGTTGGCGGAGAAGGTGGTGAGGGCCTTCTTCGGGTCCTTCTTCTTCAGGGTGCGGGCGGTGGCGGCGAACTCGTCCCAGGTGGTGGGGACGGTGAGGCCGTACTGCTTGAAGAGGTCCTCGCGGTAGAAGAACATCAGCGGGCCGGAGTCCTGCGGCAGGGCGTATACGGCGTCGCCGCCGAAGGTGGTCTGCTGCCAGATGCCGGGGGCGAACTTGTCCTTGGCGCCGGGGACCTCGGCGGCGATGTCGGCCAGGGAGTCGTTGCTGACCAGGGTGGGCAGGGCCTGGTATTCGGCCTGGACCAGGTCCGGGCCCTTGTGCGCCTTCGTCGCCGTGATGATCTTGGTGACCAGGTCGTCGCCGGAGGCCTGCTTCTGCACCGTGACCTGGATGTCGGGGTGTTCGGCGTTCCAGAGGGCCGCGACCTTGTCCATGCCGGGCGCCCAGGCCCAGTAGGTGAGCGAGACGGGGCCGGACTCGGCGCCGGCCTTGTCGCCGGAGTCGGCGGATCCACAGGCGGTGAGCGCGGTGGCGCCGAGGAGGACGACGGTGGCGGCGGCGAGGCCGCGGCGCGTGATCTGAGGCATGGGGTGCTTCTCCCTGACCGAAAAAGGGGCCTCTCCCTCCAGCGGGGAGGCCGGTCATGCGTCTGTGAGCGTTCACAGTAGAGAAACGTTCCAGACACTTGTCAATGGTTGTTCGTGTGCGGTTATGTTGCGTTGCCACATCGAGATCGAGTGTGTGCACGTTCCCAATCGGCCAAAGCTTCCATCTTCCGAGCTTTCAGGAGAGACTCATGCCGCAGACCACTCCCAAGGGCCTGCACCGGCTCGCGTTCGGCGGGGACTACAACCCCGAACAATGGCCGGAAAGCGTCTGGCAGGAGGACGTCCGGCTGATGCGGGAGGCCGGGGTCACCATGGTGAGCGTCGGCATCTTCTCCTGGGCCCTCCTGGAGCCCGAGCGCGGCCGGTACGACTTCGGCTGGCTCGACCGGCTCCTCGACCTGCTCCACGAGCACGGCATCCGGGTCGACCTGGGCACCCCCACCGTCGCCCCGCCCGCCTGGTTCTACCGCGCCCACCCCGAGGCGCTGCCCGTCACCGCCGAGGGCGTCCGCTTCTCCTACGGCTCACGCGGGGCGATCTGTCACAGTTCGCCCGCCTACCGCGTCGCCGCGGCCCGCATCACCACCGAGCTGGCCCGCCGATACGCGAGCCACCCCGCGCTCGCCCTCTGGCACGTGCACAACGAGTACGGCGTCCCCGTCAGCGCCTGCTACTGCGACACCTGCGCCGCCCGCTTCCGCGGCTGGCTGGCGGAGACGTACGGCTCCGTGCACGCCGTGAACGAGGCCTGGGGCACCGCCTTCTGGGGCCAGCGCTACGGCTCGTACGAGGAGATCCTCCCGCCCCGCGTCACCCCCACCGTCGGCAACCCGGCCCAGCAGCTCGACTACCGCCGCTTCGCCGACGCCACCATCCGGGAGAACTTCCGGGCGGAACGGGACATCCTGCACGAACTCGCGCCCGGCATCCCCGTCACCACCAACTTCATGACCGCCCTCAGCCAGTGCGACTCCATCGACTACTGGGCCTGGGGCCGCGAGGTCGACCTCGTCACCAACGACCACTACCTGATCACCGACGGCCGCCGCACCCACGTCAACCTCGCGATGGCCGCCGACCTCACCCGTTCCGTCGCCGGCGGCGCGCCCTGGCTGCTGCTCGAGCACTCCACCTCCGGCGTGAACTGGCAGGCCCGCAACCCCGCCAAGCGCCCCGGCGAGATGGCCCGCAACTCCCTCGCCCACGTCGCCCGCGGCTCCGAGGGCGCCATGTTCTTCCAGTGGCGGCAGTCCCGGCGCGGCGCCGAGAAGTTCCACTCGGCGATGGTCCCGCACGGCGGCACCGACACCCGGATCTGGCGCGAGGTCGTCGCCCTCGGGGCCGGCCTCGACGCGCTCGCCGAGGTGCGCGGGAGCCGGACCGTCGCGGACGTCGCCATGCTCTGGGACTGGCACTCCTGGTGGGCGCAGAACCTGGAGTGGCGGCCGACCGAGGCCCACGACGCCCGCGAGCGCGCCGACAGCTTCTACGAGACCCTCTACGACCGGCACCTCACCGTCGACTTCGCCCACCCCGAGGCCGACCTCTCCGGCTACCCGCTGGTCGTCGTCCCCGCGCTCTACCTGATGACCGAGGCCGCCGGGCAGAACCTGCGCGAGTACGTCGAGAACGGCGGCACGCTCGTCGTCTCCTACTTCTCCGGCATCGTCGACGAACACGACGCCGTGCACCCCGGCGCCTACCCCGGCGCCCTGCGGGAGGTCCTCGGCCTCACCGTCGACGAGTGGTCCCCGCTCCTCGACGACCAGCGCGTGACGGTCACCGGCCCCGAAGGCGCCACGCTCACCGGCGACGTCTGGACCGAGTTCGTCCGCCCGCGCGGCGCCGAGACCGTGTGGACGTACGCCGACGGGCCTGCCGCCGGCGGCCCCGCCGTCACCCGGCACCGCCTGGGCGAGGGCACCGCCTGGTACGTCTCCACCCGCCTCGACGCGGCCTCGCTCGACGCGATCCTCGCCGCCGCCTCCGCCGACGCCGGGGTCGCCGCGCGCCCGGCGCTCCCGCGTGACGTGGAGGTCGTCCACCGCGCCGGCGACGACGGCCGCCGCTACCTCTTCGCCCTCAACCACTCCGCCGAGGACGCCGTCGTGCCCCTCGACGGCGCCGGTACCGAGCTCCTCGCCGGCACGCCGGCCGACGGAAAGGTCACCGTGCCGGCCGGCGCGGTCCGCGTCGTACGCCTGGAGCACTGAGCCGGCGCCCCGACGGCCGGCCGCCCCGTGGCGGCCCGGTCCGGATCCGGCCCCTAGCCCCTAGTCGCAGGCCGGAACCCCCCGATCTCCCCGGGGGCGGCAGTACCCGCTGCGCCGCCCCCGGGTGAGCCGTACCACCCGTGAGGAAACACCCGCACCACATCCCCCATTGGCCACCGTCGAAGGGACTCGACGATGCACCCCGTACGAAGCCGCATCCGCCTGCGGGCCGCGGCCGTCGCCGCCGCGCTGGGCGCTCTGCTGTTGGCGCCGCTGCCCGCCGCGCAGCAGGCGGAGGCAGCCGCCACGCTGACCAACACCGGGTTCGAGAGCGATGCCGCCGGCACCGCGACGCCGGCCGGCTGGTCGACCTACTCCGCCGCGGGGCAGAACGCCGCCTCGTTCACCGAGGCGGGGGGCCACAGCGGCGGCTACCGCCTGAGCCACTGGTCGTCGACCGCGTACAAGGTGGAGACGTACCAGTACCTGTCCGGGCTCGCCAACGGCACGTACACGCTGAGCGCCTGGGTGCGCTCGGGCGGCGGCCAGAAGTCGGCCTACCTGGCCCTGCGCAACTGCGGCTCGGCCGAGCAGCGCACCGACCTGCCGGTGACGACCTCGTCGTGGATACGGATCGTCACGCCGATCACGGTGACCGGCGGCGCCTGCACGATCAGCATCAACTCCGATGCCAACGCCGGTAATTGGATCAACGTCGACGACCTGACGTTCACCTCGGGCACGAGCGGTCTGACGGTCAAGGGCGTCGACCTGTCCGCGCTGAAGAAGAGCGAGGACCTCGGCGGGACGTACAAGTCGGCAGCGGGCACCACCGGTGACGCGGTGGCGCTGCTCAAGGGGGCGGGCGCGAACTACGGCCGCCTCAAGGTGTGGGTGAACCCGGCCGACGGCTACAACAACAAGGCCCGTGTCCTGGCCACCGCGCAGAAGATCAAGGCGCAGGGCATGAAGCTCCTCGTCGACTTCCACTACTCGGACATCTGGGCCGACCCGGGGGCCCAGACGAAGCCGGCGGCCTGGTCGGGGCACTCGTACAGCCAGCTGAAGACCGACGTCTACAACCACACCTACGACGTGCTCAACGCCCTCAAGGCACAGGGCACCACGGCCGACATGGTGCAGATCGGCAACGAGATCAACACCGGCATGCTGTGGCCGGAGGGCTCCACCAGCAACTGGACCCAGCTCGCCGGGCTGCTGAAGTCCGGGATCTCCGCCGCCAAGGCGGTCAGCTCCAACACCCAGATCGCGCTGCACCTCGCCAACGGCGGGGACAACTCCCTCTACCGCACCTGGTTCGACAACGCGACGGCGCAGGGCGTGAGTTACGACGTGATCGCGCTGTCCTTCTACGGCTACTGGCACGGCGCCCTGTCCTCGCTCCAGGCCAACCTGGACGACATCTCGGCCCGTTACGGCAAGAAGGTGATGGTCGCGGAGACCGCCTACCCGTTCCGGCTGGACAGTGAGGACGCCCACGAGAACATCATCGACCTGTCGAGCGAGCTCGTCTCCGGCTACCCGGCGAGCAGCGCCGGCCAGTCGGCCTGGCTGCGCGACGTGATGAACGTCGTCGAGGCGGTGCCGAACGGCCGCGGTCTGGGCGTCGTCTACTGGGAGCCGGCGTGGACCGCCGTCGCGGGCAACGGCTGGGACCCGGCGGACTCCTCGTCCGGCAACGGCTGGGAGAACCAGGCCCTGTTCGACTACGACAGCAAGCTGCTCCCGGCGGCGGGCTGGCTGGCCCACCGCTGATCCGTATCGCCGGAAGAACGGGAAGAAGGGGCGGGCTCCTCCCGGAGCCCGCCCCTTCGGTGCGTCCTGGTCACCACTCGGCCAGCGAGCCGTCGTCCCGGCGCCAGGCCGGGTTGCGCCAGCGGTGACCCACCTCGGCGGCCCGCTCGACGGCCTTCTCGTCGACCTCGATGCCGAGGCCCGGCCCGGTGGGCAGGCCCACGTGCCCGTCCTCGTACCGGAAGACCGAGGGGTCGACGAGGTAGTCGAGCAGGTCGGAGCCGGTGTTGTAGTGGATGCCGAGGCTCTGCTCCTGGATCAGCAGGTTCGGCGCGGCGAAGCCGACCTGGAGGCAGGAGGCGAGCGCGATCGGGCCGAGCGGGCAGTGCGGGGCGAGGGAGACGTCGTACGCCTCCGCCATGGCGGCGATCCTGCGCACCTCCGAGATGCCGCCGGCGTGCGAGAGGTCCGGCTGCGCGACGGCGATGCCCTGGTCGAGGACCTTCTTGAAGTCCCAGCGGGAGTAGAGGCGTTCGCCGGTCGCGATGGGGATGGAGGTGGAGCGCACGATGTCGCCGATGTGGTCGCTCAGCTCGGGGACGACCGGCTCCTCCACGAAGAACGGCAGGTAGGGCTCAAGGAGCGGCAGGACCCGGCGGGCCATCGGGGCGGTGAGGCGGCCGTGGAAGTCGATGGCGATGTCGAAGTCGTCTCCCACGGCCTCGCGGATGGAGGCGACGCGGTCGACGATGCCGTGGACGGCGGCCGGGGTGTCGATGAGCCGCAGCTGCGCGGAGGCGTTCATCTTGACGGCCGTGAAGCCCTCGTCCTTGCGGGCCAGCGCCTCCGAGGCGACCTCGTCGGGCCGGTCGCCGCCGATCCAGCTGTAGACGCGGGCCCGGTCGCGGACGTTGCCGCCCAGCAGCTGCCAGACGGGGACCCCGAGGGCCTTGCCGGTGATGTCCCACAGGGCCTGGTCGATGCCGGCGACGGCACTGGAGAGGACCGGGCCGCCGCGGTAGAAGCCGCCCTTGGTGAGGACCTGCCAGTGGTCCTCGATCTTCATCGGGTCCTGGCCGATCAGGTAGTCGGAGAGCTCCTCCACGGCCGCGGCCACGGTGTGGGCGCGGCCTTCGACGACGGGCTCGCCCCAGCCGGTGATGCCCTCGTCGGTGTCGACGCGCAGGAAGCACCAGCGGGGGGCGACGAGGTAGGTGCGCAGGGAGGTGATCTTCACTTGGATTCCTTCTTCACGGTCCAGCCGCCGTCGACGACCAGGTTCGTTCCGGTGATGTAGGCGGCGTCGGCGGACGCCAGGAAGGCGACGGCGGCGGCCACTTCCTCGGGACGGCCGAGGCGGGCGAGCGCGGTCGCGTCGGCGGAGATCCGCCGCCCCTCCTCGTCGACGTCGTTCCACACGTCGGTGAGGATCGGTCCCGGCAGGACGGAGTTGAAACGCACCTCCGGCCCGTACTCGACGGCGAACTGGCGGACCAGGGCGCACATTCCGCCCTTCGCGGCGGCGTACGCGGGATAGCCGGGCAGACCGAAGTCGGCGTGGACGCTGGAGGTGGCGACGAGGCTGCCCCGCTCGGCGCGCAGGTCGTCGAGGAACGTGCGGGTGGCGAGGTACAGGGCCCGCAGGTTGACCGCCATCTCCTTGTCCCAGACGGCGACGGGCAGTTCGTGGGCGGCGCCCGGGGTGTGGACGAAGGCGTTGCTGTGGAGGACGGCGACCGGCCCGAACCGGCTGTGCGCCTCCTCTCGCAGCGCGCTCCAGTCCTGTTCGGAGGACACGTCGCAGCGCACGTACGCCGCTCGCCCACCGTCCGCGCGGATCGCCGCGGCGACGGCCTCCCCGGCCTCGTCGGCGATGTCGGAGACGACCACCGAGGCACCCTCGGCGGCGAGACGCACGGCGCTGGCCGCGCCGATGCCGGATGCCGCGCCGGTGACGACGGCTGTCTGTCCGGAGAAACGGTTCATGGGTTCGAGTTCCTGTGTACGAGTTTCCTGTGTACGAGTTTCCTGTGTACGAGTACGGGGGAGGCCGGCCGGGCGTGAAGGCCCGGCGGCCTCAGCGGCTGATGTCCTCGGCGGCGAGCAGGGCGAGTTCGGCCCGGCGCGGGAGGCCTTCCCAGTCGCCGGGGACGGAGACCGCGAAGGCTCCGCAGAGGGCCGCGAGCCGGAGGCGCTCCGGGACCGGGGAGCCGTCGAGGGCGGCGGCGAGATAGCCGGAGACGAAGGCGTCGCCCGCGCCGACGGGGTCCACGGCGGTGACGGGCACGGCGTCCTGGACGTGCACGCGGCCGTCCGCGACCACCAGGGCTCCCCGCGCGCCGAGTTTGAGCACGGCCTCCGCGGGGCCGAGCCCGCCGAGCGCGCGGGCCATCCGCTCGGGCTCGTCCTCGGGCACGAAGAGGGAGGCCTCCTCGGGCCCGGCGAACACGATGTCGGCGTACGGCAGCAGCCGGGCGAGGACCTCGGCCGCCTCGGCGCGGCTCCAGAGCCGCTCGCGGTGGTTGACGTCGAACGAGACCGTCACCCCGGCCTCGCGGGCGACAGCGACCGCCCGTTCGACGGCGGCGCGGGCGCCGGCGCTCAACGCCGTTGTGATACCGGTGACATGGAGCACGCGGGCGCTGGCGAGCCGCTCCTCGTCGAGGTCCTCCGGTGCGAGCCGGGAGCCCGCGAGACCGGCCCGGTAGTAGGTGACGCGCATCCGGTCGGCGGTCCGCCGTTCACGGATCATCAGCCCGGTCGGCGCGGCCGGGTCCGTACGGGCTGCGGCGACGTCCACGCCCTCGGCTCGGAGGCCCGCGAGGACCATCGCGCCCACCGCGTCCTCGCCGACCCGGCCGGTCCACCCGGCCCGGTGCCCCAGACGGCTCACCCCGATGGCGACGGTCGCCTCGGCGCCCGCCCAGCCCAGCCGGAGCGGCGCCCCCGAGGCGAGCGGGCCGGGCTCGGTGGCGGCGGCGACGGCCATGGCCTCGCCGAGGGTGTAGAGCGCGGGTGGGGACGCGGGGGCGGATGCGGGTGCGGGTGCGGGTGCGGGTGCGGGTGCGACAGCGTGCGGGTCCCCCGCTGTGGGCGTACTCCCCGTCATCGGCGTATCTCCCTTCATCGGCGTATCCCGTCCAGGAAGGCGCCGGCGCGGTCGGTGAGCGCGGCGAGGGACCCGCCTTCGCAGGCGTCGCCGACGAGGGGACCGCCGACGCCGAGTGCGGCGGCGCCGGCCGCCAGGTAGGCGGGGGCGTCGGCGGCCCCGATGCCGCCGGTGGGGACGAGCGGGACGGCGGGGAGCGGGGCACGGACGGCGCGGAGGTACTCGGGGCCGCCGGTGGCGGCGGGGAAGAGCTTGACCATGGTGGCGCCCGCCCGCCAGGCGGTGAGGATCTCGCTCGGCGTGTACGCCCCGGGGAGCACCGGCACGTCGAGGCGCACGGCCTCCGCGATGACCTCGGCGGAGGTGGTGGGGGTGATGAGGTACGTGGCTCCCGCTTCGACGGCGGCCCGTGCCTCGGCGGGGGTGGTGACGGTCCCGGCCCCGAGCGCCAGGCCGGGCGGCGCGTCCGCCGCGTACTCGCGGAGGGCGTCGAGCACACCGGGCGTGGTGAGGGTGAACTCGGCCGCCCGGACCCCGGAAGCCACGAGGGTGTCCGTGACCTCGGCGAAGCGGGTGGCGGAGGCGGAGCGGAGGATCGCGATGACGGGGGCTGCGGCCAGGGCGGCGCGCAGCCCCTCGTACGGGGTGGTCATGGGGGTTGTTCCTTGTCGGGGAGGGGTGCGGCTCAGCGGTCGGCGTACCGGGGGCCGGCTCGGCGGTTGAGGCACGGGGGGCTCAGCACTCGGCGTGCCGGGGGCGGCTCGGCGGTCGGCGTAGGGAGGACGGCTCAGCGGTCGGCGTACGGAGGACGGCTCAGCGGTCGGCGTACGGGGTGGTGGGCAGGCCGGTGGTGCCGGGGCGGCAGACGAAGAGGCGGCCGGCGTCGGGTTCGGCGCGCAGCCGGTCCTCGTCGAGGCCGGCGGTGGCGGTGGTGATGAGGAGGACGTCGAGGGCGGGGCCGGCGAAGGCGCAGCTCGTCACGTGGGAGGCAGCGACCTCCACGCGCGCGTGGAGGGTGCCGTCGGGTGCGAAGGCGAGGACTTCGCCGCCGCCCCAGACGGCGACCCAGACGCGTCCTTCGCTGTCGACGGTGAGGCCGTCGGGGACGCCGCGGTCGAGGACGGCGAAGGGGCGGCGGTCGCCGAAGGCGCCGGTGGCGGGGTCGTAGGCGAAGACGTCGACGCGGCCGGTGGGGCTGTCGGCGTAGTAGAGGCGGCTGCCGTCGGGGCTCCAGCCGAGGCCGTTGGAGATGGTGACGGAGTCGAGGAGGGTTTCCAGGCCGCGGCCGTCGAGACGGTAGAGGGAGCCGGCGCCGGGGCGTTCGTCGTACGCCATGGTGCCGGCGAGGAGGCGGCCGGCGGGGTCGACGGCGGCGTCGTTCATCCGGCGGGGCACGCCGTCGTCGGGCAGGGCGGGGCCGGCGATCTCGACGGCTTCGGTGACCTGGCGGTCCCGCGCGAGGTGGAGGAAGGAGGTGCCGGCGGCGGCGAGCAGGGCTCCGGACGCGCAGGGCACGACGGCGCCGACAGGGCGGTCGAAGCGGAGGGTGGCGACGGGGGCGAGGTCGGGCAGGTCGTCGTCCGGCTCCCGGCCGCCGGGCGTGAGGGCGGCGCGGTGGACGAGGCCGTCGGGGATGTCCACCCAGAGCAGTTCGCGGCGCCGGGGGTCCCACACGGGGCCTTCCGTCAGGCGTCCGGGCAGGGGGGAGCAGGGCACGGCCCTGAGGTGCTGCATCTGGCCTCCTCGGTGGGTCACGGGGGTGCGGATCAAAAAAGTACGGCTTCGTCTAACGGTTGTAAATAGCCCTCGCACGCTTCTTCCAACCCTTCGAATAAGATCCTCATGAACGGAACGGGCGAGCGGAGGACAGCACAGATGATCAAGCGGACATCCCAGGACATCCGTCGCCTCAACCGCTTCGAGGTCCTGCGTCGCTTCTACGCGGGGGCGGGCGCGATGAGCCGTCAGGACCTCGCCGCGGCCACCGGTCTCTCCTTCGCGACCGTCGCCAACCTCACCGCCGAGCTCCTGGAGGCCGGCGTCCTCGTCGAGGCGGGGCACGAGGGCTCCAGCGGCGGCCGGCCCCGCGCGCGGCTCGCCGTCAACGCCGAGCGGGGCGCGCTCATCGGCATCGACATCGCCGAGACCGCCGTCCACGCCGAACTCTTCGACCTCGCCCTGGACGTGCGCCACTCGGTCGAGCGCCCCCTCCCACCCGGCGACGTCCGGCCCGCCGACGTCGTCGACCGGCTCGCGGCCTGCGTCGACGAACTGCTCGCCGGCTCCGGGGTGCCCCGCGAGCGGGTGCTCGGCGCCGGGGTCAGCGTGCCCGGCATGGTGGAGCGCGAGGGCGGCGTCTCGTCCTTCTCGCCGTACTGGTCCTGGCACGAGGTGCCGCTGCGCGCACTCCTCGACGAACGCCTCGGGCTGCCGCTCTGGCTCGACAACCCGCTGCGGGCCAGCACGGTCGCCGAGTTGTGGTTCGGCGCGGGCCGCGAGGTGGACGACCTGGTGGTGCTCACCCTGCGGGCCGGCGTCGGCGCCGGGATCGCCATCGGCGGGCAGCTGTACCGGGGCTTCACCAACAGCGCCGGCGAGTGGGGCCACACCTGCCTCGCGCTCGACGGACGGCTCTGCACCTGCGGCAACCAGGGCTGCGTGGAGGCGTACGTCAGCACCCGCGGCATCGCCCAGACGTGGCGCGAACTCGCCCCGGACGACGAGCGGGCCACCGGACCGGACGACGCGGCCACCGTCGCGGCCCTCGCGCGCGCGGCGGCCGAGCATGACCCGGTGGCCGCCACTGTCATCGACCGGACCGGGCGCTATCTGGGCGCCGCCGTGGCCAATCTGCTCAACCTGCTCAACCCCCGGGTCCTCATCCTCGGCAACCAGGTCGTCGACCTTCTCGGCGAACGCCTGCTGACCGCGACCCACGAGGCCGTCACCCGGCACGCCCTCCCGCTCCCCCACCGCGCGGCGACCCTCCGCCGCAGCGCCGTCCCCCACAACGCCGTCACCCGGGGCGCGGCCGCCTTCGCCCTCGAGGGCTTCCTCGACGACCGCGAGGTCTTCGGACCCGTCAGCCGCATGCGCCAGCCACGCGAACGCCGCGACGGCCGGCGCGCGGGGCAGGCCGATGCGGGGGCCTGAGGCGGGGGTGGGGGCCGGGGTGCGGGGAACCCGACGCGAGCCGGGGGTCTCAGCGGGCGGCCGGCCGGTGGCCGAGGCGGGCGGAGAGTTCGCCGGCGCCCTTGACGGCGAGGGCGGTGAGCTCGTTCTCGCGGTCCTCGTTCCAGCGGTGGACGGGCACGGAGATGGAGAGGGCCGCGACGACGCGGCCGGAGCGGTCGCGGACGGGGGCGGCGACGCAGCTGACGTCGGGGTTGGACTCCTGCTGCTCCAGGGCGACTCCGAGGATGCGGATCTCGGCGAGAGCGGCGCGCAGGACGTCCGGGTCGGTGAGGCTGCGGGGGGTCATGGCGACGAGTTCGCGCCCTTCGAGGCGCTCGTCGAGCTCGGCCTCGGGAAGGCTGGCCAGGAGCATCTTGCCGACGGCGGTGCAGTGGGCGGGCAGGCGGCGGCCGGCCGCCGAGACCATCCGTACCGCGTGGGTGGAGTCGACCTTGGCCACGTAGATGACGTCCGTGTCCTCCAGGAGGGCCACGTGCACGGTCTCGCCGCAGGTCTCGGCCACCTCGGTGGCGACCTGCCGGCCCTCGGCGGCGAGGTCGAGCTGCTCGGCGTACCGGCTGCCGAGCTGGTACGTCCTGACGCCGAGCCGGTAGCGGCCGGGCTGATCCGGCACCGCCACCAGGTAGTTGCGGGCGGACAGGGTGGTGACCAGCTCGTGGGTGGTCGTGCGCGGCAGGCCGAGTCTGCGGGTTATCTCGGGGGCGGACAGTGTGCCGTCGCCCTGGAGGAAGAGCTCCAGAATGTCGAATGCCCTGGTCACCGCCGGAACGAGCCGTCCCATCGGGCCCCACCTCACCCTCTGCCGTTCGAAATCCCGTACTGCGACCGAAATCGCGAACAGAGACTAGCGGCGGACCCGGGGCCCGGCAATGGACCGGGGGCGGGCGCACTCCCATTGACACCCCGGAGGGCCGCTGCCTACCGTCGCGCCGGTCCACCGGACGTGATCGGACATCCCGAGCGTCCCCTTCGTCCCACCGGCCAGCAAGGAGAGCAAAAACCGTGCGCATCACGGGAATCACCACTCATGTCGTCGGCACGCCCTGGCGCAACCTCGCCTACGTCCTGGTCCACACGGACGAGGGGCTGACCGGTGTGGGCGAGACCCGGATGCTCGGACACACGGACGCCCTGCTCGGCTACCTCCGCGAGGCGGAGGCCAACCACATCGCCGGCTCGGACCCGTTCGCGGTCGAGGATCTCGTACGGCGCATGAAGTACGGCGACTTCGGGCGGGCCGGCGAGATCGTCATGTCCGGCATCGCGGTGGTCGAGATGGCCTGCTGGGACATCAAGGGCAAGGCGCTCGGCGTGCCCGTCTGGCAGCTGCTCGGCGGCCGGGTGACCGACCGGGTGAAGGCGTACGCCAACGGCTGGTACACCACCGAGCGCACCCCCGAGGCCTATCACGCGGCGGCCCGCGAGGTCGTGGCGCGCGGCTACCGGGCGCTGAAGATAGACCCGTTCGGCAACGGCCACTTCGAGCTGGACGCCGAGCGTTCCCGGGAGGCGGTCGCGCTGATCGAGGCCGTGCGGGACGCGATCGGCACGGACACCGAGCTGATGGTGGAGATGCACGGCCGCTTCTCCCCCGCGACGGCGGTCCGGCTCGCCCGCGAACTCGCCCCGTTCCGGCCCGCGTGGCTGGAGGAGCCGGTACCGCCGGAGAACCTCAAGGCGCTGACGAAGGTGGCCGACAAGGTGGACCTGCCGATCGCGACCGGAGAACGGATCCATGACCGGATCGAGTTCCGCGAGCTGTTCGAGTCGCAGGCGGCGGACATCATCCAGCCCGACGTCGGTCACATCGGCGGCATCCTGGAGGCCCGCAAGCTCGCCGCCACCGCCGAGACCCACTACGTCCTCGTCGCCCCGCACAACGTCGGCGGCTCCGTCCTCACCGCCGCGTCCCTCCAACTCGCCGCCTGCACCCCCAACTTCAAGATCCTGGAGCACTTCAACGACTTCGCGGACGCGGAGATCAAGAAGGTCGTCCGCGGCGCCCCCGAGGTCGACCCCGCGACCGGCTGCTTCACGATCTCCCACGAACCGGGGCTCGGCGTCGAGCTCGACGTGGACGCCGCCGCCGAATTCCCCCAGCAGCAGGCCAGGTTCGACCTCTGGGCCGAGGGCTGGGAGCGGAGACAGCCCAAGTGAGCGCCTCATCCGGGCATGCGCGCGGGCAGGCGAGGGAGAGGCCCGCGCCTCGCCGCGCGATGTCCAGCCGCGCGATGTCCAGCCGCTGGGTGTCGGGCCCCTCGACGTCCAGCCGCGCGATACCCGACCCCTCGACGTCCAGCCGCGCGATGCCCCACCCCTCGACGTCCAGCCGCGCGATCGTCGTCGACCGGCCCGGCGCACACCGGCTCGTCGCGCGCGAACTCCCCGCCCCCGGCCCCGGCGAGGTCCGCGTCCGGGTCGCCGCCGCCGGCATCTGCATGAGCGACCGCGAGCTGTACGAGGGTCACCGGGCGCCCGCCTACGTCCGCTACCCGGTCATCCCGGGGCACGAGTGGTCCGGCACCGTGGAGGCCGTCGGCACCGGCGTCGACCCGGCGCTCCTCGGCCGGCCGTGCGTCGCGGAGGGATTCCGGTCCTGCGGCACCTGCGAGCGCTGCCGCCACGGCGAGACCAGCCTGTGCACCGCCGGGTACGCCGAGACCGGCTTCACCGAGCCGGGCGCCTTCGCCGACCACCTGCTGGTCCCCGCCCGCCTGCTGCACCCCCTGCCCGACGGGGTCGACCTCCGGGCCGCCGCCCTGCTCGAACCCGCCGCGGTCGTCGCCGCCGCCCTAAGGGCCGCCCGGCCTCGCCCCGGCGAACGGATCGCCGTCGTCGGCGCGGGCACCCTCGGTCTCCTCGCCGTCCAGTGGCTCGCCGCCGCCTCCCCCACCGAACTGACCGTCGTCGACCCGCGCCCCGAACGCGCGGCGCGCGCCCTGCGGTTCGGTGCGACGCGGGCCCTCACCCCACCCGAGGCCGACGACACCGCCGGCCGCTACGACCTCGTCGTGGAGACCGCCGGAGCACCGACCACGGCCGCCTCCTCCTGCCTCCTCGCCCGCCGGGGCGGCCGGGTCGTCCTCACCGGCATGTTCACGGCCGGGGCCACCGGCATCGACCCCGTCCACCTCTCCGTCAGCCAGCTGGAGCTCCGCAGCGTCTTCGGCGCCTCCGCCGCCGCCTGGGCGGACGCGGTCCACGCCCTCTCCCTCGGACTCCTCAACCCCGCCCCGCTCGTCACCCACACCTTCCCGCTGGAGCGG
This sequence comes from Streptomyces sp. NPDC037273, assembly GCF_055603625.1. Lineage (NCBI taxonomy): Bacteria > Bacillati > Actinomycetota > Actinomycetes > Kitasatosporales > Streptomycetaceae > Streptomyces > Streptomyces sp. NPDC037273. The sequence continues at coordinate 33,051 of NZ_JBVJVO010000013.1, forward strand.
TTCGGAGAAGCCCTCGCCCTGGTCGGCGGCGGCGATCCGACTACAGGCAAGGTGCTCCTGCTGCCATAGGGCTGCCCAACACGTCGTCGGCGCCCGGCTCCGCGAGCAGGTCGTCGACGATGGCGAGGCGAGTCTCGGGGAAGTACTCCTCGATCGCCTCGCGCATCATCGCCTCACCCTCGGGGTCGGGAGTCCCGCAGTTCTCGCGCGTCTCCCGGTCGGGCCAGCGGGCGTACGCCACCCACGTGCCGTCGTCCGCCCGGTGGAGCCGGGAACCATAGCTGCCGCACTCCCGGTGGATCGCCTCGGTGACCCGGTGCCAGCCGTCGATGAGCAGCTGCTCACGGCCCGGACGCACCTTCCACCGGTACACGACAGCGAACATCTCTCCGCCCCTCTCGTCAGCGCCGACGGCACCCGCCGCCCCGAGCCCGACTGAACTACACCGACCAGTTCACTGTCAATACTGAACGGTTCGGTGCATGACTCGAAGCGACTCGCGTCGAAGCGATTCACCCGTCACGACCCGCAGGGAGAGCCGATGGTCACCCTCGCCGAGGTCGCCCGGCACGCCGGAGTGTCGGCCAGCACGGTGAGCTACGTCCTCAGCGGCAACCGGCCCATTTCCGACGACACCCGGCAGCGCGTACGGGCCAGCATCGCGCAGCTCGGCTACCAGCCCCACGCGGGCGCCCGCGCCCTCGCCAGCAACCGCTCCCGGATCATCGCGCTGATGGTGCCCCTGCGCACCGACATGTACGTGCCGGTGATGCTGGAGATCGCGGTGGCCGTCGCCACCACCGCCCGCGCCCACGGCCACGACGTCCTGCTCCTCACCGGCGCGGAAGGCTCGTCGGCGCTCCGCCGTGTCACCGGCAGCGGCCTCGCCGAGGCGGTCATCCTCATGGACGTCCAGCTCGACGACGAGCGTCTTCCCGTCCTGCGCGCGGCGGGACCGCCCGCCGTCCTGACCGGCCTCCCCGCCGACCCGGCCGGCCTCAACTGCGTCGACCTGGACTTCCGGGCCGCCGGGGCGCTCTGCGTGGACCACCTGGCCGGCCTCGGCCACCGCGAGATCGCCGTCATCGGCGAATCCCCCGGCGTCTACGCCCGGCACACCGGCTTCGCCGAACGCACCCTGAGCGGACTCCGCTCCCGCGCCGCCGCGCACGACGTCCGACTGCTGCACCGGCCGTGCGAGGGCAGCCACGACGCCGTGGCGGGCGTCCTCGCCCGCGTCCTCGACGAACGGCCGACCGTCAGCGCCTTCGTCGTACAGAACGAGACCGCCGTGGAACCCCTGCTCGCCCTGCTCCGCCGAACCGGCCGCGCCGTACCCGAAGACGTGTCCGTGATCGCGGTCTGCGCCGACCAGATCGCCACCCACGCCTCCGTGCCCCTCACCTCCGTGGCCATCCCCGCCCACGAACTCGGCCGCCGCGCCGTCGAACGCCTCATCGCCCAACTCGCCGACCGGCCCGACTCCGAGGGCGCCTCGGGCGTCGAACTCCTCACCCCCTCCCTCACCGTGCGCGCCAGCACGGGCCCACCGCCGCCGGCAACCCTCAACTGACGCTCCAAGCGGCTCGGTTCACGAATCGACCGCCCGCTCCTGACGGGCCAGCAGCCGAACGTACAGAGCGGCCGGGTCCACGGCCATGGGCCCCACGGCTGCGGGGTCTACGCCGCCCGGCGTACCGGGCACACCGCTCAACCCCCGCAGCGCCTCCGCCTCCCCCTCCGCGTCGAGACTCCGACTCCCCTCGTGGCGCCTGACGCGGGTGAGCAGGAGCAGTCGCCCGGCGCCCTCGACGCGGAGACCGGAGGCGGTGATCGTGGTGCGGCCGGTGTCGGTGACCAGGAGGGTGAGGCCCGTGCATGCGTGAGGGCTGTCCGGGTAGCGGGCGCGCAGGGTGAGGACCGAGTCGCGGCGGGACGTGGAGACGCCCCGGCCGATCGCGAGGTCTGCGGGGACGCCGGGCAGCCGGTGGTCGAGGTCGATCTCGACGGAAGGGCCGGGCCAGGTCACGTACTGCACGACGACGTCGTCGACGCGCGAGACGAAGAGCTCGGCGCGCCGCTCCCCGCACACGCCGGTGACCACGCCCGTGGCGAGGTCCACCGAGCGCGTCACGGGCGCGGCCCGGCTGCCCGGGGCGCGCCGGACGCGCGTGCTGAAGACGGGACGGTGATGGTGGGTGACGACCACCCGCTCGTCGTCGGGGTCGCCGTGCACCAGGGCGCCGAGCCTGTCGCTCCCGGCCCTGAAGGCCTCCTCCCGGCAGGCGGCCGGCGCGGTTCGGGAAGCCGCCGGTGCGATCCCGGCCTCCCGAACCGCGCCTCCGCCGACGAACCCGGCGACTGGATCGTCCAGGAAACCTTCCGTCTCGAACCTCACGAGCACGGTCACCTCCTCGTACGCCTCGGAACAAGGGCTACGTCTCTGTCGCCGCCGAAGGCCTGAAGGTTGCCGCCGATCGCACACCAGCCGAGACCATCACGAAAGCCGAGACCATCACGAACACCGACCCGTCCGCCTCCGTCGAAGCCGACGCCCGCGCGGTCAGGCCCCGTCGACGACCCACACCCCGTCGCGCATGAGGTGCCGCCCCGGCTGCTCGCGCTCCTCGCACCACGCCTGAACGGCCTTCGGCCGGACCCGGAACCACACATAGGCGGCTCCGGAACGCCGGGCATCCCAGCCGGTCTTGGCGTGGAACGCGTCGGCCGCCTCACCCGGCACCTCCTCCTGCGTGAGCGTCGTCGCCTGCCCGTCGAGAAGGACGACGTCCCGCGTGTGCCCGAGCGCCAGCCGCACCCTCCCGCCGGTGGCAAGGTTGCGGCCGGTGGGGTTGCTCAGCCGAGTGACCAGCCAGACGTCCGCGCCGTCCCACAGGAACGACAACGGCACGAGATACGGCTCACCCCCCGGATCCGCCGAGGCCACCCAGATGTCCTGCTCCTCCTCCAGCCGCGCCAACACGTCCCGCCTGCGCTGCCCGGCATCCCGCGGCTGCTGTGTGATCGTCATACACCCGACCCTACGGGCCGGGTGCGGCTCGGACTCACGCGCCCGGGGGGTGACCCGACCGTCCCGCTCGGGAGCCCCGGTACCGGGAACCGCCCCACCCGCTCGGCGCGAGGGGGCGGTTCAGTCCGGCCGAGGCCGCTCACCGACGGATACGGCTACTTCTTGTCGATGGTGAACCGCGTCTGGATCATCGCCGAGCAGCGCTCTTCCCGTTCGCTGCTCACGGAGTAGATGTCGGGCGAGTCCCCATCGGTCCAGAACCCGGCCCAACAGTGGTTCCCGATGTACACGATGCCGACCTCGAAGTTGCCGGCCCAACCGCCGGCCGTCCGGTACTTCGCGCGGATCTGGGAGCCCGTGGTTTCCCAGTGCGAGCGACCGGCCCAGGAGGCGCTCTCGTGCGCCTTGATCGTCTGCGGCGGGTACGAGGCCCAATCCCCGTGGACGAGTTCGGTCGATACGAGTTCCAGGTCCTCGTCCGTGTTGTTGGTGATGCACGCGTGCGCCTGGCGCGCCACGCCGAGCGGCTGACCGCACACGTGGTCGGCGCGCACCTGAGGCGAGGTTTCCGCCGACGCGGACGGGGCGAGGAAGAACGGGATGAGCGACGTGGCCGCGGCCATGGCGACGGCGATCCTTCGTGACCTGCGCAAGGAAGGGTCCGTGGACGATTTCCCGTACCCACCCTCACCAGCTTCTCGGCGAGCGCGACGTCGGAAATCCGCCAGCGTGCTCGCGGTCGGTCGGGTAAGAATCCGCTCATGATCGCTGAAGCGCAGGGAATCCGTATCCGGCATCGCGGGTATGAACCGCAGGTCCATCCGACCGCCTACGTCGCCCCGACGGCAACGCTCGTCGGAGATGTCCGGGTGGGGCCGAGGGCGCGGGTGATGTACGGGGCGGTGCTCGATGCCGAGGGGGCTCGGATCGAGGTCGGGGAGGCGGCGGTGATCTGCGAGAACGCGGTGTTGCGGGGGTCCGCGGTCGCAGGGGATCAGCCGGTGCTTGTCGCCGATCACGTGTTCGTGGGGCCGCATGCCACGCTGCTGGGCTGCGAGGTCGGCAGGTGCGTTTATGTGGCGACCTCGGCGACGGTTCTGCAGGGCGCACGGTTGGGGGCCGGATCGGTCGTCGCTGTCGGCGCGCTCGTCCATGCGCGTACCGTTCTGCCGGACGAGTACTTCGTGCCGCCGCAGACCGTGGCGCTTGACGACCCGGTGCGGCTGCTGGCTCCTGGTGATCCGGGCCTGCCCGAGGCCGTGAGGCAGGTGGGCTTCGCGCAGGTGGCGTTCGGGGTCGACGCGGAGTGGACGGACCGGATCAGCCGGTACGAGCACATCGCGGAGGTGCGCGTCGCCGAGTTCGGCACGCACGCGGATGATGAGGTTCTGAACCTCGGCCACTCGACGTGAGGGGTGAGGCCGAGAGGCCGAGAGGCCACGGGACGGGTCGGACGATCAAGGAGACCATCGATGGATGCCGAGGAATGCGTGCGCCGCTACGGGCTTCGCCCCGTCGGCGCGGACCTCGACGAGATCCGCGCACTCCTCACAGAGCACACGGCGCGTGAGCGACGCGTCCAGGGCGCGGGCGACACTGAGTTGATGAGGCTCTGCTGCTTCCAGCTGTTCAGCAGCGGCGACCTCGACGACGTGCTCCTGATCTGGAGTGCGAAGCAGGCCAGCTTCGACGCGGCGTGCTCGATCGACATCGAGTTCCTGCTGGGGCACGGGCTCGACGCGACGAAGGCTCACCTCTCGGCCGACCCCGCGCCTTCTGCGACGGCGGCACTGGATCGGCTGCGCGAGCTCGAGGCGGATGGTGAATTCGAGGGCTTCTCCGTGGAGGAGCGCTCCGCCGACTACGACCGGTACTACGGCGACTGACGCATCCGCAGCGCCGGTCGGGCGTCCGTGATGAGGCCGGTGCCCGCAAGGCAGGCGGCGCCGCTGCCCCGGGCCGGCGTGGTCGGGTGGGGGGGTGCACGCGGAGGGCACGGGCGTGGGACGTTCGCCGTGCGGGTGGAGTGCGTGACGGTGGTGAGGGCCGGGGTCGCGGGGCAGGGGCGCGGTGGGTGACGTCGGTCAGGGGCGGAGGGTGTCGATGGCCTTTTCGATGCGGCGGAGGCGGGTGTCGGGGGTCTTGGCGCTTTCGATGGAGAGGACGTGCTGGCGTTTGCGGGTGTGGGAGAGGCTGTCGTAGGCGGCGCGGAGGAAGGGGTCGGCGTCGAGGGCGGCGGCGAAGTCGTCGGGTTCGGTGACGACGCGGGGCTCGGTGTCGAGTTCGAGCTCGACTTCGACCTGGTCGCCGGTTTCGACGCCGGCGGCCTCGCGGTTGGCTTTGCTGAGGCCGAGGAGGTGGCGGCCGCGCATGATGGCGACGCGGCTCTTCCAGGAGTGGCCGTTGACGGTGATCGTCACGGGCGGGCGGGCGCCGCCGCCGAGGGCTTCCACGACCTCGGGCGGGACTTCCAGGCCTCGCATGCGCTCGGGCGGTTCGACCTCGGAGCGGAACTTCACGATCTACCTCCTGTGGATCATCGGCGGGCTTGAGGATCGTAACGTCGGCGTTCTCCGGCTCGTCGGCACATCTCGGCAATGTCGTGGGTCAGTTCGAGTCTTCGCCTCCCCGCGAAGCCGGCCCGCCCCCGCCAGGACTCCCGGGGCCCGGGGCCCGCTGCCTCCGGACCCCTCCGGGCCCCACCGGACTCCGCCGGACCACCCGGACCCCACCGGACCACCCGGACCCCCGTTGATAGAAAACGCTTTCACAAACCCTGCGCGAAGCATTGACGAAACACCAACGCCCCCATAACTTCATGCCCGTTGCACTTCGTACGTCATATATGAGACGCGATACACGAGATCTGAGAGGCTCCATGGCCTTCGCTCCCAGCCCCATCCCGTCCCGGACCCAGTACGTCCTGGAAGCGATCAAGCACGACATTCTCACCGGGGGTCTCACGCCCGGCCAGGCGCTGGTGGAGACGGAACTCGCCGCGCGGTTCGGGGTGTCGAAGACTCCGGTGCGCGAGGCGCTGAAGACTCTCGCGGGCAGTGGGCTCGTGGTGATGAGCCAGTACAAGGGAGTGACGGTCCGGATGGTCGACGCGGACATGGCGCGCGCCGTGTACGACGTGCGGCTGTTGCTGGAGCCGGAGGCGGTGCGTCGTGCCGTCGCTTCGGCGGCTCCGCTCGACGCGGCGCGCGAGGCGTTGCGGAGGGCGGCGGGCGCGGAGGACACGGCCGAACGGTCTTTGGCCAACCGGGAGTTCCACCGGGCGCTCTACCTGCCCTGCGGCAATCCACTGCTCGGCAGGATGCTGGACGAGGTCCGTGACCAGGCCGCGCTGGTCTCCACGGTCGCCTGGGCGGCCGTTCCCTCCTGGGAGCGGGAGGCCGCTGAGCACGAGGAGATCCTGCGGCTGGCCGTCGCGGGGGACGCCGAGGGGGCCGGCCGGGCCGTACACGACCACATCGCCTCCTTCGTGGAGCGCGCGTTTCCCCATTCCACCTGAACCGCCGTAGCGCCCTGGCGCCTCGGTGCGCGGGTCCCTTACCCCCTGAACAGCGGGCGTGCGCCCATCCCGTGAGCGCGCCGCACGTGAGCGAACTGCGAGGCACCATGGAATTCGAGACTATGAGGGCCGCCCTCGCCGATGTCGTGGCGATCCCGGTGACCCCTTTCGGCGAGGACGGGACGGTGGACACCGCCGCCCAACGAACCCTGCTTCGGAAGCTGTTGGACGGAGGTGTGCGTACCCTCACCCCGAACGGCAACACCGGGGAGTTCTACGCGCTGACGCCCGAGGAGCGTCGCGGGGTCACCGAGGTGACCGTGGCGGAGGCGGGCGGGCGGGCCGTGATCCTGGTCGGGGTCGGGCATGACGTACCGACGGCGGTCGAGGCGGCCAGGCACGCGCGGGCCACCGGAGCGGACATGGTGATGGTTCATCAGCCCGTTCATCCGTACGTCTCCGAGAGCGGCTGGGTCGACTACCACCGTGCCGTCGCGGAGGCCGTGCCCGAGCTGGGCGTCGTCCCGTACATCCGGAACCCGCTCCTGAGCGGGGCGCGGCTCGCGGAGCTCGGCGCCGCCTGCCCGAACGTGGTGGGGGTGAAGTACGCGGTCCCTGACGCGGCCCGGTTCGCGGCCTTCGCGCGGGACGCGGGTCTCGACCGGTTCGTGTGGGTGGCGGGGCTGGCCGAGCCGTACGCGCCCGCGTACTTCGCGAGCGGGGCGACCGGGTTCACGTCCGGTCTGGTCAACGTCTCCCCCGCGCTCTCCCTGGAGATGCTGCATGCCCTGCGGGCCGGGGACTATCCGACCGCGATGAAGGTCTGGGAGCGGATCCGGCGCTTCGAGGAGCTGCGGGCCGCGAACGGGAGCGCCGACAACGTGACCGTGGTCAAGGAGGCCCTCGCTTCCCTGGGTCTGTGCCGCCGGGCGATCCGGCCGCCGAGCCGGGAGCTTCCGGAGGCCGAGCGGGCCGAGGTCGCGGAGATCGTGGGCGGGTGGCCGATATGAGCGGGGAGCCGGACGGCTCCGGCACCGACAGCACCCCCAGCCCCGACCCCGTCACCGGCACCGGCACCGGCACCGGCACCGGCCCCGCCCCCTGGAGCCGCCGGCTCCGCAGTCACCAGTGGTACGGCACCGACGGGCTGCGGTCGTTCAGTCACCGCGCCCGCACCCGCCAGCTCGGGTATCTGCCCGAGGAGCATCTCGGCAAGCCGGTGATCGCGATTCTGAACACGTGGTCGGACATCAACCCCTGCCACGTGCATCTGCGGGACCGCGCGCAGGCGGTGAAGCGGGGGGTGTGGCAGGCGGGTGGCTTTCCGCTGGAGTTCCCGGTGGCGACGTTGTCGGAGACGTTCCAGAAGCCGACGCCGATGCTGTACCGGAATCTGCTCGCCCTGGAGACGGAGGAGTTGCTGCGTTCGTACCCGGTGGACGGGGCGGTCCTGATGGGTGGTTGCGACAAGACGACGCCGGCGCTGCTGATGGGCGCGGCGTCGGTGGACCTGCCGACGGTGTTCGTGCCGGCGGGGCCGATGCTGCCCGGGCATTGGCGGGGGGAGACGCTGGGTTCTGGTACGGACATGTGGAAGTACTGGGACGAGAAGCGGGCCGGGCGGATCGGCGACTGCGAGATGGCGGAGTTGGAGAGCGGGCTGGCGCGCTCCCCGGGTCACTGCATGACGATGGGTACGGCGTCGACGCTGACGGCCGCGGCCGAGACGCTGGGCGTGACGGTGCCGGGGGCCTCGTCGGTGCCGGCGGTGGACTCCGGGCACGACCGGATGGCGGCCGCTTCGGGCCTGCGGATCGTGGAGCTCGTACGGAGTGATCTGCGGCTTTCGAAGCTGCTGACCCGGGAGGCGTACGAGGACGCGGTGGCCGCGGTGCTCGCGCTGGGCGGCTCGACGAACGCGGTGATCCACCTGATCGCGATGGCGGGACGGTCCGGGGTGAGGCTCACCCTGGACGACTTCGACCGGATCGCCCGTACGGTGCCGGTGCTGGCGAACCTGCGGCCCGGCGGGCGGTATCTGATGGAGGACTTCCACTTCGCGGGCGGCATGACGGGGTTCCTGTCCCGGCTGACCGACGTGCTGCACCTGGACCGGCCGACGGTGGCGCACGCGAGCCTGCGCGAGCAGCTGGCGGGGGCGCTCGTGCACGACGACGAGGTGATCAGGGACCGGGCGCGGCCGCTCGCGCCGGAGGGCGGGGTCGCGGTGCTGCGTGGCAACCTCTGCCCGGACGGCGCGGTGATCAAGCACATCGCGGCCGAGCCGCGGCTGCTGAAGCACACGGGGCCCGCGGTCGTGTTCGACGACTACCGGGCGATGCAGCGGACCATCGACGATCCGTCGCTCGGGATCACCGCCGACCACGTGCTGGTGCTGCGCGGCGCGGGCCCCAAGGGCGGCCCTGGGATGCCGGAGTACGGGATGCTGCCCATCCCCCGGTACCTCCTGGAGCAGGGCGTACGGGACATGGTCCGGATCTCCGACGCCCGGATGAGCGGGACGAGTTACGGGACCTGTGTGCTGCACGTGGCGCCCGAGTCCCATGTCGGCGGACCTCTTGCCCTCGTCCGTACGGGCGATACGATCACGCTCGACGTCGCGGCACGCTCCCTCCATCTGCACGTATCGGAGGAGGAGTTGGCCGGCCGTCGGGCGGCGTGGACACCACCGCCGGCGCGCTACGAGCGCGGTTACGGCGCGCTGTACATGGAGCAGATCTCCCAGGCCGACACCGGCTGCGACTTCGAGTTCCTGGCCCGGCCGGGAACGACCCCCGATCCGTACGCGGGCTGAGCCCGCCCGGCCGACCCGCCACGCCTTGCCTGTCCGAAATCTCGAACGTCGTTCGCGAAGCGCTTCACCGAGAACGGAGCCGCCGTCATGGCCTCAGCTGTGACCCCACCGCCCCCAGCCGTCGCGGCGCGGGCACGCCGTCGCACGGGAGCGACACCCCGCCGACTGCCGTACCTGCTGATCGCCCCGGCCGGACTGCTGATGCTGGGCTTCATCGCCTACCCGGTGCTCAGCGTCTTCTACTACAGCCTCCGGCACCACAACCCCACGAAGCCCTGGCGGAACGGGTTCGCGGGCCTCGACAACTTCACCCGGATCCTCACCGAGGACCCGCACTTCTGGGGGACGCTGACCTTCAGCCTGAAATGGGTCGTCGTCGAGGTGACGCTCCAGCTGCTCTTCGGGCTCGCGCTCGCGCTGATCGTGAACCAGACGTTCGTCGGCCGCGCCCTGGGCAGGGCCCTGGTGTTCTCGCCGTGGGCGGTCTCCGGTGTGCTGACCTCGGCGATCTGGGTGCTGCTCTACAACTCCCAGACGGGCATCAGCCGTTACCTGGCGGATCTGGGCGTGGGCTCGTACGGCACGTCGTGGCTCTCCGACACGGCGACGGTGTTCCCGGCGGCGATCGTCGCCGACCTGTGGCGCGGGGTGCCGTTCTTCGCCATCCTCATCCTGGCCGACCTGCAGTCCGTGCCGAAGGACCTGTACGAGGCGGCCGAGGTCGACGGGGCGGGCAGGGTCCGCCAGTTCGTCCACATCACGCTCCCGCACATCAGGGACGCGATCGTGCTCTCCACGCTGCTGCGGGCGGTCTGGGAGTTCAACAACGTCGACCTGCTGTACACGCTGACCGGCGGCGGCCCCGCGGGCGAGACGACCACGCTGCCGCTGTACATCGCCCACACCAGCGTCGACGCCCACAACTTCGGATACGCCTCCGCCCTCACCACGGTGGCGTTCGTGATCCTTCTCTTCTGCTCGATGGTCTATCTGCGCCTGAGCAAGTTCGGAGGCGACGGCAAATGACAGCCGAGTCCACCCTGAGCGCGGTCCCGGCCGCCCCCGCCCCCGGTACGCGGGCCGTCCCGCCGCCCGGGCGGACACCGCCCGCGCCCGCCCGGGGCAGGCGCCGGGCCTGGGACGAGGTGCCCCGCTGGCAGATCTACCTGCCGCTGGGCATCTACCTCCTCTTCACCCTGGTCCCCTTCTATTGGATCCTCCTGTTCGCGCTGCGGCCCGCCGGCTCCACCTCGCTCGTGCCGTGGCCGATGACCACCGCGCACTTCGAGAAGGTGTGGAACGAGCGCGGCTTCGGCGTCTTCTTCCAGAACAGCCTGCTCATCGGCGTCGCGGTGCTCGTGATGACGACGGTCGTCGCGCTCGCCGGGGGTTACGCGCTGGCCCGCTTCGACTTCCGGATCAAGAAGGGCTTCATGCTGGCCCTGCTCTGCTCCCAGTTCGTGCCGGGCGCGCTGCTCCTCGTACCGCTCTTCCAGATCTTCGCCGAGCTGCGGATGATCAACTCGCTCGGCAGCGTCGTCATCGCCGAGACGGTGTTCCAGCTGCCGCTGTCGATGATCCTGATCAGCGGCTTCATCAGGAACGTGCCGTACTCCCTGGAGGAGGCGGCCTGGGTCGACGGCTGCAACCGGTTCCACGCCTTCAGGATCGTGGTCCTGCCGCTGCTCAGGCCGGGCCTGGTCGCCGTCGGCTCGTTCGCCTTCGTCCACGCCTGGAACCACTTCCTGTTCGCCCTGATGTTCCTCAGCAGCCAGGACAAGCAGACCATCCCGGTCGGGCTCAACACCCTGATGGGCGCCGACAGCGTCGACCTCGGCGCGCTCGCCGCCGGCGGGGTCATCGCCGCCGTCCCCGTCGTCGTCGTCTTCGCCTTCATCCAGAAGTGGCTGGTCACCGGCTTCAGCGCCGGGGCGGTGAAGGGATGAACGGCATCCACACCAGCAAGGAAGACATGAACTCCGCACGCACCCCGCTGCCGGTCGTCCTCGCGGGCGCCCGCGGCCACGGCCGCAGCCACCTCCTCAACATCCGCCGCCTCGAAGAGCGCGGTCTTGTCCGGCTCGCCGGCGTCTGCGAACTGCGCCCGCTGGACGCGGCCGAGCTCGACGGCATCGGAGACCCGGAGCAGTCCGCCGACTTCGAGGCCCTCCTCGCCTCCACGGGCGCCCGGATCGCCGTGCTCTCCACCCCCATCCAGACCCACACCGACATGGCGCTCGCCGCCGCCCGGCACGGCGCGCACATCCTCCTGGAGAAGCCGCCCGCCCCCTCGTACGCGGAGTTCCGCAGGATGGCCGACGGCGTCCGGGCGGCCGGCGTGGCCTGCCAGATCGGCTTCCAGTCGCTCGGCTCGCACGCGGTCCCCGCGATCCGCCGCATGGTCGAGGAGGGCGCCATCGGCGAACTCCTCGGGGTCGGCGCGGCCGGCGCCTGGGTCCGCGACGAGGCCTACTTCCGCCGCGCCCCCTGGGCCGGCCACCGGCGGCTCGACGGCGTCGACGTCGTCGACGGTGCGCTCACCAACCCCCTCGCCCACGCCGTCGCCACGGCCCTCGCGCTCTCCGGCTCCACCCGCGCCGAGGACGTCGAGCACATCGAGACCGAGCTGTTCCACGCCCACGCCATCGAGTCCGACGACACCTCCGCCGTACGGGTGGTCACCTCCGCCGGCACCCAGATCACCGTCGCCGCCACGCTCTGCGCCGCGCGGTCCTCGGAGCCGTACGTGATCGTGCACGGCAGCCAGGGCCGGATCACCTTCTGGTACCGGCAGGACCGGGTCCTCGTGCAGCGCGCGGGGCACGGGCCCGACGAGACCGAGTACGGCCGCACCGACCTCCTGGAGAACCTGGTCGCGCACGTCACGGACGGCGAGCCGCTGTGGGTGCCGCCGTCCGCGACCGGCGCGTTCATGCGGGTCGTCGAGGCGGTACGCACGGCCCCCGACCCGCTGCCCGTGCCCACCGCGCACTGGCGCGCCGAACCCGGCGAGAGCGCGCCGCGCCGGGTGGTCGACGGCGTCGACGCGCTGGTCGACGCGAGCGCCGACGGGCTGCGGCTCTACTCCGAACTAGGCGCCGCCTGGGCGCCCTCGCACCGGGCGGGGGTCCGATGAACCCCGAGCCGCCGACCGTACTGCGCTGCGCGGGCCGCACGGTCGCCCGCTACACCACCCGGCCCGACCTGGCCGCCGACCACTCCCCCCGGCCGTATCTGCACCCCGTCACCACCCTCGCGGGGCGCGTGGTGACCGAGACGCTGCCCGCCGACCACCCGCACCACCTCGGAGCGGGCATCGCCGTGGCCGACGTCGCCGGGCACAACTTCTGGGGCGGGCGCACCTTCGTCGAGGGCCGCGGCTCCGTCGCGCTCGACAACCACGGCGTGCAGCGGCACGACGGCTTCAAGCTCCGCGACCCGGACGGCTTCGTCGAGGACCTGACGTGGACGGCGGGCGGCGAGCGGCTGCTCCGCGAGCACCGCACCGTGGCCGCCGCCGCCCTCACCGACGCCGCCTGGGCCCTCGACCTCACCTTCTCCCTCACCAACACCTCGGGCCGCGACCTCTCCGTCGGCAGCCCCGCCACGAACGGCCGCCCCGGCGCCGCGTACGGCGGCTTCTTCTGGCGCGCCCCCAAAGAGGCGGCCGCACCGGTGGTGTTCGGCCCGGACGCGGACGGCGAGGAGGCCGTGCACGGCCGCGCGGCGGACTGGGTGGCGCTCGCCGGCGACGGCTGGACGCTGGTGTTCGCCGGGGCGACCGGGCCGACCCGCGGCGACCCCTGGTTCGTCCGCGCCGCCGAGTACCCCGGCGTCGGCTCCTCCCTCGCCCACACCGCCCGTCTCGCCGTGCCCGCCGGGGAGACCGTCGTACGCCGGGTGGTGACCGTCGTCGCCGACGGCCGCCTCGACCGGCCCGGGGCCGCGGCCCTCGTCCGCAGGGCGGTGGTCTCGTGACGACCGCCACCGGTGACCTCGGGGACGGCACGTACCGCAATCCCGTCCTGGCGGCCGACTGGTCGGACCCCGACGTCGTGCGGGTGGGCGAGGACTACTACCTCACCGCGTCGAGCTTCGGCCGGGCGCCGGGGCTGCCCCTGCTGCACTCGCGTGACCTGGTGAACTGGACGCTCGTCGGCCACGCGCTCGAACGCCTGGAGCCCGCGGCCGCGTTCACCGTGCCCCGGCACGACCGCGGAGTGTGGGCGCCCTCCATCCGGCACCACGACGGGCGGTTCTGGATCTTCTGGGGCGACCCCGACCACGGGATTCACCAGGTCAACGCGGCCTCGGTGCGGGGCCCTTGGACCGCGCCGCACCTCGTGAAGGCCGGGCGCGGCCTCATCGACGCCTGTCCGCTGTGGGACGAGGCCTCCGGCGAGGCGTACCTCGTGCACGCCCTCGCCAAGTCGCGCGCCGGGGTCAACAACCGGCTCGTCGGCCACCGGATGAGCCCCGACGGCACGAAGCTCCTCGACGAGGGCCGGGTCCTCGTCGACGCCGACCTGATACCCGGCTGGTTCACCCTGGAGGGCCCCAAGCTGTACGTGCACGACGGCTGGTTCTGGATTCTCGCCCCGGCCGGGGGCGTGGCCACCGGCTGGCAGGGCGCGCTGCGGTCACGGTCGTTCGAGGGACCGTACGAGGAGCGGATCGTCCTGTCCCAGGGCGACACCGACGTCAACGGACCCCACCAGGGCGGCTGGGTGCGCACCCCGCGGGGCGAGGACTGGTTCCTGCACTTCCAGCAGGCGGGCGCGTACGGCAGGGTCGTCCACCTCCAGCCGATGCGCTGGGACGGGGACGGCTGGCCGGTGCTCGGTGACGGCGGATCCCCGGTGCGGGTGCACCGCAAGCCGGACCTGCCGGAACAGACCGTCGCGCGTCCCGCGGTGGACGACACCTTCCCCGGCGGGCGGTTCGGCCGCCAGTGGCAGTGGACCGCCAACCCGGAGGACGGCTGGGCCACCCTGCACGGAGGCGACGGACTGCGCCTCGCCTGTGTCCGTACGGAACGCCTCGACGACCTGCGCGGTGTGCCGCACGTCCTCACCCAGCGGCTGCCCGCCGGCGCCCGCCTCGTCGAGGTCGGGCTACGGCTCGACAGCGAGGCACCCGGCGCCCGCGCCGGCCTCGCCGTCCTGGGCGACGCCTACGCCTGGATCGGCCTGGAACGCGCCCCGGACGGCACCGCCCACCTCGTCCACCGCTTCGCCCCGGCCGACACCCCCACGGAACGGGACGCGGCACCCCCGCGGCCCCTCACCACCGACCGCGTCCTCCTGCGGATCGAGGTCACACCGGACGCACGGTGCCGGTTCTCGTACGCGCGGGGCGCGGCGGAACCGGTCCGGCTAGGGCCGGAGTTCACGGCGCGGCCCTGGCGGTGGGTCGGCGCGCTGCTCGGCCTGTTCGCGGGCGCGCCGGTGGGCGCGGGGCACGCCGGGACGGCCGTGTTCTCCGCCTTCCGCGTCACCGCCTGAACGGCACCGGCACCTGGCCCTCCGGGGCCCCCGCTCCCCCGCACCGTTCACCCCGAGTCACCCCGAGTCACCCCGCACCACCCCGCGTCACCCCGAAGCACCGAGAGAAGAGAGCCGACGATGACCATCTTCCACGGCGGACGCCGCAGAGCCGCCCTCGCCCTCGCCCTGTCCGGCGTCCTCGCCCTGACCGCCACCGCCTGCGGTGACGACGGCAGCGGTGCGGGCGGCGACAAGGGCACCGAGGGCTCGGGCAAGGGAAAGATCACCTTCTGGGACAACAACGGCGGGGTCCGCACCGAGGTCTGGAAGGAGATCATCGCGGACTTCGAGAAGGCGAACCCCGACATCGACGTCGAGTACGTCGGGATCGCCTCCAAGGAGGTGCAGTCGAAGTACGACACGGCGATCCAGGGCGGCGGGCTGCCGGACGTCGGCGGAGTCGGCGCGGCGATGCTCGCCGGGATCGCGGCGCAGAACGCCCTGGAGCCGCTGGACGCCCGGATCGAGGGCAGCCCGCTCAAGGGGAAGCTGAACGCCGGGATGGTGGCGAGCGTGAAGGCGGCGGGCGGCCGGGACAAGCTGTTCACCGTCCCCACCTCCGCGAGCAACGGCGTGCTGTACTACCGCACCGACCTGTTCGAGGCGGCCGGTCTCGAAGAGCCGTCCACCTGGTCGAAGTTCTACGCGGCGGCGGAGAAGCTGACGGCCGTCGACAAGAACCGTTTCGGCTACACGATCCGCGGCGGCGCCGGCTCCATCGCCCAGGCCCTGGACGCCATGTACGGCCAGAGCGGCATCACCTCGTTCTGGAACGGCGACCGGACGACGGTGAACGACCCGAAGAACGTGGCGGCCCTGGAGAAGTACGCCGGCCTGTTCAAGAGGACCACCCCGGCCGCCGACGTCAACAACGACTTCACCAAGATGGTCGCCCAGTGGGACAGCGGCCAGATCGGCATGCTGAACCACAACCTCGGCTCGTACAAGGACCACGTGAAGGCGCTCGGGACGGAGAAGTTCCGGGGCATCCCCAACCCGACCCTGGACGACGGCACCCGGGTGCAGGTCTCCAACCCGGTCGACGGGCTCGGCCTCTTCTCGTCCGGCAAGAACAAGGCCGCGGCGTGGAAGTTCATCGAGTTCGCCGCCTCCCACGAGTCCAACAGCAAGTGGAACGAGTCCGCCGGCGCGATCCCCGCCAACACCGAGGCCGCCGCCGACCCCTGGCTCGGGAAGGCCGAGCCGACCAAGCTCGGCGCCGAGGTCCTCTTCAGCGGCAAGGCCACCATCGTCGAGCTGCCGTACTACCTTCCCGACTGGAACACCCTCTCCAAGGCCGACAACGAGCCCGCCTTCCAGAAGGTCCTCCTCGGCAAGTCCACCGCCAAGGAGTTCCTCGACCACTTCGCCGAGCAGCTGAACGCCGCCCAGGCCGAGTGGAAGCAGCAGAACCGGTGAGCGTCGGCCGACGCCAGGTCGTCACGGCCGGGGCGGGCCTCGCGCTCGCCCTGGCCGGGGCGCCGGCGGCCCAGGCGACGACCGGGAGGCCCCGTACGCGGACGCTGTTCGTCGCGGGGGACTCGACGGCCGCGCAGAAGTACGCGGACGCGGCGCCCGAGACCGGCTGGGGCATGGCCCTGCCGTTCTTCCTCCACCGGGAGATCACGGTCGCCAACCACGCGGTCAACGGGCGCAGCACCAAGAGCTTCCTCGACGAGGGACGGCTCGAACCCATCCTGGCGGCGATCCGCCCCGGCGACCCGCTACTCGTCCAGTTCGGGCACAACGACGAGAAGGCCGCCGACCCCACCCGCCACACCGAACCCTGGACGAGCTACCAGGACAACCTGCGCGTATTCGT
This sequence comes from Streptomyces sp. NPDC037273, assembly GCF_055603625.1. Lineage (NCBI taxonomy): Bacteria > Bacillati > Actinomycetota > Actinomycetes > Kitasatosporales > Streptomycetaceae > Streptomyces > Streptomyces sp. NPDC037273. The sequence continues at coordinate 49,782 of NZ_JBVJVO010000013.1, forward strand.
CGAGGGTGCGCGGTCCCGGGGCGCACTGCCGGTGCTCGCCACTTCGGTGGAGCGGCGGAAGTTCGCCGCGGACGGGACGGCGCTGCGCACGCACGGCGCCTATCCGGCGGCGATGCGGGAGGTGGCGGCCGAGTCGGACGTGCCGCTGCTCGACATCGAGGCGCTGTCCCTGGCCCTGTGGCAGCGGCTCGGTCCGGAGGCCACGAAGACGTACTTCAACTGGACGGCGACCGAGCAGGACAACACGCACTTCAACCCGCCGGGGGCGATCGAGGTGGCACGGATGGTCGCCGCCGAGCTCCTGCGCACCCATGTCCTGGCGCCGAGGGAGACCCGGCGCCTCGACGACGCGATACCCACCGCCCTGATCACCTGGCCCGTCTCCGAGGAGAGCAGACCGTGAACCGACGCAAGCGACTGGGAGTGGTGGCCGCGACCGCCCTCGTTCTGACCGTCACCGCGCCCGCGGCGGGCGCGCACGCCGGCCACCGGCCCGGCGGCGACCCGGCCCGTGCCACCCTGCCGGCCGGGGACGGCTGGGCCTCCGACGGCACCGGCACCACCGGCGGATCGGCCGCCGACGCCTCGCGGGTCTTCACCGTCAGCACCTGGGAGGAGTTCCGGGCCGCGCTCGCGGTGCCCGGCACCGCGCCGCGGATCGTGAAGGTCGTGGGCACGCTGGACGCGACCGCCGCCGGCTGCTCCGCCTTCGAGGCACCCGGCTACGACTTCGCCCGCTACCTCGCCGCCTACGACCCGGCCGTCTGGGGGTACGAGAACGCGGTCAGCGGCCCGCAGGAGGACCTGCGCCTCGCCTCGGCCGACGCCCAGGCCCTGGCCGTCAAGGCGAAGGTCCCCGCCAACACCACGATCGTCGGCGTCGGGCGGAACGCGGGCATCACCGGCGGCAGCCTCCAGGTCCAGGGCGTCGACAACGTGATCGTCCGCGGCCTCACCCTGGAGAGCCCCCTCGACTGCTTCCCCATGTGGGACCCGAAGGACGGATCGACGGGCGCCTGGAACTCCGAGTACGACAGCCTGGTCGTGTACGGCTCCACCCACGTCTGGATCGACCACAACACGTTCACCGACGGGTCCCACCCGGACAGTTCGCTGCCCTCGTACTACGGGGAGGTCTACCAGCGGCACGACGGGGAGCTGGACGTCGTGCGGGGCGCGGACCTCGTGACCGCCTCCTGGAACGTCTTCACCGACCACGACAAGACCCTGATGATCGGCAACAGCGACGGCGCCGGCGCCACCGACCGGGGCAAGCTCCGCGTCACCCTGCACCACAACCTCTTCGAGAACGTCGTGGAGCGCGCGCCGCGGGTCCGCTTCGGCCAAGTCGACGCGTACAACAACCACTTCGTGGTGCCGGACGGCTCGTACGTGTACAGCCTCGGCATCGGCCTGGAGTCCCGGCTCGTCGCCGAGAAGAACGCGTTCACGCTCGCCTCCGAGGTCCCCGCCGGGAAGATCCTGAAGAAGTGGAAGGACGCACCGGTCACCGTCGCCGGCAACTACGTCAACGGCGCCCCGGTGGACCTGCTCGCCGTCCACAACGAGCAGTACCCGGCCGAGACCCTGCGCGCCGACGCGGGCTGGACCCCCGTCCTGCGCACCCGGGTCGACCACCCCCGGGCCGTCCCCGCCCTCGTCGACCACCTGGCCGGCGCCGGCCGGCTCCGCTGACCCCCGGCTTCCCAGGAGGACCCGCATGCCCGCGCACTCCACCGGAGCGGGGGCCCTCGGCCGCCGCTCCCTGCTCACCGCCGGCGCAGGCGCCGCACTCGCCCTGGCCCTGCCGGGCGGGACGGCGACCGCCGCCGCACCCCACCGCGACCCGAGACCGTTCGGCCGCTTCGGCTCGCCCGCGGCCCGTCCGACCGGGCGGACGCTGTACGTGCATCCCGGCGGCCTCGGCGACCACACCACCGTCCAGGCGGCGGTCACCGCGGCCTCCGGCGGCGGCTGGACCCTGGTCCTCGCCGCCGGCACCTACCGCGAGACCGTCACGGTCGGCCCGGCCCGTACGGACATGACGTGGCTCGGCGCGACCGGGGACCCCCGGGACGTCGTCGTGGTGTACGCCAACGCAGCCGGCACGCCCCGGCCCGACGGCGGCACGTACGGCACGAGCGGCTCCGCGACCACCATCGTCCAGGCGGACGGCTTCACCGCCCAGGCCGTCACCTTCGCCAACGACTTCCTCCGCACCGACCTCCCCGGGAACCCCGGCACCCAGGCCGTCGCGCTCAAGGCGCAGGGCGACCGATCGGCCTTCTTCCACTGCCGGTTCCTCGGCCACCAGGACACCCTGTACGCCGACTCGACGTCCCTGACCGCCGTCGCCCGCCAGTACTTCGCCCACTGCCACGTCGAGGGCGACGTCGACTTCGTCTTCGGGCGGGCCCGCGCGGTCTTCGAGCACTGCCACTTCCGCACGCTGCTCCGCACCGACCTGGCCACGGCCCCGCACGGCTTCGTCTTCGCCCCCTCCACCGCCCGGGCCAACCCGTACGGCTTCCTCGCCGCCCACTGCCGGGTCACCGGCGAGGCGCCGGACGGCTACTACAAGCTGGCCCGGCCCTGGGTGCCCGGTTCGGACCCCACCGCCTGGCCCTCGCTCGTGGTCCGCGAGAGCGTCCTCGGCCCGGGGATCGACTCCTCCGCCCCGTACGCGAACATGCGCGAGGCCTACCCCTGGCAGGCCCAGCGCTTCGCCGAGTACCGCAACACCGGCCCGGGGGCCGCGCTCCCCGTCCCGGAGAACCGCCCCCAGCTCGACGCCGCCCGGGCCGCCACCGCGACCCGGACCGGCTACCTGGGCGACTGGGCCCCCCGGCGGCCCCGCGCCTGACGCCCACGGCCGAACCACCCGGACCCCCAGGCAGGGGTCCGGGTGGCTTCCGTGTTCACGGGCGCAGGAGCGGGAAGTGCGCCTGGTCCCAGAGGGCGCGGAGGACGGCGTGGGGGTCATGGCTGTCGTGCGGGGCTTCGGCGTCTTCGGATGTCCGCCACAGCCGGACCCGCCGGGTGGTCTCGTCGTACGAGGGCCAGCCCGGGTCCCCGGTGGCGGCGAAACGGGCCCAGGCGTCGACCATGCGGTCGGACAGGGCGTGGTCGGCGGGGGTGGGGGCGCCGCCGATGAGGAAGGCCGCGTAGTCGCGGTCGATGGTGCCGAAGGCGAAGGGGACGTCGGCGCAGTGCCAGGCGCGGACGGGGCCGTCGGGGCCGGTGCGGCGGCGGTCGAAGCGGGCGAGGTACGCCCGGCCGCCGGCCCGTGCGTGCCGCTCGGCGAGGCGTTCGGCGTAGGCGCCGAACAGGAGGTCGCCGAAGACGGCGAGGTAGACGTCGAGCACGGGGGCGTCGGGCAGTTCGGCCCGGTAGCCGTCGACGAGACCGTCGGGGAGGCCGAAGTAGGCGGCGAATCGGTCCAGTTGTCCGTCGGTGGTCACCTTGGCGCTGCTGCCGACGGCGTCGAGGAGCCAGTACTCCTCGGTGGTGTGGCAGACGAGGAGGTCGATGCCCTCGGCCGCGCCGGAGGCCATCCCGGCGAGGGGGTCGACGGGCAGGACGTCGTCGTCGAGGACGGGGGCGTAGAGCGAGGGGTCGTAGTGGCGGGAGCCCGATGAGGGGTCGTTCCGGTAGGCGTCGACGACCCGGTCGGCGGCCTCGACCAGGTCACGCGGGCTCGCGGCAAGGAGGCCCTCGGCGGTGGCGGGGCGGCCTGCGGCTGCGGCGATCTCGCGAGTGGTGGCGGCCGCGATCTCCCGCGTGTAGCAGGGGCTTGCGGGGCTGTGGACGATGGCGCGGTGGAAGAGGCCGCGGGCGCGGTCCATGACCGTCAGGCAGGCGACGGAGGCGGCGCCGGAGGACTGGCCAGCGAGGGTGACGTTGCCGGGGTCGCCGCCGAACGCGGCGATGTTGTCGCGGATCCAGCGCAGGGCCGCGATCTGGTCGAGGAGGCCCCGGTTGTCGGGGTGTTCGCCGCGCTCGCCGTTCTCGCCGTTCTCGCCGTTGCCGTCTTGAGGTATGTGTCCGAACCCCTCGAAGCCGACGCGGTAGTTGAGGGTGACGACGACGAGGCCCGCGCGGGCCAGGACGGCACCGTCGAAGTCGGGCTGGGCGGAGGAGCCGAAGGTGTAGGCGCCGCCGTGGATCCAGACGAGGACGGGGAGGGCGCCGCCGGCCGGAGCCGGGGCCGGGGTCCAGATGTTGAGGGTGAGGATGTCCTCGTCGCCGGGCGACCAGCCGGGGGCGCCGGGCAGCTCGGCCGACTGCGGGGAGATCGGGCCGAAGGCCGCACCGTCCCGCACTCCGCTCCAGGGCGCGGCCGGGCGTGGCGCCCGGAAGCGGTCGGCGCCGAACGGCGAGGCGGCGTAGGGGATTCCGAGCGCGGCGACGACGCCGGTGGACGCCCGGAAGCCCCGTACGGCACCGTTCGTCGTCTTGAAGATGTCCATGGACGGAGCCTCCCATCACACCCCTGACCGGCACCAACACCAAGATCACGACGATTCACGCGCCGCTGGTGTCAATGGGTGCCGGTGCCGGGTCGGGGGCGCCCGGGGAGGCGTCCGGAAGTTGTCAGGGCAGGAGGTCGACGCAGTCGATCGCGGTGCCGGGGCTGAGGAAGCCGGTGCCGGAGGAGCCGCTGACGATGCCGAGCCTGAGGACGTTGTACTGGCTGGGGTCGGTCTTCCAGGCGCTCGCCGGGACGACGTAGGTGAAGGTGTGGTTGTTGCCCCGGTAGGAGCCGTTCGTCAGGGAGCGGGTCGAGGGCTGGGCGGGCGGCGAGGGGATCGCGGACACCCAGTCGTTGACGGTGACTTGGGGGCGCCCGTTGAGGAAGGCGGTGGTGACGCCGATGCGGAGGGTGTGGGCGGCCGCGGCCTGGGCGGCGGTGAGCCGGAAGTACACGAGGACGCCGTCGTTGACGTCCTTCCACAGGTAGCAGGGGAAGGAGCCTGAGACGTCGCCGCCGTCGACGACGACGTTCCCGGTCCAGGAGGCGGCCCGGACGTCGGCGGGGTGGGCGTACGTCATGAGGGCGGCGTTCTTGAACCCGGCGGGTGTGCCGTCCCAGTCGCCGATGCGCCAGATGGCGGGGGCGGTGGCGGGGTCGTTGACGAGGGTGAGGGTGTGGAGGGCGGTGGCGGTTCCGGCGGTGACCGTCACCGTGGCGGTGTGGACGGCGAGTTCGCCCTTGTACACGGTGAGGGTGTAGGTGCCGGGGAGCATTCCGCGGCAGGAGAAGGCGCCGGTGCCCGCGGTGGCGCGGGTCCAGTACTGGGCGTCGGCGTTGGCGAAGCCGATGGTGTAGGCGTGGTCGGGGTCCATGCCGGCGAGGCCGACGCCGGCGACCCTGCCGCGTCCGGCGGCGCCGACCCAGCCGGGGATGCCGAGGCCGTCCACCCAGGAGGTGTCGTGGTTGGTCGCGTGGAGCGCCGGGTCGGGTGTGCCGCCGTCGGTGAAGGCGAGCATGTACGGGCCCTGGAGGCCGAAGCGCATGGCCTCCGTCTGGGACTGGTTGTAGTGGAGGATCTCGTACAGGCCGACGCCCAGTTCGTTCGAGTGGCGGAGCAGGGAGCGGTAGAAGGGGCCGCCGGAGGCCTTCTCGTGGTTGGAGCGGACCATCCAGAGGCCGACCGTTCCGGTGGTGTAGCCGATGTGGTCGTAGTCCATGACGCGGACGCCGGAGTAGTGCTTGGAGCGGGTCTGTCCGTCGGTCCGCCGCCACACGTCGCCCGCCTCGATGACGGTGTCGGCGCCCTCGACCCAGGAGTCGGGGCCCTCGTTCGGGAAGATGCCGGGCCTGAGGCGGGCGATGAAGCGGGTGGCGGTGACGGAGGTGTCGGCCTTGTCGGTCCACAGGTAGACGTTGTTCAGGCCGGCGCGGGCCGCGATGTAGTGGCGGAGCGTGCCGTGGACGACGGTGACCAGGATCGTGGAGCCGGTCCGCGCCAGGGAGACGGTGGAGGCGCCGAGCCCGGACTCGACGTGCGAGTGCTTGCCTCCGTAGCCCTCGTACTCCTTCCCCTTGTACGCGAGCGAGGTGATGTCCCCGGTCGCCTTGGAGACCTTGAGGACGAGTCCGGCGCCGGTGTCGACGACGTACTGCGTGCCGTCGTCGGCCCAGCCGAACGCGGCTGCGGCGGCGGGCACTTGGGCGAGTCCACCGGTGGCGGCGAGGGCGGTGCCGGCCGCCGCCGCACCGAGCAGGGTGCGGCGGCGGAGCGGGGTCATGGGGGTGTCGTACGGGCTCATCGGAGTGCGGCTCCTTCGGCGGCGTGCGGGCTGGTTCTCCCTAGGTCGCCGCCGGGAGGAGAAGGGTTGCCGCACAGAGGGCGGAGGCGAGGCCGCCTCAGCCCAGGCGGGTGTCCGCGTAGAAGGTCATCGCCCGGCAGTGGTAGTCGGCGAGGCCCTCGGCGATCCTGTCGAAGTTCTCCCGGAACCGCGCGTCGTCCACGTAGGTCCGGGCCAGCCCCCGGTACCCCTCGGCGTTCGGCGTCCAGAAGCGGCAGACGTCCTGGTAGTGGGCGTCCACCTCGGCCTGGACGGCCGGGTCGTCGGCGGGCGTGCCGGCCGCCATGTGCTCGGCGAGGCGGACCATGCGGGCCGTGGCCTCGCGCTGCCACGCCTCGGCCGCCTCGGGAGTCAGCCCTTCGAGGGCGCGCCGGGACTGCTCGTACTGCTCCGGCCAGCGCTCGCGCGCCTCGGCCTCGATCTCCGGGTCGGCCTGGAAGCCCTCGAAGAGGTTCTCGGGGCGGTTGATGCTCACCATGTCCTGGTTCTCGCTTTCCTCGAGTTCGGCGATGGTGCGGGCCACCGTGAGGGCCAGGGTGCCGAGCCGGTCCCGCTCGGCGAGCAGCCTGGCGTGGTGCTCGCGCAGGACGGCCACCCGGTCGGCCCCGCTGTCCAGGACGTCCCGGATCTCCCGCAGCCCGAGGTCCAGCTCCCGCATCAGCAGGATCTGCTGGAGGCGGAGCAGCTGGGGTTCCTCGTAGTGGCGGTGTCCGTCGCCCGCGGTCCAGGCGGGCGCCAGCAGGCCGATGTCGTCGTAGTGCCGCAGCGTCCGGGAGGTCACCCCGGACATCCGGGCGACGTCCGCGATCGACCAGGCCATGACGGTGTCCTTCCTCGCCGGGGGCCGGTGTCTCCGGCCCCGTACGAAGACCGTAGGAGTTGCCGCTGCGTCAACCGCAAGTCGGCCGGTCCGTGTCGCCGGGCCCGAAGCGGCTGAGCTGGTCAGCCCGTGTCGCCGGAGCCGAAGCCGAAGCCGCTGAGCCGGTCGGTCCGCGCCGCCGGAGCCGAAGCCGAAGCCGAAGCCGAAGCCGAAGCCGCCAAGCCTGTCAGCCCGCGCCGCCGGGGCCGAAGTCGCCGTTGAGGGTGGTGCGGCCGCCGTCGGGGGCGGTGAGGAGGGCGGTGTAGGTGTCGGCGGAGGGGTCGCGGGTGCCTTCGGCGTGGTTGTACTGGGCCGCGAAGGTGTGGGGGCCGGGCGGGAGGGAGCGGCCGGGCCTGAGGGTCCAGCGGTAGACGAGGGCGCGGGCTTCTGGGGTGACGGTGACGGTGAAGTCCTCGGTGGGGCGGGTCTGCCAGTGGCCGGTGTTCACGACGCCGGGGGTGCGGGCGACGCGCAGTTCGAGGGTGAGGCCGGAGACGGGCGACTCGGTGGTGAGGGCGAGGTCGCTCTGGGCCCACCAGCGGTTGCTGCCGGGGTCGATCCGGCCGGCGGCGCGAGCGGTGGGGCCGGGGGCGGGCAGGGTGGTGGCGGGTCCGGCGGGGCGGTCGCCCAGGGTGGTGGCGACGAGGCCGCCGATGCCGACGACGCCGGCGACGGCCGCGGTGACCGCGACGGCCACCGTCCAGCGCCGTCCGGTCCACCGGGCGGCGGTGAGGCGCCGCCGGGGGGCGGGGGCGGGCTCGGCGAGGCCGCGTTCCAGCCGGGCGAGGATGCGGGCGCGGTCGGGGCGGTGTGCGAGGGCCGCGTCCTTCAGTTCGCGGCGGAGCCGGGTCTCGTCCATCAGCGCCTTCCCGCGGCGAGTTCGGTGGCGGCACGGGGGCCGAGCAGCCGCTGGAGTTCGGCCATGCCCTTGGCGGTCTGGCTCTTGACGGTGCCGACGGAGACGCCGAGGGCGAGCGCGGTGTCGCGTTCGGAGAGGTCGAAGGCGTGCCGGAGCACGACGCAGGCACGCTTGCGGAAGGGGAGGGCGCGCAGCGCCGTCCTGACGTCGACGACGGCGGGCACGTCCGGGTCCTCGGTGTGCTCGGGGCGCCGGTCCCAGAAGGCGGCGATGCGGCGGCGTTCGCGGACGGTGCCGCGGATGCGGGTGCGGACGAGGTTGGTGACGACGCCCCGGGCGTAGGCGGCGGGGTGGTCGGCGGCGCGGACCCGGTCCCAGCGGTGCCAGAGCGCGAGCATGGCGTCGGCGGCGAGGTCGTCGGCTGCGTCGGTCTCGCCGGTCAGCAGATGGGCGAGGCGGGCGAGTTCGGCGTAGTGGCGTTCGAAGAAGTCCCGGAACTCGGTCGCGCTCTCGTCGTCCTCAGCGCCCGCCGTGATCACGTCGGTCCTCGGTGCGGGTGAGGGCGGGGCCGGTGCTCGCGCGGGCCGTGAGGCGCGGCGCGATGAGTTCGGCGCCGCGCGGGGCCTCGCCGGCGAGGCGGGCGACGAGCCGTTCGACGGCGAGGCGGCCCATCTCCTGGGCGGGTACGGAGACGGCGGTGAGGGGTACGGAGGCGTGGACGGCGACCTGGTCGGGGCAGATGGCGACGACGGAGACGTCCTCGGGTACGGCGCGGCCCTGGTGGCGCAGGAGGGCGAGGAGGGGTTCGACGGCGGCCTCGTTCTGGACGACGAGGGCGGTGGTGCCGGGGCGTTCCTCGAAGACGCGGGTGACGGCGGCGGCGACGGCCGCGTAGGTGCCGTCGACGGGCCGGTGGAGCAAGCCCGTGCCGTGGGCCGCGGCGGCGGCGCGCAGTCCGGTGAGGGTGCGGGTGGCGAAGCCCGTACCCCGTTCGTAGACGGCGGGGGGTTCGCCGAGGACGGCGATGGAGGTGTGGCCGAGGGCGGCGAGGTGGTCGACGCAGCGGGCGCCTGCCGCCTCGAAGTCGAGGTCGACGCTGTCGAGCCCGGTGGCGTGGGCGGCTTCGGCGGTCTCGGCGGGCAGGCCGATGAGGACGGAGGGCCGTTCGGCCTCCTGGAGGCAGGGGAGCCGGGGGTCGTCGAGGCCGACGTCCATGACGATCATGGCGTCGGCGACGGCGCTGCCCTCGACGCGGCGGACGGCCTCGGGGCCCTCCTCGCCGGTGAGCAGCAGGACGTCGTAGCCGTGGGTGCGGGCCGTGGTGGTGACGGCCATCGCGATCTCCATCATCACGGGCACGTAGAGGCCGGTGCGCAGCGGCATCATGAGGGCGAGGATGCCGGTGCGGCTGCTGGCGAGGGCGCGGGCGCCGGCGTGCGGCCGGTAGCCGAGGGTCTCGATGCTGCGCTGGATGCGTTCGCGGGTGGGCCCGGAGATGGAGCGTTTGCCGCTGAGCACGTAGCTGACGGTGCTGGCCGAGACCCCGGCGTGGCGGGCGACATCGGCGAGGGTGACCACGTGCCTGCTCCTGGACGGTTCCCGGTGTTCCGGGCGGCCGCCCGAGGATTCGGCTCCCGACCCTAAGCGGCGATTCGACGAGCTGTCCAGGTGGGTCGCGAAGAGTCCAAGGGTCCGGGGGCCCGGCGGGGTTGTGCGGGGGGCGGGTGCGCGGTGGGATGGAAACAGACCGGCAAGCGCTTTCTGCGCCCTCGCTCCCTTCCTTCCCTCCCGCTCTCCGACAGGAGGACCATGTCCGCCCTGCCCTTTGGCACGCCCTCGTCGCCGCCCTGGTACGAGGACTTCTCCCCCGGTCGCGGCACGCTCCCGCCCCGCGCCTGGTACGCCGGGTCCGACGCCGCCGCGCTCTCCCTGAACGGGGACTGGGCCTTCCGCCTCTCCCCCACCGCCGACGCCGAGGACACCTCCTTCGCCGCCCCCGGCTACGACGCGAGCGCCTGGGGCACGGTGGCCGTCCCGGGCCACTGGGTCCTCCAGGGCAAGGAGTACGGCGGCCCCGCCTACACCAACGTGCGGTACCCCTTCCCCGTGGACCCGCCCCGCGTCCCCACCGAGAACCCGACCGGCGACCACCTGCGCCGCTTCGACCTCCCCGACGGCTGGCCGGCGGACGGCGGTGCCGTGCTGCGGTTCGACGGCGTCGAGTCCTGTGCCCGCGTCTGGCTCAACGGCACGGAGCTCGGTGACTTCAAGGGCTCCCGGCTCGCCCACGAGTTCGCCGTCGGCCCCCTCCTGAAGCCGCGCGGCAACGTCCTCGCGCTCCGCGTCCACCAGTGGTCCTCCGGCTCCTACCTGGAGGACCAGGACCAGTGGTGGCTGCCCGGCGTCTTCCGTGACGTGACCCTCCTCCACCGCCCCGAGGGCGCCCCCGGCGACTTCTTCGTCCACGCCTCCTACGACCACACCACCGGCACCGGCACCCTGCGGGTCGACTGCGACGTCCCCGGCCGGGTCACCGTGCCCGAGCTCGGCCTCGACCTGGCCACCGGCGAGACGACCACGCTCCCCGTCGAACCGTGGAGCGCCGAAGTACCCCGCCTGTACGAGGCCCGGCTGGCCACCGCCGGCGAACGCGTCCCCCTGCGCCTCGGCTTCCGCACGGTCGCCGTCGAGGACGGCGTCCTCAAGGTGAACGGGCGCCGGATCCTCTTCCGCGGCGTCAACCGGCACGAGTTCCACCCGGAGCACGGCCGCGCCCTGGACCTCGCGACCATGCGCCGGGACGTCGAGCTGATGAAGCGCCACAACATCAACGCCGTCCGCACCTCCCACTACCCCCCGCACCCCGCCTTCCTCGACCTCTGCGACACCTACGGCCTGTGGGTGATCGACGAGGGCGACCTGGAGACCCACGGCTTCGAGGACCTCGCCTGGCGCGGCAACCCGGTGGACGACGCCCGCTGGACCCCGGCCCTCCTCGACCGCGCCGCCCGCCTCGTCGAACGCGACAAGAACCACCCCTCGGTCGTCATGTGGTCCCTCGGCAACGAATGCGGCACCGGCGCCGGCCTCACCGCGATGGCCGACCTGATCCGCGACCGCGACCCCTCCCGGCTCGTCCACTACGAGGGCGACCGCTCCTGCTCCTACACCGACGTCCACTCCCGCATGTACGTGCCGCACGCCGAGGTCGAGCAGATCGGCCGCCGAGCCGACCCGGGCCCCGAGTCCCGGAGCGAACTCCCCTTCATCCTCTGCGAGTACGCCCACGCCATGGGCAACGGCCCCGGCGGACTCGCCGACTACCAAAGCCTGTTCGACACCTACGAGCGCTGCCAGGGCGGCTTCGTCTGGGAATGGATCGACCACGGCCTCGCCCACCCCCTCCACGCGTACGGCTACGGCGGCGACTTCGGCGAGGAACTCCACGACGGCAACTTCGTCTGCGACGGCCTCCTCTTCCCCGACCGCACCCCCTCGCCCGGCCTCCTGGAGTACAAGAAGGTCATCGAGCCGGTACGGATCACCCCGGACGCCCCCCACACAGCCCTGGTCACCAATGGCCACGACACCGCCGATCTCGCCCACCTCACCTTCACCTGGTCCTTCCTCGCCGACGGCGAGACGCTCGCCACCGGCCCCCTCACCGTCCCGCCGCTGAGCCCCGGCCGGACCGCCCGCGTCCCGCTGCCCGCCCCGCCCGCGCACCCCGCCGAAGCCGAGACCCTGTGGACCGTACGGGCCACCCTCGCGCACGACACCCCGTGGGCCCCCGCCGGCCACGAGGTCGCCTGGGGACAACTCCCGGTCGCCGCCCCCGCCCCCGCACCCGCCACGACGAGCCGCGTACGACCCGCTCGCGCGGACGGCCGGATCACCCTCGGCCCCGGCGTCTTCGACGCCCGCTCCGGAGAGCCGGTGGCCATCGGCCCCCTCCCCGTCACAGGACTGCGCCTCGACGTCTGGCGCGCCCCGACCGACAACGACGAAGGCGCGCCCTGGCAGCCCGACGACCGCCACGGACTCCAATGGCGGGAACTGGGACTCCACCGGATGCGCCATCGCCTCGACGAACTCACCCTGGACGACGACGGCTTGACCCTCCGCACCCGCGTCGCCCCCGCCGCCCGCGACCTCGGGCTGCGCACCACGTACCGCTGGACCTCGGACGGTGCCGGCCTGCGACTCCGGGTCGACGTCGAGCCCGAAGGCGAGTGGCGCGTACCGCTGCCCCGCCTCGGCGTGCGCCTCGGCCTCCCGGCGGCCCTCGACCGGGCCCACTGGTACGGGGCGGGGCCCGGCGAGGCCTACCCCGACACCCGCACCGCCGCCCGCCTCGGCCGCTGGGAATCCACCGTGGACGCCCTCCACACCCCGTACCTGCGACCGCAGGAGAACGGCGCCCGGATCGACACCCGGCGGCTCGAACTCACCTCCCCCACCCAGGGCATACGCGTCACGGGCGACCCCGCGTTCGCCTTCACCGCCCGCCGCTGGACCACCGAACAGCTCGACGCCGCCCACCACGACACCGACCTCACGGCGGGCGACACCCTCTGGCTCCACCTGGACCACGCCCAGGACGGCATCGGCTCCCAGTCCTGCGGACCGGGCGTGCTCCCCGCCTACCGCCTGGACGCGGCCCCGGCGTCCTTCGCATTCGCCTTCTCCCTCACGGAAGGCCGGAGTTAGGGGCCGCCCGACCCGGATTCCGCCGGACGGACCCCGAGACGGTCAACGCGTCAGCGAGTCCGGCAGAACCCCCTGGGCCCGCAGCTCGCCGGCGACGAGCGCCGCGTACTCCGTGGCCCCACGCACCGAGGTGTGGGTGTTGTCCCGCTTCTCGGCGGTGAGATAGAGCGCCTTGGACCCCTCGGGACCCAGCTCCTCGACCCGCGCCTTGCTCAGGGCGGTGAGATCGATCAGCGGGGTGCCGAGGGAGACCGCCAGGGCCCGGATCTCGGCGGGATGGTCCACCCCGAGACCGTTGACGAGCAGCGCGATGCCGTTGTCGAGAGTCCCGTCGGCGTTGAACCAGCGCCGCACGACCGGGGTGACGAGTACCGGTTCGCCGCCCCTGGCCCGTACCCGCTCGACCAGGGCGGTGAGGTTGGCCCGATAGGTGGCGGCGTCCGTCTGCTTGTCGTTGTGGGCGAGCTGGATCAGGACCGGATCGCCGGGCCGGATCGCCGCCTCGACCCTGTCGAACAGCGCCGGGTTCGCCAGGAAGGTGACCGTGCTCTCCCCGGAGTCGGCGTGGTTGGCGACCGCGACCCCCCGCTTCAGATGCACGGGCAGCCGCTGCCCCCAGCCGGTGTACGGGTCCCCCGGCTGATCGCACACGGTCGAGTCACCGACGAGGAACAGCCGTCGGGCGACCGGAGCGGGCGTGACCCGCAGCGCGCCCACCCGGGGCGCCGCACCACCGAGCACCAGGTCGAGCCCCGGGCTCCCGGCGGGCCCGGTGGGCTCCCCCTCCGGGTCCCGTACGTCGACGGTGAACGAGCGGCGGACGCTCTCCCCCGCCCCGGTGGCGGTCTCGGCGAGCAGCGCACGCCTGGTCTCGCCGCTGACGGCGGTCGATCCGGCGGTGTCGCCGCCGAGGGTGACCGTGACGTCGTAGGTACCAGGCGGCATGTCGAAGTGGCAGGCGAGCGCCCCCGTTTCGTCGGCGGCGCAGTGATCGAGGCCCTGCCCGAAGGGCCCGTCGGCGTGAGCGGCCGGCGCGCCGGCGAGCGTCCCGAGCAGGGTCGCGGTCGCGGCGATGAGTGCGGTCTTCCTCATGGTGCGCCTCTCTGCGGTCGGACGGGATGTCGTCGGACCAGGGGTTGTCGTCGAACGAGATGTCGTCGGACGAGATGTCGCCTCGGACGAATCCGCGCGGTCACTTGGGAAGGTGATCGCCGACGAGGGCGAGGTTCTGGATCGCGGCCAGGCCGAACAGGGCCGTGGTGTTGGTGCTGATCCACAGATGCTCGTATCCGGGTTCGAGCGCCGCCGACCCCTTCACCGGCGTCTTGTCCCACACCATCGCCGCCGTGTACCCGTCGCTCTTGTCGAACTTCGCCCACGCCCGCTGAGCGAGCTTGGTGTCGTTCAACTGGGCCGCCGCATAGGCGTCCTGGCGCGAGTGCCCCTGGAACAGCAGCAGGGTTCCGAAGTTCTGCCCGTACCGCGCCGCCTGCTCGGCCTTGCTCGCGTTGAAGTAGCGGCAGTAGTCCAGCCACGCGCTCCGGAACGCCGGCAGGTCGACCAGGTCGATGAGCTCCGCGCACATCTCCACCAGACCGAACATGGCCGACAGGTGCGAGACGCCGACCACGGGCTGCTCCGCGATCGCGAACCGCCCGGTGTCGAGGTCGTACAACCCGCTTCCCTGCACGAACCCGTTCGGCTGCGCCGCGATCGTCTCCATGGTCGACCGCAGCCGCGCCTCCGCCTTCGCCGCCTTGGGGCCACCCCGTTCCCACTCGGTGAGCCACGCGGCGGCGAGCCCGCTCCAGTCGGTCCCGAACCCGATGGACAGGGCATGACGATCCGGGGTGTACGGCGCCGTGCGGATCTTCCGAATCGGATCGAGCACGAGGAACGTCTCGTCCGAGTCGACCTGATCGTGCATCAGGTCGCCCACCCGCTCGTCGGCGGTGAGGAAGTAGTACGGCCTCCGGTACACGGCCGTCGAGATCCGCTGCTGCTTCGCACTGTCCGCGAAGTGCTGCACACCGTGCCGCGTACCCAGCCCCGCCCACTGCCCGAGGTGATACACATCCACCTCACCGGTGTGCCGGGTCATCGCCTCCGCGAACCGGAAGATGTCCGCCCGCCCGGACCGCAGATACGCGTACCACAGCCACAGATCCGGTGACAGCTCCGAGTTGTCCCACGCGTACCCGCCGACGTCGTACCGCCACTGGTGCCGGTCCTCGTCATAGGTGTGCATGATGTCGCCGTAATCCCAGAACCCGTACCAACGCCGCTGCTCCGCCTGCTCCTTGTAGTACGTGAACAGGAAGTCCAGGTGATCCTCGATCCTCGCCTTCGCCGCCGTCGACCGGTCCACGGGCGAGAACAGCCCGCCGAACACCCGCGCCCGCACCAGGTCTTCGGGACTCGCGGCGAGCTGCGGCGGCGTACGGACGGCCTCCGCCTGAGCGACGAGCGTCGCGGCGTCCGGCGTCGCCGCATTGGCCCAGAACATCAGCTCACTGGTCCTGGCGATGCCGTACGGCGTCCCGAACCCGGGCTCATGGTCCTCGTACGTGATGTTGAGCCCTTCCAGCTGCTCCGCGTACGTGTCCTGCCCCATCCCGTCGTGATAGAACCGCAGGTCCATCGGCTGTGCCTCGGGCGACCACAGCCACAGCGTCACCTCGGCGGCGTCCCCCGCCGCGTTCCTGATGTCGAGCTGCGCCGGATGCTTCTGCCAGAAGTCCCTCAGCCCGAACGAGAACCCACCACTCACCCCGCCCACATACCCGAACCCGCTCGCACGCCGCCCACCGCCGGCCGGAATCCACCCGTGCCCGGCCTTCGTGCGCTTCCGCAGCGAGAAGCCGTCCGCGGAGAGCTGGGCGAGCGTGTAGTCGCCCCAGGTCGGGACGTATTGCATGCGCGTCGTGACCCGCTGGTCCCAGGTTGCGGGGTCGGGCAGCTTCTCCCCCTTCACCTGCGCGGTCCTGACGGCCGCGCCGGGGTCGCGACGCAGACCCGTGATCCCTTGGACCGCCTCGGTGAGGAACCCCGCGCCCTCACCCGCGATCCGGACGTGCCGGTCGTACGCGGCATCCCGCATCGGCACCGTGAAACGCACACCGAGCCCTCGGACGAAGTCCTTGTTGTGGTCACCGTCGTACGTGATCGTGTGCACCATGCGGAAGGACTCGGACCCCGCGTAGAAGTACAGCCGCACCGAGAACGGCAGCCAACTCCGGCTGCCCTTCCGGTGCTTGCCGTCGATCCGCACGACGGCACGCACCGGCCCGTCCTGCTCCACGCTCGCGCCCGAGATCTCCCCGTCGAACCGCTCCCACTTGGCGTTGCCCTGGTCGCCGTCATCGAGATCGCTCTGCCTGAGCAGCACGAGCCGGCCATCGGTCGCGATCTTCACGCCGTCCCGGGTGACGGACTCGATGATCTTTCCCCCGTCCTTCCACACCACCGCCTTGACCGTGCCCGTGTCCACGGTGATCCGCCGATCCGTCTCCGTGACGGACACGGTCCTGGCGGCGGCCACGGGGGTCCCCGGAGCAAGGCTGAAACGCTCGCTCCCCGCCGCGTCCGGGCCCACGGCGTGCGCCGTCCACTTGAGCGAGCCATCGGGCCAGCGGGCGGTGGTCCAGGTCTGGACGGGAACGGCGGCTCCCTCGGATGTGGTGAGCGCGAACTGCTGGTCGCCCGGGTGTACGCCCTTGGGCCACGCGACCCCGAACGTCGATCCCGCGGCCGCGCCGAGCCCACCGGGCTCCAGCCACGTGATCGTCGCGGGACGCTCGGCCGCCGGCGCCTCACCGGGCACCGCGGCCCGGGCTTCGCCCCTGCCGAGCGCCCAGCTGAACTGGGCTGCCGCGCCTGCCACCGCGGCGGCTTTCAGGAGAGAACGACGAGGAAGGGGGGACACGGGGACTCCTTTCTGGGGCGCGCGGGTGGCGCGCCTCGGGAAGCGTTGGGGGGCGGGGTGCCGGACCGTCGCCACCCCGTTGTGGACCACGGGGGTGGGCGAGGCCCTGGAGGTCAGGCGCCCGCGCCCGCGGCGCGCAGGCCCAGTCGCTGCTCGGCCGCCTGGGCGGAGGCGATCAGGATGCCGACGGCCGGCAAGGCCAGGGGCGGGGAGAGCCAGGCGGAGGCGGCGATGACGGCCAGGCCGCAGATGATGAGCAGGGAGCCGGCCGGGTCGCGGAGGGACCGCCGGGCCGCGGGGCCGAGGAGGGGCCGCCAGGGGAGGCCGGGGCGCCAGGTGACGGCCGAGCGGAGGAGTGTCACGGTGAGCCAGAGGGCGGTGAGGAGCGCGAGGGTGCCGGTGGCGCGGCCGCCGGGTACGGGGAGGGCTCGTACGAGGGAGAGGTCGGCGCCGACGAGGACGAGGACGGCGAGGTAGGCGAGGCCGAGCGGGCTGCCGCCGGCCCGGAGTGCGCGGCGCAGGTCGGCGGCGAAGTGGCGGAGGCCGGCCGGTTCGCCGGCGGCCGAGCGCCGGAGGTGGGTGGCGCCGGCGGCGAGGGCGGCGGGAAGGGTGAGCAGCGGTATCGCGGCGACGGTGGTCCAGACGCCGACGAGGAGGCATTCGGCGAAGACGGTGAAGCGGGCGAGGAAGTGGGGACCTCGGGGCCCGGGGGCGATCATCCCTTGAGGCCCGAGGTGGCCATGCCGTCGATGAGATAGCGCTGGAAGGCGAGGAAGAAGGCGATGACGGGGAGGAGGGCGACGAGGGACATGGCGATCATGCCGCCGTAGTTGGCGACGCCGTCTTGGTCGACGAACATCTTGAGGCCGAGGGAGACGGTGTACTTCTCGGGTTCGTTGAGGTAGATGAGCGGACCCATGAAGTCGTTCCACGCGTTGATGAACGTGAAGATCGCGCTGGTGATGAGGGCGGGCCGGCAGAGGGGCAGGACGATGGACCAGTAGGTCCTGAGGTGCCCGCAGCCGTCGAGCCGGGCGGCCTCGTCCAGTTCCTTGGGCAGGCCGCGCATGAACTGGAGGATGAGGAAGACGAAGAAGGCGTCCGTCGCCAGGTACTTGCCGAGCAGCAACGGCACGTAGGTGTTGACGAGTTCGAGCTTCTGGAAGAGCACGTACTGCGGGATGAGCAGGACGTGGTACGGGAGGAGGAGCGTGCCGATCATCAGGGTGAAGAGCAGGCCCCGCCCGGCGAAACCGATCTTGGCGAAGGCGTACGCGGCGAGCGAGCTGGAGACGAGGACGCCGATGACCGAACCGACGGCCAGGAAGAGGGAGTTGCCGAAGAAGGTCGAGATGGGGATGTCGGCGATGCCGTCGGCAAGACGCCGGTAGTTGTCGGTGATCGGGTGGCCGGGGAAGAGGGTGAGGCTGCCGACGATCTCGTCGTTCGGTTTGAAGGAGCCGCCGATCACCCACACCACCGGGTAGAGGATGACCGCGAGCACGGCCAGTGATCCGAGGTGCCAGGCGACGGAGCCCGCGGAGAGGGACCGGCCGGTTCGTGGGGCGAGGCTCATCGGGCCCCCTCCTCGTAGTGCACCCAGCGGCGCTGGGACCAGAAAAGGACGGCGGTGACGAGGCCGACGGCGAGGAGCAGCATCCAGGCCATCGCGGAGGCGAGGCCCATGCGGCTGTTCTCGAAGCCCTGGATGTAGAGGTAGCAGGTGTAGACGAGGGTGCCGTCGGCGGGGCCGCAGGCGTTGCCCTGGCTGCCGATGATGTAGGCGGAGCCGAAGATCTGGAAGGAGTGGATGGTCTCCAGGAGGACGTTGAAGAAGAGGACCGGGGAGATCACGGGCAGGGTGATGTGCCAGAACCGTCGCCAGGGGCCGGCTCCGTCGACCTGCGCGGCCTCGTGGAGTTCGCGGGGGACCTGCTTGAGGCCGGCGAGGAAGATGACCATGGGGGCGCCGAACTGCCAGACGGTCAGGGCGACCAGGGCGTAGATGATGCGGTCGGGGTCGCCGATCCAGCCGCCGGGCGCCAGGCCGAGGAGCTGTTGGCCGCGGTCGACGGCGGCGCCGTCGGAGAAGAGGGCGCGCCAGACGATGGCGATGGAGACGCTGGCGCCGATGAGGGAGGGCGCGTAGAACGCGGCCCGGTAGAAGCCCTGTCCGCGCCTGCTCTGGTTGAGGAGGAGGGCGACGCCGAGGGCGGCGGCCAGTTTCAGCGGGGTGCCGATGACCACGTACCAGCCGGTGACTTCGACCGAGGTGCGCCAGCGGGGGTCGGCGAACATCTCGGTGAAGTTGTCGAGGCCGATCCAGCGCGGGGCGTCGAAGAGGTTGTAGTCGGTGAAGGCGAAGTAGAGGGAGGCGACCATGGGGCCCGCGGTGAGCAGGAGGAAGCCGGCGATCCAGGGGGACATGAAGAGGTAGCCGGCGAGGTTCTCGCGGCGGGCCCTGGCGGTGCGGGTGCGGCCGGGCGGGTGGGCGCCGCCGGACGGGGAGGCCGCGGGAGCGGTGTCCCCGTCGGGGCGGGTCACCGGCGCGGGGGTCGGTGCGGTGGTCACGGCGGTGTCCATCAGGAGGAGAGTGCCGTCTTGGCCTCGGTGAAGTACTGCTTCACCGCGTCGGCGACGGGGCGCGTGCCCAGGGACATCTCTTCGGCGAGCCGCAGGAACGCGGCTTCGCAGACGTCGGCGCCGGCCGGGTGCGGGGTGATGGGCTCCAGGACGCGGGACTCGACGAGCTGCTTCTCGTAGGCGGCGATCTGCTTGCCGACCTCGTCGGCGGGGACGTACGCCCGGAACTGGGCCTCGGTGGAGGGGACGCCTCGGTCGTAGCCCATGATCGTGCCGACTTCGGGGTCGTGGACCATGAAGTCGATGAACTGGGCGGCTTCCTTGGGGTGTTTGGTGCGCTTGGAGGCGCTGAGCATGAGGGAGCCGAGGTACTGGCCGGTCTTGTGGCCGTCGGTGGTGGGGATGGGCGCGAGGCCGTAGGTGCTCTTGCCCTCGGCGGTGTAGCGGACGGCGAAGTTGTCCCAGGTGAACTCGGAGCCGGCGAGTTCGGCGGTGACGGCCGACTTGGGCTTGGCCTGGATGGTCTTCCTGGGGTCGGCGTAGACGCCGGACTTCACGCGGTCGAAGGCCTTGGTCCACCAGTCGGTGAGGTCCGCCTCGGTGAAGCCGAGGCCGGAGGTGGTGAAGAACGCCTTGCCGTGCTGGCGCAGGTAGAGGTCGTACAGGTACATGATCCCGTACGGGCCGGCGTCGCCGGCCCTGCCCTGGCTCTGCCGGATGCGGGCGAGGGCGTCGTGGTACTCGTCCCAGGTCCAGCCGGGCCTGGGCGTGACGCCGGCCTTGGTGAAGACGGCCTGGTCGATGACGAGGGCCATCGAGTTGCTGCCGACGGGTATGCCGAGCAGCTTGCCGTCGACCTCGCCGAACTTCTCCAGGCCGGCCCGGAAGCCGTCGAGGCGGAGGTTGCCCTCCTCGACCTGCTCGCGCAGGTCGAGGAGGACGTTCTTCGCGTCGTACTTGCGCAGGAAGCCGATGGCGTTCTGGAAGACGTCCGGTGCGTTGCCCCCCGACGCCTGGGTGTTGAACTTCTTCCAGAAGTCGGCGTAGGGCTGGAAGTCGGTCTTGACCTTGATCTTCGGGAACTTCTTCTCGAAGAGGGCGATCGACCGGTTGATCCGCTTGGCCCGGTCGTCGGAGCCCCACCAGGTGTACCGGATGGTGACGGTGCCGTCTCCGGAGCCGGAGCCGGTGCCGCAGCCCGCCGCGGTCAGCCCGAGGGCGGCCACCGACCCGCCGGCGACCTTCAGCAGGTTCCGACGGTCAACAGTGCCTTGAGTACGCACAGTTCGTCCTCCGCGCGTGATTAGAACGTTTCAGGAAAGCGCTTGCTGGGACAAAGTAGGGTCGTGGGCCAGCCGCGTCAACGCTTCGGACAGGATCTTTCGAAGCGCTTCGAACGCGGCATCGCGAGCGCCGCGCTGAAAGGATTCAACAGGGGGCCTGTCAGGCCAGCCGGATCACGTTCCAGGACATCGGCTCCAGGACCGCCCGCAGCACCCCGTCCACCAGCTCCGTGCCCGCCACCGGGTGCGGCACGACCCGCTCGGGCTCGTCCAGGGTGTTGCGCGCCTCGGGGTCCTCGTCGGCGAGCGCGCTGTGCTCGACGACCCGGTCGAGACCGAGGCCCCGGAGCGTCACCTCAAGGGGCAGCGGCGCGTTCCGGCCACGGTTGACGGCGAACACGGTCACGCCGCCGTCCTCGTCCCGCACGGCCGTGGCGTGCAGCAGCGGCACCTCCCCGTACCGGTCCGTCGGGTACGCAGGTGAGGCCACCCGCACGTCCAGCACGGTCCCGCGGCCGTACCGGGAGGCCTGTGCGAAGGGGAAGAAGGTGGTCTGGCGCCAGGCGGGGCCGCCGGGTTCGGTCATGATCGGGGCGATCACGTTCACGAGCTGGGCGAGGCAAGCCGCCGCGATCCGGTCCGCGTGGCGGAGCAGGGCGATCAGCAGGCCGCCGAAGACGACCGCGTCGGTGACGGTGTACACGTCCTCCAGGAGCCTCGGCGCCTCCTGCCAGTCCTCGAACGGGTGCGGGTTCGGCCGGCGCTGGTACCAGACGTTCCACTCGTCGAAGGAGAGCGTGAGCTTCTTCGGGGACTTCAGCCGGGCGCCCACGTGGTCGCAGGTGGCGATCACCTCCTCGATGAAGGCCTCCATGTGGACGCCGGAGGCGAGGAAGGAGTCGCGGTCTCCGTCGGTCTCCTCGTAGTAGGCGTGCAGCGAGACGTGGTCGACCACCTCGTACGTCTCCGCCAGGACCGTCGCCTCCCAGGCGGCGAAGGTCGGCAGGTCGCGGCCCGAGCTGCCGCAGGCGACGAGTTCGAGCCCGGGGTCGATCTGGCGCAGGGCGCGGGCGGTCTGGGCGGCGAGCCTGCCGTACTCCTCCGCCGTCTTCTGGCCGGTCTGCCAGGTGCCGTCCATCTCGTTGCCGAGGCACCAGAGCCGGATGCCGAAGGGGTCTTTGTCGCCGTGCGCGATCCGCCGGTCGGAGAGTTCGGTGCCGCCGGGGTGGTTGGCGTACTCGACGAGGTCCATGGCCTCGGCGATGCCCCGGGTGCCGAGGTTGAGTGCCATCATCGGCTCGGCCTGCGGGCCGAGCTTCCGCAGGAAGGCCATGAACTCGCTCAGGCCGAAGCGGTTGGTCTCGGTGGTGCGCCAGGCGACGTCGAGCCGGCGCGGGCGCTGCTCGACGGGCCCGACGCCGTCCTCCCAGCGGTACCCGGAGACGAAGTTGCCGCCGGGGTAGCGGATCGCGGTGACGCCCAGCTCGCGGACGAGTGCGAGGACGTCGGTGCGCAGACCGTCCTCGTCGGCGGCGGGGTGGCCGGGCTCGTGGATGCCGGTGTAGACGCAGCGCCCGAGGTGTTCGACGAAGGAGCCGAACAGGCGCGGGTCAACGGGGCCGACGGTGAAGTCGGGGTCGAGGGTGAAACGAGCGGTGCGGGTGGGGTGTTCGGGGTGGGACACGCGATTCCCTCTCGTTCAAGACGTTCGAAATATCGACCGACGGTCGTATGTCCGAACGAGAACGTAGGAGGGGAGATCGCGTGCGTCAATGGATCTCAGCCCAGGACCAGCACCACCGCCAGGGCGACGAGGAGCGAGTCGATCCGGTCGAGCAGACCACCGGCGCCGGCCAGCCAACTCCCCGCGTCCTTCGCCCGGGCACCCCGCTTGACCATCGACTCCAGCAGATCCCCGAGCGGACCGCCCACCGCCACGGCCACCGCCGTCTGCCAGGTCAGCGACGACAGCACCGCGAGCGCGCCCAGACCGGCCACCGCCCCCGCCAGCGTGCCGCTCCACCGCTTGGCCGGCGACAGCGGGGAGAGCCGGGGACCGCCGAAACGGCTCCCCGCCGCGTACGCGACGATGTCCGCGATCGACACGGCCACGAAGAGCACGAGCCCGAGGGCGCCCACCGACACCAGACCGGCCAGGACACCCAGCCACACGAGCCCCAACAGCCCCGCCGCCAGGCGTCGAAGCCCGTGCTCCGCGTCCCCCGAGAGCAGCGGTGCCCCGGCGATCGCGAGCGCCCCGACCGCCGCCACCCGGAGCACCTCTCCGGGCGCGAGCCACACGGTCAGGACGAGCCCGACGACGGCCGCGCCGAGCAGGACGCGGTCCACCGCGCCCAGCTTCAGCAGTCCGCCGTACTCGGCCACGGCGACCACCCCGACCACGGCCGCCAGCACGGCGATCCCCGGCGGCCCGCACCAGAACGCGGCCGTGACCAGCGGCACGCCGACCGCCCACACACACCAGCGGACCATCAGCTCACGCTTCCGGGTCGCCGCCACCACGAGCCCCCCGCCCGCCAGCGCCCCGCCGAGATAGGGCACGAGAGCGGCCACCGTCGTCACCGGGAGCCCGCCCCGCTCACGACACCCGACACCGCCGGCGCGCCCGCCGCCTCAGCCCCGTCCGCCACCGCCGGCGCGCCCGGAACCGGCGTCCGCAGCGTCTCCAGCGCGCTCCGGCAGGCCGCCACGATCCGCGCGTTCTCCGCCGTGTCACGGACGGCGACGCGGAAGGTCCTGCCCTCGTACGCCGGGGACATCGGCGACAGGTCGCGCAGGTACACGTCGTGGCGGCGGCACTCGCCCACCAGCCGGGCCGCGCTGGGCCCGTCCGGCGGCAGGGACACGGTGAGGAAGTTCGCGACGCCCTCGTCGACGGAGGCGAAGCCGTCGAGTTCCGCCAGGCCGGCGGCGAGCTCCCGGCGCAGGACGGCGGTGCGCGCCCGCTGTTCCGCGTAGTAGCCGGGGTCGCGCAGCGCCGTCACGGCGGCCAGCTGGGCCGGCAGGCTCACGGGCCACGGGGGCGTCCAGCGCCGCAGCTCCCCCGCCGTCTCCGGGTCGGCCACCAGGTACGCGGCCCGCATGCCGGAGAGTGCGTACAGCTTCGACAGGGAGGTGCAGACCACGACCCGGGGGTCGACCGAGGCGAGACCGGCCAGCGAGTCCTCCGGATCGACGTAGCCCAGGTAGGCCTCGTCGATCCACCAGCGGGTCCGGGCGGGCGTCGCCTCGATCACCGCGCGCAGGGCGTCGGCGGGAGCGTGGCGGCCGGTCGGGTTGTTGGGGTTGACCACCACCACGAGGTCGTAGGCGCCCTCGCGGGTGGCGGCGGCCAGCCGGGCCGGGTCGAGCACCCAGTCGTCCTCGCGGCGCAGCCGGATCCGGTCGACCCGGCAGCCGATCACCCGCTCGGTGACGTGGGCGTACTCGCCGTAGCTCGGATCGAGCAGGAGTACGCGGCTCTCCGGCGTCAGCCGGCGGCCGAACGCCCGGAAGATCAGGTCCGACGAGCCCGCCCCGACGACCAGCGACTCCACCGGGAGCCCGCGGACCTCGGCGAGCTCCGCGAGCAGCCCTTCCGCCCCGGTCGGCGGCGAGGTCCTGGCCGCCCATCCCGGGTCCTCCGCGAGGACGGCGCGGACCTGGGGAGCGGGCGGGAACCAGGCGTCGAGGACGTCGGCGGGGACGACCTCGTGACGGCGGCTCAGGGTCCTGAAGTCCGTGCCGATCGCGGAGAAGAAGGCGCCGCCGTGCTCGCAGCCGTCGGCGCGCGGCGCGAACGGCACGTCCAGCTCCCAGTCGAGGCCGGCCCGCAGCCGCTCCAGGGTCCGGCCGTGGCGCTCCGCCACCCCTCTCGTCAGTTCGGCCACGGAGCCGCTGAGCACCTCGAAGGAGACCGCGCCCGAGTGGATCGTCCGCCCCAGCGGCCGCAGTCCGGCCGCGAGGTACATGTCGAGCAGTTCGGTGCGGCCCATCGCCACCACCTGGCTGCCGCCCCGGGCGGCGACCCAGCGCAGCGCCGCGTACATGAGGAGGGGCGCGGCGGCGGTGCTGCGCCAGCGTTCCTCGACGGTCAGGACGCGTATCTCGAACGGTGCCTCCGCGAGGAGCGGGAGCTCCTCGCGCGTCAGGTACTTGTCGAGGGAGTAGCGGCCGACCCAGGGCGGGGTGAGGCTGACGAAACCGATCCGCGTCTCCCCGCGCGCGGCGACGAGGTACACGTTGTGGCCGTCGAGCCCGTCGGCGAGCCGCCCCGCCGGGTTGGTCGGGTGCTGCCCCAGCTCCTCCGCGTAGACGCGGTGGCGCAGTTCGTGGATCCAGTCGTGGTCCTGGGGCGTGGCGGTGCGCAGGTGCAGGGCGTGGGTCATGTGTCTCCCCATGGGGCGGGCGGGCGGTCGCGCCTCAGCATGGAGGAGCGGGGGGTGACGCTACCTGAGTAGCCGTACTCACCAGGGAGTGCGCGAAACGACGGAAGACCGGGCGGGCCCCTTTCGGGGTCCGCCCGGTCTCGTCGTACGCGGAGCCGTCCTCCTGCGGGGCGGGCTGCTATTCGAGCAGCTCCGCGTACGAGCCCATGGCCAGGGCGATGTCCGCCTGGGCCCAGAACCGGTGGTAGGTGAAGACGGGGGCGGCGCCGCCCGCCAGGTAGGCCTCGATCTTGGGCCAGGCCGGGTCGTTCTTGTAGAAGGAGCGGATCGAGGCGAAGGTCGACGAGGAGTTCACCGCGTCGCCGTTGGGCATGGTGCCGGTCCAGCCGCTGGGGACGTAGACCGGGTCGTCGAAGCGGTTGTAGTCGGCGCGGGTCTCGGGGACGGAGATGCCCAGCGGGTCCTGGTGGTGGTCCCACATGCCGTCGAGGAGCGCCTTGGCGACGCGCTTGGCCTCCGCGTGGCCGGACTTGGCCGCGTAGTAGGTGAGCGTCTTGGCGTAGGCGGCGGCGACGCCGACGTCGTCGGTGTAGTCGGCGACGGTGACGTGCAGGCCGGCGTTGGCGCCGGGGCTCGCCGCGTTCCAGGTGTCGGGGGCGCCGGACCACTGGAGGGTGGAGGGGATGCGGTAGGTGCCGTCCGGGTTGATCGTGGTCTTGGAGAGTGCCCAGGAGACCCACTTGTCGAGGACGGTCTTCGCCTTGGCGTCACCGGTCTGCTGGTAGTACTCGGCGACCCGCTCCATCGACCAGGCCTGGAAGCCGAACCACTGGTTCGACGCCGGGTCGTGGTAGACGGGCTTCTCGTCGTAGAACATGCCGTAGAAGGTGGGCGTGCCAGCCGGCGGGGTGGCGTAGCGGCCCTGCCAGCTGTTGGTGGCGCCGCCCGCGATGCCGCCCTCGTCGGACTGGAGCCAGCGGTAGAACTCCAGCTGGCGGCCGAGGCTGGTCGCCCAGTCGGTCTGGCCCGTCGCGGACTTGGGCTTCAGCGGGGTGTACTGGCTGAGCGCGTACGCGGCCAGCGGGTTCTGGTAGCCGCTGTGGTTGTGGCTGGAGCCGATGCGCCAGGACCAGCCGGCGGAGGTGTCGGTGGCGCCGCCCCAGGCGTAGTACCAGGAGAGCAGGTAGGTGGAGCTGTCCTTGCCGGTGCCGGCGGGGCAGACGGTCGGGCCGACGCAGTTGCCGATCTTCTTGAAGTACTTGTCGAACATGGCGTACCGCAGGTAGTCGCCCATCTTGGCGGCCTTGCCGACGGTCGCGCTGACCTGGCCGCCCTTGCCCTGCTCCTTGGCCCAGAGGTCGGCCCAGTAGGCGGCCTGGATGGCGCGGGCGTCGGCGTCGGGGGCGTTGGTGAACTTCCACTGCTTGGCGTAGGAGGAGTCCCCGGTGAACAGGTCGAGGTAGCCGTTCTTGCCGCCGTAGGCGAACTTGTCGCAGGTGGGGTGGGTGACGGTCTCCCAGACGGACTCCTGGGGGCCGCGCTGGAAGGTGTTGATGTAGGAGGGGCCGGTCGCCGTCGGTCCGGCGGAGCACTTGCCGGGCTCGTTGCCGAAGCCGTAGACGTTGTCGACGTCCTGGATCCAGTGCATGCCGTAGATGTCGTCGGTGCCGTAGGCGCTCTTGAGCTCGCCGGCGATCGGGTCGGTGCCCGAGGTGACGCCGCCGTCGAGCTTCGCCGGGTACTGCGAGGGGAGGTCCCACTCGGGGGCGTAGGTGGCCGGCTTCGAGGCGTTGTAGCTGCCGGTGGTGGGCTGGTCGGCGTGGGTGGGGATCATGAATTTCTCCATGGTGTCCCAGGCGCCGTTGAACTTGGTCCAGTCGCCGGTGATCTTCCCGTACATGGCCTGGAGCCAGATGAGGTAGCTGTACGCCTCCGAGGTCGTCTCGTGGCCGTGGTCGGGGGCCTCGACGATCAGGGTCTCGACGGAGTGGTACGGGATGCCCTCGGGCGAGAAGTAGCCGTTGGCCGGGTTGGTGATCTTCCCGTGCAGGTCGAGGAAGCGGGCGTCGTACGTGGAGTTCGCGGCCAGCTGGGTGGCGGTGACCTCGGCCTTGGCGTGACCGGGCGCGGTCGCGGTGAAGACGGCCGATCCGGTGCCGGTGGCCGCGGCGGCGACGGTCACCTTCTGGGCGGTGTTCCAGTTCGCCGGGGTGAAGGTGAGGGTGGCCGGGGTCGCGGTGAGGTTGGTGTTGCCCGAGGTACGGGCGACTGTCACCGTGACGTTGGCGGTCGGCGCGGTGGAGAGCTTCAGGTCGAAGGTGCCCGTGGCGCCCTGGCGTACGCCGAGCTGGCTCGGTGTCGCGACGAGCGCGGGTCCGGCGGCGACGGTGATGCCGACGGGCGCGGACTCGGCGGAGGCGCCGAGGCTGTCGTAGGCCTTGGCGTAGAGGGAGTGGGCGCCGGTCGCGAGACCGGCGGCGCTGTGGGTGAAGGGCGCGGTGGTGTCGGTGCCGAGGAGCGTGGTGTCGCTGTAGAACTCCACCTTGCTCACGGTGGCGCTGTCGGCCGCGGCGGCGGTGGCGGCGAGCGGCACCGCGTCGCCCTCGGTGTACACGGCCCCGGCGGCCGGGCTGGTCAGGACCGCGACCGGGGGCTGGTGGGCGCCGGTGCAGGAGGTGCCGTTGACCGCGAAGCCGGTCGGTGCGGCGTTGGTCCCGCTGTAGGTGAACTGGGCACCGGTGGAGGTGGCGGCGCCGGCGGCGAGGGTGCCGTTCCAGGACGCGTTGGTCACCGTGACGTTCTTGCCGGACTGGGACCAGACGCCGTTCCAGCCGTTGGTGAGCTTCTGGTCGCCGGCGTAGGAGTACGTGAGGGTCCAGCCGTTGAGCGCGGTGGTGGCCCGGTTGGTGAGGGTGAGTTCGGCGGTGAAGCCCGAACCCCAGTCGTTCGTCTTGTAGTCGACGCTGCACTGCACCGCCGCGGCCTGCGCGGTGGTGGCGCCGACGGCCGTGAGGCCGAGGGGCAGTGAGAGCGCCGCGGCCAGCGCGGTCAGCTGCCGGCGTGGTCGGCGTACGAGTGGTCGTGGCATGCGGGTGGTTCTCCTCGCGGCTCGGGAGGATGGGGGTTGCGAAGAGCGGGATGGGCCCTCGGGAACAAGCCCTGAACCAGTGGGAGCGCTCCCACTGTGCAGTTGAGCCGCAACGGCGTCAAGGTGTGTGAAGAGTCGAAGGCGGATGAGGCGGAAATTTACCCAACCCCTCTTTTGCTTGGCGCTAGTTGACGCTACGGTCTGCCCCGACCAGTGGGAGCGGTTCCACCCAGTCGGCACGCCATCAGAGGCGTGCCCTCGCTGTGAGGACTCGCTCATGCGACATCCCCCACGTCTGTCCGCGCTGCTCGCAGGAGCGGCGCTCACGATGGCGAGTACCGCCTTCGCCGTCATGGGTTCGACCGCAGGAGCAGCGGCCGCACCCGTCTGCACCGTCGAGTACGCGGTCACCGGCCAGTGGTCCGGCGGCTTCCAGGGCGCCGTCACCCTCACCAACAACGGCGCCGCGCTCCAAGGTTGGAGCCTCGGCTTCTCCTTCCCGTCCGGCCAGGTCGTCAGCCAGGGCTGGGGCGGGAAGTGGACCCAGTCCGGGGCGGCCGTCACGGTGGTGAACGAGAGCTGGAACGCCGCCCTCCCCACGGGCGGAAAGGTCTCGGGGGGCTTCCTCGCCTCCTGGACGGGCGCCAACCCGGCCCCCGCCGCCTTCACGCTCAACGGCACCCCGTGCGCCACCGAAGGACCGACCCCGACCCCGACCCCGACGCCGACGCCGTCGACCACGACGCCGACGCCGACCCCCACCGACCCGACGACACCCCCGACCACCCCTCCCCCGACGACCCCTCCGCCGACCAGCCCGCCGCCGACCCCGGCCGCCGGCGCGCCCCAACTGACCGTCACCGGCAACAAGTTCACCGACCAGAACGGCGCGGTCCGCCGGCTCCTCGGCGTCAACCGCTCCGGCGGCGAGTTCATGTGCGTCCAGGGCTACGGCTTCTTCGACGGTCCCGTCGACGACGCCTCGGTCAAGGCCATCGCCGACTGGAAGGCCAACACCGTCCGCATTC
Organism: Streptomyces sp. NPDC037273; assembly: GCF_055603625.1. Classification (NCBI taxonomy): domain Bacteria; kingdom Bacillati; phylum Actinomycetota; class Actinomycetes; order Kitasatosporales; family Streptomycetaceae; genus Streptomyces; species Streptomyces sp. NPDC037273. The sequence continues at coordinate 78,817 of NZ_JBVJVO010000013.1, forward strand.
CCCTCAACGAGGAGTGCTGGCTCGGCCTGGACAACGTCAAGCCCGAGTACCGCGGCGCGAACTACGTCAACGCGGTGAAGGACCTGGTGGCCAGGGTCCTCGCCCACGGCATGACCCCCGTGGTCGAACTGCACTGGACCCACGGCCAGTACACCGGCAACTCCTCGGGCTGCGCCGACGTGTACGCCACCTGCCAGAAGCCGATGCCCGACGCCCAGTACACCCCGGCGTTCTGGACCTCGGTGGCGAACACCTTCAAGAACGACAAGCGGGTCGTCTTCGACCTGTTCAACGAGCCCTATCCCGACCGGGCGACCTCCACCGCGACCCAGGCATGGACGTGCTGGCGCGACGGCGGCACCTGCCCCGGCATCGGATACGAAGTCGCCGGCATGCAGGACCTGGTGGACGCGGTCCGCGCCACGGGGGCGAAGAACCTCGTCCTCGTCCCGGGCATCGCGTACTCCAACGACCTCACCCAGTGGCTCACGTACCGCCCCACGGACCCGGCGGCGAATCTGGCCGCCGCCTGGCACGTCTACAACTTCAACACCTGCTCCACCGAGACGTGCTGGAACGACACCCTCGCACCGGTCGCCGCCCAAGTCCCCCTGCTCGCAGGCGAGATCGGCGAGAACACCTGCGGACACGCGTTCATCGACCGCGTCATGAAGTGGTTCGACGACCGCGGCCTCTCGTACCTGGGCTGGACCTGGAACACCTGGAACTGCAACTCCGGTCCCGCGCTGATCACTTCGTACGACGGCACACCCACCGCGTTCGGCATCGGGCTGCGCGACCACCTGCGCGCCCTCACCTCCTGAAAGGAACCCCCACCCGCATGAGCCGCACCAGTAGCACCGGCCGCACCGCCCTCCTGGCGGCACTCGGCCTGATCACCGCCACCGGCGCCACCGCCACCGTCCTCGGCACCACCGCCGGCGCGGCCACTCCCGGCTGCAAGGTCGACTACCAGATCACCAACCAGTGGAACACCGGCTTCGGCGCCAACGTGACCCTCACCAACACCGGTGACCCGGTGGCCGCCTGGACCGTCGAGTGGATCTACGGCGGCAACCAGCAGGTCACCCAGGGCTGGAACGCCACCATCACCCAGTCCGGCGCCGCCGTCACCGCCAAGAACATGTCGTACAACGGCACGCTCACCACCGGCGGTTCCACGTCCTTCGGCTTCAACGGCTCGTACAGCGGCACCAACGCCATCCCGACGAGCTTCAAGCTCAACGGCGTCACCTGCAACGGCGTCGTCGACCCACCGACCACCCCGCCCACCACACCGCCGACCACTCCCCCGACGACACCCCCCACCACTCCGCCCACGACCCCGCCGACCACCCCGCCGGCCGGCTCCAAGGCCGACAACCCGTACGTCGGCGCCAAGATGTACGTGAACCCCGAGTGGTCCGCCAACGCCGCCGCCGAGCCGGGCGGCGCCAAGGTCGCCAACCAGCCCACCGGCATCTGGATCGACCGCATCGCCGCCATCAACGGGGCGAACGGCGCCATGGGCATCCGCGCCCACCTCGACAAGGCCCTGGAGCAGAAGGGCACCGGCGAGCTGACCGTCCAGTTCGTCATCTACAACCTGCCCGGCCGCGACTGTGCCGCGCTCGCCTCCAACGGCGAGCTGGGCGCCACCGAGATCGACCGCTACAAGACCGAGTACATCGACCCGATCGCGGCGATCTTCGCCGACCCGAAGTACGCGGGTCTCCGCATCGTCACCACCGTCGAGATCGACTCCCTGCCCAACCTCGTCACCAACGTCGCCGGCCGCCCGACCGAGACGGCGAACTGCAACGTCATGAAGGCGAACGGCAACTACATCAAGGGCGTCGGGTACGCGCTGAAGAAGCTCGGCGCGATCCCCAACGTCTACAACTACCTCGACGCGGGCCACCACGGCTGGCTCGGCTGGGACTCCAACTTCGGCCCCTCCGCCGACCTGTTCAAGCAGGCCGCCACCGCCGAGGGCTCCACCCTGGCGAACGTCCAGGGCTTCATCGTGAACACCGCCAACTACAGCGCCACCGTCGAGCCGTACTTCTCCGTCACCGACACCGTCAACGGCACGACCGTGCGCCAGTCGAAGTGGGTCGACTGGAACCAGTACGTCGACGAGCAGTCGTACGCCCAGGCCATGCGCGACAAGCTGGTCTCGATCGGCTTCGACAGCAAGATCGGCATGCTCATCGACACCTCCCGCAACGGCTGGGGCGGAGCCAACCGGCCCACCGCCCCCGCGGCGAAGACCTCGATCGACGCCTACATCGAGGGCAGCCGCACCGACCGCCGGCTCAACCCCGGCAACTGGTGCAACCAGGCCGGAGCGGGTCTCGGCGAGCGGCCCAAGGCGGCGCCCGCCGCGGGCATCGACGCCTACGTCTGGATGAAGCCCCCGGGCGAGTCCGACGGCGCCTCCAAGGAGATCCCGAACACCGAGGGCAAGGGCTTCGACCGGATGTGCGACCCCACCTACACGGGCAACGTCCGCAACGGGAACAGCATGTCGGGCTCCCTGCCGGACGCCCCCCTGGCCGGCAAGTGGTTCTCGGCCCAGTTCCAGGAGCTCCTGAAGAACGCCTACCCGGCGCTGTAGCACCTCTCTGACGAGGCCTGCGGCCGGCCGGACCCCCGGGTCCCGGCCGGCCGCGGAAGCATGCCCGCGACGGGCCGGAGTCAGCAGGACGCCCGCACGATCAGCTCCGTGGGGAGCACCTGGCTGCGCGTCTCCACCGCCGTCTGGGCGATCTCCCCGATCAGCATCCGCGCCATCGTCCGCCCCATCTCCTCGATCGGCTGCCGCACGCTCGTCAGCGGCGGGTCCATCAGCCGCGCGACCGCCGAGTCGTCCACCCCCACGAGCGCCACGTCCTCGGGCACCCGCCGCCCCGCGGCCCGCAGCGCCCCGCGCGCGCCCGCCGCCATGACGTCGGATGCGGCGAAGACGGCGTCCAGGTCCGGGCTCCGGTCGAGGAGCTCCCGCATGGCGCGCCGCCCGCCCTCCTCGGTGAAGTCGCCGGCGGCGACCAGGGCCTCGTCGGGGGCGTGGCCGGCCTCCGCGAGGCCGGCGCGGTATCCGCCGAGCCGGGCCCGTGCCACGTACATGTCGAGCGGTCCGGTGACGGTGGCGATGCGGCTCCGGCCGCGGCCCACGAGGTGGGCGACGGCTGCCCGCCCGGCCCCGATGTTGTCGGAGTCGACGTACGGCACGGGTTCGGCCTCCGCGCGGCGGCCGTTCATGACGACCGGGAGGCCCAGTTCGCGGATGCGGTCGGGGAGCGGGTCGTCGCCGTGCACGGAGGCGAGGAGGACCCCGTCGACGCGCTGGGCGGCGAGGTACTGCTCGAAGCGCTGCCGTTCCTGCTCGCTGCGCACCAGGGTGAGCAGGAGCTGTTTGTCGGCCTCGGCGAGTTCGGCGCTGACGCCCCGGATGAGGTCGAGGAAGTAGGGCTCGGCGAAGAGCCTGGCCTCGGCCTCGGGGATGACGAGGGCGATCGCGTCGGTGCGGCTGCCCGCCAGGGCGCGGGCGGCCTGGTTGGGCACGTAGCCGAGTTCGGCGACGGCTCTGGCGACGGCCGCCCTGGTCTGTTCGCTCACCCGCGGGGAGCCGTTGATGACCCGGGAGACCGTGCCCCGGCCGACCCCGGCCCGGGCCGCTACCTGCTCCAGGGTGGGTCTGCCGCTCTGCCGTCCGTTCACAATCGCCGAACTCCCCTCGTAGGACAACGCGCTGCTCACCACGGCCACGAAGGGATGGGAGCGCTCCCACACTAGTCCACGGTCACCCCCCGACGCCACGCGTCCGCGTTCAGGAGATGACGTCGATGTCACGGCGGAGTGCCGCGAAAACCCCGGAAAACCTTCCGGTAACGAATCCGCGTTCATGTCTTGACACCCACACCCGCCAGGCAGCAACCTTCCGGCAACGACGTGGGAGCGCTCCCATCCGGGACGCACACAACCTGCATCAGGCCCCGCAGGGCAGCCGCCGAGCCGCGATCGCCGGCCGGGCCTCATGGCGCACAACGAGCACCACCTTGGACGAGGAGAGTGGAATGCGCACTTCCAGCAGCAGACGCGGACGCCGTGCGGCGATCGCGGCGGTCGCCGTCGTCGTGACCGGCACGACCCTGCTCACCGGTTGCGGCAGCGACGACGAGAGCGGCAAGGGCGGCAAGGGCACCGCGGGCTCCGAGAAGATCACGCTGCGGATCGGGACCTTCGGTTCCTTCGGCTACGACAACAAGACCGGCGCCAAGCTGTACGCCGAGTACGAGCGGCTCCACCCGAACATCAAGATCGAGGAGTCGAACGTCTCCGACGGTCAGAAGTACTGGGACACGCTGAAGCTGCGCCTCGCCCAGAACAGCGGCGTCGCCGACATCCAGGCCGTCGAGGTCGGCTACATCGCCGAGGCGACCGGCACGGCGATGGCGGGCAAGTGGGTCGACCTGGGCAAGGAGGGCGGCGCGGACACCTCGGCCTACCTGGACTGGAAGGTCAAGCAGGCCACCACGGGCGACGGCAAGGTCATCGCCCTCGGCACCGACATCGGCCCGATGGCCATCTGCTACAACAAGGACCTCTTCGCCAAGGCCAAGCTGCCCACCGACCGCGACGAGGTCGGCAAGCTGTGGGCCGGCGACTGGGCCAAGTTCCTCGCGACCGGCGAGAAGTACAAGGCCGCCGCGCCCGCCGGCACCGCCTTCCACGACTCCGCGAGCGGCCTGTTCAACGCCGTCGTCTCCAGCGACCCGGTGCAGTACGCCAACACGAGCGGCGAGCTCGACTGGGAGAACAGCCCCGGCGTGAAGAAGGCCTGGGACACCGCCGTGAAGGCGGCCCAGGGCGGCCTCACCGCCAAGCTCCGCCAGTTCGACGAGAAGGGCACCTGGAACGCGGCCTTCAAGAACTCGAAGTTCGCCACCGTCGCCTGCCCGAGCTGGATGACCGGCATCATCAAGGACCAGGCAGGACCCGGCAACCAGGGCAAGTGGGACATCGCCGCGCCGCCGGTCGCCGGCAACTGGGGCGGCTCCTTCCTCGCCGTGCCCAAGGCCGGCAAGCACACCAAGGAGGCCGCCGAGCTGGCCGCCTGGCTGACCGCCCCCGCCCAGCACGCCAAGGTGTTCGCGGTCAACGGCAACATCCCCTCGTCCAAGGACACGCTCGCCTCCTCGGCGGTCCAGGACGCCAAGCTGCCGTACTTCGGCGACACCCCGGTCGGCAAGATCTTCTCCAGCGCGGCGGCCGGCATCACCCCCGCCGTCATCAGCCGCTACGACGGCCAGGTGAAGACCTTCCTCACCGACAACGGCATCCTCGACATCGAGCAGCGCGGCACCGACCCGGCCAAGGCCTGGGAGAACGTCAAGAAGCTGGTCGACGACAAGATCGACCAGTAGCGGGGACCGTGTGCCGGCCCGCCGCAGCCTGCGGGCGGCGGGCCGGCACCCGTCCGCACCACCGCACGCATCGACCTGGAAGGACGCCCCCGTGGCCACCTCCGTTCGGGCGAGGCCTGACGGCTCCCCGCCGCCCGCCGCACCGCCCTCCTCCACCGGCCCCCGGAGCCACCGCTCCTCCTCGGGCGGCTGGCGCAGCACCCTCTACCGCTGGGACCTGAAGGCGATCCCGTACGTCTTCGTCGCCCCCTTCTTCCTCACCTTCGCGGCCTTCGGGCTCTTCCCGCTGCTCTACACGGGCTGGCTCTCGCTCAACCGGGTCGAGCTCGGCGGCGACCCGACGTGGAAGGGCCTCGAGAACTACACCGACCTCGCGACCAGCGAGTTCTTCTGGAACGCGCTCGCCAACACCTTCACCATCGGGGTGATCTCGACCGTTCCGCAGCTGCTGATGGCCCTGGGCCTGGCGCACCTGCTCAACTACAAGCTCCGGGGCCGCGGCTTCTTCCGGGTCGCGATCCTCGCCCCGTACGCCACCTCGATCGCGGCGGCGACCCTGGTCTTCGCCCAGCTGTTCAACACCGACTACGGCATGATCAACGGCCTTCTCGGCTGGATCGGCTTCGACCCGGTGAACTGGGAGTCGTCCAAGTGGCCGGCGCAGATCGCCATCTCGGTGATCGTCACCTGGCGCTGGACGGGCTACAACGCGCTGATCTACCTGGCCGCCATGCAGGCCGTGCCGCAGGACCTCTACGAGGCGGCCTCCCTCGACGGCGCCTCGCGCTGGCGCCAGTTCATCAGCGTCACGATCCCCTCGATCCGGCCGACGATCCTCTTCACGATCATCGTCTCGACCATCGGCGCCACCCAGCTCTTCGGCGAGCCGATGCTCTTCGGCGGCAGCGTCGGCATCAGCGGCGGCAGCGGCAACCAGTTCCAGACGCTGAGCCTGCTGATGTACGAGAAGGGCTGGGTCACCGGCGCGCTGGGCCAGGCATCGGCCATCGCCTGGGTCATGCTGCTGCTCCTGCTCCTGCTCGGGGGCGTCCAGGCGCTCGTGTCCCGCTGGAACCGCAAGAAGCTGGGGGGCTGACCTCATGGCCCGCACACTCGACACGACACCGACCGAGACCGGGGACCCGAAGGCACCGGCGGCCCGCCCCGGGCGCCGCTTCGGCCAGTCCGCCGGCCGGCAGCACCACGCGGGACCGCTCACCTACGTGCTGCTCGTGGTGGCCGCGTTCGTCTCGCTCTTCCCGCTGTACTGGAACGTGGTCGCCGCCTCGCACACCGGCGAGCGGGTGGTGGAGGCCCCGGCGCCGCTGCTGCCGGGCAAGCGTCTCCTGGACAACCTGAGCTTCGCCTGGAACCAGGTCGACATGGGCGAGGCGCTGATCAACACCACGATCGTGGCGAGCCTGGTGGCCCTGTCCACCGTGCTGTTCTCCACGCTCGCCGGCTTCGCCTTCGCCAAGCTGCCGTTCCGCGGCCGGGGCATGCTGCTCTCCCTGGTGGTCGCCACCATGACGATCCCGCCGCAGCTCAGCGTCATCCCGCTGTACCAGATCATCACCGACCTGGGGTGGTTCGACCAGCTGCAGTCGGTCGTACTGCCCTCGCTCGTCGCCGCCTTCGGCGTCTTCTTCATGCGCCAGTTCCTGGTGGAGGCGCTGCCGATGGAGCTGGTGGAGGCGGCCCGGATGGACGGGGCGCACAGCCTGCGGATCATCTGGCACGTGGTGTTCCCGGTCGCCAGGCCGGCCATGGCCGTGCTCGGCATGCTGGTCTTCGTGCAGGCCTGGAACGACTTCTTCTGGCCGTTCATCGCCCTCACCCCGGACGGAAGCCCCACCCTCCAGGTGGCGCTCGCCGGGCTCGGCGCGGGCAACCACACCGTGGACCACGCCGTGGTGCTGACCGGCGCGCTGATATCCACCGTGCCGCTGCTTCTCGTCTTCGCCTTCCTGGGCAAGCACATCGTGGGCGGCATCACGGCCGGCGCCGTCAAGAGCTGACCGCCGTACCGCCCGTACCCCCTGTCCGAACGTCATCATCCCGTACCCGCGTTGGGAGCGCTCTCCTATGACCGCGTCCGAAACCCGGCCGCTCACCGCCACCCGTTCGTTCCCGCCCGACTTCCTCTGGGGCGCGGCCACCGCCGCGTACCAGATCGAGGGAGCGGCGGCGGAGGACGGCCGTACTCCGTCCATCTGGGACACCTTCTCGCACACCCCCGGCAAGGTCTTCGAGGGCCACACCGGCGACGTGGCCGTGGACCACTACCACCGGTTCCGCGAGGACGTCGGCATCATGTCCGAACTCGGCCTGAACGCCTACCGGTTCTCCGTCTCCTGGTCCCGGGTGCAGCCCACCGGGCGCGGTCCGGCGGTCCAGAAGGGCCTGGACTTCTACCGGGAGCTCGTCGACGAGCTGCTCGCCGCCGGGATCGAGCCGGCCCTGACGCTCTATCACTGGGACCTGCCGCAGGACCTGGAGGACGCGGGCGGCTGGCCCGAGCGCGCGACCGCCGAGCGGTTCGCCGAGTACGCGGGGCTCGTCGCCGACGCCCTCGGCGACCGGGTCAAGCGGTGGACGACGCTCAACGAGCCCTGGTGCAGCGCCTTTCTGGGGTACGGCTCCGGGGTCCACGCCCCCGGCCGTACGGACCCGGTGGCCGCGCTGCGGGCCGCGCACCACCTGAACCTGGGCCACGGCCTCGCGGTCCAGGCGCTGCGGGCCTCGCTGCCCGCGGACCGGCAGATCGCGGTCTCGCTGAACCTGCACGAGGTGCGGCCGCTGACCGGCTCCGCCGCGGACCTCGAAGCGGCCCGCCGGATCGACGCGGTCGGCAACCGGGTGTGGCTCGGCCCGATGCTGGAGGGCGCGTACCCCGAGGACCTGCTGGCCGACACGGCCCACCTGACGGACTGGTCCTTCGTCCGCGACGGCGACACCGCGACGGCGAACCAGCCGCTGGACCTCCTGGCGATCAACTACTACACGCCGACGGTGGTGTCCGAGGTCCCGGAGGGCGCCGAGAAGCCGCAGGACGACGGGCACGGCAACAGCGCGTTCTCGCCGTGGCCCGGCGCGGACTCGGTGGCCTTCCACCGGGCGCCGGGCGAGCCGACGGCGATGGGCTGGGCGGTCGACCCGAGCGCGCTGTACGACCTGCTGACCCGGGTCGCCGCCGCGTATCCCGAACTCCCGCTGGTGATCAGCGAGAACGGGGCGGCGTACGAGGACGTGGTCGGCGAGGACGGTACGGTCCACGATCCGGAGCGGGCCGCCTTCGTGCACGCGCATCTGGAGGCCGTGCACCGGGCGATGACCGACGGGGTGGACGTGCGCGGCTACTTCCTCTGGTCGCTGCTCGACAACTTCGAGTGGGCGTACGGGTACGCGAAGCGGTTCGGCGCGGTCCGGGTGGACTACGACACGCTGGAGCGGACGCCGAAGTCGAGCGCGCGCTGGTACGCGCGGGTGGCGCGGTCGGGCGAGCTGCTCGCGCCGGACGCCGGCTGATCCCGGCAGAGGGAGCAAAGGGGGGAAGGGCCGTACCGGTCGCCCGGTACGGCCCTTCCTCATGGAGTGACGGCTGCTCAGATGTCGATGACGCGGTAGCCGATGACGTAGACGCCGCCGGAGCCCTCGACCGTGCGCCACTGGGTCTCGGCGCCGACCTCGCTGCCGGTGACGAGCGTGGAGCCCAGCTTGTCGTCGCCGCCGAAGGTGTCCTTGTCCCAGAGGGTCAGGGTCCGGGCCTGCTCCTTGCCGAGGATGAGGGCTGCGTTGCCGTTGCCGTCGGCCATGGAGCGGACGTAGCCGGTGCCCATGGTCTGGTAGCTGATGCCGTTGCCGGGCCACACCTTGACGGCGTTGCCGTTGGCGTCGGTGATCTTGAGGTAGGCCTCGTCGTGGTCGCCCTCGCTGTTCTGCTGGCAGTGCAGCTCGAAGAGCTCGATCTTCACGTAGTCGATCGGCTCGGCGTGCGCGGTGCCGGCGAAGGCGCCGACGGTGCCGAGTCCGAGCAGGGCGGTGGCGGCCAGTCGGACGATTCGGTTCTTGCGCATGTGGTCCCCCCACATATCGGGTCACTGGTGTGACATGAGTCCCGGTCCGCCGTTCTCGGCGGGCCGGTGTGCCGTTTCCCCCCGGCACGACACTCACTGTGCCCGGCCGGACCGCCCCGGTTCTACGCGCGTTCCGCTGGATGGAACGGAGCCGGAAAAGGTCTTCAGAGGACGAGGGCGGGCGCCGGATACGGAGCCGGTCTTCGCTGGCCGCCCCGGGCCAGCGCACGGGTGATGGCGGCCCCCGCCTCGGCGACGGCCTGGGCGAGCACGTCGAGCCTGCGGCCCGCGGGGACCATGCCGGCGAGCGCGGCCACGGTACGCCCGTCCGGCGCGCGGACCGGCAGCGAGGCGCAGCACACCCCCTCCATGACGTCCTCCCGGTCCAGGACCGCTCCGGTCGCGCGGGGGCCTCGCAGGGCCTTCCCGGCGGCGGTGTCGAGCCGGAACGCGATGCCGTCGCGGACCGGCAGCACGGGTTCCAGGTCCCCGGGCACCGAGCCGACGATGAGGGCCATGTCCTCGCGCATCACGGTGAGGACGACGCTGGCGCCGGTGACGCCCCGGAGCCGCTGGAGCGGCAGCCGGGCGGCGGGCACCAGGCCGGGGTGCGGTTCCCAGGCCTGGCCGAGGCGGTAGAGCTGCGGGCCGACCCGGTAGCGGTTGCCCCTGCGCTCGACCGCGCCGACGGCGACGAGCTGGTCGAGCAGCCGGTGCACGCTGCCCTTCGGCACCCCGCAGGCGAGGGCGAGCTCGGTCACTCCGGCCTCGTCGCCGCTCCTGCGCAGGGCGTCGAGCAGCGCGAACGCCCCTTCGAGGACGCCCCGGCCGCGCTCCTGCGCCGGCACCCGTCCGGTCGTCCCGCCGGCCTCCGAGGTCACCACGCCGCCTGCCGCACCACGTCCCTTAGCGGTGTTCATGAGTCTCCCCCGACTCCTCACGCCCCAGCCGTGGTCCCCCGATGGCACGGCTCCGGGCCGGTCTCCCACCATGCCGCAGACCCGGACGAATCGACGAAGGGCTCGGTCCGCTCGTCGTGTCGCCGGGTCCGGGCCTGGACGGCGACCCGGCGCGCGTAGGGTGTCCCCTCATGAGAGACGCTCAGCGGTCCGCCCCCAGGTCACGGCGGCGCAGGAACATCGCGCTGGCCACCACGGTGGTCGGCGTGGCCGTCGTGGGGGCGGCCTTCGTGGTCGCCGCTCCCCCCTCACGCTCCGCGCCCCGCCCGGCCGCGCCGCTCGCCGCGAAGGCGGAGGGTCCCTGGGTCCGTGCGGCCGGGGAGCCGCTGATCGTGATCGCCCACCGGGGCGCGCCGTCGGCCGCGCCGGAGAACACCCTGGTCTCCGACGAGGTGGCGCGGCGGGGCGGGGCGAAGTGGATCGAGAACGACGTCCAGCCCAGCAGGGACGGCGTGCCGTACATCATCCACGACACCACCGTGGACCGGACGACCGACGGCTCGGGCCGGGTCCGCTCGCTGACCTCCGCGGAACTCGACCGGCTCGACGCCGGCTCCTGGTTCGCGCCCGCGTACGCCGGTGCCCGTGTCCCGACGCTCGCCGCGCAGCTCGCGGACCTCCGGGAGCGCGGCGGGAACCTGCTCCTGGAGATCAAGGGCGCGCACACCCGCGCCCAGGTCGCCCGGATCGTGCGGGACGTCCGGGAGCAGGACATGGGCGGCCGGGTCTTCGTGCAGAGCTTCGACGTCCCGTCGCTGCGGTACGCGCACGAGCTCGCGCCCGAGCTTCCGCTGGGGTTGCTGCGGGTGAAGCCGGACGCGGATCCGGTCGCGGTCGCCGAGCAGCTGGACCTTTCCGCGTACAACGTCTCGGACGCCGGTCTCTCGGCCCGTCCCGAGGTGGTCGGGGAGCTCCACGCGGCGGGGGTGGCGGTGAACGTGTGGACGGTCGACCTGCCGGCCCGCTGGAAGGAGCTCGACGGGCTCGGCGTGGACGGGATCATCACCAACCGCCCGACCGAGCTGGGCGGTTGGATCTCGGGCCGGTCGGGCTGAGCCGTTACGGGGTGACCTTCACGTCGTCCACGAAGGCCCGGACCATGACGGCGGCGGTGTGGACGACGGTGCCGGGCTTGATGAGGCCGCCGTTGCCGGCGTCGGCCTTCACCTGGACCGTGCGCTCGCCCAGGAAGGCGTACGTCCTGGGGTCGAAGATCCACTCGGTGCGCTGTCCGCCGAACTCGTCGAGCCGTGCGACCGCGACGCCCTTGCGGCCGGCCGCGTCGGTGGCGCTGTCGACGCTCACGACGCCGGGGATCTTCGCGGCGGCCTTGTAGAGCGCGGCCGTCAGCTCCGGGGAGGGCCAACTCTCGACGAGCAGGTCGCCGATGGTGGTGAAGGCCTGCTGGTCCTTGCCGTTGCCCTGCCCCTCGGTCTCCTTGTAGATCTTCCGCAGCAGTGCGTCGGGGTCGGTGGGGAGTGCCGCGAGGTAGTCGTGCGAGGGCGCGCCGAGGTGCGGCTTCGGGATGTTGCCCTGCTCGTCGGGGCCTTCGAGGGTGATGCCCTCGGGTCCGGTGTTGCCGGGCTCGATCAGCCAGCCCTTGAGGCCGTCCGGGGACCGCCAGGTCTGCCGGGTGTGCAGCGGCTGACTGACCAGGCTGCTCTTGTCGCCGACGGTCTTCACGTGCGTGTTCGCGGCCCGCGTCTCGATGTAGACGTACTGGCCGGCGCGGCCCTGTGGGGCGTCGGCCTCGGCGGCGGCGAGCGAGATGCGGTCGAGGAGCCCGGGCGCGCCGGCGGCGTCCACGGTGCCGATCGAGGTGGTGAGGACGGGGCCGCCGGCGCGGTCGTCGGCGCCGCCGGTGGGGGCGCCGGGGGTGAGGACGAGGACGCCGACGGCGAGCGCGGCGGCGAGGGCGGTCGCGGCCGGGAGGAGGATCGCCTTCCGCAGGAACGGGTTGCGCGCGGGGCGGGCGGCGGTGGCGATGCGGTCGTCGTGGATCCGGTTCATCAGGCGCTCCTTGTGGAACTGGTGGCGGCCCGGAGGAAGTTCGCGTTCCTCGATCGCCGGGAGGTCTCCGCTCTCCTGCCGGTTCGCCGTTCGGGGCTGGTTCGGTTCGGGGTTCATCGGATTCCTTCCTGCGCGGGCCGGACCGCGTTCACGCGATCACCTGTTGTCTGTCGGGGGCGGGACGCGGGTTCCCGTTTTTCGCGGGCGAGTTCCTTCTCGGCCCCGGTACGGAGCTTGGTGCGGGCGCGGGAGAGCCGGGAGCGGACGGTGCCGACGGGTACGCCGAGGGCCTCGGCGGCCTCGGTGTAGGCGAGGCCTTCCCAGAGGCAGAGCACGAGGACTTCGCGTTCGGTGCGTCGGAGGGTGCCGAGGGCCCGCAGGGTGGCGGCGATGCGGTCGCGGTCGTCGAGGCGGCCGGCGACCTCGGAGGCGTGGTCGGGCACGGAGGCCTCGGGCGGTCCGGCCGCGGCGTAGGCGTTGGCCGCGGCCCGGTAGCGGCGGTTGCCCCGGCAGTGGTTGCGGGCGACGTTGGTGGCGACGCCGAGCAGCCAGGGCCGTACGGAACCCCCTTCGGCGTCGACCTTCCCGCGGAGCCGCCAGGCTTCCAGGAAGGTCGCGGCCATGACGTCCTCGGCGACCGACCAGTCGCCGGTGAGCCGGAAGGCGTGGTTGTAGACGCTTCGGGAGTAGGAGTCGAAGAGTTCGGCGAAGGCCGACGGGTCTCCGTCCCGGATGCGTGCGCGCAGGTCGATGGTCACGTCTCTCGTCTGTCCGGCCCCGGGACCGGGTTCCCGTGACGCCGGTCACATCAGGGGGCGAGCTCTTCCAGGAGCTCGGGGTTGACGACGCGGAGGATCGTCGCGATGTCCTCGGGGTCGGCCGCCGCCCACAACACCCGCCGCGCGTCACGGTACTTGGCGGCGAGCCGCTCCCGCTGTCCGGGCGGAAGCGAGGCCGCCCGGTCCGCACGGCTGTTGTGGGCGTTGTCGGCGATCTTCACGAGCGTGGCGTCGGGGTCCTGCGTGATGCGGCGGATCTTCTCCTCGTAGGGCGTGCCCGGCCGGTTGGTGACGGCGTCGACGATGGCGACGACCCGGTCGGGGATTCCCGCGGCGAGGAGCTGCCGCGTCGACCACTCGGTGTCCTCGACGACGTCGTGCAGCAGCCCGGCCATGACCAGTTGCGGGCCGAACGCCTCCAGGCCCGCGGCGACCGCCCTCACGTGCGCGACGTACGGGACGCCGATCTTGTCGGTCTGTCCGGCGTGCGCCCGGTCGGCGAGCGCGTCCACCTCGGCGAGAGTCTTCATCCCCCCATCATCGCGGGCGTGCAACACACTCTTCACACGGGCGCGGGAATGGCGTTCGGCGGTGCGCGGGTTGCCGGGAGCATGCCTCTCGGAGTAACGCTCGGTTCGACCACCGTCCAGCGCACGATCGACGACACGGTGCGGCTCGCACGGGAGGCGCGCGACGCCGGACTGCGTTCGGGGTGGTTCGGCCAGACCTTCGGCTACGACTCTCCCTCGCTGGCCGCGATCGTGGGGCGCGAGGTGCCGGGGCTCCAGGTGGGCACCTCCGCCATCCCCGTCTTCGGCCGCCATCCGCTGCTCGTCTCCAGTCAGGCGCAGACGGCCCAGGCCGCGACCGGCGGCCGCTACCACCTCGGGCTCGCCCTCGGCACCAGGCATCTGACGGAGACCGGCTTCGGCATTCCGTACGAGCGGCCCATCGGTCTGCTCAGGGAGTTCCTCACCGCCCTGCGGCCGCTCCTGGAGACGGGCAGTGCCGACTTCCACGGGGAGCTGCTCACCGCGACGACCCCCTATCCGGCGTCGGTGCCGGGGGCCCGGCCTCCGGTGCCGGTACTCGTCGCGGCCATGGGGCCGCAGGCGCTGCGGGTCAGTGGTGAACTGGCCGACGGCATCCTGCCGTTCCTGGCGGGGCCGCGTGCGCTCGCCGAGCACATCGTGCCGGCCGTGACCGCAGCGGCCACCGCGGCCGGCCGGCCCGCGCCCCGGATCGTGGCCCTCGTCCCGGGCGTGGTCACGGCCGACGCCGAAGCCGTACGGGAGAAGGCGCACGAGGCGCTCGCGCTGTACGAGGGGATTCCGTCGTACCGGCGGGCGATCGAGCTGTCCGGTGCCTCGCGGGCCGCCGGACTCGCCGTGATCGGTGACGAGGAGACCGTCGCCGAGGAGGTGCGGCGCTACCGCGAGGCGGGGGCGACGGAGGTGGTGTTCACCGCGACGGAGCTGAACGGCGAGGAGGACCGGCGCCGCACCTGGAAGCTGCTGGGCGAGCTGGCGGGGGGCTGAGTTCAGCGCTTCGCCGCCGTGGCCGGTTCCGGGATGCCCTCGCCCTCGGTGTCGAGGTGCGGCAGGGTCCGGTCGAGCCAGCGCGGGGTCCACCAGGCGTGTCTGCCGAGGAGGGTCATGACGGCGGGGACGAGGAGGAGCCGGACCACGGTGGCGTCGATGAGGACGCTGGCGGCGAGGCCGAGGCCGAGCATCTTGACGACGATGTTGTCGGAGACGATGAAGGCGGCGAAGACGCTGACCATGATCAGTGCGGCGCAGGTGATGACGCGGGCGGTGATCTCCAGGGCGTGGGCCACCGAGGCCTCGGGGTCGCCGGTGCGCAGCCAGGCTTCGCGGACCCGGGAGAGCAGGAAGATCTCGTAGTCCATGCTCAGTCCGAAGACGATGGCGAACATCATCATCGGCACGTAGCTCTCGATGGGCACATTGCCGGAGACGCCGAGGGCGGGTCCGCCCCAGCCCCATTGGAAGACGGCGACGACGACGCCGTAGGAGGCGGCGATGGAGAGGACGTTGAGGACGGCGGCCTTGACCGCGACCAGGAGGCCGCGGAAGACGATGAGGATGACGAGGAAGGCAAGGGCGACGACGACGGCGATGATCAGCGGCAGGCGGCTGGAGACGATGTCGAGGAAGTCGACCTGGGCGGCCGTGGTGCCGGTGACGTAGGTCTGCGCGTCGGTGCCGGCCACCGCCTGCGGCAGCACGTCGTCGACGAGGTGGTTGGTGAGTTCGGTGGTGCGCTCGTCCTGCGGCGAGGCCACCGAGTAGGCGGTGCCGATGAGGACGTCGCCGTCGGGGGTGGCCTTCAGCGGGGTGATGGAGGCGGCGTCGGGTACGCCGGTCAGGGCGTCCTTCAGCTTGGTGCCGAGGGCGGCCCGGTCGGAGGCCGGCACGGCGGACTGGTCGACGACGACGGTGAGCGGGCCGTTGGCGCCCGGTCCGAAGGCCGTGGAGATCAGGTCGTACGCCCTCCGGTCGGTGAAGGACTTGGGGTCGGCGCCGTCCCCGATGTGGCCGAGCTGGATGAACAGCAGGGGGAAGGCCAGGATCAGCAGGGCGACGACGCCGCCGGTCAGGAACCACCAGGGGCGCTTCTGCACCCGCTGGGCGTAGCGGTGCCAGGTGCCGTGCGCGGGGGTGCCGGGGTCGGCGTCGGTCTCGGCGACCGGCTTGCGGACGTGGTAGCGGTCGATCCGGTGACCGACGAGGCCGAGCATGGCCGGGACGAGGGTGAGGGCGGCGAGGACGGCGGTGACGACCGTGAACGCGGCCGCGAGGCCGAGTTTGCCGATGAAGGTGACGCCCGAGACCCACAGTCCGGACAGGGCGATGATGACGGTGCAGCCGGAGACGAGGACGGCCCTGCCGCTGGTGGTGGTGGCGAGTCCGGCCGCGTCGGCGGGATCGTGGCCGTTCATGAGGTTCTGGCGGTGGCGGGTGATGAGGAAGAGGGCGTAGTCGATGCCGACGCCGAGGCCGATCATCGTGGCCAGGGTGGGTGAGACGGTGCCGAAGGTGAAGGCGGCCGCCATCAGGCCGAGCAGGGCGAGTCCGCAGATCGCCCCGAGGAGCGCGGTGACCAGGGGGAGGACGGCGCCGATGACGGTGCCGAAGCCGATGAGGAGGACGACGATGGCGACGGCGAAGCCGATCGCCTCGCTGGTGCGGTCGTCGGCCTGCGGGCGGGCGAGTTCGCCGAGCGTTCCGCCGTACTCGACGGTGACTCCGGCGTCCCGCAGCGGCTGGACGGCGGTGTCGACGCCGGCGAGGTAGTCGGTGCCGAGGGTGGAGGGCGGGACGCTGAAGCGGATGGTGATGTAGGCGGTCTTGCCGTCGGTGGAGAGCGGCCCGGTGTTGGGGGTGCCGGCGGGCGGCGCGGGCGGGGCGGTGCCGGGCGGCGGCAGCGGGTTCTGGGCGCCGAGGACGTCGGGGAGCTCGGCCAGCGCGGCGACGGCGGAGTTGACGGCCGAGGACTCGTCGGTGAGCGGGCCCGAGGGCCGGTTCAGGACGATCTGGGCGCCGTAGCCGCCGGCGGCGGGGTCGTGCGCCTTGAGGACGTCGAGTCCGTCGGCCGACTGCACTCCGGGGAGCGTGAAGTTGTCGGAGAACTGTCCGCCGACGGCCCGGTCGGTGATCTGGAGTCCCGCGACGGCCGCCAGCCAGAGGGCGATGACGACGAGGAAACGGCGGGCGCACCAGTGTCCGAGCCGATAGAGGACGCCTTGGGCGGGTGCGGGCCGGCCCGTGGCCGGACTTCCTGCGTTCATGGCGTGGCCGTGTCCGTAGAGGAGATCCCCGAGCCGTTCCGGTACCGACGTCGTGCGCGCGTTTCTCCGTCCATTGTTCGCCTGCCGCGAGGCTCCGGCATCTCGGCCGGATCGGCTCAGGTCAGCAGGTGGTCGGTGTGCGCGGCGCGGCGCGCAGCGGCGAACAGGGCGTGCATCCGGGGGCCGGCCTCGTCGACGTCGGAGACGGGGGTGGGGAAGGGCAGCCGGGCGTCGTGGTGGCCCGTGCGGTGTTCGAGGCGCAGGGTGAGGCCGTACCGGTCGACGGCGAGCGGCAGCACGCGGACCAGGTCCTTCTCCGGGCGGGGGCGGACCAGGCGGAGGAGCAGCGGGACGAGGGCGGCGTGGCCGTCGACGAGGTGGGTGAGCATGGCCGCTTCGCAGTCGGCCAGCGGGTCGGGTTCGGCGGCTTCGAGTGCGTCGAGGCCGACGTAGGCGCGTCCTTCGGCGTCCTCCAGGAGTGCCTGGCCGAACTCCATGCAGGTGCTGGTGGTGGCGTCGGTCGTGTAGGGCGCGGAGAGCACTCCCGTCAGGGTGACGCGGGCGCGCAGGCGTTGACGTACCGGGGTGGGGGCGATGTCAGTGAACTCCAGGCGGACGGGGATGCGGGCGGTGCGTCCCGCGGGGCAGTCCTCGGACGGGTCGTGGAGGTGGATGTGGCCCATCGGCCCCGTGCCGTCGAGGGTGTGCACCTCCTGGTGGTGTCCGTCGGTCACGACGTTCATCGAGTGGGCGGCGGAGAGGATCGACCGGACGCGCTCGGCGGGGTTCGGACGGCCGGCGCGAGTACGGAAGGGACGCATGCACTTCTCCCGGGACGGGTGACGGAGACACCTTGGCTCGTCACTTAGGTAAGCCTAACCTAACGCATGCTCGCGAAGAGAAGAAGGTCACAGTCGTACGCCCTCCTGCTCCTTTGTCGATCTCCCCTAGCATCCGAGCATGACGGTCCTGCCTGACGACGGCCTCTCCTTGGCGTCCGAATTCCCTGACGCGCCACACGAGCAGTGGCAACACCTGGTGGCGGGTGTCCTGCGCAAGTCCGGCAAGGAGGTCTCCGGCGCCGAAGCCGAGGACGCCCTGAGCACCCTCCTCGAGGACGGGATCGGCACCCGGCCGCTGTACACCGCGCACGACACCGCACCCGACGCCGGACTCCCCGGCTTCGCCCCCTTCGTGCGCGGCGACCGCGCCGAGGGGAACACCACCGGCGGCTGGGACGTACGCCAGCGCCACACCACCGCCGACGCCGACGCGGTCCTCTCCGACCTGGAGAACGGCGTCACCTCCCTCTGGCTGGGCGTCGGCGGAACCGGCATCCCGGTCTCCTCCCTCGCCACCGTCCTCAAGGACGTGTACCTCGACCTCGCCCCCGTCGTCCTCGACGCGGGCGACGAGACGCCCGCCGCCGCCGAACGGCTCCTCGCGCTGTACGAGGAGCGGGGCGTCGCCCCCGAGGCGGCCCGCGGCAACCTGGGCGCCGACCCGCTGGGCTTCGAGGCCCGCACCGGCCGCCCCGCCTACGACCTCGCGTCCGTCGCCGGACTCGCCCGCCGCTGCGCCGACACCCACCCGGGCCTGCGCGCCCTGACCGTGGACGCGCTGCCGTACCACGAGGCCGGCGGCTCCGCCGCGCAGGAACTCGGCGCCTCCCTCGCGACCGGCGTCGCCTATCTGCGCGGTCTCACCGAGGCCGGACTGAGCGTCAGCGAGGCCTGCGGGCAACTGGAGTTCCGTTACGCGGCCACCGCCGACCAGTTCCTCACCATCGCCAAGCTCCGCGCCGCGCGCCGCCTCTGGGCCCGCGTCGCCGAGGCCTCCGGGGCGCCGCGGGCCGGGGCGCAGCTCCAGCACGCCGTCACCTCCTCGGTGATGATGACCCGCCGCGACCCGTGGGTGAACATGCTCCGCACCACGGTGGCCACCCTGGCCGCCGGCGTGGGCGGCGCCGCCGCCGTGACGGTGCTCCCCTTCGACGAGGCGCTCGGTCTGCCGGACGCCTTCGCCCGCCGCATCGCCCGCAACACCTCCACCATCCTCATCGAGGAGTCCCACCTCTCCCGGGTGATCGACCCCGCCGGCGGCTCCTGGTACGTCGAGCGGCTCACCGATGAACTCGCCCACGCGGCCTGGGAGTTCTTCCGTGACATCGAGCGGGCCGGCGGTCACGAGGCCGCCCTGCGCTCCGGAATGATCGGCGACCGGCTCGCCGGGACCTGGGCCGCCCGCAGCGCCAAGCTCGCCACCCGCCGCGAACCGATCACCGGCGTCAGCGAGTTCCCGCACCTCGAAGAGAAGCCGGTGGACCGCGCGCCCGCCCCCGAGCAGCCGTCCGGCGGTCTCCCCCGGGTCCGCCGCGACGAGGCGTTCGAGGCACTGCGCGCCCGCTCCGACGCCCACCTCGCGGCGACCGGCACCCGGCCCCGCGTCTACCTGGCCGCGATCGGCCCGGCCGCCGCCCACTCGGCCCGCCTCTCCTTCGCCGCCAACCTGTTCCGCACCGGCGGCATCGAGACCGTCGCCGACGGCACCTTCGAGGAGAGCGGCGCCCGCGAGGCCTGCCTCTGCTCCAGCGACGCGCTGTACGAGGAGCGGGCGGAGGCCACGGCCGCGGAGCTGCGGGCGGCCGGAGCCACCCACGTCTTCCTCGCCGGCCGCCCGGCGGCGCACGCCGGCGTCGACGCGTACGCCTTCGCCGGCTGCGACGCCGTCGCCCTGCTCTCCACCACCCTTGACCGCATGGGAGTGTCCTGATGTCCATCCCCGATTTCTCCGGGATCGAGCTCGGGGCACCGGCCGCCGACGGCGGCCCCGACGCCTGGCGCGCCGCCGTCAAGAAGGCCGCGGGCGGTGACGACCTGCTCTGGGAGACCCCGGAGGGCATCTCCGTCAAGCCGCTCTACACCGGGCAGGACCTGGAGGGCCTCGACTTCCTCGACACCCGTCCGGGCATGGCCCCGTACCTGCGCGGCCCGTACCCGACGATGTACGTCAACCAGCCCTGGACGATCCGTCAGTACGCCGGTTTCTCCACGGCCGAGGAGTCGAACGCCTTCTACCGGCGCAACCTCGCCGCCGGCCAGAAGGGCCTGTCGGTCGCCTTCGACCTGCCGACCCACCGCGGCTACGACAGCGACCACCCTCGCGTCACCGGCGACGTCGGCATGGCGGGCGTCGCCATCGACTCGATCTACGACATGCGGCAGCTGTTCGACGGCATCCCGCTGGACAAGATGACCGTGTCGATGACGATGAACGGCGCGGTCCTTCCGGTCCTCGCGCTGTACATCGTGGCCGCCGAGGAGCAGGGCGTACCGCCCGAGAAGCTGGCCGGGACCATCCAGAACGACATCCTCAAGGAGTTCATGGTCCGCAACACGTACATCTACCCGCCCGGGCCCTCGATGCGGATCATCTCCGACATCTTCGCCTACACCTCGCAGCGGATGCCGCGCTACAACTCCATCTCCATCTCCGGGTACCACATCCAGGAGGCGGGCGCGACGGCCGACCTGGAGCTGGCGTACACGCTCGCGGACGGCGTCGAGTACATCCGCGCGGGCCGCGAGGCCGGGCTCGACGTGGACGCGTTCGCCCCGCGCCTGTCGTTCTTCTGGGCGATCGGCATGAACTTCTTCATGGAGATCGCCAAGCTGCGCGCGGCCCGCCTGCTCTGGGCCAAGCTGGTCGGCCAGTTCGACCCCAAGAACACCAAGTCCCTCTCGCTGCGGACCCATTCGCAGACGTCCGGCTGGTCGCTGACCGCTCAGGACGTGTTCAACAACGTCACCCGCACCTGCGTCGAGGCGATGGCCGCGACCCAGGGGCACACCCAGTCGCTGCACACCAACGCGCTCGACGAGGCGCTGGCGCTGCCCACCGACTTCTCCGCCCGCATCGCCCGCAACACCCAGCTGCTCATCCAGCAGGAGTCGGGCACCTGCCGGACCATCGACCCGTGGGGCGGCAGCGCGTACGTCGAGAAGCTCACCTACGACCTCGCGCGCCGCGCCTGGAAGCACATCCAGGAGGTCGAGCAGGCCGGCGGCATGGCCAAGGCCATCGACGCCGGCATCCCCAAGCTGCGCGTGGAGGAGGCCGCGGCCCGCACCCAGGCCCGCATCGACTCCGGCCGGCAGCCGGTCATCGGCGTCAACAAGTACCGGGTGGAGACCGACGAGCAGATCGACGTGCTCAAGGTCGACAACTCCTCGGTGCGCGCCCAGCAGATCGCCAAGCTGCGGCGGCTGCGCGAGGAGCGCGACGAGCGGGCCTGCCAGGACGCGCTCGACGCGCTCACCCGGGCCGCCGCCGGCGAGGGCAACCTCCTGGAGCTCGCGGTGAACGCCGCCCGCGCGATGGCCACCGTCGGCGAGATCTCCGACGCCCTGGAGAAGGTGTACGGACGGCACGCGGGCCAGATCCGTACGATCTCCGGTGTGTACCGCAACGAAGCCGGCGAGTCCCCGTCCGTGGAGCGCACCCGGGCCCTGGTGGACGCCTTCGGCGAGGACGAGGGCCGCCGCCCGCGCATCCTCGTCGCCAAGATGGGCCAGGACGGCCACGACCGCGGCCAGAAGGTCATCGCGACCGCCTTCGCCGACCTGGGCTTCGACGTGGACGTCGGCCCGCTGTTCCAGACCCCGGCCGAGGTGGCCCGCCAGGCCGTCGAGGCGGACGTGCACATCGTCGGCGTCTCGTCGCTCGCGGCGGGACACCTCACCCTCGTGCCGGCGCTCCGCGAGGAGCTGGCGGCGGAGGGCCGCGAGGACATCATGATCGTGGTCGGCGGGGTCATCCCGCCGCAGGACGTGGCCACGCTCCTGGAGATGGGCGCGGCCGCGGTGTTCCCGCCGGGGACGGTGA
This sequence comes from Streptomyces sp. NPDC037273, assembly GCF_055603625.1. Lineage (NCBI taxonomy): Bacteria > Bacillati > Actinomycetota > Actinomycetes > Kitasatosporales > Streptomycetaceae > Streptomyces > Streptomyces sp. NPDC037273. The sequence continues at coordinate 100,765 of NZ_JBVJVO010000013.1, forward strand.
TCCCGGACGCGGCCCACGACCTGGTCACCCGGCTCGCGGCCGACCTCGGGCACGCTCGGTGATCGGTCTCGACACCTACGCGGAGGGTGTACTCGGCGGGAAGCGGGCGCTCGTCGCCCGCGCGATCACCCTCGTCGAGTCCACCCGCCCGCAGCACCGCGCCCTCGCGCAGGAGCTGCTCACCGCGCTGCTCCCGCACGCGGGGAAGGCCGTGCGGATCGGGATCAGCGGGGTGCCCGGGGTCGGCAAGTCGACGTTCATCGACGCGTTCGGCACGATGCTGACCGGCCTCGGTCACCGGGTGGCGGTCCTCGCCGTCGACCCCTCGTCGACCCGTACGGGCGGCTCCATCCTGGGCGACAAGACCCGGATGGAGCGGCTGGCGGTCGACCCGGCGGCTTTCGTACGCCCCTCCCCCAGCGCCGGCACGCTCGGCGGGGTCGCGAAGGCGACCCGCGAGTCGATGGTGGTGATGGAGGCCGCGGGCTACGACGTGGTGCTGGTGGAGACGGTGGGCGTCGGCCAGTCGGAGACGACCGTGGCGAACATGGTCGACTCCTTCCTGCTGCTCACCCTGGCCCGCACCGGCGACCAGCTCCAGGGCATCAAGAAGGGCGTCCTCGAACTGGCCGACGTGGTCGCCGTCAACAAGGCGGACGGCCCGCACGAGCGCGACGCCCGCGCCGCCGCGCGCGAGCTGGCCGGCGCCCTGCGGCTCATGCACGGCGCCGACGCGTTCTGGGCACCGCCGGTCCTCAGCTGCAGCGCGCGCGAGTCCGCCGGCCTCGACGAGGTCTGGGACCGGCTGAAGCAGCACCGCGCGCTGCTCGACTCGACCGGCCGGCTCGCGGCGAAGCGGCAGGAGCAGCAGGTCGACTGGACGTGGGCCATGGTCCGCGACGAGCTCCTGCGCCGCCTCCACACCGATCCGTCGGTCCAGGAGCTGGCGCCGGTGCTCGAGCGCCGGGTCAGGGACGGCGAGCTGACGGCGACGCTGGCCGCCGAGAGCATCCTGGCGGCGTTCGGCGAGCGCGGCGACTGACCGGCCTCACCGGAGACGCGGAAACGAGGACGTCCGAGCGGGATCTTCCCGCTCAGGCGTCCTTTTCCATGCCCGGGCGCAGCCGCGCGAGCAGGGCGTACAGGGTGGCGCTGTCCTCCGCGCCGAGGGTGTCGAGGGCGCCGTGGGTGGCCTGCATCTCCTCACGGACGCGCCGGATGACGTCCCGGCCCTCGTCCGTGGCCACCACGTTCTTGACGCGGCGGTCGGCGGGGTCGGGCTCGCGGCGCGCGAGGCCGCGGGCTTCCAGCCGGTCGACGATCCCGGTCACGTTGGAGGCGTCGCAGACCAGGAGGGTGGCGAGGGCGCGCATCGGCAGGGGGCCGCTCAGCTGGGCGAGGACCTTGGCCTGCGTGGAGGTGAGGCCGTGGTGGGACGCGGCCGTGGCGAAGTCCCTCCACTGGGCCGTGCCGATGGCGGCGAGGAGCTCAAGCAGCTGGAGCTTGGTGGGCGTCTCGGGGGTGGTCGCGCTCATGGTTCGAGCGTACTCAGGATGCTTGACATTATCAATTGTTTACTTGATCACCTCAACTATCGAGGTCTACCTTCGATCTATTACTTGATGACATCAACGATCTAAGTCCTGAAGCACCGAGAAGGCCCCCACTCACATGAGCAACGTGACTCCCCCGCCCGCCGGCGTCCAGCGGCGCGAGACGCTCGTCGTCTTCGCCCTGAGCCTCGCCGCCATGGTCGTGTCGATGATGCAGACCCTGCCGGTCCCGATCCTCGGCCTCATCCGCACCGACCTCGGCACCACCACCGCCGGCGTCAGCTGGGTGACCACCGCCACCCTGCTCTCCGCCGCCGTCTTCACCCCGCTGCTCGGCCGCTTCGGCGACCAGCACGGCAAGAAGCCCACCCTGGTGGCCGTCCTCGGCGTCATGGTGGCCGGCTCGGTCGTCGCGGCCCTCGCGACCTCGCTGCCCCTGCTGATCCTCGGCCGCGTCCTCCAGGGCGCCGCCACCGCGATCTTCCCGCTCGCCCTCTCCGTGCTGCGCGAGGAGGTCCGCCCGCAGAAGCTCCCCGGCGCGATGTCCCTGGTCAGCGGCACCCTCGCGTTCGGCAGCGGCCTCGCCCTCGTCGCCACCGGCCTGCTGACCTCCGGCTCCGACGCCGACTACCGCAGCGCCTTCTGGATGGCGACGGCCTTCGCCGTGCTCGCCCTGCTCGCCGTCCTCCTGCTGGTCCCCGCGACCCGCCACAAGACCGGCGGCCGCACCGACTTCCTCGGCGCGCTCACCCTCGGCGCCACCCTGCTGCTGCTCCTGCTGCCCATCTCGCAGGGCCACGAGTGGGGCTGGACCTCCGCCCGCACCCTCGGCAGCTTCGCCGGCGCCGCCGTCATGACCGTCGTCTGGGTCTTCACCGAGCTCAAGGTCCGCGAGCCCCTCGTCGACATGCGGATGTTCGTCCACCGGCCGGTCCTGATGGCCAACCTGGCCGGCGTCCTCGTCGGCTTCGGGATGTTCGCGAACTTCCTCGGCGTCTCCTACCTCGTCCAGATGCCCGAGGCCCTCACCGGCTACGGCTTCGACGCCACCATCCTGCGCGCCTCCGTCGAATTCCTGCTGCCGGGCGCGATCGTCTCCCTGCTCGCCTCCCCGATCGGCGGCCAGCTGGTCCGCCACCGCGGTCCGCGTACAGCCCTGGGCCTGGCCGCGGGCCTCGGCGCCCTCGGCTTCGCCTGGCTCGCCCTCGACCACGGCCACGTCGCCTCGGTCATCGGCGCCGGTGTCGTCGTCGGCGCGGCCGTCAGCTTCGGCTACGCGGCCATGCCCGCCGTCATCATGGCGAGCGTCCCGCACCACCAGAGCGGCATCGCCAACGGCATCAACTCCATCTCCCGCTCCACCGGCAGCGCGATCGGCAGCGCCGTCGTCACCACGATCCTGGCCTCGCAGACCCTGGAGCACCTGCCCGCCGGCGCCCCGGCCCTGCCCGCCGAGTCCGGTTTCACCCTGACCTTCTGGATCGGCGCCGCGGCCTTCGCCCTCGTCGCGGTCATCGCCCGGGTCGGCCTGCGGGGCGGTCACGCTCCCCGTACGGCTCCGGCGAGCGCGCCCGCTCCCGCGCCCGCCCCGGAGAAGGCGGAGGCGCCGGCCGCCTGAGCCGGCGACGAAAGGGCCGGGTCCGTCGGTGACGGACCCGGCCCTTCGCGTACGGGAGGGTCAGACGCGGTCGGCCGCGATCAGGACGTACTGGAACGAGCCGTCCTTGTACGACTCGATGAACGCCTCCTCGATGCCGGTGACCAGCGAGGACGTGGCGCGCAGCTCCCAGTACGGGAGGGTGTCGGGCGTCAGGTCGATGACGGCCTGCGGCACCAGACGGTTGTCGGCCATCGCCTTCAGGTACTCACGGCGCGAGTGGATGTTGCACTCGAAGTGCGCGTTGATCTGCGAGACCCACTTGGAGGGCTGGCCGTACTTCGGGTTCCAGCAGCCGGTGATCGTCACGTAGCGGCCGCCGACCTTGAGGAACCGGGAGTGCTCGGCCATGAGGTCGTCGAGGTCCACGTACATGCTCGACTCGTTGTTCCACGAGGCGGCGATGGTGCCCTTCTCGAACGGGGTGTCCAGCATGTTGCACACCTGGGCGCGGACGTGGGAGTCGATGCCCAGCTCCTTCGCGCGCCGGTTGCCGAACTCGGCCTGGGTGGAGGAGAGCGTGACGCCCTCGACCTTGCAGCCGAAGCGCTGGTGGGCCATGACGCTCGAACCGCCGCGGCCGCAGCCCGCGTCCACCAGGGTGTCCTCGGCGCCGATCGGGCCCAGGTGGTCGAGGAGGACCTCGGCCTGCGCCGACTCGAGCCGGTGCAGCTCGCTGATCAGCTTCTTCTCGTACTCGCTGTCCTCGACGTCCCCGAGAGCGGCGTGGTCCACGGCACCGATGCCGTAGTGGTGGTGGTACAGCCCGTCCACGTCACCCAGGCGCAGGTTCACGGGCCTGGCCTCGGCGTTCCAGTAACGGGCGATGTCTCCCTGGTACGGCGTCGCCGGGGCGGGAACGAACGCGGAGGTGCCGTTGACGGTGGGGAGCTCGGTGTTGGTCACAGATGAATCCGTTCTTACCAGAAATCGGGCAGGCTGTATCGGAAGGTGTTGGTCTGGTGCCAGTAGTGGTTGCCGTCGACCCACACGGCCACGCCCCGCAGGAAGCGGAGGAGGCTCGGGACAGGGGTCGCGGCGGCCAGCTCGGCGGAGGCCGCCTCGAAGTCGCGCATGAGGTCGTTGTGGACCTCGACCGCCTTCAGATAGGCGTCCTTCTCCGAGAGCGACTCGCGCTCGGCGAGCACCACGGGCAGGTTCATGTGCCGGCCGGGACTGGCCAGCTCCTTGGTGTACGAGTACAGGTCGTTGACGATGGTGCTGGCGTTGCCGGCGAGCGCCAGGACCCGCTGCATGGCCGGCAGGGCCTGGAGGTCCGCGGGCAGTTCGTAGCCGCCGACGGAGTCGGTGAGGGTGGGACAGGGGCGGAAGTTGTTGAACTGCCGCATCGTGAGGTACTCCCACACCTCCGGCACGTAGTCCGTCTCCGCCCACGCGGCCTCGGCGAGATAGCCCAGGTGCAGCCGGGCCATGTCGTGCCGGAACCGGTCGGCCTGGGCGGGAGTCGCCTGCCGGACGAAGTACTCCATCGCGGACCGGTAGGCCCGCCGTGGCGCGTCCGCGAGCAGCGACTCCGCCCACACCGGCTGGTACTCCGCCGTCGTGTGGACCGGGTCGAGCGCCGTGTGCGCGAGCAGCAGCCGGCCGCCGAGACCCACGGGCGAGCCGCCGTGGTCCTCGCAGTAGCAGTCGTCGACCGCGTTCTCGGCGACCATCAGCCGGGTGGCGACCATCAGATGGTCGATGGTCGGCGCGTCCGGGTGGCAGGCCACCATGTAGCGCCCGACGGAGAAGCCGTCGAACTGGCCCTCCCAGTCGTCGGGGAACAGCTGGACCTCGTCCACCGCCCAGGACTTGATGCGCAGGCTGACCTCGTCCACCCGGACGGGGTCGGGCTCGGGCACCGGGTGGTAGTAGAGGCCCGGGATGATCAGGGCGCCCGCGGGCGGCCCGAGGGGCTCCGCCGGCGCTTCCGCCCGCGGGATCAGGGAGAGACCCGCCGTGCCGAGACCGCGCGGACCGCCCAGGATCCGCCCCAGGTCGGGGCGGGCCGGGGTGGCCACGGCCGTGCCCCCCGGCACCGCGGCGGGCTCCGCGGCCGCGCGGGCGGTCACGGGTTCGGCCGCCGGAGCGCCGACGGGGACGTCGGCGGGCGCTTCGGCGGGTACGGGGGCGGGGACGGCCTGCGGCACGGCGATGCCGTGCGCCGCGGCGTCCGCGAGGACGCGCTCGGCGAACCGTGCGGCGGCCGAGGGCAGGCTTGACTGCAGCGGGGAAAGCCCGGGGTCGGGCATCCGTGGCTCCTTGGAGAGGTGGGTGGGGCCGTCCCGTGTTCCGGGCGCACCGGCCGGGGGATGCCCCGGGCTCTAGTCGCGCCTGCGCGCGATCTGCACGTTCTCCAGCACGCCCAGGGCGTTGGGCACCAGGATCGCGGCGGAGTAGTACGTGGTGACGAGGTAGGACATGATCGCCTGCTCGCTGATGCCCATGAAGCGCACCGAGAGGCCGGGCTCGACCTCTTCCGGCAGGCCGGTCTGGCGCAGGCCGATGACGCCCTGGTTGTCCTCGCCGAGACGCATGGCGAGGATGGAGCTGGTGTTCTCCTTGCTGATGGGGATCTTGTTGCACGGGAGGATGGGGACCCCGCGCCAGGCCGGAACCCGCTGACCGTGGAGTTCGACGGTGTCCGGGTAGAGCCCGGCGGCGTTCCACTCGCGGCCGATCGCGGCGATCGTGCGGGGGTGGGCCAGGAAGAGCTTGGTGCTGCGGCGGCGGCAGAGCAGCTCGTCGAGGTCGTCCGGGGTGGGCGGACCCGAGTGGGGCTGGATCCGCTGCTTGAAGTCGGCGTTGGCGAGGAGGCCGAACTCCGGGTTGTTGATGAGCTCGTGCTCCTGGCGCTCGCGCAGCGCCTCGATGGTCAGCCGGAGCTGCTCCTCCGTCTGGTTCATCGGCCCGTTGTAGAGGTCGGCGACCCGGGTGTGGACCTTGAGGACGGTCTGGGCGACGGAGAGTTCGTACTCGCGCGGCTTGAGCTCGTAGTCCACGAAGGCGCCGGGCAGGGCGACTTCGCCGGTGTGGCCGGCCGACATGGCGATCTCGGCCTCGCCGTGCTTGTTCTGCCGCTGCTGGGGCAGCGAGCCGAACTCGTCGATGTGCGCCCGGAGTCCGGGGGCCTGGTCGACGATCGAGGCGAAGTCGGCGCGGGACAGGGTGAGCAGGGTGCCGTTGGTCTCGGCGGTCGCGGTGTAGTCCCACCTGGCGTCGGCGTCCAGGAGGGCGTTCTCGCCGAAGCGGTCGCCGTCGGCGAGGACGGCGACGCCGACCTCGTCGCCGTACTTGCCGACGGAGGTCTGGCCGATCCGGCCGTGGGCGATCATGTGGATCCGGTCGGCGGCGGCGCCGCGCGCCACCAGGACCTCGCCGGCGCGGAAGTCGTGCTGGACGCACCGGTCGGCGAGCGCGCCGAGCACCGCGTCGTCCTCGAAGCCGCGCAGCAGGGCGAGTTCGCCGAGCTCACGGGGGATGACCCGGACGTGGCTGCCGTCCTGGACGAACTCGATGCGCCCGTCGCCGACGGTGTAGCTCAGCCGGCGGTTGACGCGGTAGGCACCACCCTTGGTCTCCACCCACGGGAGCATCCGCAGCAGCCAGCGGGAGCTGATCTCCTGCATCTGCGGGGCGGACTTGGTGGTGGTGGCGAGGTTGCGGGCGGCCGCGGTGCTCAGGCTGGACTGCCGCGGCGGCTCCACCTGTACGTCCGGGCCGGTCTCAACGGTCATGGGGGCGAGCTCTCCTTACACATGCGTGCGGGCAGGCGTATGCACGCCAACCAGTTGAAGAGGAATGAAAGAGGGTCATTCTCTGGGAATTCGTCCAGATCCCGGGGAACAGTAACGGCCGGTAAGGCGGGCTCGCGCCAAGAGCCCGAGGGCATTACCTCGATGCAGTGATCTTGTCGGGTACGTGGTTTATCCGGGCGACCAGCGACATTCGAGCCACCTGGCCGAGCGCACCCCGGCGCAAGCGAGAGTGAGCCGCGCAACCCCTCGCGGAGGTCGCGCCGGGAGGGGCCGACCGGCGCGAAATCCCCAGTAGCAGAGGTGAGATGCGGCGCCGGGTGGGCGACACGTGCGCGTGCTCCGAAGGCCCCTTCGAATGGACGAGCCCGTTCCGGTGGATTGGCCGAACTCCGTGTAGACCGGATAGGTGCCTGAGGCATGTAGTAGAGACGGCAATCCACGTCAGAGCCATCGATGCACGCCAGTGAGGCCCCCCATGCCGAAAGCCGTGACATTCCCTCAGGACCGGACCTGCCCCTACCACCCGCCCGCCGCCTACCCCCGCGAGCACGAGGAGCGTCCGCTCTCGCGGGCGACGCTCTGGGACGGGCGGGCGGTGTGGTTCGTCACCGGCCACGCGGCCGCCCGGACGCTCCTCGCCGACCAGCGCCTCTCCACCGACACCACCCGCGACGACTTCCCGCTGCCGACCGAACGGTCCGCCACCCTCCGCCGGCGCCGCCGCCCCGCGCTCCTCGGCTGGGACGACCCCGAGCACAACGTCCAGCGCAGGCTGCTGATCCCGAGCTTCACCCTCAAACGCGCCGAGGGCCTCCGGCCCCGCATCCAGGAGACCGTCGACCGGCTCCTCGACGCGGTCGAGGCCCAGGGACCGCCCGCCGAACTCGTCGGCTCGTTCGCCCTGCCGGTGCCGTCCATCGTCATCTGCGACCTGCTGGGAGTGCCGTACGCCGACCACGACTTCTTCGAGGAACAGTCCAGGCGGCTGCTGCGCGGCCCGACCGGCGCCGACACCGAGGAGGCGCTCGGCCGCCTGGAGGGCTACCTCGGGGACCTCATCGACCGCAAGCGGCGGAATCCGGGCGAAGGCGTCCTCGACGACCTCGTGGCCCGCGGGAACGCGCAGGACGGCCCCGGTCGCCAGGAGCTGGTGGAACTCGCCACGATCCTGCTGGTCGCCGGGCACGAGACCACGGCCAACATGATCTCCCTCGGCACCTACACCCTGCTCCGCCACCCCGAGCGGCTCGCCGAACTCCGGGCCGACCCCGGGCTCGTGCCCACGGCCGTGGAGGAGCTGCTCAGGTTCCTGTCGATCGCCGACGGGCTCATGCGGGTCGCCCGCGAGGACATCGAGGTGGCCGGGACCCTGATCCGCGCGGGCGAGGGCGTCGTCTTCCCGACCTCCGTCATCAACCGGGACACCGGCGCCTACCCCGATCCGGACACCCTCGACTGGGCCCGTCCGGCCCGCCACCACATCGCCTTCGGCTTCGGCATCCACCAGTGCCTCGGGCAGAACCTCGCCCGCGCCGAGCTGGAGATCGCCCTCGGGACCCTGCTGCGGCGGCTGCCCGGCCTGCGGCTCGCCGTACCCGCCGAGGACATCCCCTTCAAGCCGGGCGACACGATCCAGGGGATGCTCGAACTCCCCGTCACCTGGTGAGAGGAAAAACCGCATGCGTGTCTCGATCGACCGCGACGTCTGCATCGGCGCCGGGCAGTGCGCCCTGACCTCCCCCGCCGTCTTCACCCAGGACGACGACGGGTTCGGGACGGTGCTCCCGGGCCACGAGGACGCGGCCGCCGGGCCTCTGGTCCTGATGGCCGCCGGCGCCTGCCCCGTCCGGGCCATCACCGTCCACGAGCCCGCCGGGGGACCCCGTACATGACGGCGAACCGGCACCGTGCGCTGCCGCGCGGTGCCGGTTCGGGGGTGGTCGTCGTCCCGCAGGGCTCAGGTGGAGATCTCGGGGAGCACTCCCATGGCCGGTGCGGCGAGGTCGGTGAGCTGGTGGATCTGCTGGAGGTCGTGGAGCCGGTTGAGTCCGCCCAGCTGGCCGGAGATGCCCGGGAACTGGTCGCGGGACTCCTCGGGGATGCCGGTCGTGGTCAGGGCGTCGAGTTCGGTGACCGGGTTGATCGGCGGGCCGAGCGGGCTGGTGGCGGCGACAGCGGTGGTCGCGGCCCCGCCGAGGGCCGAGAAGGCGGCGGCGAGGGCCAGGACGGAGGAAATGCGTCGGGTTGAGATCACACCCACACAACGGACCGGCGCGACGGTGGACACGGTCCCGCCCCGCCCGCACCCTCCGAACGGGGGTCGCACGGAGAACCCCGGCCGCGCGGGCCGGGGTTCTCCGTGGGAGGGCGAGGAAGGCGAAGAGGCTATTTCAAAGGGTTTTGAGAAGGAAGCCCCTTCATGGCCTCGCCCGGGACGACCGTAGCAGTCAGGACGGGATCAGGTCGCGCAGATTTTCGGGGGTGAGCACGCGCGCGCCTTCGGGAAGCCCGGCGGGGCGCTCCAGGCCGATGTACGTGACCGGGCCCTCGGGCGCGGTCCCGTCGTCCCACGGGCTCGCCGTGCCGCCGTCCCACAGGCGCGTCGTCGTGGCGGTGTCCGCCATCAGCTCCGTGAGGTGGCGGACCGTCAGCGGGGTGCGGGAGAGCAGTCCGCGCAGCAGCGCCGCGACCGACACCCGGTTCTCCTCGACCCGGTTCGCGGACGGGGTGCCCCGCAGGTACAGGTGCAGCCAGCGCGCGTGCCAGCGGCCGTCCTCGTCGCGCTGGAAGGCGAGTGGCAGCGCGACCCGCCCCGGCCCGCGCAGGTCCGACTTCATGCGGACGGTACGCGGCTCGAACGGGCGGCCTCCCTGGTCGGCGTCCCGCAGCATGAAGCCGAAGAACGACTCCTTCACCTGCTCGAAGCCCTCCCCCTCGAAGAGGTTGACCTGCGGGACGATGTACGTGCCCCGCACGGCGCCGAGCCGCAGGTCGATGAACTCCGAGGCGCCGTCGGGCGCTTCGGTGATGTCGCCGGAGTGGCTGCCCTCGACGGTGGCGAGGTTCGTGTAGGACAGCCAGGTGACCTGGGCGTGATCGGCGTCGAGGACCAGCGCCGACAGGTCGTAGTCCGTGGTGTGGCGGTCCTGCTTCCAGTACGTGAAGAAGCGCAGCAGTTCGCCCTCCACCGCCGAGACGGAGCCGCGCGGCAGGACGCCGAGGCCCGCGGCGGTCGCCCGGCCGCTCAGCGGGAGGGCCACGTCGAGCACGGCCGGGTCGACGACGAGGTGCCCCGGGGCGGGCAGCCGGCGGCGCGTCTCGTCGTCCAGGAGGGCGATCAGACGCTCGCGTTCCGCCGTCGGCAGCGGCGGCCGGGTGTCGGTGGTGACCCAGGCGGCGCCGACCGGGTTGACGAACACCCGCTGCGGCTCGCCTTCCCCGGCCCGGTTCTGGAGGTGCTCGCGCAGGGACAGCACGACACGGCCCGCGACCCGGGGCGCGACCCGCTCGGCCGCGGCCACCACGGCCTCCCGCTCCTCGGGTCCGTCCGCGGCGCGCAGCAACCGGTCGAGGGCGCGGAAGAGCCGGCCGGGGGCCGCGGTCAGCAGCTCCGCCGCCCCGGTGACGTCGTTCCGCCCGAGCCGTTCCTCGACGAGGCCGTCGAAGGACCGCACCCGCCGCTCGCCCCGGGCGACGGCGAACACCTCGGCGGCGTGCGGCCGGCGCGGGTACTCATGCGGGTGCAGGCGCTCGCCGAGGCGCTTCCACGGTTCGCGGTGCGCCGCGACGTCGGCGAGCTTGGCGGGCGCGGCGGCCACCACGGCGTCGAGGCCGGCGATGAGGGCGCGGCGGACCGGGCGGGACAGAGCACGGAAGCGGGTCGGCTCCCGCAGCGTGACGTCGCCGTCGGAGAGCGCGCACGCCAGTCGGAGTACGTCGGTGACGGTGTCGAGGAGCAGGTCGGCGCCCGCCGCGAGCCGGGCCCGGTTGACGACCGCGCGGCTTTCGCGGACCGGGATCGTCTCGGGCTGGGGGCCGTCGACGCAGTGCCCGGCCAGCGCGGCGAGGTCCTTCAGGTCGTCCTCACCCAGCGGGGTCGGGCTGCCGGCCAGCGCCAGGTAGAGGGCGGTGATCTCGTCACCCGGCGCGCGGCCGAGGTGCAGGACCGTCATCCGGTCGCCCGCCGCCGCGATCAGCTCGTCGTGCGCGGCGAGCATCTCGGCGTAGGTGTGGCGGTAGTTGCCGTACGTGGGGAGGGTCAGGAGGTCGAGCACGCCGGCTTCCAGCTGTTCGAGCGTTCCGGCGCGGGACTTCGGGTCGTCGAGAGCCTCGGCGACGCAGCGCCGCCAGAAGTCGAAGGTGTCGGGCACGTTGGCCGGGAAGTCCACGAAGTAGACGTTGTGCCGCACGTGGTCGCCGGCCATCTCGCGGACGGTGTCGAGCGTCCGGGCCGCGATCGCCACGACCGTCTCGGGCGACCGCTCCGAGAGCTCTCCGAGCAGCTCTGCCGACAGCTTGAAGCCGACGGACAGGAGCGCGGCGTCGAACTGCCGCGCCGCGACGGCTCCTTCCCCGGCCGCGGCTCCGGCGGCTCCTGCGGCTCCTGCGCCTTCGGTCGGGAGCGGGAGGGGGAGGCGGAGGGCGTGTCGGACGACCAGACGTTCGAGAGCGTGGACCATCCGGGCATGCTGCCAGGCCCGCACGCGCGCGTGCATGCGGATTTCGGGGCGGGCGTCCTCGGATCAGACCGGGGCCGAACCGGGTTCAGGCCGGGCTCAGGCCGGGCTCAGGCCGGGTTCAGGCCGGAGTCGATGATGTGCTCGGCGAGTTCACGGGCGGCGGGGGCGGGCCGGATGTCGCGGCGGGTCGCACCGGCGGCGAGGAGGCCGTCGACGAGGAGGAGGAACTGGTCGGCGGCGAGCTCCGGCCGCGCGTGGCCCAGGGCGGCGAGTTCGGCGCCGATGAGGCCGTGGATGGTGCGCCGGTAGGCGCGGGTGACCTCGTGGGCGGGGTGCTCGGGGTCCGTGAGGGCCAGGTCGGCGGCGAGGTACCGGCAGCCGTGGAAGTCGGGGGCGGAGACGATGACGCCGAGCCGGTCGACGACGGCGAGCAGCCGGGCGCGCGGGTCCTCGCCCGCGGCGGCCATGGTCGCGCGGTACTCCTCCTCGTCCTCGACGGTGCTGCGCCGGAGCACCTCGGCGATGAGTCCGTCCTTGCCTCCGAAGTGCTCGTACAGCGAACGGCGGGCCACGTTCGCCGCCTTGAGCAGGGCGTCCACGCCGACGCCGACGCCCTGGGTGTACGTGAGCTCCTGGCCGGCGATCAGCAGCCGCTCTCGGGGGCCCGGCTTCGCGGTGGTCGTCATGGCGTCGAGTGTGCCACCCCTTGACGCGGTAGATCAACCGGTCTATCTATGGAGTCAGGAGACCGACCGGTCTATCTACTGCGAGGCTCGCTCCAGGGCCTCCGCCGAGCCCCGTCCGCGGGCTCTTCCGAGGGAGGCGTTCATGTCCGTACGCACCACCGCCGAGGTCATCGACCGGTTCAACCGCGCGTTCGTCGAGCACGAGGCCGACCTCCTGGCCGATCTGGTCGCGGACGACTGCGTCATGGAGAGCGTCCAGCCCGCGCCCGCCGGCGAGCGGGTCGTCGGCCGCGAAGCCTGTACGGCCTGGTGGACCGCGCTCGCCGAGGACCGCACGACGCGGTTCACCCCGCGGGAGGTGGTCGTCGCGGGCGACCGCGCCACGATCCTGTGGACCTACCGCTTCGGCGACGGCCCCGACCAGTGGGTCCGCGGGGTCAACGTCATGCGGATCGCCGACGGGCGCATCACCGAGGCACTGGGCTTCAGCAAGACGGCGGGCGAGGTGCCGCTGGCCTCCGAGACGGACGGAAGCTGACCGCCCCCTCTCCGACACCCCGCACCACTCCCGCACGACTCCTGTCCCACTCCCGCACCACTCCCGTCCCACCTCCCGGTCCCACTCCCGCAGCACTCCCGTCCCACTCCCACCCCACCTCCCGAAAGGCTGTCCTCCGATGCGGAGTTACCACCTGTCGCACAGCGGTGCCGGTCCGGCCGGTCTCACCGTCCGCACGCACGACACCCCCGTCCCCGGGCCCGGCGAGGCGCTGGTCGCGGTGCGGGCGACCTCCCTGAGCTACCGCGAACTCATGGTCCTGGACGGGACCTACGTCCTGCCGGTGAAGCCGGACGTGGTGCCCGTGTCGGACGGCGCGGGCGAGGTCGTCGCGCTGGGTCCTGGCGTCGACTCGGTGCGCGTCGGCGACCGGGTGATGGCCACGCTCTTCCCGTCCTGGCAGGACGGCCCGTTCGGCGTCGAGCACCTCGCGCAGCGGGGCGGCTCGCTGGACGGGATGCTCACGGAGCTCGCCGTCGTGGAGGCCGCCTCGCTGGTCCCCGTACCCGCGCATCTGTCGTACGAGGAGGCCGCGACGCTCCCCTGTGTGGCGGTGACCGCGTGGAACGCGCTGACCGGTGACGGGGCGGGCGTCGGGCCCGGTGACACCGTCGTCGTGCAGGGGTCCGGCGGGGTCTCGCTATTCGCGCTCGGGTTCGCCAAGGCGCTGGGGGCGCGGGTGATCGCGACCACCAGCGGTCCCGGCAAGGCCGCGCGGCTGCGGGAGCTGGGCGCCGACGAGGTCGTCGACTACCGGGCCACGCCCGACTGGGCGGAGGAGGTCCGCGGGCTGACCGGCGGGCGGGGCGCGGACCGGGTCGTCGACGTCGCCGGGCTGCTGCACGACTCGGTCCGAGCCGTCGCCCTGGCCGGGACCGTCGCGTGCGTCGGTTTCGTCGGCCGGAGCGCCCCGCCGCTGGACCCGCGCGCCCTGTTCGCCTCGGGGGCCACCGTGCGCGCGGTGGCGGTCGGCAGCCGCGCGCAGTTCCTCGCGATGAACGACCTGATCACGGCCCGGGGCCTGCGGCCCGTCATCGACCGCGTCTTCGCCTTCGACGAGGCGCGCGAGGCCTACGCGTACTACGCGGGCGGCGGGGCCTTCGGGAAGGTCGTCGTCCAGGGGCCCTGAGCGCGCGGCCCGGCGAGGCCGGTCAGCCGAAGTCGGGGATGGGGTGGTCGGGGGCGAGGGCGGCCGCGATGCGCTGGGCGATCGTGTGGGCGGAGTGGCCGGCCGCGGCGGCGGGGCCGTTCGTGGTGGAGACCGCGAGGGAAAGGCGTTCGGACGGCAGGTAGGCCATCGAGGCGGAGTAGCCGAAGAACAGGGGGTGTTGGGAGACCCAGTCGCCCAGGACGAGCAGGCCCATGCCGTAGTGGGTGGCCTCGGTCTGCGCGATGCAGACGGTGGCCGGGCAGGTGCGGGTGGGGTGGCCGAGGCCGACCGTGCCCGGGTTCAGGAGCTCCCGGTAGGACTCCGGGGAGAGCAGCCGGCCCGAGCCGATGCCGCCGGCCGAGCGGGCCAGGTCGCAGATGTCGGTGGTCTCGACGGCGCCGGGGGCGGTGGTCCAGGAGGGGTTCCAGAAGGTGGACTCCTCGTAGGTGCCCCGGTCGGAGGAGAAGGCGTGCAGGGCGGGCTCGGGGATGTCGGGCGTGAAGCTGTTGCGGGTCTCGCGCAGTCCGAGCGGACGCAGCACCTCTTCCTCGATCAGGACGTCGAGCCGGGTGCCGGTGATCTTCTCGAGGGCGGCGCCGAGGAGGACGAAGTTGGCGTGCGAGTAGCTCCAGTTGGTGCCGGGTTCGTACCACCGCTCCTTGCTCGTCGAGAGGGCGACCAGTTCCTTCGCCGTCCAGTGCCGGAACGGGTCGGCTTCCACGGCCTGCTGGAAGGCGGGGAGGCGGACGTAGTCGACGAGGCCGGTGGTGGAGGCGGCGAGCATCCGCAGCGTGATCTTCTCGCCCTGCGGCAGGCCGGGCAGCCAGCGCGCGACGGGGTCGTCGAGCTGCACCCTGCCCTGGTCGACGAGGCGCAGGAGGGCGGTGCCCATGTAGCTGATCGCCACGTTGCCGTTGCGGAAGTGCATCGCGGGAGTGGCCGGCACCCCGGTCATCGACTCGCCGAGCGCTCCGGTGACGACCTCGCGGCCGTCGACGGTGACCCGCACGATGACCGACTTCAGGCCCATGTCGGCCTTGGCCCGCTCGGCGATGCGCAGGACTTCGCGGGCCGGGCCATGACCGGGGGCCTTCGAGGCGACGCAGGGCCGCCGGTGGGCGCCCTCGGCCGCCGGGGTGCCGGCGGCGGCGGGGGCGGTGAGGGCGCCGAGGGTGAGGAGCGCGGTGAGCGCGGCGAGACGCGTCCGCGTGGTGGTACGGGGGGCTGGGCTCATGGTCGGAGTATTGGCCGGGCCCTTTCCCGGGGCGGCCGGGGCGCTCGCGACCCGCGCGAACATCACCCGTCAGGCCCGCCCGGCCTTCTCGGATGATCCGCTTGTACGTCAAAAGGCAACCTCCGTGGCCCTGTTCCCGTCCTCCGGTGACGAGAGGGGCGCCAGGGAGGCGCGGGGCGCTCGGGGGACGCGTGCCGAGCCGCTTCCCGGTGTCCGGACAGGACCGATCGTGAGGAAGACCGCTTTGATACGTGTCACACGCGCGGCGGCCGCAGCCGCGGCGTTAATCGCTCTGGCGGCGGCGTCGCCCGGGACGGCGCTCGCGCAGCCGGCCCCCGGAGAGCCGTCGACGACGTCACCCGGGAGCCGCCTCGGCGGGCTCGAACTCCCCGAGGGCTGGACGGTCACGGGGACCGGCGCGGGCCGGCAGCTCGTCTGGACGTCACCGGAGCCCGTACCGATGGGCGACGCCCGGGTCGAGTTCCGCGCGGGCGAGCGGCTGCTCGGCCTGCCGACGGCCCAACCGGACGGCCGTACCTTCCGGTTGGCCCTCGGAGCCGCCCGCCTCGCCGAGGGGACCGAGCTGCGGGTGACGGCCGGCGGCCGGCGCCTGGACGCGGCCGCGCCCGCCCGCTCCGCGCGACTGCGCCCCGAAGCCCCGGCCGCCCTGCCGGAGGCACCGCTTCCGGCCAACGCGGTCGACCCCGGCGTGCGCGGGAAGTACCGCACGGTCCGCGGCTCGTACGACCTCGCCTCCGTACGCCTGCCGGGCTATCCCGAGCCCGTCGAGATGCGCGCCACCGTCGTGGGGCCCGTCGGCGCGCCCGGGAAGCGGCCCGTGGCGCTCTTCCTGCACGGCCGCCACGCCACCTGCTACACCCCCGGGACCGACGAGATGAGCGGCGCCTGGCCCTGCGCCGCGGGGACGGTGCCGATACCGAGCCACGAGGGGTACCTCAAGGCGCAGGAACTCCTCGCCTCCCAGGGGTACGTCACCTTCTCGATCTCCGCGAACGGCATCAACGGCCAGGACGACAGCGCCGAGGACGGCGGCGCGCAGGCCCGCTCGTCCCTGATACGCCTGCACCTGGCCCGCTGGGCGGACTGGTCCGCGCACCGCGCCACCGCCCCGGCGGCCGTACGCGCCACCTCGCCCGCCGATCTCTCCCGCGTGCTGCTCGTCGGCCACTCCCGGGGCGGCGAGGGCGTCAACCGGGCCGCCGTCGACAGCCTCAACCCGCCGCCCGCCGACCAGGACGGCTACCGGGGACCCGTGCGGTGGAAGATCCGCGGCACCGTCCCCATCGGGCCCACCATCTTCGGCCACAACCCGGCCGCCGACGTGCCCTCGCTGACCATCCTGCCGGGCTGCGACGGCGACGTGTCCGACCTCCAGGGCCAGAACTTCGTCGACGGGACCCGCGGCGTCAGCCGGGGCACCGCGCTGCACAGCGCCGTCTACATGGTCGGCGCCAACCACAACTACTTCAACAGCGAATGGACTCCGGGCCAGGCCAAGGCTCCCGCCTTCGACGACTTCTCGTCCGACGACGGCACCGACCCGGTCTGCTCCCCCGGCACCCCGACCCGCCTCACCGCCACCCGGCAGCAGACCGCCGGCGCCACCTACATCGCCGCCGCCGCCCGGCTGTTCGTCGGCGGCGACGACCGGGTCCGCCCGCTCGTCGACGGCACCGGCCGCCGCGCCCCCTCGGCCGGCCCGGTCCGCGTCCTCGCCCACGCCGTCGGCGCCCACCGCGCCCCGGCCTTCCTGCCCGACTCCGGGGTCACCGCCTCCGGCGCCGGCCGGATCTGCGCGCAGGTCGACCCCGACGCCACCCGCGCCTGCCTCTCCCCCGAGGAGAGCGGCAGGTCACCGCACTTCGCGAACTGGGAGACCTCCGCCGAACCCGGCCGGAACGCCATCGCCCTCGCGTGGACGGCCCCGGGCTCCCGCGCCACGGTCCGCGCCGCCCGCCCGGTCTCCCTGTCCGGCGCCAAGGACCTGGCCCTCCGCGTCATCGTCCCGCCCAACAGCACCGGCACCTCGCTCGACATCGCCGTCACCGACGCGAAGGGCCGCCGCGCGTCCCTGGGCCGTACCCGCGTCGACGGCCTGCCCGGCACCGAGCGCACCGCCTCCTACTGGGCGCGCGAGGTCCGCGTCCCGCTGTCCGCCGCAGCCCGCCACGGCCTGGACCTCCGCCGGATCACGGCCCTCGAACTGGCCCCCGGCGGCGGCACCGGCCGCGCCTGGCTGATGGACGCCTGGGGCTGGCGCCCCGGCACCCCCGACGCCCGCCCGGCCCCGCTCACCCGCGTCGACCTCGGCCGCCTGACGGTCAAGGAGGGCGACTCCGGGGTCCGTACGTATCGCGTACCGGTGCGGGTCTCCGGCCAGGGCAGCGGCCAGGTGCGCCTCTTCCTGCCCCACCCGGACTCCGGCGAGGTCACCTCCCGCATGGTCACCGTCCGCCCCGGCAGCAACACCATCGACATCCCCGTCACCGTCCGCGGCAACACCCGCTACGGCTCCGACCTGTGGCAGAACGCCCTGGTCAAGGCCGTGCGCGGAACCGTCGTCGGCTCCCACCGCGGCGGCGTCACCGCCCTCAACGACGACGCCATGCCCACCGTGACCCTCACCCCCGTCGCCGACGACGTCACCGAGGGCACCCCGCTGACCTGGCGCGTCTCCCTCTCGGCCGCCGCCGACGCCGAGATCTACGGCGGCCTCTCCTTCCTCCCCGTCACCGGCGGCCCCGAGCTCTCCACCGCCGATGTCGACCCCAGCTGGCTCGAACAGCAGCTCGGCCACGTGCCCGACCCGCCGCTCCCCCTCTCGGAGGCCGGCAAGGAGGGCCTCGCCCTCGGCGTCTCCGTACCGGCCGGCCAGACCTCCGTCGAGGTCACCGTCCCCACGCTCCGGGACACCACAGCCGAGCCGACCGAGTCCCTGCGTGCCGTCCTCACCACCTACGACGGCTCCTGGGAGCCGGTCCCCGGACCGGAGTTCACCGGCACGGTGAGGGACGCTTCCTGAACCGGCCACCCACCGACCGCCACTGAAGGGGCGGTCACCCGAAAGGCACCGAGGGGCCGTCCCGGATCATCCGGGACGGCCCCTCTTCACGCTTCGCGGGCGGACGGCCAGGGGGCGCCCAAAGCCCTTGCTACCAGGACGACTTGGTGACGCCCGGCAGCATTCCGGCGTGCGCCTGCGCCCGCATCCGCACCCGCGAGAGACCGAACTTCCGCAGGTGGCCGCGCGGGCGCCCGTCCACGCTGTCACGGTTGCGCACCCGGGTCGGACTGGCGTCGCGGGGCTGCCGGCGCAGCTCCGCGAGCGCGGCGTCGCGCTCGGCCTCGGTGGAGGCGGGCCGCCGGAGGATCTCCTTGAGCTCGGCGCGGCGCGCCGCGTACCGCTCGACGATCGCCTTGCGCCTCTCGTTCCGCGCGATCTTGCTCTTCTTGGCCATCAGACCTTCCCTCCCCGGGCCCGGATCCGGGCAACCGCGGCCTCGATGCCGATGGTGTCGACGGTCTTGATCGCCCTCGCGCTCAGGGTGAGGCGGACGTGGCGGCCCTCGCTCGGCAGCCAGTAGCGCTTGCGCTGGATGTTCGGGTCGAAGCGGCGGGAGGTGCGCCGATGGGAGTGGGAGACGGTGTTGCCGAAGCCCGGCTGGGCCCCGGTCAGCTGGCAGTGCGCGGACAAGGTGCTACCTGACCCTCTCTGGACGGAAGTCACTATTGGAAACGATTTCCATTGTCGTATACTAGCGTCATGGCACGCAACGAAGTACGCCCGATCGTCAAGCTCCGCTCCACCGCGGGGACCGGCTACACCTACGTCACCCGCAAGAACCGGCGGAACGACCCGGACCGCATGGTCCTGCGCAAGTTCGACCCGATGGTCCGCCGTCACGTCGACTTCCGCGAAGAGCGCTGACCCCGGCCCCTCCCTCCCCTCCTGCCTGAGAGACACGTCATGAAGCCCGGAATCCACCCCGCCTACGGCCCCGTCGTCTTCCGCGACAAGGCCGCCGACTTCGCCTTCCTCACCCGCTCGACCGCCACCAGCGACAAGACGGTCGAGTGGGAGGACGGCCACACCTACCCCGTCGTCGACGTGGAGATCTCCTCCGAAAGCCACCCCTTCTACACCGGCACCGCCCGCGTCCTGGACACCGCCGGCCGCGTCGAGCGCTTCGAGCGCCGCTACGGGAGCACCGCGTGACCCTGCCCGTCGTCATCGTCGCCGGGCTCCACGCGGACGCCCGCGGGGAGGTCGTGGAGGGGCTGCTGCGCACCGTCCCCGGCAGCGTCTGCCTCCACCACGACCTCTCCACGGCGCCGGCCGGCACGGTGCTCCGCGTCGTGCGCGACGCCTCGCGCGAGCTGTCCCGGGGCGAAACGCCCCTCGTCGACGACTGCGCCTGCTGCGCCCTGCGCGAGGACCTGGTCCCGGAGCTGAGGCGACTGGCCGCGGGCGGTCTGCACCGCCTGGCCGTCGTCGAGCTCTGGGACTCCGTCGAACCCAAGGCGATGGCCGAGGTCATCGCCGCGCACGGCGCCGGCGAACTCGACCTCACCGGCGTCGTCACGGCCGTCGACCCGGCCCTCGTCCTGCCCTGCCTCGCCAACAGCGACGACCTGGCCGACGCGGGCCTCGCGGCCGCCGCCTCCGACCAGCGCACGATCGGCGACACCTGGGCGCGCCAGCTCGAATACGCTCCCGTCCTCGCCCTCGTGGACAGCCCGGCGGCCGACGAGGAGGACCACGCCCTCCTGACCCAGCTCCACCCGACCGCCCACCGCCTCGCCGCGGGCTCCGCCGAACTCGCCCGGGCGGCCTTCGCCGGCTTCGACGTCGAGGCCGCCGCGGCCGCCCAGCACCCCGCCTGCGCCCTGCTCCCCCAGGAAGCCGACGAAGCCGGCGTCACCACCCTCGTCTGGCACCGCCACCGCCCCTTCCACCCCGAACGCCTCTACGACGCCCTCGAAGAGCTCTCCTGCGCCGCCACCCGCAGCCGCGGCCGCTTCTGGCTCGCCCACCGCCCCGACACCCTCCTCTCCTGGGGCGCCGCCGGCGGCGCCCTCTGCGTCGAGAACGCCGGCCCCTGGCTCGCCTCCCTCCCCGACGCCGCCTGGGACCTCGTCCCACCCCACCGCCGCGCCGCCGCCTCCCTCGACTGGCACCCCGACCACGGCGACCGCTGCCAACACCTCGTCTTCACCTCCCCCCACCTCGACCGCCCCGCCCTCGAACACCTCCTCGACTCCTGCCTCCTCACCGACACCGAACACTCCGCCGACCCCACCACCTGGACCTCCCTCCGCACCTCCTTCGACAGCCTTCTGTCTCCTGTGCGGTGACGGCGTCGTTCAGGTGGTGACGAGGACTGATCAGCTCGCGGAGGCGGTGGACGTCGCCGTCAGGCTGGCGAGGAGTTTGAGGCGGTCTTCGTGGGGGGAGCCGGGTTCGGCGGTGTAGATGGTGAGGGAGTGGGCCTCGCGGGTGGAGAGGGGGAGGTCGAGTGGCTGGTAGGTGAGTTCCAGGGGGCCGGCGTCGGGGTGGTGGAAGGTCTTGACGCCACCGTGGTGGATGCGGACGTCGTGGGCGGCCCAGAGGGTGCGGAATTCGGGGCTGAGGGTGGAGAGCTCGCCGATGAGTTCGCGCAGGGCCTTGTCGTGGGGGTAGCGGCCGGCCTCGGCGCGCAGCAGGGCGGCGGTGATGGTGACGGCCTGGTTCCAGTCGGCGACGAAGTCCTTCGCTCCCGGGTCGAGGAAGTAGTAGCGGGGCGCAGTTGGGTCGGCCGTGGTCGTCGGCGGTGTCGCTGGCGAACAGGGGGGAGAGGACGGCACGGGCGAGCGCGTTGGCGGCGACGATGTCGAGGCGGCCGTTGGTGACGAAGGCCGCGGACAGGGTCATGGAGTCGAGCAGCCACTGGACGCGGGGCGGGACGTCGACGGCCTTGCGGCGGCGGGGCGCGCGGGTGGCGGGCCGGGCGGCGCGGGCGAGGTCGAAGAGGTAGGTGCGTTCGTCGTCGTCGAGGTGGAGTGCGCGGGCGACGGCGTCGAGGACGTCTTCGGACACCTCGTTGATGTGGCCTTTCTCCAGACGCGTGTACCACTCGGTGCTGACGCCGGCGAGCACGGCGACTTCCTCCCGCCGCAGGCCGGGGACACGGCGCCGACCGCTGGTGGGAAGGCCGGCCTGGGCCGGGGTGATCCTGGCTCGGCGGGTGGCGAGGAAGTCCCGGATGTCGGAGGCGTTGTCGGGGCGCTTGTCCATGCCTTCCACGGTAGGCGCGCGGCGTGGACAAGGGAGGTGGAGCTTGTACCCCCTATCACCGCGACCTTCCTGACCTGCGCGGATACGGGTTCTCTGGGATGTGCGACCCCGCAGTGACACCCGGACATCCCTTTGGAGCTTCATCATGCAAGGAGCGACCCTCCAGGCCCCCGTCGACGGACGCGTCGGGGAACGGCCACCCGCCTCGCGCCGGCTTCCCGGCGTGGTCTACGTGCTCGCCCTGGGGACGTTCCTGATGGGTACGACCGAGTTCGTGGTGGCGGGTCTGCTGCCGGAGATCGCGGGCGACCTGGGGGTGAGCGTGGCCCGTGCCGGTCTGGCGATCACCGTGTTCGCGCTCGGGATGATCATCGGTGCGCCGCTGATGTCGATGCTGACCCTGCGGCTGCCCACCCGGTGGACCCTGGTGCTGGCCCTGGGCGTCTTCGCCGCGGGACATGTGATCGCCGCTGTCGGTGAGGGCTTCGGGCTGCTGCTGGCAGCGCGGTTCCTGACCGCGCTGGCGACCGGGGCGTTCTGGGCGGTGGCGAACGTCGTCGCCACCAGGGCGGCCGGCCCGGCCGCGAGCTCGCGCGCCGTGGGCGTGGTCGGTTCCGGTGCCATGCTCGCCAACGTCGTCGGCGTACCGCTGGGCGCGTTCGCCGGGCAGCTGATGGGCTGGCGCGGACCCTTCTGGATCATGGCCGCCCTGGCGCTGGCCGCGATGGCGCTGATCGCGCGTTCGGTCCCCGACGAGCCCCGCGGCGGGCAGGCGGTGTCGATCCGCTCGGAACTGTCCGCGCTGCGCTCGGGCCGGCTCTGGCTGGTCCTCGCGGCCTGCGCCACCATGAGCGCCGGCGTGCTGGGCACGTACACCTACATCGCTCCGCTGCTGACCGACCGGGCGGGGATCGCCGCGGGCCTCGTGCCGCTGGTCCTCGTCGGATTCGGTGCCGGCGCCCTGGCCGGCTTCCTCTTCGGCGGCCGAGCCGGCGACGCCCGACCGTACGCGACCACGATCAAGGCCGCGGCGTCCGCCGCGGTGGTCCTGTCGGCGCTCGGCCTGCTGTCCGCCTTCGCCGTCCCGACCATGGTGCTCGTCGTCCTGCTCGGTCTCGCCGGCTTCCTCGGCACTCCGGTCCTGATCGCCCTCGGTGTCCGTTTCGCCGGAAAGGCCCCCACCCTGGGCTCGGCCCTGACCGTGTCGGCGTTCAACCTCGGCACGGCGGCCGGCTCCTGGATCGCCGGCCTCACCCTCGACTCGCCCTTCCGGGCCGCGGGACCGGCCATGGCCGGCGCCGCGATGGCCGCTCTGGCCCTCGTCCCCACGATCACCCTCGCGCTGGTCCAAGGCCGCCGCGGCCGTTCGGCCCTGGGCTAGAGCGGCCGGCGGCGAGACGGCCGCGCGACGGCACCACCCACGACACACACCGAAGCAAGGAGCGCCACCATGCGTGGAGTAATCATGCACACCGCCGGAGACGTCCGGGTCGAGGACCGCGACGACCCGAGGATCATCGAGCCGACCGACGCGGTCATCCGGCTGACCGCGACCTGCGTCTGCGGCTCCGACCTGTGGCCCTACCGTGGCATCGAGCCCGCCGACCGGACCCTCATGGGTCACGAGTACGTCGGCGTCGTCGAGGAGGTCGGATCCGAGGTCAGGACCGTCAAGGCCGGTGACTTCGTCGTCGGGTCGTTCGTCATCTCGGACAACACCTGCGAGATCTGCCGCTCGGGCTACCAGTCCGGCTGCGTGCACCGGCAGTTCGTGGCGGGCACGATCGGGACCCAGGCCGAGAAGGCCCGCATCCCGTACGCGGACGGCACCCTCGTCGCCACCCCCGGGCAGCCGGACGAGGACCTGATCCCCTCGCTGCTGGCCGCCTCCGACGTACTCGGCACCGGCTGGTACGGCGCCGTCGCCGCGGAAGCCGGCCCCGGCAAGACCGTCGCCGTCGTCGGTGACGGCGCCGTCGGCCTGATGGCGGTCCTGGCCGCCAAGCAGCTGGGCGCGGAGCGCGTCATCGCGATGTCCCGCCACCCCGAGCGGCAGAAGCTGGCCCGCTACTACGGCGCCACCGACATCGTCGAGGAACGCGGCGACGCGGGCGTGGCGAAGATCAAGGAGCTCACGGGCGGCCTCGGCGCCCACTCGGTCGTCGAGGCCGTCGGCACCCGCGAATCGACCATGCAGGCCATCGGCGCCACCCGCCCCGGCGGCCACATGGGCTTCGTCGGCGTCAACTACGACGTCCACATCCCCGGCTTCGAGCTGTTCCTCGCCGGCATCCACATGGAAGGCGGGCCCGCCCCCGTCCGCCGCTTCCTGCCCGAACTGATCCGGCTCATCTGGGACCGCGAGATCGACCCCGGCAAGGTCTTCGACCTCGAACTCCCGCTGGAACAGGCCGCCGAGGCCTACAAGGCCATGGACGAGCGCCGCGCCGTCAAGGCCCTCCTGCGCCCCTGAGCTCCACCCGCACCCCCGGGCGGTGAGGTGGGCTGGGCCCCAGGCGGTCCCCGGAAACGAGTCAGGGGCCGTTTCAGATTGCTCTGAAACGGCCCCTGAACTGCGACTCTTTCGAGTCGGGACGACAGGATTTGAACCTGCGACCCCTTGACCCCCAGTCAAGTGCGCTACCAAGCTGCGCCACGTCCCGGTGCTCGTCGCCGTGGGGTTTCCCCTGCGGTGGCGTGCAGGGGAAACATTACCTCACCGGGAGGGGTGGGATGACGCACGGGGGGTCACGGGGTGGCGGGGAGGGGGTGGGCGCCGCAGGTGGCGGCGAGGGCGGTGGCGTGGGCGAGGTCGGTGGGTGAGCCGGTGGCGTGGGCGAGGTCGAGGCGGGCGCGGGCCTCTTCGTAGCGGGAGGGGGAGGCGGCGAGGTGGGTGACGGCCCGGGTGAGGAGGCGGGTGGTCTCGGGTGGGTCGGCGAGGAGGGCGAGGCAGCGGAGGGCTTCGCCGAGGGCGGTGGGGGTGCCGAGGCGTGCGGCGTGGGCGTGGGCCTCGGCGGCGACGCGGGCGGCGCGGTCGGGGTCGGTGGGCGCGAGGGCGCGGGCCAGGTCGAAGGGCCAGGGGGCCCAGACGACGTGGTGCCGGCCGCGGCCGGTGAGGGATTCCGCCGCCGCTTCGAGGGTGTCGACGGCCTCCTCGCGGCGGCCTTCGGCGAGCAGGAGGCGCCCCAGGACGCTCGGCCCGTCGGGTAGCACGATGGCCCCCGGCCAGGGCGGGCCGAAGGCGTAGCGGTCGGCGACGGCACGGGCCTCGGCCGTGCGGCCCCGGGCGAGCAGCGTGTCCACGAGCAGGCAGGCCGTGTCCCAGTGCACGGGGAGGCCGCCGCCGACGCGGTCGGCGAGGCGGAGCCCCTTCTCCAAGTGGTGCTGGGCGCGGGGCAGGTCGCCGCGGCGCCGGTGGACGAGGCCGAGCAGGGTGTGCGCGAAGGCCAGGTGCGCGCCGCTCCAGCCGGAGATCTCGAAGGCCCGGACCGCCTCGCCGAAGAGTGCCTCGCCGCGGTCGGGCCGGTCGGCGAAGACGTAGGCGATCCCGGTGAGCGCGGGCAGCTCGAAGCCCCAGGTCAGGTCGGTCCAGCCCAGGCCTCGGGCCGGTGCGCCGTCGACCAGGGCGCGGTCGCAGAGCCGTACGACCTCGTCGGCGGGCTCGCCCCGCAGCATCGCGTCGAAGCCCCGGACGGCGATGAGGGCCCGTTCGGAGTTGTCGGCGCCGGTGAAGGCCTCGGCCAGCTCGGCGAGCCTCCGTGAGCGGCGCTCGCCGTCGTCCTCGGCGGCCTGGAAGCCCTCGTACATGAAGTGCGCGGCCTGGAGCCGGCGGCGGCCCGTCCCCGGCGGCGTCCGTTCCGCTTCCGCCGCGACGGTCCTGGCGGCCTCCTGGAGCTGGTTGTTGTGGGCGAGTGCCTGGGCGAGCCGGTAGGTGGCGTCGATGCGGAGGGCGTCGTCGAGACCCGGCAGGTCGAGGGCCGAGCGCAGGTGCCGTACGGTCGCCGCGGGTGACGTCAGGAGGGACGCGCAGCCCAGTTCGTACAGGACCCTGGCGTACGTCTCCGGCCGCGGCGGTTCCGCGAGCGCCCGTTCCAGGCAGCGCCGGGCGGCGTCGGGCGCCCCGACGGCCAGGTATTCGCCGGCCGCCTCCCGCAGCCGCCGCACCACGTCCTCGTCCTCGTCCGGATGCACCTCGAGGAGGTGCCGGGAGATCGCCGCGGGGCCGTGCCCCGCCTCGGCGAGCGCCCAGGCGGCCCGGCCGTGCAGGGCGGTGCGTACGGCGGCGGGTACCGATCCGTAGACGGCGGTGGCGATGAGGGGGTGGGCGAACTCCAGGGGGGTGGTGGGCCGGGCCGGGGGTGTGGTGATGCGGGCGAGGTGGAGGCTCGCGGTGTGGTCGGCGACCTCCTGGGGCTTCATTCCGGTGAGGGTGGCCAGGAGGTGGGGGGTGCTGTCCGCGCCGAGGACCGCGACGGCCCAGGCGAGGCGGGTCGGTCCGCTGCCGAGCGCTTCGAGGCGGGCGACGAGGCCGCCGCCCCGGGCTCCGGCGGCGAGGTCGCGGAGGAGGGCGGCCGAGCCGGCGACGGGTGCGAGCATCCGGTCGCGGGCCTTGGCGAGGAGTTCGACCGTCTCGTACGGGTTCCCCGAGGTCACCGTCCACAGTTCGCGGCAGAACGGCTCGTCCGCGTGGCCGCCGAGCGTCTCGCGGGCGAGTGCCGCCGTGGCGTCGGGGGTCAGGGCGTGCAGGCCGAAGGTGAGGACCGCGCGGTCGGCCAGCGCGGCGAGGGTGGCCGCCGCGTCGGGCGCGGCGGGGTGGGGTGCCGGGGGCCGGTGCGCGAGGACGACGAGGACGGGCAGCCGCCGGTCCTGCCCGTCGTGCGTGAAGGCGTCGAGCCATGCCAGCGATTCGGCGTCCGCCCAGTGCGCGTCGTCCACGAGCAGCAGCGGCGGCCGGTCCCCGAGGCGCAGGGCGAGCCGCCCGAGGAGCCCCGCCAGCCCGTCCCGTACGCCCTGCGGGTCCGCCGGCGCGGCCGGGGGCGACGGGGTCGTGGCGATCCCGAGTGCGGGGGCGAGGAGGTCGTAGTGGTCGCCGAGGAGGCCTCGGACGTCCTCGGGCCCGAACCGGTCGAGGGCGGGCTGGAGGAGTTGCCGGGTGAGGTGGAACGGGACCGAGGCGAGGGTCTCGCCGCCCCGTGCGGTCAGTACCGTGCAGCGGTCGCGGGCGCCGCGGTGGATCTCGCCGAGGAGGGTCGTCTTGCCGATGCCCGGCTCGCCCCGGTAGACGAGTATCCCGCCGCGCGCGGGGCCGCCCGCCGCCGCGCCTGCCACGAGGGCGTCGACGGCGTGGGCCGCCGCGGCGAGCTCCGGGTCGCGTTCGAGCAGACCGCCGGAGTCCGCGGGCTCCGTGCAGGGTGTCGCGGGAGTGGGCTGTCCGGCTTCCGGCGGCATCGGTCGATTCACTCCCCCACGCGCGTGTGCGGCCCTCCGCCGCCTTCGCGGACCAGGCCGGTACTGGACCGACGAGCCTAGCGTTCCTGATCGTCCGGGGGGTGACAATGGGCGGGTGAACCGGACAGCGAGTGACGGCGGCAGGGATCGCGACGCGGAGGGGCGCGCCCGGAGCGCGCGCCCGCGCGACGGTCTCGGGCGGCCGCTGCCGTACGGGGCGGAGGGAGTGCCGCGCCAGCCCGAGGGCGTGGTCCGGGAGCCGGCCGAGACGCTGCGCGAGGCGCAGCGGCTGCTCGACGCCGGGATGCCCTTCCACGCGCACGAGGTGTTCGAGGACGCCTGGAAGTCGGGCCCCGAGGCGGAGCGTGACCTGTGGCAGGGCCTCGCGCAGCTCGCCGTGGGCCTCACCCACGCCGCCCGCGGCAACACCGCCGGCGGTGCCCGGCTGCTGCGCCGGGGCGCCGCCCGTCTCGCGGTCGCGACGCCGGCGGCCGGCGCGTACGGGGTCGACGCCGTGGGACTCGTGACCTGGGCGGAGGAGCTGGCGGACCGGGCGGAGGGCGTCGACCCGGTCGCCGAGGCACCTCGGCTGCGCGGCGACGCCGCCTGAGGCGGTCTGGGGTCCCCTACCGTTCGAGCGCGCGCTGGAGCACCGACGTGTGGCTGTACGTCGGGTCCTTCGTGGCCGTGAGGAGGGTGAGGGTCGCGGCGGCGGCGAGGTCTTTGAGGCGGGTGAGGGCGGCGGCCGCGTCGGGGGCGGCGAGTTCGGCTTCGTAGCGGCGGCAGAACTCGTCGTAGGGGGCGTCGGGGCCGTGGTACCAGTGCCGGAGTTCCGTCGACGGGGTGAGGGCTTTCGGCCATTCGTCGATGTGGGCGTCGGTCTTGCGGAGGCCGCGGGGCCAGAGGCGGTCGACGAGGACGCGGATGCCGTCGTCGGGGGACGGCGGGTCGTAGACGCGGCGGACGCGGATGGTGGGGGTGCTGGCGGCCATGGGGACAGGGTGCCGGACGGCGGGCGGGGTCAGGGGGCGACGCGCAGTGCCGGGAGGAGGACGGAGTCGACGAAGGTCCGCATGGTGGAGGCGTCGGCGAAGCGGTCCTCGAAGAGGCGCTCGATGCGGAGCATGCCCATGAAGCAGGGGGCGACGAAGCCGATGGCCGGGTTGCCGGGGGCGACTTCGCCGCGCTCGACAGCGCGGGCGACGACGGCGTCGATGGCGGCGACCTCGGGGGCGATGACGGTCTCGCGGAGGGCGGCCCGCAGGTCGGGGTGCTGGATGAAGGCCTGGGCGACGGCCTCCATGAGTTCGGCGTCCCGTTCGCGGTGGGAGGCGGCGATGCGGGCGGCCTCGCGGAGGTCCTCGGCGAGGGAGCCGGTGTCGATGCCGGCGAAGACGGTGCAGCGCCGCTGGGCGAGCGCGGCGGTGACGAGCTGGGGCTTGGTGCCCCACTGGCGGTAGAGGGTGGCCTTGCCGCACTTGGTGCGGGCCGCGACGCCCTCCATGGTCACGGAGTCGTAGCCGCCCTCGCGCAGGAGGCAGAGCACGGCGTCGTACAGCTCCGTCTCACGCTCGGGCGTGATCTTGCTGCGACGGGCGGCGGCGCTCGCGGCCTGAGTGGACATCGAACCCTCCTGGACACCTCTGTCTCTGCACATACGAGAGTAGGGGGTGCACAATCGAGACGCAAACGTATCGAGACGCTTGCGTCTCGATGAAATCGGATCTAGGCTCACTCCGTTTGTTGGCGATTTGACGGATTAGAGGGCCGCACGATGGCTGCCGGGTTGAGCGGGATACGAGGACCACGTCCTGCGGGCGACGAGAGCCCCGGAGAGTCCGGCAGACCCCCGCTGCTGCGCGAGCTCGTGCTGGTCACCGCGCTCTTCCTCGTCTACAAGTTCGGCCGGCTCTTCGCGAACGGCCACGAGGGCCGCGCCTTCCGCAACGCCGACCGCGTCTGGGACGCCGAGCGGGCGCTCCACCTGCCGGGTGAGGAGACGATCCAGCAGCTGCTGCTGCACGGCGAGCCGCTGATCAAGGCCGCCAACACCTACTACGCGGCCGTGCACTTCCCGGCCACGATCGCCTTCCTCGTCTGGCTGTACTGGCGCCGCCCCGCGCACTACCTGTGGTCGCGCCGCGTCCTCGCCCTCGTCACCGGCGCCGCCCTCGCCCTGCACCTGCTCCTACCGCTGGCCCCGCCGCGGATGCTCGCCGCGTCCGGCCTCGTCGACACCGCCCGGGTGTACGGGCCCTCCGTGTACGGCGCGACGCCGGAGACCGACTCGATGGCGAACCAGTTCGCGGCCATGCCGTCGCTGCACTTCGGCTGGGCACTGATGGTCGCCATCGGGCTCATCGCCGCCACCCGCTCGCGCTGGCGGGTGCTGTGGCTGCTGCACCCGCTGCTCACGCTGCTCGTCATCGTGGGGACCGCCAACCACTACTGGTTCGACGCGCTCGCCGCGGCCGTACTCCTGAGCCTCGCGCTGCTCGCCGTACGCGCCCCCGGCCATCGCGGTACCGCGCCGCCGCCGGTGGGCCGCGCGCTCGGCACCTCCGCGCTCCCGGCGGGAGCCCTCCGATGAGCCCCGCCACCGGCACCGTGCTCGCGGTGCTGCTCTCCCTCGTCTCCGCCGCCGGGTACGCCCTCGCGGCCGTCGCCCAGTCCCGGCTCGCCGCCGCGTCCCCCGCCGCCGACGACGGGCGGGGCGCGCTCCGCGCCCTGCTCGCGCGCGGGCAGTGGTGGTGGGCGGTCGGCCTCAACGCCGCCGGCGCGCTCGCCCACGTCGCCGCCCTGCACTACGGGCCGCTGACCCTGGTCCAGCCGCTCGGGGCGCTCACCCTGGTGGCGGCGCTGCCGATGGGCGCGTACCTCGCGCACCGGCGGGTCACCCGCACCGAGTGGCGGGGCGCCCTGTGGACGCTCGGCGGCCTGGTCGGACTGGTCGCCGTGACCGGCCCGACGGCGCCCGGCGAGGCGCTCAGCCTGCGCGAGTCCCTGGTCGTCGCCGCCGCGACGGCGCTCCTGATAGCCGCGCTGGCCTCCGGCCGCCTGTCCGGGCGCGGCGGCCCGGCGGCCAAGGGGCGGGGCGGGCGCGGTCTCGGGCACGCCACGGCCTCCGGGATAGCGTCCGGGGTCGCCTCCGCGCTCACCCAGACCCTGACGGCCGCGTTCGCGCTCGAACTCCCCGGCACCGAACCCACCTGGTGGCAGACGGCCCTGCTCGCGGTCCTCATCTCCGGCTTCGCGACCGGCGGCCTGCTCCTGTCGCAGGCCGCCTACCGAGGCGGGCTCGCCGCACCGCTGGCCGTCGTCAACCTCTCCAACCCGGCCGCCGCCGCGGTCATCGGCGTCGCCCTGCTCGGCGAGACCTTCCGCGCGGGCGCGTGGGGCTGGCTGATCGCGGGCGCCGCCTCGCTCGTCGCGGCGCGGGGCGTGGTGCTGCTAACGAAGGGCGGGGCGGAGGCCACGCCGGTTCCGGCCCAGGCCGTCGGCGCCGCGCCCCGGGTCACGGCCCAGGCCGCCGGCGCCACCTCCCGGGCCGCGGGCGCGCCCGACGCGACCGCCATGCTCGACGCGATCCCTGCACCCGTACGCGGCTCCGCGACCGTGCCCGCCTCCGTACCCACGGCCGAGCCCGTTCCCGCACGGCTGGCGGGCTGATACGGAGGGCGAGGCTCCCTTTCGTCACCTTGACGACAATGACCGGAACCCCCTATCGTCAATGTGACGACAAGGGGGTTCCATGGCTGACATCACCCGGCGGGCCGGCTGGCGCCATCTGCGCTCCGCGCCCACCGCGCACATCCGCCACCAGCGCCGGGGAAAGCTCGTCCACGACGGCGAGGGGCTGAGCTTCTGGTTCCGGCCGCTGAGCGCCGCCCTGTCCGAGGTGCCGGTGAACGACCGGGAGCTCGCGATGGCGTTCCACGCCCGTACCGCGGACTTCCAGGACGTCAGCGTGCAGTCCACGGTCACGTACCGGATCGGCGACCCGGGGACCGCGGCGGCGCGGCTCGACTTCTCGATCGACCCCGACACGGGCGCCTGGAGGGGTACGCCGCTTGAGCAGATCGCCACGCTGCTCACCGAGACCGCCCAGCAGCACGCCCTCGACGTCCTGGCCCGCACCACGCTCGCGGCGGCGCTCGTCGACGGCGTGGCGGCGGTACGGGACCGCATCACGGCCGGACTCGCCGCCGAACCGCGCCTGCCCGCCACCGGCATCGAGGTGGTCGCGGTCCGGGTGGTGGCGATCCGCCCCGAACCGGAGGTCGAGCGCGCCCTGCGCACCCCCGCCCGCGAGCAGATCCAGCAGGAGGCCGACCGCGCCACCTACGAGCGCCGGGCGGTCGCCGTCGAGCGCGAACGGGCCATCGCCGAGAACGAGCTGGCCAGCAAGATCGAGCTCGCCCGCCAGGAGGAACGGCTCGTCGAGCAGCGCGGCACCAACGCGCGCCGCGAGGCCGAGGAGAACGCGGCCGCCGACGCCGTACGGGCCGAGGCCGAAGCGCTGCGGAAGGTCCGGCTCGCGCGCGCCGAGGCCGAGGCGGCGCGCGAGGTCGGCGAGGCGCGCGCCGGGGCGCAGTCCGCCTGGCTGCGGGCGCACTCGGACGCCACCCCCGCCACCCTGCACGCCCTCGCCGCGCACCGGGCCGCCGAGAACCTCCCCCGGATCGAGCACCTCACGCTCTCCCCCGACGTCCTGACCGGGCTGCTCGCCAAGCTGGGCGAAGGCGGGGGCCGGTCGTGAGTCTCGCGCCGCGCGCGGTGCTCGTGCACCGGACCACGGAGTACGAGGAGCTGCTCGCCCGGCACGGGACGCACGGCCAGGCCGCGTTCTTCCTCGCCGCGCGCGGCCGCTCGGTCGAGGACGTGCGGGAACGGCACGAGCGGGCCCGGCGGGCGCTCGCCGAGGTGGCGGGCGCGGTCCCGCTGACGTGGCGGCAGACCCGGGTGGAGCGGGCCGATCTGGACCGGTTCCTCTTCGGGCCCGAGGACGTGGTCGTCGTGGTCGGCCAGGACGGTCTGGTCGCCAACGCGGCGAAGTACCTGACCGGGCAGCCCGTCGTCGGCGTCGACGCCGACCCCGGGCGCAATCCGGGCGTCCTCGTGCGGCACCGCGCCGGGCAGGCGCGCCGGCTCCTTCCGTACGCGGCGGGGGCCGGCGCGGCCGTCGACGAGCTGACGATGGTCGAGGCCGTCACCGACGACGCGCAACGCCTGCTCGCGCTCAACGAGATCTACGTCGGCCCGCGCGGC
Source organism: Streptomyces sp. NPDC037273 (assembly GCF_055603625.1). NCBI lineage: Bacteria > Bacillati > Actinomycetota > Actinomycetes > Kitasatosporales > Streptomycetaceae > Streptomyces > Streptomyces sp. NPDC037273. Next base: position 133,055 of record NZ_JBVJVO010000013.1, read on the forward strand.
CACCAGACCGCCCGCTACACCCTCGGGCTCGACGGCACCGACGCCCCGCCGGAGCCCCAGGCCTCCTCGGGCGTCCTGGTCGGCACCGGCACCGGGGCCACCGGCTGGCTGCGGTCCCTGTGGGAACAGCGCTCCAGCGCGCTGACGCTGCCCTCGCCCTCCGACGCGCGGCTCGCCTGGTTCGTCCGGGAGGCCTGGCCGTCGCCGACGACCGGCACGACCCGCGTCGAAGGCCTGCTCGCCGCCGGCGAGGGCCTCCGCCTCACCGTCGAGTCCGACCGCCTCGTCGCCTTCGGCGACGGCGTCGAGTCCGACGCCCTCGAACTCACCTGGGGCCAGACCGTCCGTCTGACCGTCGCCGCCGCCCGCCTGCGCCTGGTGGGCTGACGCCGGGGAGTCCCGGCCGAAATCGATCGGCGTCGCTCGGGGGTGGCCTCCACCGGCGCTATGCTCGGCGCGCTTTGTGCCGTTTCCGTCCGTCCGATCCGCTCTCGGCCGCCGAAGGAATCCCATGACCTCCGCATCGTCCGGTCCGCTGTCCGTCGCCGTCGCCACGCAGCGGGACTGGGAGCTGGTGCGTTCCTGGGCGGCGGCGGAGGGATGGAATCCGGGGCTCGCGGACGCGCGGGCGTTCTTCGCGCAGGACCCCGGGGGTTTCTTCCTGGGGAGGGTCGACGGGGAGCCGGTGTCGGCCATTTCGGTGGTGAATTACGACGAGTCGTACGCGTTCCTCGGCTTTTATCTCGTACGACCCGAATTCCGGGGCCTCGGGCACGGTCTGACCACGTGGCGGGCGGCGCTCGCGCACGCGGGCGGCCGGGCGGTGGGGCTCGACGGGGTGCCGGCGCAGCAGGACAACTACCGGCGTTCGGGGTTCGTGACGGCGTACCGCACGGCGCGGTACGTGGGCGAGGTGCCGGTGCCTGACGGGCCGGTGGCCGGGGTGGTGGACGCCGGGCTGGTGGATCCGGCCGCGCTCGCCGCGTACGACGCCGGGTGCCATCACGCGGACCGGCCGCGTTTCCTCTCGGCGTGGCTGGCGACGCCCGGTCACCGCGCGCTGGTGCGGGTCGTCGACGGGCGTCCGGCCGGGTACGGGGTGATCCGCCCGGCGCAGGACGAGGCGCGGGTGGGGCCGCTGTTCGCGGACACCCCGGAGGACGCGGCCGCGCTGCTCGACGCCCTCGCGGCCGCCGCGCGGGAGTTCGGCTCCGACCGGATCGCGGTCGACATGCCGGAGGCGAACCCGGCCGCGGCCCGGATCGCCGTGGAGCGCGGTCTCCAGCCGACGTTCGAGACCGCCCGGATGTACACGGGTCCGGTCCGCCCGGTCGCGGCGCGGCGCGTCTTCGGCGTCACGACCCTCGAACTGGGCTGAGGCACAACTCGCCCCGTAACAGGGCATAACCGCGCAGGCGGGAAGTCCCGTACCGGCACATAACCCAGCAGGCGCGAAGCTCCGGCCCTCTCCCCTCGCCGCACCCCCGCGGCCCTGTGAGGGGTGACAAGGGTTTTCCCCGTATCGGGTTCACCCCCCCGTTCCCTACTGTCCTCCGCACCGGCAGATATCATCCCCCCAGCGCACCCTGACAGGTGCATGCGGAGGGTGATGTCCGCCGGCGACGGCCTTGACCCGGGCCGTCGCGCCGGTGGCGGCGCACGGGCCCCCCAAGCCCAGGGAACCTCGGACGCGACCCCACTTCGCCCCTTGTGACCCGCGCCGCCGCCACTGCTCCGCAGTTACGTCGTACTCGAAAGGGCCACACCTTGAACGGTTCCAGGCGGAGAGTCATATCCGTGGTCGCGAGCGCCGCGATCCTCGGCGCCGCTGCCACGACCGGGGCGATCGCCGCCGCCCCGAGCGCTGCCACCCCGAAGCCGGCCCCGGCTTCGCAGACGATGCGTGCGCTGCCCAGCGCCCCCGTCGAGAAGGTCATCGTGACCTACAAGAACCAGGCCGCCGAGGCCGGTTCCAACACCGCCGCGAAGAGCGACACGGCCGAGAAGGCCGCGAAGACGGGCGAGAAGCTCTCCTTCGAGCGCCGCCTCGCCGGCGGCGCCGCCCTGGTCGACCTGGGCGGCAGCGCCACCAAGCAGGACGTGAACGAGGTCATCGCCGCGTTCCGCGCGGACCCGTCCGTCGCTTCGGTCGAGCCCGACATCCGCGCGTACGCGATGGCGGTCACCCCGGACGACACCGACTACGCCAAGCAGTGGGACCTCTTCGAGGCCACCGGTGGCATGAACGTTCCTGCGGCCTGGGACAAGACGACCGGCACCGGCGTCACCGTCGCCGTGATCGACACCGGCTACGCGGCCCACACCGACCTGGCGTCCAACATCGTCGCCGGTTACGACTTCATCTCCACCTCCGCCGACGCCCGCGACGGCAACGGCCGTGACGCGGACCCGAAGGACGAGGGCGACTGGAACGCCACCGCCGGCGAGTGCGGCACCGGCTCCACCGCCTCCAACTCCTCCTGGCACGGCACCCACGTGGCCGGCACCATCGCCGCGACCACGAACAACACCAAGGGCATCGCGGGCATCGCGTACAACGCGAAGATCCAGCCCGTGCGGGTGCTCGGCAAGTGCGGCGGCTCGTCCTCCGACATCGCCGACGCCATCACCTGGGCCTCCGGCGGCTCCGTGCCGGGCGTCCCGGCCAACGCGAACCCCGCGAAGGTCATCAACCTGAGCCTGGGCGGCGCCAGCGCCTCCTGCCCGAGCGTCTACCAGACCGCCATCAACGGCGCCGTCTCGCGCGGTACCACCGTCGTCGTCGCCGCGGGCAACAGCAACGCGAACGCCTCCGGCTTCACTCCCGCGAACTGCTCGAACGTCATCACCGTGGCGTCGACCAGCCGCGAGGGCAACCGGTCGTACTACTCGAACTTCGGCACCATCGTGGACGTGGCCGCGCCCGGCGGCGAGACCCGCCGCTCCACCGACACGCCCGGCACCGTCACCACCCCCGAGAACGGCATCTACTCCACGCTGAACTCGGGCACGACGATCCAGTCGGCCGAGAACTACAAGCCCTACCAGGGCACCTCGATGGCGGCGCCGCACATCGCCGGCCTGGCCGCGCTCCTGAAGTCGGCCAAGAGCACGCTCACCCCGGCCGAGATCGAGTCCGCGATCAAGACCAACGCCCGCCCGCTGCCCGGCACCTGCTCCGGCGGCTGCGGCACCGGCATCGCCGACTCCGCGAAGTCCGTGGACGCCGTCCTCGGCACCACCCCGCCGAGCGGCAACGTCTTCACCAACGCGACCGACGTCACGATCGCCGACAACACCACCGTGTCGTCCTCGATCGCCGTCACCGGCCGCACCGGCAACGCCCCCGCCACCCTCAAGGTCGGCGTGGACATCAAGCACACCTGGCGCGGGGACCTGGTCATCGACCTGATCGCCCCCGACGGCACGGTGCGCAACCTGAAGGCGTCCTCCTCCTCGGACAGCGCCGACAACGTCCTGACCACGTACACGGTCGACGCGTCGAGCGAGGTCGCGAACGGCACCTGGAAGCTCCAGGTCCGCGATGTGGCCTCGGGTGACACCGGCTACATCGACTCGTGGAGCCTCACCTTCTGATCCACCGGTGACACCTCACTGAACCACCCCCCACATCAGCATCCTTGCTGGTCAGCGACGCGCTCGTGGTATAGACCACGAGCGCGTTCTGGCATGCGGCGGGCACGCTCCGCCACCGCCCCCTGTCCGTATGCCGGACACGGGGCCTGGACTCCTCCGGTGGGCTCCGTATTCTCTGCGCACGGGGCTCATGGGCCGGGACCCGAGGGCCGGAGGTGGTGAACAGTGACGACAGCACCGCACCGCGCTGCTCCGGTGGGCCGCGAGGAACTCCTCACCCGCCTCGAACGCGCCCTGCACGCACGGGGCCGCGCCCTGCTCACCGGACCCGCCGGCGTCGGCAAGACCGAACTCGCCCTCGCCGAGGCGGCCCGCGCCGAGGCGCGCGGCGAGACGGTGCTGTGGCTGGCACCGCTCCCCTCCGACCGGGACATACCCGGCGCCGCCGCGGCCGCGCTCGTCGCCTCCGTCGCGGCGACGGTGACCGCCGCCGTGCCCGCGCAGACGGCACCCGACCCCGGCATCCTCGCCTCCGGCGTCTTCGACGAACTGCCGGGACCCCAGCGCACCGCCGTCGCCATGCTCTGCCGCGAGGCGCCGATCGACGCGGGCGGCTGGGACCCCATCGCCCTGCGCCTCGGCATCGCCCGCATCCTGCGCGCCCTGACCACCCGCGGGCCCGTCCTGCTCGTCGTCGACGGGGTCCAGCACGTCGACGCGGACAGCGCGGACCTGCTGCGGTTCGCGCTCCATCTCGCGCCGCCCGCGCTCCGCGTGGTCACCGTCGAGACCCCCGAGCCGTACGGCGAGACCTACGAGCCCTACCGCGAGCCGCACCGGACGGACGACCCGCACGCCACGCACCTGTGGGTGCCGTCCGAGGCCGACGTGCTGCTCGTCCCGCCGCTGGCCGCGGACGAGATCGCCGAACTGCTCATCCACCACCGGCTGCCCTCCCGGATGGCCGGCCGCATCCACCGGGCGAGCGGCGGCAATCCGCGGCTCGCGCTCGCCGTGGGGCGCTCCCTCGCCGACGCGCGGACGCCACTGCACCACGCGGAGGCGCTGACCCTCTCCGGCCGCGCCCGCGACCTCGCCCGCCAGCTCCTCGGCGCCGCGCCCGCCGCCGTACGCGAGACGCTGCTGCTCGCCGCGCTCGCGCTGCGCCCTTCGGCGACCCTGGTGCGCCGGGCCGGGCGGCCCAACGCGGAGGCGGACCTCGCCGCGGCCGAGCGGGCCGGCCTGGTGTCGCTCGCCGAGGACGGTTCGGTGACCTTTACCGCCGGACTGCTGCCGTCCACGCTGGTGCACGACGCCTGCTGGGCGGAGCGGAGCGCCGGGCACGCGGCCCTCGCCGGAGTGGTGGACGACCCCGTGGAGGCGGTACGCCACCGGGCGCTGGCCACCGACTCCCCCGACGAGGAGCTCGCCGCCGAGGTCGCGGCCGCCGCCGATCTGGCCCGACGGCGCGGGAACAGCGCACTCGCCGCCGAACTCGCCCTGCTCGCCGCCGAGTCGACGCCGGGACGGCACGGCGGGCGCCGGCTCACGCGGCTCGTCGAGGCCGCCGAGGAGGCCGCCCGCGCCGCCCGCGCCGACCTCGCGATGCGGGCCGCCACCGATCTGCTCGCCCGCGACGCCGTGCCCGCCGACCGGGTGCGCGCGCGGCTCGCCGTGCTCGACACGGCCGGCCAGGGACTCACCGGGCTCGACGAGATGTACGTCCACGCCATGGAGGACTCCGAGGGGAACACCGCGCTGCGGGCCGCCGTACAGCTGCGGCTCGCCGTCAAGTACGTGCTGGCGGACGGCGATCCGGAACGCTCCCGGGCGGCGGCGGTCGAATCGGCCGCGCTCGCCGCCTCGATGGGCGACCCGCGCACGGCGGCGCAGGCGCTGACCGTGCAGGCGCGCATGGAGCGGGCCCTCGGCTCGCCGGACGCGGAGACCGTGCTCGCCCAGGCCCGCGCCCTGGAGCTGGCGGAACGCCCGCTGGGAATCCGCAACGCCGCCCAGATCCTGACGATCCGTCACGCCCTGTTCGACGGGCGGCTCACGGAGGCCCGCGACGAACTGGGCGCGCTGCTCCCGCTGGTGCAGCGGCGCGGCTCCGTCGAGGACGCCATCGAACTGCTCAGCACGCTCGCCGAGATCGAGTCGCGGATCGGGCCCTGCGGCGCCGCCCTCGCCCATGCCGGACAGTCCCTCGCGCTCACCCTGGAAGCGGGCCTCTCCCCCGGTCCCGCCTGGTACGCGCTGGCGCTCGCGGAGACCGCGGGCGGCAGTTTCGCGCGGGCGGCGAGCTACGCGCGGCGCAGCGTGCAGGCCTCGGAGGAGGAGGGCGACCGGGTCTTCCTGTCCCGCAGCCGGTACGCGCTCGGGCGGGTGCAGCTGATCAACGGGGACGTGGCCGCCGCCCTGGAGACGCTGCGCCGGGTCCAGGCCGACGAGCGCGCGCAGTCGACCGTGGACCCCTCGATGCTGCGCTGGCACGAGGAGCTGGCCGAGGCGCTGCTGGCCCAGGACGCGGCCGACGAGGCGCTGGCGGTGCTCTCCGAGGTGCGGCCGGTGGCGGAGCGTCTCGGCCGCTCCACGGTCCTGCTCGGCTGCGACCGGGCGTACGCGCTGTGGCTCGCGGCGGAGGGGCGTACGGACGAGGCGGCGGAGCTGCTCACCCGCACGGCCGACCGGTTCGGGCGGGCGGGGCTGCCGCTGGAGCGGGGCCGGGCGCTGATCGCGCTGGCCCGGGTGGAGCGGCGCAGACGGCGCAGGTCGGCGGCGCAGAGCGCGCTGCACGAGGCCGCGGCGGTCTTCGAGCGGGCCGGTGCGGCGCCGTGGCTTGCGCTCGCGGGCGAGACGCCGGCGGTGGGGGCGGGCGACGGGCCCGGGTCCGGTTCCGGCTCCGAGGAGGCGCTGCCGGCGCTCTCCTCGCTGACGGAGGGTGAGCTGCGGCTCGCGCGGCTCGTCTGCCAGGGCGCCAGCAACCAGGAGGCGGCGGCCAAGCTGTACCTCAGCGTGAAGACGGTCGAGGCGCGGCTGACCCGGATCTACCAGAAGCTCGACGTCCGCTCCCGCGCGCAGCTGGCGACGGCGCTCCGGCCGTAGGGGGTGTCGGGCCCGTACGCCGTCAGATGGTGAAGGGCCGCTGGCCGAGGAAGGCCTCGTCGGGCGAGCCGGTCAGATAGAGGTTCGGCCGCTGGGTGCGGGGCAGCTCGCTCTGGACGGCCCGGTGGAACGCCCGGTAGTCGCCCTGGAAGGTGCCGTCGCCCCACACGTCGAGGACGGCCGCGGTGAAAGCCCCGTTGACGTCGCCGTCGGCGGCGACCTGGTCGTCCTGACAGGCCGATACGAGGACGGCCGCGGGGCCCTTGCCGTCCGTGGCCGCCGAGGCCGCGAGCGAGCCGCGCAGCTCGGCGAGGAACGCCCGGTCGCGTTCGTACAGCTGCCGCTGCCTCGGCTCCGGCATGTAGCGCCCGCGGGTGCCGTCCTCGGCTCCGCCGGGCACCTCGATGCTGCTGCCGCTGTGGCAGCAGTCGAAGAGCGCGACGATCCGCACGCCGTCCCCGAACGCCCGGAACGCCCGCTGCACCTCGTCGTCGAGGAACTGCCGGTCGTAGAAGACCAGCGTCTCGTCGAGCGCGTCCGTCTCACCGTCCGCGTCTCCCGAGTCGTCGGGCACCTGCCCCCCGTGTCCCGAGTAGCTGAAGAACAGGATGTCCCCCGGCCCCAGCCGCGCCGCCGCCTCCCCCAGCACCGAGGTCACGTTCGCCACGGTCCCCTCCGGCGTGAGCAGCGTCGTCGTCTCGAACCCCGCCGCCCTCGCGATCCGCGCCATGTCGTGCGCGTCGTTCTCACAGGCGACCAGCTCCCCGTCCCACCCCTCGTAACGGGCCGGATCGACCTTGTTCAGCCCCACATGCAAAGACATTCCGGTGGCCATGAGACGCCTCCTCACCACCAGCGGAGGGGTCCCGGTGGCGTCTGATCGAGTGGCCTGTGCCCCACCACCGAACGCAACCCTCTCCACGCGGTACTTACATCCTATGAACCCTTCCGCCCCGCCGCCCCTTGCCGCGGAGCAGCGATTGCGGGGGTTCTCGGGCGGTGGAACGATGGAAGGGATCACCTCCGGCGCCGGAGCGACCGGCGCTGCGCGAAGCGCCGGGTAGGTGCGGTATGCCGCTCACCGAGACGGAGTGGGGGCTTGTCGCCAGTTGGGTGCGGGATCATCTTCTCGACACAGCTGAGCCGAGGGAGGGGTTGCTGCGCGCGGGGTTGCCGGCGGATTTCGTGGAGGATCTGGGGCTGACGCCGGACGCCGAGCGGAACGCGCTGTTGGTGGTGGGGGCGGCGCGGAGGGATGTCGCGCATCAGCGGCGGTTGCTGGCGGTGCTGGCGGGGCTGGACGAGCTGGGGGCGATCGATGATCCGCACGCGTTCGGGCAGGGGGCGGAGGCGCGGAACCTGCTGACGCGGCTGAGGGAGGACGAGCGGGTGCGGCGGTCGGCGCTGGATCCGTTCGAGAGCCGGCTGCTGAAGCACGGTACGGAGGTGTTCCTCGACCGGAGGGAACTGCGGGAGAAGCTGCGGGGGTTCCTGGCCGATCCGGAGCAGACGGTCCTGGTGGTGGACGGGCCGCCGGACAGCGGGCGGTCGTACACGTACGAGCTGATCCGGCATCTGGGGCAGCACTGCGACTTCCGGCCGGTGCGGGTGACGCTGTCGCGGACGTCGACGGCGGCGCGGCTGATGGAGCGGCTGTCGGCGTTCGTGTCGGGGCCGGGGGCCGACGCGGTCCTGTTGAATCCCACACGGTTGAACGATCCACTGCCGTGCTTCGAGGACGCGGCGCACCGGATCGTCGCCCGCGCGACGGCGGCCGAGGACCGGTTCTGGCTGGTGCTCGACGACTGCGACCGGCTCGACCCGCAGTCGGACGTGTGGGACTGCATCGGCGTCCTGGCCCGCGCCGTGTACGAGTACACCCCGGTCCGCTCGGAGACGGTGCCGCGCCTCGTACTGCTCGGCTACTCGTCCACGATGCGCCAACTCCCGTACGAGATACGCAAGAACGAGTGCCGGGACACGACGCGGCTGGTCGACGAGGGCGATCTGCGGGACTTCTTCATGGAGTTCTTCGTCGACACGCTTCCCGCCGGGCAGGAGGGCGCGGCCGGCGAGCTGACAGAGACGGCCGTCACCGAGGTGCTGAGGGCCGTGGAGGAAGCCTCGGACGGGGACAGTTACATGCGCCGGGTGTGCACGGCGGTGGAGGACGTCGTACGGCTCCGCCGGGCGCTGCCGCCGGCTCCGGCACCGGCGCCCGGGGCGGCCGGACCGCTGCTCCGTGACGCGCTCCGCACCGGTCTCGCCGCGCCCGCGGCCGCGCTGCCGGACCTGCGCAGGGCGTACCGCGAGGCGGCGTGCCTGCTGCAGGAGTTCGATCCGGCGCTGTTGCGGCTGCCGGGCGAGGAGCGGCCCACCGGGCGGGCGGTCCTCGAACTCGTCGACGACTGCACGGGGTTGCCGGCCCCGGCGGGGGCGCCGGCGACGGTGTGGACGCTCAAGCCAGAGGTCCGTGACGCGACGCTCGCGGAGCTGGCCGGCCCGGGTGCCGCCGCGCGCGCCCTGGAGGCCAACATAGGGCTGCGTCCGGACGGCCCGGGACCTGAGCGGACCGCGCTGGCGCTGCTCGGCGGTGGCGGCCTGCCGCCCGCCGACGGGAGGCTCGACGGGCCCCCGGACGGGCCCCTCGAAGGGCTGTCGGCCTCGTCGGCCCAGGATCCGGTCGAGGAGCTGTCCGACACGCTGCAGGCCGTGCTGTGGCTGAGCCGGGTGCCGGGGGTGAGCGGGCTGCCGGCCGTGGACGACGTGCAGCACCGGCTGGAGAAGGCCCGGATGCTGCAGCCGATGCACCGGCTGATCCGGGGGACCTTCCACGGCCGCACCGCCGAACTCGACGCCCTGCACGCCTATCTGGCCCTGCCCGAGGAGCCGGCGGAGCCTCCCGTGCTCATCCACGGCGTGGGCGGTATCGGGAAGAGCACGCTGCTCGCGAAGTTCCTGGTGGACGCGCTGGCCGCCGCGCCGACCGGATTCCCCTTCGCCTACATCGACTTCGCCCGGCCGACGCTGTCCATCCACGAACCGGCCACCGTGATCGCGGAGGTGGCCCGCCAGCTGGGCGTCCACCATCCCGCGTACCGCGCCGAGTTCGACGCGCTGGCGGACGAGTGCGAGCGGACCGCGGCGGTGCAGCGCGGCGAGCGCAACGAGCTGGACGAGCTGTACCAGCTGGCCGGCACCCGGGCCACGATGGGCCGCGACTACTCGGCGGACTTCCACGCCCGGGCCAGTGCCCGCGAGCAGGAGCTCGCCCACCGGGCGGCGTCGCTGGCCGCCGAGGCCGTGCGGCCGGCGCCGGGCGGCACGGCCCCGCCGCTGCTCGTGGTCGTCGACTCCTTCGAGGAGGCCCAGTACCGGGGCTCCCCCGTCATCGCGCGGATGTGGGCGATCTGGACCGCGCTGCGGGCCGCCTACTCACGGCTGCGGTTCATCGTCTGCGGGCGGGCGCCGATCGACCATCCGGCCCGCGTCCTGACCCCCCGCACGATGGAGCTCACCGAGCTCGACCACCGGGCGTCGGTGGACCTGCTCATGTCCTCCGGGGTCGACGACGAGCCGCTCGCCGAGGACCTCGCGGACCGGATCGGCGGCCATCCGCTGAGCCTGCGCCTCGCGGCCCGCACGGCGGTGGCGCTCGGCACGGACTCGCCCTCGCTCGGCGAGCTGCTGCGCGGACTGCCGTCCCGGCGACGGTACTTCGACCGGCAGGTCGACCAGATGCTGATCCAGGGGACGCTGTACGACCGGCTCCTCAAGCACATCGCGGAGGACGACGTCCGTGCCCTCGTCCAGGCGGGCCTGGCGCTCCGGTTCATCACCCCCGACCTGGTCCGCGAGGTGCTCGCGGGCCCGGCGGGGCTGCGCGTGGACACCCCGGCGGAGGCACGCCGGCTGTACGGGCTGCTGACCTCGCGGGTCGATCTGATGGAGTCGGCGGGACCCGAGGCCATCCGGCACCGGGCGGATCTGCGGGCCATCATGCTGCGGCTCTCGGACCGGGCGCGGACCGATCTGATGCGGGCGGTGGACCGCAGGGCCGTCGCGTACTACGCGGCCCGCGAGGGTGCCCGCGACCGTGCCGAGGAGATCTACCACCGGCTGCGGCTGGGCGAGAACCCCCGCACGGTGGAGTCGCGTTGGGAGTCGGGCGTGGCCCCGTACCTGGGCGGGTCGACGCACCGGGAGATGTCGCACCGCTCGGCCGCCTTCCTCCTGGGCCGGATCGGCGGGCACGTGCCGGACCAGATCATGACCGAGGCCGACCAGGAGGACTGGGAGCGGATCGCCGCCCGCGAGGTGGAGGACCTGCTCACCCAGGGGTACGTGGAGGCGGCGGCCCAGCGGCTCGCCGAGCGGCGGCCGTGGACGCCGTGCAGCAGACTGCACGCGCTGCTCGCCGAGACCCTGGCCCGCTCGGGCCGGTCGGCGGAGGCGCGGGAGGGCGCGGAGCGGGCGGTGGACCGGGCGGAGGAGGCGGGCTGCGCCGAGACGCAGCTCGAACTGCTCCAGCTGTCGGCGCGGCTCGCGCAGGACGCGGGCGACTTCGCGGACGCGGACCGCGATCTGCAGGAGGCGGAGGAGCTCGCGGCGGGCCTCGGGCTGCGGTACGAGTCCCTGGGCGTCCTGGTGGCGCGGTCCCGGCTGGCCGCGCTGGCCGACGTCGACGCCGCCCCGGCCCAGGAGCGGCTCGCCCGGACGCTGCGCGGGATGCCGGACGCCGATCTGGCCCGGCAGCCGTCGCTGGCCCGTACGGCCGCCGCCACGGCCTGTCAGGCGGACCCGCGGCTCCTGGAGCACACCCTGCGTCTGGTGGGGCTGCCGGCGGACGAGGAGGCCGTCATCACCGAGCTGGCCCGCTGGATCGACACGACGATGACCGACGAGCCGGCGCTGCGCCGGCCGCTGACCCGGATCCTGGAGGCGGCGGCGGGCGAGGCCGGTCCGCCGCCGGGCGCGGAGCGTCCCGACCTCGACCGGATCGAGCGGGATCTGCGGGAGGCGCGGCGGCGGGGCACCCTGGACGGCGTCGCCCGGCAGGTGCTGACCCTGCGGGACGGCAGCGGGGACCTCCTCCTCGGGGTCGCCTCGGCGATGGACGCGGGCCCGCACGGTCCGGTGCCGGAGCGAGGCGGTCCGGCCGGGCCGCCGGCCGGTCCGCGCCCCCGGCACGGCGGCACCGGACTGTGGACGCGGCCGCCGCCGAACGCCGCCGGGGCGGCGCTGCGCAAGGTGCCGTTCCTGCCGCAGGTCGAGCTGATCCGGATACGCAACGCGGCGATGGAGGCGGGGCTCGCCGACCGCGCCCTGCGCCCGGCGCTGCTCAAGGGCATCCCGGGCTATTTCACGGCCACGCTGGAGCCGATGGACGACCCCCGCGAGCAGGCGCATGCCGACCTGAACGCGATGAACCACGTGGAGCGGCTGCTCGACGGTCTCGTGCCGCTGGAGATCTGGCTGCACAACGCGATCGAGCACGTCCACGAGCCGGGTCCGCGGGCCGTGCTCCAGGGCGCCCTCGACGCGGTGTCCCGCGAGATCACCGGCGAGGCGGAGCTCCCGGCGGACATGATGCCCGGGGAGATGAAGGAGGAGATCGTCCTCCAGGACGACACCGTGCCGTACGAGTTCCTGCACGGCGGCATCCGGGCCGGGGCGTCCGTCGCACTGCTGCGGATCCCGCCGTACGAGTCGGGCGCGCCGCTCCTCCCCTCGTATCCGCACGGCGGCACGGGCTGGATGCTCGCGCCGGGGCTGCTGATCACCAACCACCATGTGGTGATGGCCCGTTCGTGGGAGTCGGGCGTGCGCCCCTATGTGAGCGACGAGGACCTGCGGCTCCAGGCGCTGATGTCACGCTCCCGCTTCGACTTCGTCGAGAACGCGGCGGCGGCGCCGGAGGCGACGGCCGGTGAACTGGCGGCCTGGGACGCGGGGCTCGACTACGCCATCGTGCGGCTCGCGCCCGACCAGGAGGCGCGGCCGACGCTGCGGATCGCCACCCGGCCGCTGCTCGTGCGGGAGCGGCAGCGCGTGCCGGTCAACATCATCCAGCACCCGGGCGGGCTGCCGAAGCGGGTCGCGCTGCGCAACAACCTGGTCTACCGGGCCGACGAGCACGACATCCTGTACTTCACCGACACCCGGGGCGGCTCGTCGGGCTCCCCTGTCTGTCTGGACGACTGGACGGTGGTGGGGCTGCACCGGGGGACGCGGAAGGTCGACGAGGTCGAGTTCCAGGGCGGGAAGACCCGGTTCGTGAACGTCGGCACCCAGATGAGCAGCATCCTGGCCCATCTCCGGGAGTTCCGGCCCGAGTTGTACGAGGAGGTCATGGCCGCCCAGTCGGGCCGGCCGGCCTCCGGCGAGCGCACGAACGGGAAGCCGAGGTGAGGGAGCATGGCGAACGGATCGCGGGGCGTGTCCCCGGTCGCGACCGCCACCGAGCGGATCTTCGGTGATCTGCGGGAGGTCGCGGCGCGGGTGCGCGCGGATCTGGAGGCGGAGATCGCCGAGTCCGCGCTGGAGCTCCCGGCCGACGTGGCACCGGCGGCGGAGATCTCGCGGTTCGCCCGCGAGGAGCGGGCCCGTGTCCTGGAGGCCGGGGTCAGCGGCCTGGAGAAGCTGGCGGAGCACCGCGAGGACGAGCTGGCCCCGGACGAGTCCTTCGGCGTGGAGGCGATCGTCCTCCTGGAGGGCCGTCCGGCGATCCTGGTGCAGCGCCAGGACTTCGCCCCGCAGCGGGACGAGTGGGCGGTCCTCGACAGGCACCGGCAGGCGATCCGGGAGTCCCTGCTGCGGGTCGGCCGGGTCGAGGTCACCGGGCATCCCCGGCTCGACTGGATCGGCACCGCGTTCCTCGTCGGGCCGCGCACGGTCATGACGAACCGTCATGTGGCGGTGGAGTTCAGCCGGTTCGAGGACGGCCTGAGCCGCTGGGCCTTCGAGTACGGCATGTCGGCGCGCGTGGACCCGGCCGAGGAGCTGCCCGTGGCGGGCGAACCGCACGCGGCGAGCGTCCCGTACGAGATCGTCGAGGTCATCGGGATCCACCCCGATGTCGACATGGCGCTGCTGCGGATCGAGCCGGCCGCGGACGGCACGCTGCCCGGCCCGCTCGCGGTGGCGGCGGACGCCCCGGCGAGCCTGCCGGGCCGCCCGGTGTACGTGGTGGGGTACCCGGCCTGGGACGGCCGGCGCAACGAGCCCGAGTCGATGCGCCGGATCTTCATGGACGTCTACAACGTGAAGCGTCTCCAGCCGGGTGTCGCCACCGAGTTCACCCCGGGCGGCCTGGTGATGAAGCACGACTGCTCCACCCTCGGCGGCAACAGCGGCTCCCCCGTCTTCGACCTCGACGACCACCGCGTCCTCGGCCTGCACTTCGGCGGCCGCTACGGAACGGGCAACTTCGCCGTCCCGCTGTGGGAGCTGATCGACGACCCGCTGCTCGCCGCGGCCGAGGTCAACTGGGTGTGACCGGGAGCGCCTCAGGCGCCGAGGACGTCGGCGTACGCGCCCTGCGCGGTGGTGCCGTCGGGGAGCAGCCAGGTGGCGGTGAGGCGGCCGGCCGCGGGGGCGGTGTCGGGTCCGGGTCGCAGCACGCGCCGTACACGGAGGGTGAGTTCGGCGGCCTCGGGGGTGCCGAGGGTGCGTACCACGATGTCGGTGTGGCCGGAGCCGTCGGTGACCCGTACCAGTTCGGCGGCGTCGGCGGCGGGGGTGTAGTCGGCGGCGACGGTGGGGTCCGGGGTGTCGTCCACGTTCTGGTGCTGCGCGACGGCCCGTCCGGCGAGGAGGGCGTACAACTGGGCGACGAGGACCGGGTCGTGGGTGCCGTCGTAGATCCAGCGGGTGCCGAGGACGCCGTGCTCGGAGGTCCCGATGAGGGCGTGCTCGGCGCCTTCGAGCGGAGCGCCTCGGTAGGTCATGGGGACCAGGTGGACGACCGCCTCGTCCTCCGGGCCGTCGGCCACCGCCATGAACTCGATGCCGACCTCGCCCTCGGGGTCGTCGAGCCGGAACCCGCCCGCCTTGGCCGGCCTCGGCCCGCCCTTCCCCTCGGTGTACCAGGCGCGGGTGGGCAGCCACTCGGTCAGCAGCTCCAGCTTGGTGGGCTGCATCGTCGTGTGGTGGATGACGGCCATCGCGGGCTTCTTCCTCTCGGTCGGGACGCTCGCCGGACCTGGGGCCCGGCGAGCCGCAAGGTAACAGACGTGCCCCCGCCGAAGGGGTGACAGTCGGGCTCCCCGCTGGTGGCGGCGCGGGGAGGACGGGAAGTGCCGCGAGGATCGGCAGCGTGCGTCCCAGCCTCACCGCCCTCACCGCTCTCTCCGCCCGCGCCGCGCTGTCGCGTGCCGCCGTGGTCGCCGTTCTGCTCGCCCTGCTGCTCGGGGTGCCGGGTGAACCGGCGCCCCGGACCGAGGGGAAGGGCGGTGCGGCGCGGACGACGCTCGCGGGGGTCTTCACCGGTTCGGGTGCGGCGGGGGTGGCGAGGATCGCCCGGGTGGAGAAGTGGCGGGGCCGGGGGCCGCTGCTCGCCGGGCGGACGTATCTGCCGGGCGACGACTGGGAGAGCATCGAGGGTCCCGCCGCGTTCCTGGCGCCGTGGGCGCGCTGGCGGGCGGGGCGGCGCGACCGGCTGCTCGTGCTCAACGTGCCGATGCTGGAGCGCAGTGAGGCGCGGGTCGCCGACCGGGACGTGGCCCTGATGCTGCGGGCCGGGGGGCGCGGGCGCTACGACCGGCACTTCAGGACGCTGGCCCGGCGTCTGGTGGCGGCGAAGCTGGGCGACAGCGTGATCGTGCTCGGCTGGGAGATGAACGGGATCACGTACACCCATCGCTGCGGGCCGGCGCCGGCGGCCTGGCGCGCCTACTGGCGGCGGATCGTGACCGCGATGCGTTCCGTGCCGGGGCAGCGGTTCCGCTTCGACTTCGCGCCCAGCCGGGGGCGGGACGCGGTCCCGTGGACGCGCTGCTACCCGGGTGACGGGTACGTCGACATCATCGGCATGGACAGCTACGACCAGCCGCGCCGGCTGACCTTCCGGCAGCAGGTCGAGGAACCGTACGGCCTGCGCGCCCAGGTCACGTTCGCCCGGCAGCACCGCAAGCCCGTGTCGTATCCGGAGTGGGGTCTGTTCCGCAACGGCGACGATCCCGCGTACGTCCGGGGGATGCGGCAGTGGTTCGCGACGCACCGGCCGGTGTACGAGTCGCTGACGGACTACTGCCCCCACGGCGTGTGGCAGTGCGGCCGGAACCGGAAGGCGGCGCGCGAGTACCGGCGCCGGTGATCCACTGTTAGTCTCGACACGTCCTAGATTGTCTCGTTATGTCTTGTAATGCCCTCTCCTAGAACAGGGAGCATCCATGACCGGTGGACCCGAGCCCATCAGCGACGCGGCCCGTGAGGCGCTCCGGCGGGAGCTCGCCGAACTGCGTACCGAGCGCGACAGCGTGGCCGCCACGCTGGGCGGCTCCGACGACGAGGTCGGCGACCGGGCGGACCAGGCCGACGAGCTCCAGCGCGCCGACGATCTGGACCGGCTCGACACCCGGATCGCCGAGATCGACGGACGACTTGAGGAGGGTGCCGCGGCGGGCGCCCCGCCCACCGACTCGATCGGCGTGGGCAGTTCGGTGACGGTGCGGTTCTCGGACGGCACGGAGTCGGACTTCCACATCGGTGAGATCGCCGACGCCGGGGACCCGGGGCTCGTGACGGCGGACAGCCCGCTCGGCCGCGCGCTCCTCGGCCACCGCACCGGTGACACCGTGACGTACGCGACGCCCGCCGGGCGGACCACGGCGGTCGTGCTCTCGCTCGGCTGACCGCCGTGCCGGAGGCCGCCGCCGACACGCGGTACGAGTCCCAGGCCCGCGAGGTCGACCGCAAGGGCGGCCCCGGGCACACCGTCCTGATGGCCCTGGCGCTCGCCCTGCCGATCGCCAAGGTGGCGTACACGGTGGGCGGCGGCGACGCGGTCCGTGACGTCCTGGTCGGCATGGAGCCGGGCAACTGGCCCGACGTGCTGCTCGGCATGGTGATCACCGATCCGCTGCTCGGCTCGGTCCTCGGCGTCGTCGCCTCCCGGGTGGTGTTCGCCCTGTTCGCCGCGCGCGGCGCCATCCCTTCGCACGGCGGACTCGCCGGCGCGGCCCGCCGGGCGGCCCTCACCGTCGTCAACCCGGTCGCGGTGGGCGTCATCGACGCCTGCTTCTTCGGCCCCTGGTGGGGCCTGGCCACCGGACTCGCCGCGTACGCGCTCCGCCAGGGCGTCGTCGTCGAGTACCGCACCGGCCGGCGCCGGACGCACCACGGGCACGGCCGCCCGGAGAGCGCACGGGACGAGGACTACCGGCCGCCCGCCTGGCTGCGCCGGGCCGCCTCCGTCGAGCAGTGGGCGGCCGGCTGCCTCGCCGTGATCGTCCTCCCGCTGCTCGCCTTCGCCTCGGCCCTGGACGGGCAGTCGTGGACGACCATCGTCACCTGCCGGGTGACGGCCGGCACCGAGACCGTCACCGACCGGCTGATCGAACTGGGCCGCGAGGGGGACGGCGTCGTCGGCTGGAACCTGGACACCGGCCAGATCTCCAACGGCCTGGGCTGCACGAGCGAGGAGAGCCGCTACGTCCGCGAACCGTGGTGGCGCACCTGATCAGCCGGTGACGACGCCGGTGACCAGGTTGATGGTGGTGGCCAGGATGCTGGCGCCGAAGACGTACGACAGCAGGCAGTGCCGCAGGGCGACCGCGCGGATGCCGGTGCTGGACACGTTCGTGTCGGAGACCTGGTAGGTCATGCCGAGGTTGTAGCTGAAGTACAGGAAGTCGCTGTAGCGCGGCGGGACCGACGAGTTGAAGTCGATCCCGCCGCCGGGCTTCAGGGCGTAGTAGAGGTACGCGTACCGGGTGGCGTACGTGAGGTGGAGCGCCGCCCAGCCCATGAAGACGCCGCAGAGGGCCGTGGCGGCCGCGGCGTGGCTGAGGTCGGAGTGGCCGACGATCAGCATCACGATGATGCCGACGAGGCCGCAGACGGCGGTCGCGACGACGGCGAGTTCCTCGACGACCGGGCGGAACTCCTCGCGGCGGACGTTGCGGTGGGTGGTGGCGGCGTCCATGGGCCACAGGACGAGCCAGCCCGTGACGACGAAGAGGGTCTCCGAGGCGGCGATGCCGGCGAGGACGCCGAGCGGGGTGTGGGTCAGTCCGGCGACGACGGCGCCGGTCGCGACGCCGGCGACCGCCGAGGCGGCCAGCCGCGACACGGCGCCGGCGAACAGGCGGTTCACCGCTCAGGCTTCCAGGACGACCACGGCCTCGTCCGTGTAGGTGCGGAAGGTCAGCGTCTCGTGGAAGTAGAGGTGGATGCTGTTCTCGTCGTGGCCCGTGTAGCCGATGGCCACGTCCTGGCCGAGGAGGAGTTCGAAGTCGCCGCCGCGGGTGGACAGGACGAAGCCGCCGCTGAGGGCCGGCGCCCAGATCGGGGAGCCGTCGAGCATCCGGCCGAGGTGGGCCGCGATGGGGTAGCCGTGGTCGGAGGTCTCGCTGACCGCCCGGTACTGGTCGGCTCCGAGGAGCAGCGCGTACGGGCCGTCGACGCCGGCCAGGCGCAGCGAGGTCAGGGCCCTGCTGACGGCGTCCGGGTAGTCGCTGGGCTCCTCGGGCAGCCGGACCACCGGGTTGGAGCTGCGGGCGCGCAGTCCTTCGACGCCGGCGGCCGCGTACCCGTCGAAGATGGCCCGGTCCTCGACGAACGCCATGGTCCTCGCGGCGTCCTTGACGGGCTGCCAGTCGGAGTCCTTGGAGCCGCGCTCGACGTCGTCCACGGCGGCCCGGTCGACGGTGAACGGGACGCGGAGCTCGACGAGGGGTTTCGCCTCGCGGAGCCGCGCGGTGACGCCGGGCGCCGGGGGTTCCATCGCGGTGAGGTGCCCGGTGCCGACGGCGGCGAGCCCGGGGCCGGCCGGTTCGGGGACGTCGACGACGCGGCGGCCCGCGACATGGCGCCGGAAGGTGCGGCGGGCCTCCTCCTCGATCTCGGCCCAGGCCGCCGGGGTGATGGGGGCGAGCTCGCGGTGCAGGTTGTTCGTGACGTCGGGGGTCGTCATGGGGCTCAGGCTCCTTTCATGCCGCCGATGCCCAGGGAGTCCCCATGGACGGCGACGGCGGCCGGCGGCGCGGCGGGAAGGTCGTCGAGGAGGTCGGCGCTCGGCACGAAGAAGAGGCAGCCGGTCACGGCGCGCGAGAAGTCGAGGATGCGGTCGGTGTTGCCCGGCGGGTCGCCGAGGAACATGTTGCGCAGCATCCGTTCGGTGACGGCGGGCGTCCGCGCGTACCCGATGAAGTAGGTGCCGAACGCGCCGCCGCCGACCTGTCCGAACGCCATGTTGTCGCGCAGGATCTGCTGCTGGACGCCGTCGTCGTCGACGACCGTGTTCAGCGCCACGTGGGAGTCGGCCGGTTTGACGTCGTCGGGGAGTTCGACGTTGGACGCCTTGACGCGTCCGATGACCCTGCCCTGCTCCTCGTCGCCGAGGGCGCCCCAGGCGGCCATGTCGTGCAGGTACTTCTGCACGATGACGTAGCTGCCGCCCCGGAAGTCGGGGTCCTCGTCGCCGATGTGGACCGCTTCGAGGGCGGTGGTGCCGGTCGGGTTCTCGCTGCCGTCGACGAAGCCGAGCAGGTCGCGCTGGTCGAAGTAGGTGAAGCCGTGGACCTCGTCGACGACGGTCACCGCGGCGCCGAGCGCGTCCACGATCAGCCGGGCCAGCTCGAAGCAGAGGTCCATGCGGCGGGCGCGCAGATGGAACAGGAGGTCGCCGGGGGTGGCGGGCGCCCGGTGCCGGGGGCCGCGCAGCGGCACGAAGGGGTGCAGGTCGCGGGGGCGCGGCCCGCCGGTGAGCCGGTCCCAGGCCCCGGAGCCGATGCCGGTGATGCAGGTGAGGCGGTCGTCGGGGGCGCGGAACGCCACGGAACGGGTCAGGCCCGTCAGGTCCTGGAGAACGTCCCGTACAACACTCTCGCCGCCCGGGTTGACCGTGACCACCAGGAACACGGCGGCTCGCGGCGGCGAGGCGACGACGGGCTGGGGTACGACCATGACGCTCCCACGAAGACCGGAAATGCGGAGGAAAGGGACAGCGCCAGCGTAGGGGCGCATGATCCCTCACGCAGCCCGGCGCGGGTCCCCCGGTGCCCGGTGGCAGGCTCCGGACGGCGGGCTTAGCCTGCCCGAAGGGGTCCTCGTGCCACCGTGCCCGCGCGCCCGCGCCGGGCGAAAGGGTGAAGCGCCTTGAGCACCGACCAGGACAAGAACACCACCCGGGACGGACAGGACCCGCAGCGGTCCGGAGCCCCCGTGGGACCCGCTCCCGAGGGCGAGCCCCACTTCGAGCCCTACCACCACCCCGCGGCGGGCTGGGGCGCCGCCAAGAGCGTGACGAGCTTCCTGCTGCGCGAGAAGGCCCTGGTGGACGGCCCGCGCGCGATCATGCGGATGAACCACGAGAACACCGGCTTCGACTGCCCCGGCTGCGCGTGGCCCGACGACACCAAGGGCCTGCATCTCGACATCTGCGAGAACGGCATCAAGCACGTCACCTGGGAGATGACGAGCAAACGGGTCGGGCGGGAGTTCTTCGCCGCCCACTCGGTCACCGAACTCGCCGGCTGGAGCGACTACGACCTGGAGAACCAGGGCCGGCTGACCGAACCGATGGTCTACGACCCCGCGTCCGACCACTACGTCCCCATCGCCTGGAAGGACGCCTTCGAGCTCGTCGGCCGGGCCCTGCGCGACCTCGACGACCCGAACCAGGCGTCGTTCTACACCTCGGGCCGGCTCGGCAACGAAGCCACGTTCCTCTACCAGCTGATGGCCCGCGAACTGGGCACCAACAACCTGCCCGACTGCTCCAACATGTGCCACGAGGCCAGCGGCCGCGCCCTCACGGCCTCCCTGGGCACCGGCAAGGGCACCGTCGACCTCGTCGACTGGCAGACGGCCGACGCGCTGTTCATCTTCGGCGTCAACGCCGCCTCCAACGCGCCCCGTATGCTCACCGCCCTCGCCGAGGCCTACCACCGCGGCGCACAGATCGTGCACGTCAACCCGCTGGTCGAGGCCGCCGCCACCCGCACCATCGTCCCGCACGACTTCACCGACATGGCCCTGTTCAAGTCCACCAGGACCAGCACCCTGAACCTCCAGCCCCGCATCGGCGGCGACATGGCGCTGGTGCGCGGCATGGCCAAAGCGATCCTGGAGCACTCGGCGACCGACCCCAAGGCGTTGGATCGCGAGTTCATCGACCGTCACACCACCGGCTTCGACGCCTACCGCGCCCTGTGCGAGGGCACGCCGTGGGAGGAGCTGGAGAGACAGTCCGGACTCACCCGCGCCGACATCCTCAAGGCCGCCCGGGTGTACGGCGAGGCCGACCGCTCCATCGTCAGCTGGTGCCTGGGCGTCACCCAGCACGAGCACGGCGTCGACACCGTCCGCGAGATCGTCAACCTGCTGCTGCTCCGCGGCAACCTCGGCCGCGAAGGCGCCGGCCCCTCCCCCGTACGCGGACACAGCAACGTCCAGGGCAACCGCACCTGCGGCATCGACCACCGCCCCAGCGAGGCCTTCCTCGACCGGCTCGCCGAGGTCTGCGCGATCGAACCGCCCCGCGCCCACGGCCTGGACACCGTCCGCACCATCGAGGCGATGGGCCGCGGCGAGATCAAGGTGTTCGTCGGCATGGGCGGCAACTTCGCCCTCGCCGCGCCCGACACCCCCGTCACCTACGCGGCGCTGCGCACCTGCGACCTCACCGTCCAGGTCAGCACCAAACTGAACCGCAGCCACATCGTCCACGGCGCCCGGGCCCTCATCCTCCCCTGCCTCGGCCGCACCGAGAAGGACCACCAGCGCAAGGGCGTCCAGAGCACCTCCGTCGAGGACTCGATGAGCATGGTCCACCTCTCCCTCGGCATGAAGCGCCCCGCCTCGCCCCATCTGCTCTCCGAACCGGCCATCATCGCCGGCATGGCCCGCGCCGCCCTGCCCGACAGCGCGACGCCCTGGGAGTGGTACGTCGAGGACTACGACCGCGTCCGCGACACCATGGCCAAGGTCCTCGACGGCTTCGAGGACTTCAACCGACGGGTACGGCTGCCGCTCGGCTTCCGCATCAAGCAGCCCGCCCGCGAACTCGTCTTCCTCACCCCCTCCGGACGCGCCGAGTTCTCCGCCGCCGCACTCCCCGACGTCGTCCCCGCGCCCGGCACCCTCGCCCTCGGCACCATGCGTTCGCACGACCAGTGGAACACCACCATCTACTCCGACAACGACCGCTACCGGGGCGTCAAGAACCTGCGCACCCTCGTCTTCATGAACCGCGCCGACATGCGGGAACGCGGGATCGCCGACCTCGGCCCCGTCGACATCACCAGCACCGCGCGGGACGGCACCCACCGCTCCCTCAACGGCTACCTCGCCGTCCCGTACGACATCCCGCGCGGCTGCGCCGCCGGCTACATGCCCGAGATGAACGTGCTGTGCGCCCTCGGCGACTACAGCACCCAGAGCGACCAGCCGATCATGAAGCACGTCAGCGTGACGATCGCCCCCGCCGGCTGACCGCGCTCACCGCCACCGGAGGAACCGCTCCAGGAGGAGGTACGCCCGCCGCTCCGCCGCCGCCAGTTCGGTGGGGTCGATCTCGGCGGGCCACAGCTCGCCCGCCGCGGCGTCGTCGGCCTCCCGCAGCTCCACCACCGCCGCCGCGAGCCGCGTCTGGACCAGCGGGAACGACCGCGCAGCGCGCTCGGCGAGCACCCGCTCGGCCTCGTCCGACACGGCCGAGCAGGCGGCGAGCGCGCGCTGCGCCCGCAGGGCGGCCCGGTCGTGCACCACCAGCAGCGCGCAGCCCAGGGCGATGCCCACCCCGAGGACGCTGCCCAGCGCCCGGTCCTCGACCAGGACCCCGGCCGGCGCGGGCGCGGCCAGGTCGGAGAGGAGCAGGGCCAGCGGCGTGAGGAAGACGACGCCGAGGCCGTAGTTGCGGGCCACCACGTACTCCAGGAGGAACTCGAGCAGCACGATCACCAGGACGAGCACCACGGGACCGGGGTCCGCGGCGAGCACCCCCAGGGCGAGGAACAGGCCCGCGACCGTGCCCAGGGTGCGCTGCACGGCCCGCTGGGTCGCCGTGCGCACGTTGACCGAGTGGAGGACCGCGGCGGCCGAGATGGCCGCCCAGTAGCCGTGGCCGAGGCCGAGGAGGAGCGCCGTCCCGCCCGCGAGGCCGGTGCCGAGGGTCATCCGCAGGGCGGGCACCAGGAGGACCGCCGCACGGCCGTGGCGCCCTCCCGTCACCAGTTCGGCGGCCCGCAGTTCGGCGGCCGCCCGGCTGCCCGGACCGACCCGCTCCGGACCCCGTCCCCGGCGTCCCGGCCGGGAGGCCGGGGACGGGTCCGCGAGCTCCGGCAGGACGCCCGGGAGCCGTCGGCGGCGGCTCGCGAGCAGCCGGGCCTGGCGGCGCAGCTGCCCGGCCAGGGCCTCGGGGTCGTCCGGCGGCCGGCTCGGCGAGCCGATGAGCAGCGACCAGCACAGGTCGGTGAGCCGGAGGCAGGTGTCGCCCCGGCCCTGCCGGGCCGCCGAGGTCGGGGGCAGCCGGCCGAGCGTGCGGTACGCCTGGAGGACGGCGGCCGTCGCCCGGTGCCGTACGAGCCCGCTGCCCGCCCCCGTACCGCTCGCCTCCCACAGGTCGGCGAGCTCCCGGAGCGCCGCCGCGACGGCCAGCCGCTGCGGCCGGTCCGGATGGGTGAACCGGCCGGCCATGGCGAGGATCCAGGCGACGGTGGCGCCGGTGGCGGCCAGCACGGTACGGGGCAGCACGTCACCCGGGGCGGAGGCGCCGTTGGCCGCCACGG
This sequence comes from Streptomyces sp. NPDC037273, assembly GCF_055603625.1. Taxonomy (NCBI): domain Bacteria; kingdom Bacillati; phylum Actinomycetota; class Actinomycetes; order Kitasatosporales; family Streptomycetaceae; genus Streptomyces; species Streptomyces sp. NPDC037273. The sequence continues at coordinate 156,709 of NZ_JBVJVO010000013.1, forward strand.
CGAAGGAGAACAGCAGCAGGACGGCGCCGAGGCCGCGCAGCAGGGCCGCGTCGCACGCGAACTTCGCCGCGCCCGCGACCACCGCCATGGCGCCCACCGTCAGGGCGGCGCCCGCTCCCCCGTTCCACGGCCGCGCCCAGGCGGCGAGCGCGACACCGCAGCCCACCCCGGCGGTCATCGCCACCGCGACGACCGCGAGGACCCGGGCCCTGCGCCGGTACGGCAGGTTGCGGCCGAAGGTGGTGGTGAACGAGCCGAGCATCGCGTAGACGGCCTCGTCGGCCCGTCCCGCCAGCGCCATCGGCACGGCGGGCAGGGCCATGGCGAGCGCCGCGCGTGCGGCGAAGGACAGGGCGCCGTCGACGCTCTGCAGCGCGAGGGCGCCCCGGGGCGACAGGGCACGCCCCGCCGCCCGCCACCGGCCGGCCGACACCCGCCGGTCGTTCAGGCGTCGTCGCCGGACGAGGACGCGGTGTCCGCGGCGGCGCCGGGTTCCGCCTTGCGGACGGTGCAGTGCAGCGAGTCGTCCACGACGTCGGCGACGATGGTGTCGCCCGGGTCGGCCTCGCCGCCGAGGAGGAGCGAGGCGACCCGGTTGTCGAGCTCGGTCTGGATGGTGCGGCGCAGCGGGCGGGCGCCGAACGCCGGCTGGTAGCCGTGGGCGACGAGCAGCTTCTTCGCCGCCTCGGTGACCTCCAGGGTCATGCCCTGCGCGTGGACGCGGTGCTTGCTGCGGTCCAGGAGGTGCTCGACGATCTCGGACAGGTCGTCCTCGGTGAGGCTGTGGAAGACGATGATGTCGTCGATGCGGTTGAGGAACTCCGGCAGGAAGCGTCCCCGCAGGTCCTCCATCAGCTCGTCCTTGAGCTCGGCCGCGTCGCCCTCGTGGGCGAGGATGCGGTGCGCGCCGATGTTGGACGTCATGATGACGACGCAGTGGCGGAAGTCGACCGTACGGCCCTGGCCGTCGGTGAGGCGCCCGTCGTCGAGGATCTGCAGCAGCGTGTTGAAGACGTCCGGGTGCCCCTTCTCCACCTCGTCGAACAGCACCACGCTGTACGGCTGGCGCCTGACCTTCTCGGTGAGCTGGCCGGCCTCCTCGTACCCGACGTATCCGGGGGGAGCCCCGACGAGCCGGGCGACCGTGTGCTTCTCCTGGAACTCGCTCATGTCGAACCGGATCATCCGGTCCTCGTCGCCGAACAGCAGCTCGGCGAGCGTCTTGGCGAGCTCCGTCTTGCCGACGCCGGTCGGGCCGAGGAACAGGAAGGAGCCGACGGGCCGGTTGGGGTCGCCCATGCCGGCGCGGTTGCGGCGCACGGCCTCGGAGACCGCGGTGACAGCCTCGCCCTGGCCGACGATCCGGGCGTGCATCTCCTCCTCCAGGTGGAGGAGCTTCTCCTTCTCGCTGGCGGTGAGCTGCGAGACGGGGATGCCGGTACGCCGGGACACGATGTCGGCGATGTCGGCGGCCGTCACCGAGACGACGCCCTCACGGCGCTCCTCGATGCCCGCGAGCTCGCCCTCCACCTCGGCGATCTGCCGCTTCAGTTCCGAGGCCTTCTCGAACTGCTCGCCCGCGACGGCCTCGTCCTTCTCGCGCCGCAGCTTGGCGAGGCGGTCCTCGCGGCTGACCACCTCGGTGGAGCGGCCCGCGCCGCGGAGCCGTACCCGGGCGCCCGCCTGGTCCATCAGGTCGATCGCCTTGTCGGGCAGGAACCGGTCGCTGATGTACCGGTCGGAGAGCTCCGCGGCCGCCGTCAGGGCCCCGTCGGCGAACCGGACCTGGTGGTGGGCCTCGTACGCGTCCCGGAGCCCTTCGAGGATCTGCACGGTCTCCTCGACCGTCGGTTCCGGGATCAGCACGGGCTGGAAGCGCCGTTCGAGGGCGGCATCCTTCTCGATGTGCTTGCGGTACTCGTCGATGGTGGTCGCGCCGACCAGCTGGAGCTCACCGCGGGCGAGGGCGGGCTTGAGCATGTTGCCCGCGTCCATGGCGCCCTCGCCGGTGGCGCCCGCGCCCACGACCGTGTGCAGCTCGTCGAGGAAGAGGATGATCTCGCCGCTCGCGTTCTGGACGTCCTCGATGACCTTCTTCAGGCGCTCCTCGAACTGTCCGCGGTACTGCGCGCCGGCCACCATCCCGGACAGGTCGAGGGAGATCACCCGCTTGCCCTTCAGGGTCGAGGGCACCTCGTCCGCGACGATCCGCTGCGCCAGGCCCTCCACGATGGCGGTCTTGCCGACACCGGGCTCGCCGATGAGCACGGGGTTGTTCTTGGAGCGGCGGGAGAGGATCTCGACGGTCTGCTCGATCTCCTCGGCCCGCCCGACCACCGGGTCGAGCTTCCCGGCCCGCGCCTCCTCCGTCAGGTCCCTGCCGTACTCGTCGAGGCTCGTCGCCGGCTGCTGCTGTTGCTTCGCCGCCGCCGGTGCGCCGCCTTCCGCCCGGCCCGACTGCTCCGAGAGCCCGCGCAGCTTCTGTACGTCGACGTCGTCCGCGCGCAGCAGCTTCATGGCACCCGACGCGGGGTCCTCGAGGAGGGCGCTGAGGATGTGCTCGGGGCCGATGTACGAGACGCCCCCGGCCTGCGAATGCCCGTAGGCGGCGGCGAGTGTGCGCTTGGCCGCCGGGGTGAGACCGGGCTCCGCGGACGGCTCGCCGGACTCCCTCGGCAGCACCTTCTCGAGCTGCGCGGCGAGCGCGTCCGGGTCCACGCCGACCTGCGCGAGCAGCCTGCGGGCGGGGTCGACCTGGGTCGCCGCCCACAGCAGGTGCTCGGTGTCGAGGTCCTGCGTGCCGTCGCTGACCGCCTTGCGGGTCGCCGTGTTCAGCAGCTCGTGCGACGACTCCGTGAGCAGCCGCCCGATGGGGACGCGCTGCACCGCTGGTGGCGACGACGCCGGTGACATGCCGAAGAACCTGTTCAGCATGTCGCTGAACGGGTCGGACGAACCGAAGGGGGAACCGAACGCCATCGACATTGTCTGCTCCAGAGCCGCGTGGGGGTCGCTCCCACTGAAACGCGGCCCCTGGCTCTTCGCAAACGGAGGGCGACGGAGAGTGATGCCCCCTCTCCGCCCGCCGTCACCCGGCTTCTACTCCCACTCGTCCCACGGCGGCTCGGTCTCGCTCTCGTCCCAGACCGGGCCCTCGTCGTGCGGGGCGGGGGCGGGGGCCGCTGCCCGGGCCGACGTCGGGGCCAGGGCCCGGGTCGGCGCAGGGGTCTTGGCCGGTGCGGGCGTCTTGGCCGGTGCGGGCGCCGGGGCCGGCGCCGCGTCCGGGCCGGCGGCCGGAGCCGAGGCCGGGTCCGGGGCCGCCGTCGCGCCCGGCGACTCGCATTCCGCCAGGGTGGCGAGGACGCCTTCGCCGTACTTGGCGAGCTTGGCCTCGCCGACGCCGCCGACCGTGCCGAGCTCCTCGACGGTGCCGGGGAAGACGGTGGCGATCTCACGGAGGGTGGCGTCGTGGAAGACGACGTACGCCGGAACGCCCTGCTCGCGGGCGGTCGCGGCCCGCCAGGCGCGGAGGGCCTCGAAGACCGGGATGGCGGCGGCCGGAAGGTCGACCGGGACGCGGGCGCTCTTGCCGGAGCGGGCCTCCTTGCGGGACGCCGCCGCGGGGGCCTTCTCCTTGCGGAGGGGGACGGGGCGGCGGCCGCCGAGCACGTCGCCGCTCTGCTCGGTGAGGACGAGGGTGCCGTAGTCGCCCTCCACGGCGAGCAGGCCCTGCGCGAGCAGCTGGCGGACGACGCCGCGCCACTCCGCGGTGCCGAGCTCGGCGCCGACGCCGAAGACGGACAGGGCGTCGTGGTCGAACTGGATGACCTTGGCGGTGCGCTTGCCCTGGAGGATGTCGATGATCTGGCCGGCGCCGAACTTCTGGCGCCGCTCCTTGGCCAGCCGCCAGATGGTGGACAGCAGCTTCTGGGCGGCGACGGTGCCGTCCCAGGACTCGGCGGGGGTGAGGCAGGTGTCGCAGTTGCCGCACGGTTCGCCGGACTGGCCGAAGTAGGCGAGGAGCCGGACCCGGCGGCAGTCGACGGTCTCGCAGAGCGCGAGCATGGCGTCCAGGTGCATGCCGAGGGCGCGGCGGTGCTGCTCGTCGCCCTCGGAGCCGTCGATGAGCTTGCGCTGCTGGACGACGTCCTGGAGGCCGTACGCCAGCCACGCCGTGGCCGGTTCCCCGTCGCGGCCCGCGCGGCCGGTCTCCTGGTAGTAGCCCTCGACGGACTTCGGCAGGTCGAGGTGGGCGACGAAGCGGACGTCGGGCTTGTCGATGCCCATGCCGAAGGCGATGGTGGCGACGACCACGACGCCGTCCTCGCGCAGGAAGCGGGACTGGTTGGCGGCTCGCGCCCGGGCGTCCATGCCCGCGTGGTACGGCACGGCGTCGATGCCGTGCTCGACGAGGGCGGCGGCGGTCTTCTCCACCGAGGAGCGCGAGAGGCAGTAGACGACTCCGGCGTCCCCGTCGTGCTCGGTCCTGATCAGGTCGAGCAGCTGCTTCAGCGGGTTGTTCTTGGGGACGATGCGGTACTGGATGTTCGGCCGGTCGAAGCCCGCGACGAAGTGCCGGGCGTCCTCGAGGCCGAGGCGCGCCGCGATCTCGGCGTGGGTGGCCTCGGTCGCCGTGGCGGTCAGGGCGATCCGCGGCACCTTGGGCCAGCGCTCGTGGAGCATCGACAGGGCGAGGTAGTCGGGCCGGAAGTCGTGGCCCCACTGGGCGACGCAGTGCGCCTCGTCGATCGCGAAGAGCGACACCGTGCCCCGGTCGAGCAGCCGCTGCGTGCCCTCGGTGCGCAGCCGCTCGGGTGCGAGGTAGAGGAGGTCAAGCTCGTCGGCGAGGAAGGCCTGCTCGACGGCCTGCCGCTCGTACGGGTCCTGGGTCGAGTTGAGGAAGCCGGCCCGCACGCCGAGGGCCCTGAGCGCGTCCACCTGGTCCTGCATCAGCGCGATCAGCGGCGAGATCACGACGCCGGTGCCGTCTCTGACGAGCGCCGGGATCTGGTAGCAGAGGGACTTGCCGCCGCCGGTCGGCATCAGCACGAGCGCGTCGCCGCCACCGACGACCTGCTCGATGATCTCCTGCTGCTCGCCCCGGAAGGAGCTGTATCCGAAGACGCGCTGAAGGACCCGCGCGGCGTCGGAGATCTCGGTGGATTCGTCGGAAAGGACCATTCCCGAAGCCTAGCCGCCCCCACCGACACCCTGGTCCCGCCGGCGGCAACCTGTGGAAAACCTCCCGGCGGAGGGCCTGGACGCGCTATCCGGCGGTCCGCCACCCCGGGATCGTGGGCAGGACCGTGTTCGCGACGCGGAGCAGTACGTCGTCGTCGGGCACGCCCCCGTCCGTGCGCCACAGGGTCAGCTCGTAGGAGCCGCCGCCGTCCTTCGGGTCCTGGGCGACGGAGAGGACGCGGGCGGGGACGCCGGGGCCGCTCTTGGAGTCGCCGCCGTCGAGCCGGAAGCTGATCTTCAGCGTCTCGTCGGAGTAGAGGACGGCCGGGCGGCCCCCGAGGGTGGTCTTCCGCGCGTCGGGTCCCAGGTAGGAGGCGGACTCGCCGACGGGGAGGCGGTCGTACGTGGCGGCGAGGACCACCGTGTACGTGTCGAACTCGACCTGGCCGGAGGGGTGCGGTGTCTCCTTGCCGCCGCCGAGCCTGAAGGACCCGTCGCTGTGGCCGGTGCCCTTCGCGATCTCCGTCGGGGTGCCGAGCAGCGCGGCGAGGTCGGGGCGGTGGAGCGTCCGGCACAGCTGGGTCCCCGAGACCTGACCGGGCGTCTTGGCGGGCTCGCCCTGCGAGCAGGCGACGGGCTTCGCCGGGCCGCCGTCCGCGTCGCCGGTCTTGGCCAGCAGCCAGAAGCCGCCGGCGAGCGCTCCTCCGAGGACCAGGGCCGCGATGGCCTGCCCCCAGACCCCCGCGCCCTTCGGAAGCGTGTCGATGTCGTGTGCCATGTCCCCCACCTGCGGTGATCCCCCGATGCGTGCCCGGGGACCCTAACCTGGGAAGACGCTGTCGACAACGGGGTTCCGCCAGGCAACTCGCGGGCCGGTTCCCGCGTCCTTCCGTACGGCACGCGTCGGCCGATCCGGCGCCGACGGCGGACAGGACACGTGATGAGCGACAAGGCCCGGATTCTCTTCGACGCGCTCGACCTCGACCGGGACGGCACCCTGACGCGGGCCGAGGTCATCAGCGCCCTGCGGGCCAAGGGCCCGACCCTGGCCGCGCAGGGCGTGATCCCGGTCTGGGGCGTCGGGGACGACGACGCCGCCTCGGCGCTGTTCGACGAGGCCGACCTGAACGGCGACCGTGTCCTCAGCTTCGCGGAGTTCGCCGCTCTGGTGGACCGCCGTTTCGGCTGGTGAGGCCGGCGCCCGCCCGTCTCCCTACCGGTCCGGCGGGTCTCCGCGGATGTCGCTCTCGGAGAGCCGGTTGACGCGCGGGGACGGCGTGGTCAGCTCTCCGTGGACGGCGACGGCCGCCGCGTAACCGCGGTCGACGGGGATGTCGAGCAGGGTCCAGCCGGCGGGGGGCATGGGTCCTTCGGGGCTGCCGGAGCCGACGTAGTCGGCGGCCGGGTCGCGGCCGAGGCCGGTGCCGAGCCCCTTGAGGTAGGCCTCCTTCCGGGTCCAGAGCCGGGCCAGCGCGCGAGGCCTGCGCGGGGGTGGCAGGGCCTCGATCTCGCGCTGTTCGGCGGGGTGCAGCATGGCGGCGAGTTCCGCGGCGCCGCCGGGGTCGGCGACGAGGTCGACGTCGACGCCGATGGGCGCCACCGCCGTTCCCACGAGGACGAGGTCGCCCCGGTGGGAGAGGGAGAAGTGCAGGCCGCGGGTGGCGCCGAGGACGGTGGGCCGTCCGTGCGGGCCGCCGCAGCAGGGGCAGGTCTCCCGGCCGTAGTGGATGTCCTGCGGCAGCATGTCGAGGTACGTGCCGAGCAGCCGGCGCAGGGCCAGATGTGCGGCGGTGAAGCGGACCCGGTCCTCCGCGTACGCGAGGCCTGCGGCGCGCTGCCGCTCGGTGGCGTCGAGCACGGCCGTGTCGAGCCCGGTGCCCCGGGCGTCGGAGACCCTGAGCAGCCACAGGTCGAGGGACCCGGGGCGTGGCAGGGCACGCGGCGGTGGCGCGGGTGCGGGCAGCAGGATGCCGCTCGCGGGACTCCTGGAACCGCTTCTGGGATCACTCACGGGACCCCTCCTGTTCGGTGACGGATGCGCGGACGCGGATGGCCGTCGGGACGGATCAGCCTTGTTCGGGTGTGGAGTACTGGTGGGTGCCCGCCGGCTCGGCGGGGTCGTCGGAGTCGCCGGGCGGTTCGGTGGGCAGGTCGCGCCGTGACCGGAGCGGGCCCGCGAGGAGCAGGGCGGAGCTGACCGCGAGGCCGCAGGTGAGCAGCCAGAGCGCGGGGCGCAGCCCGAGCACGCCGCCGAGCACCCCGCCGAGGAGCGAACCGATGGGGATGGCACCGAAGTTGGCGACGGAGACGCTGGCGGTGACGCGGCCGAGGAGCCGCGGCGGGCAGTACTGCTGGCGGAACGAGCCCTGGATGACGTTGGCGGACACGACGCCCAGGGCGAGGACGGCGCCTCCGACGGGGAGCAGCACGACCCGCCAGCCGGGTTCGGCGAGGGGGATGAGCAGCCCGAAGGGGGCGGTGGCGAACTTGCAGAGGAGCATGCCGCGGGCGGTGCCGAAGCGTCGGGCCATCGGGGTGGCGACGACGGCTCCGAGGAGGCCGCCGACGCTGCTGCCCGCGAGGAGCCAGCCCACCATGGCCTCGCCGACGTGGAGTTCGCGGACGAGGAAGACGGTGAGGATGGCCTGGTAGCCGGTGAGCAGCAGGTTGGTGACGGTGCCGTAGGCGGTGAGGACGCGCAGGTAGGGGTCGCGGACGGTGTGCCGCAGGCCCTCCGCGACGTCCTGGCGGAGGGCGGTGGGTTTCTCGGGTCTTCTGGGCGGGGGTTCCTCGGCGCGGATGCCGAGCAGGCACAGGGTGGAGGCGAGGAAGGTGGCGGCGTCGGCGAGGAGTCCGGTGACGGCGCCGAACGCGCCGGCCAGGAGGCCGCCGCCGCCGAGTCCGGCGAGCTGCGCGGCCGATTCGCTGCCCTGGAGTTTGGCGTTGGCCTCGGTGAGGTGCTCGCGGCTGACGACGGCGGGCAGGTAGACCCGGTAGGAGATGGAGAAGAAGACGTTGGCGAGGCCGGTGAGCAGGGAGACGACGAGCAGGTGGGTCATGGTCAGCACGTCGAGCCAGGCGGCGGCCGGCACGCTGAGCAGCAGGACCAGCGAGGCGAGGTTGCAGGCGATCATGAGCGGGCGGCGGGGCAGCCGGTCCACCCAGGCGCCGGCGGGCAGCCCGAGGAAGAGCCAGGGCAGCCAGGCGGCGGCGGCCAGGGCGCTGACCCAGAAGGTGCTCGCGTCGAGGGTGACGACGGCGACGAGCGGCATGGCGACGCCGGTGATGTTGCTGCCGAAGCGGCTGGTGGTCTCCCCCGCCCATAGGAGCCGGAAGTCGCGCTGCCGCAGCAGCCCGCCCGGCGGGCCTTCGCTCATCGGGCGGCCACCACCTTGGCGACCTCGCTGCCGAGCCGTTCGGCGGCGTCGGCCCAGCGGGCCCGGCGGGCGTCCGACTCGGCGGTGAGGGCGGCGAGTTCGGCCCGCGCCCGGGCGAGCGCCTCGGTCTGGGCGGTGCCGCCGGGGCCGCCGCCGTGGGCGCAGGCCGCGGCCACGGTCTCCGGGTCGAGCCAGTCGGCCGGGTATCCGGCGGCGGCCTCGGCCACGCCGGGGTGGGCGCGGGCCGCGTCGGCCAGGGAGGTGCCGTTGTCGAGGGCGGCGAGGACGGTCTCGCCGACCATGTGGTGGGCGGTGCGGAAGGGCGTGCCGTCGACGACGAGGCGTTCGGCGAGGTAGGTCGCGGAGGTGAAGCCGTCCCTGGCGCGTGCGCGCATGCGCTCGCGGTCGGGCCGCGCTCCGGCGACGACGAGCCGGAGCAGCGTGACCGCCTGGGTGGTGTCGGCGAGGCCGGGCCACAGGTGGCGTACGGCCTCGGTGCCGACGGCGATGGCGTTGGTGTAGCCGGCGGTGGACATGGCCGCGGCGGCGCCGGTGAAGCCGGCGAGCGCGGACGTGGAGCGGCCCTGGATGTGTTCGAGCAGGAAGGGATTGCGTTTCTGCGGCATCATCGAGCTGGATCCGACGAGGTCGTCGGCCATCCGCAGGAGCCCGAACTCCTCCGTGGTCCACCAGGTCAGGTCGCGGGCGACGCGGGCCAGGAGCACGCCGAGGACGGCGGCCGAGGACAGCATGCGGAGCGCGAAGTCGCGGGAGGCGACGGCGTCGACCGAGTGGGGTGCGGCGGCCGTGAAGCCGAGCAGGTCGGCGGTTCGGGCCGGGTCGACGGGCACGGAGGTGCCGCCGACGGCGCCCGCGCCCAGCGGGTTGACGTCGATCTCCCGCCCGGCGTCGAGGAGTCCGGCGAGCGAGCGCAGCACGGCTCCCGCGACGCCGGTGAGGTAGTGGCCGTAGCTGATGGGCACGGCGGGCTGGCCGTGGGTGTACGCGGGCATGGTGACGTCCTGGTACGCCTCGCCCTGTTCCAGGAGGACCCGTGCGAGGGCGGCCACTTCGTCGAGGAGTTCGGCGTAGGGGCCGCGGACCTTGAGCCGTACGGTGGTGGCGTTGAGGTCGTTGCGGGAGCGCCCGGTGTGCAGGACGCCGCCGGTCTCCTGGCCGAGCTCGTCGACGAGCCAGCCCTCGTAGGCCAGGTAAAGGCCCCGGGGCATGGGCCGTTCGCGTACGGGCGCGAAGTCGTCGGCGCGCAGGGCTTCGACGGTGTCGAGGAGCGCGCCGGCGCGGGCGGTGTCGACGATGCCGCGTTCGGTGAGCATCACGAGGTGGGCCCGGTCCACCTCGCTGATCAGGCGCAGTTCGCCGCCGACGGGGTCGCCGGCGTCGGGCCGGTACTGGTCGTAGACGATGTGGTGGGCGCGCGGGTCGAGCCCGGTGCGCAGCCGTCCGGTGTCGACGCCGGCCTCCGGCTGCCCGGGTATCGCGGTGCTCATGCCGGCACCGCCTCCCTGAGCGGCTGGGCGGCCAGGGGCGCGAGGGCGGTGGCGAGGCCGTGCGCGAGGGCGGTCCCGGCGGCCTCGGCGGTGGACTCCGGTGTCGGTCCGGCGGCGATGACGTGGCCGGCCCGGCCCCGGAAGTCCTCCGCGGGGGCGAGGACGGTTCCGGCCTCCCGGTAGAGGGAGGCGTCGACGACGCCGGGCACGGCGCGGGCCGCGGCCTCGGCGCCGGTGACGTCGGTGAGGACGCTGTCGGTGCCGGCGGTGAGGAAGCGGATGGATGCCGCGCCCGCGGCGTCCGCCGTGCCGGTGAGGTCGACGTCCTCGCCGAGCGCGGCCCGTACCTGGGCGCCGACGAGGTCGACGCCGCGGGCCCGGCGTACGAGCTCGGGGATCATGCCGCCGGCGAGCCGGGGGTTGACCTCGATGACGCGGGCGGTGTCGCCGTCGAGCCGGAGTTCGACGTGGGCGGCGCCCCAGCCGAGGCCGAGTGCCTTGACGGCGTGGACGGCGGTGTCGACGAGCGCGGCGGCCTGGACGTCGGGGAGTCGGGCGGGGACGTCGTGCCCGGTCTCGACGAACACCGGCGGGGCGCCGACGTACTTGGCGACGGTGACGACGGCCTGCTCGCCGAAGACCTCGACCGAGTACTCGCGTCCGGTCAGGTACTGCTCGACGAGCACCAGGCCGGGGGTGCTGAGTCCGCGTTCGTTGACGGTGGCGGCGAGGAGCCCGCCGGCGTGTTCGGCGACCTCGTCCCGGTCGCGGCAGAGGCGTACGCCGAGGCTTCCGGAGCCCTGTACCGGCTTGACGACGACGGGGCCGCCGATCCACTGGGCGGCGGCGAGGGCCTCGCCGACGTCGCCGGCGACCGAGAAGAGCGGGACCGGCACGCCGGCCTCGGCCAGGGTGCGGCGCTGTACGGACTTGTCGCGGCAGGCCCGTACGGCGTCGGCGGACGGCCCGGAGAGGCCGAGCCGCCGGGCGAGGTCGGCGGCGGTGGCCACGTAGTACTCGGAGCTGGAGAGCGCCCCGGCGATCGGCGCCTCGGCCGCGAGGCCGGTGACGGCGGCCCAGAGGGCTTCGCCGTCCGCGGTGTCGACGACGACGGTGCGGAGCCGGTCCTCGGCGGCGTACGGGTAGCGGGCCGGGTCCGCGCTGAGCAGCACCGGTTCGGCGCCGAGGGCGCGGGCCCGCTGGGCGAACTGTCGTCCCGTGCCGGTGGTGTTGGACTCGACGAGCAGGAGGAGGGGGGTGCTCATGCCTGGGCCTCCGGCGTCATGACGTCGTCGAAGCCGCGGCGGGCCCAGATCAGCCGGGTCCAGGAGGCGGGGGCGTCCAGCGGGTGGTCGACGGTGACCGGGCCGGCGGTGGGGGCGGGCACGATGCCCTCCGCGCGGAGCCACTCGTTGTTGTAGACGGTGGACTGGTAGCGGTAGCCCTCGTCGGGGAGCACCATGACGACCTCGCTGCCGGGGTTGCGGGCGGCCCACCAGGAGGCGACCTGGAAGGAGGCGCCGCTGGTGGGGCCCATGAACAGGCCGTGGTTGCGGAAGAGTTCGTGGGTGGCGTGGAAGGCCTCGGGGGCGGTGACCCAGTGCACCTCGTCGTAGGCGCTGTGCCGCACGTTCCCCGGGTGGATGCTGCTGCCGAGGCCGCGCAGGGTGCGTGAGCCGTCGGGGGTGCCGAAGATGATCGAACCGTGGGTGTCGACGCCGACGAGGTGGAGGGCCGGGTCGGCGGGGCGCAGGGCGGCGGCGAGGCCGCCGGTGGAGCCGCCGGAGCCGACCGGGCCGACGAGGCAGTCCACGGAGCCGACGGTCTCGCCGATGAGGTCGGCGACCACGGAGTAGGCGCCGGGGTTGTCGGGGTTGTCGTACTGGCCGGGGACGAAGCTGTCGGGGTGGAGCCGCTGGAGTTCGGCGACGCGGGCGAGCCGGGCGCCCTGGATGCCGCCGTCCTGACCGGCGTACTCGACGATCTCGACGGTGGCGCCGAGCATTTCGAGGCGGTTGCGCAGGTCGCGGTCGATGGCGTTGTCGCCGACGATGGTCAGGTCGTAGCCCCGCAGCCGGCACACCATCGCCAGGCCGAGGGCGAAGGTGCCGGAGGAGGTCTCGATCACCCGGGTGCCGGGGCGCAGCAGTCCCGCGGCCTCGGCGCGGTCGACGATGTAGCGCGCGGGCAGCAGCTTCATGAGGCTGAACGCGGCGGCGTAGAGGTTGTCGGTCACCTGGATGATGCGGGGCAGTTCGGTGGCGTCCACCACCGAGTCGTGGAGCTTGACGGCGCCCGCGATCGTGGTCGTAGTCATGTCAGTCACCCGTCGTGAAGATCCACTGCTCGTGGATGCCGATGTTGTGCAGCAGTCGCTTGCCGTGCTCGGTGCGGGCCTCGACGTCCGGGTCGTCGCGGTCGTAGAGGAGGCCGGCGATGTCCCCGCTGTGCGCGGCCTGGATGCCGAGGGCGCCGGTCTCCCGCACGATGGCGCGCAGCCCGTCGAGGCGGGGGATCGGCAGGTGGCGCTGGTTGATGTCGGTGCTGGCGGAGGCGACCGCCCCGATGAGGGCGACGTCCTTGGTGTGGATGGCCTCGCGCAGCATCACCTGGAGTTCGGCGAAGAGTTCCAGCTCCTCGCCGGCGTACTCGGCGGGCGGGAAGGCCAGCGTGTCGATGCCCTTGCCCTCGTTCTCGGGCCGTGAGCCGAAGCCGAGGACCCGTACCGCGGGCATGCGGTATCCGAAGTCCTCGATGACCTTGCCCTCGCGCTGGGCGAACAGCACCGAACTCTCGTTGAACATCAGCGAGTCCGACGCCGTCTCCGCCCGCACCGCGATCCGCGCGACCTCCTCGGGCGGCAGCGGGCTCACCAGTGCGTCCTGTACGGCCCAGACGGCGGCGAGGACATCGCTCGTGGACGAGCCGAAGCCGCGGCAGAGCGGCACGTCGCCGGTGAGCTCCAGGTGCCCGCCGACCGGTCCCTCGCCCGGCGGGACACAGGCCTCCGCCGTGAGTTGCGCGGCGCGCATCGCCTTGGTCTTCCACGCCGGCGAGACGGTCAGCTCCTCGCCCCGCGCCGGGATGAACGACGCGCGGGTCGTATGCACGGTGCAGGGCAGCGTGACCAGCCCCCGGGTCAGCTGGCCCTGGTGGGGAAAGACGCCCTGGAGAATTTCGCCGTGATGTATGGGGGCCGAGGCGACGCCGACCCGCCAACCGGAATGATCCACCATGTCCTTGACTTCCTCTGGGGGCCGGACCGCACCACTCACGAGGCCTGGCCGATCGTGCGGACATCCCCAACGCTAAGCAGCACGGCGGCACCGACCCGGCTGGTCAGGCGGCAGTATGCGGGCAGTTCGGCGACGCGGTACAGGCGGGGGCCACGGACGGCGGGCACGGGGCGGTCCCGTCCGGCGGCCCGCCGGCGGCACTCCCCCGCGCTGCACGCGCCGGGGCCCGTACGGCGGTGGTTCCGCCGTACGGGCCCCGGGTCGCGCCGCTGGTTCAGATGCGCGCGGGCCGCAGCCTGCGGGCCAGGACCCGGCCGATCGCCCGCAGCGGCTCCGCCTCGGTCATCCGGGCGTGCTCGCAGTCGACGGCGAACTCCTCGACGCGGCCCGCGATGTACGGTGCCCAGGCCTCGGCCCCGGACAGGGGCGCGGGGGTGCCGGTGGCGTCGAAGAACACCGCGTCGCCGCCGAACCCGACGCCGGGCACGTACCGGTAGCGCAGCCGCAGGTTGTCGAGGGTGGCCGCGACGACGGCCGCGGCCTGAGCGTGCTCCAGGGCGCCGAGGACGGGGTCAGCCGCCCGGAGCGCCTCGGCGAGTTCCGCGATGTCCGGCGCCGTGTCCGCGCAGCGCACCGGCAGCGTCTCGCCGGCGGTGCCGAGGAGGGCGGTCAGGACGTGCCGGCCGTCGATCTCCGGGGCGCGGAACCCGTCGGGCAGCGGGTAGGAGTCGAGGAGGGCGAGCAGCGCGACCTCTTCCCCGGCCGCTTCGAGCCGGGCGGCGACGGCGTGCGCGACGAGCCCGCCGAAGGACCAGCCGAGCAGGTGGTACGGGCCGTGCGGCTGGACCGCGCGGATCTCGGCGAGGTAGTCGTCGGCCATCTCCTCGATGGACCCCGGCGCCCCCTCCGGGCCGCTCAGCCTGCGGGCCTGGAGGGCGATGACCGGCCGGTCCTGGTCGAGGTGCGGCAGCAGCCCCGCGTACCCCCAGCTCATCCCGGACACGGCGTGGACGCAGAACAGCGGCGGTTCGCCGGAGTTCGCCTCCGCGACGGCCCTGATGGGCAGCACGGTGCCCATCGGGTCGCCTCCGCTGCCCGCCGCGATGTGTTCGGCGAGCAGGGCGGGCGTGGGGCTCTGGAACAGGTCGCTGATGGTGATGCGGGTGTCCCAGACGGCCCGGATGCGGCTGATGAGCAGCGTGGCGCGCAGCGAGTGGCCGCCCCGGTGGAAGAAGTTGTCGTCGATGCCGACCGAGTCCAGACCGAGGTTGTCCGCGAACAGTCCGCAGAGGATCTCCTCGGCGGGGTTGCGCGGGGCACGTCCGCCTTCGGCCCCGGCACCGGTGTCCGGTACGGGCAGCGCCCGCCGGTCGAGCTTGCCGTTGACGGTACGGGGCAGCTCGTCCAGGACCACGAACGCCGACGGCACCATGTACTCCGGCAGCCGGACCGTCGCCCGCCTCCGCAGCTCCTCCACCGTCGGGGCCTCGCCGGGCGCCGCCACGACGTAGGCGACGAGCCGCTTGTCGCCGGGCCTGTCCTCCCGTACGACCGCCGCCGCCTGCGCCACCGCCGGGTGCGCGAGGAGCGCCGCCTCGATCTCGCCCGGTTCGATCCGGAAGCCGCGCAGCTTGATCTGCTCGTCGCCACGCCCGAGGTACTCCAGGGCGCCCTGCTTGTTCCAGCGGGCCAGGTCACCGGTGCGGTACATCCGGGCACCGGCCGGACCGTGCGGGTTGGCCACGAACCGGTCGGCGGACAGGGCCGGCTGGCCGATGTAACCGTGCGCGAGACCGTGGCCCGCCACGTACAGCTCACCGGGCACGCCCGGGGCCACCAACTCCAGGTTCTCGTCCAGGACATAGGCGTGCTTGCCGAACAGCGGACCGCCGACCGGGATGCTCGCCGCACCGGCGGCGACGCCCGGCTCGATCACGTGCGCCGTGGTGAAGCCCATGCTCTCGGCCGGACCGTAGCCGTTGAGGAGGTGCAGGCCGGGGTGGTGGGCCAGGGCGCGGGCCGTGTGGGCCGGGGACGCGGCCTCACCGGCGGTCATGGCCTCCTTGAGGTGGGAGAAGGTCCGCGGGTGTTCGTCGAGCATGTGGTTGAAGAGGCTCGCGGACATCTGGAGCGTGGTCACCTGGTGCTGCTCGACCAGCTCGGCGATGAGGTTGGGGTCGGTGTGCTGGCCCGGCTGGAGGACACAGACACCGCCGTGGAGCAGCGGCCCGAAGACCTCCAGGGCGAAGGCGTCCCACGAGACCGGGGAGCACTGCAGGAAGCTCTGCTCGGGGCCGAAGGCCAGGTAGTCGGGGCCGACGAACGTCGCCGCAAGGGCCCGGTGGGACGCCATGACGCCCTTCGGGCGGCCCGTGGAGCCGGAGGTGAACATCACGCAGGCCACCGACTCCGGCGATCCGCCGGTCTCCACCGCCGCGCCCGATACGCCGCCGACCTCGGCCGCTTCGGCGGTCAGGTCCACGACCTCGGCGCTGGTGCTCAGCTTCGCCAGGTGCGTCTGGGTGAGGAG
Source organism: Streptomyces sp. NPDC037273 (assembly GCF_055603625.1). Taxonomy (NCBI): domain Bacteria; kingdom Bacillati; phylum Actinomycetota; class Actinomycetes; order Kitasatosporales; family Streptomycetaceae; genus Streptomyces; species Streptomyces sp. NPDC037273. The sequence goes on from NZ_JBVJVO010000013.1 coordinate 172,541, forward strand.
CGCGGCCGGCGCCACCTGGGCGAGGACGCCGTTGAGGCGCTCCACCGGGAACAGCGGGTCGAGCATCGTGTATCCGGCGCCCGCCTTCAGTACGGCGAGCAGCGCGGCCACCATGTGCGGCGAACGCTCGACGTGGATGCCCACGAGATCGCCCGGCCGGACTCCCCGGCCGGTCAGGTGGCGGGCGAGGCGGTTGGACCAGACGTCCAGGTCCTCGTACGAGATCACCTGGTCCTCGAAGACCAGGGCCGGCGCCTGCGGCGAGCGGGCGGCCTGCTCGGAGAAGAGGCCGTCCAGGCCGAGGCGGGGGGCCTCGGTGGCCGGGCCGGACCACAGGGCGAGCTGGTCGCGCTCCTCCTCGGGAAGGATCGGGAGGGAGCCGACGGCCGTGTCGGGGGCGCTGGCGGCGGCGTCCAGGAGGAGCAGCATGCGCTCCGCGAGGCGCTCGATCGTGCTGGGGTCGTAGAGGTCGGTGGCGTACTCGACCGTGATGTCGAGTCCGTCGGGAGTGCCGTCGGCCGTCCGGCGCTCGCCGAAGGCGAAGGTCAGGTCGAACTTCGCGATCCGCAGCTCCGGTGCCACGAACTCGGCCTGAAGATCTCCGAGTCCAGGTGCGCCCACCGCCGTGTCACCCACGGTGAGCATCACCTGGAACAACGGATGCCGGGACGCCGAGCGCTCGGGGTTGAGCACCTCGACGAGCCGATCGAACGGAAGGTCCTGATGAGCCCATGCGGCAAGATCCGTTTCCCGCACCCGGCCCAACACCTCACGGAAGGTGGGATCACCACCCACATCCGTACGCAGAACCAACGTGTTGACGAAGAAGCCCACGAGATCGTCGAGAGCCTGATCCGTCCGCCCCGCGACCGGCGAACCGATCGGGACGTCTACCCCGCCGCCGCACCGCGCGAGCACGGTGGCGACGGCGGCCTGGGCGACCATGAACAGGGTGGTTCCGGTCTCACGCGCCAGCCCGGTCAGGGCGGCGTGCGTATGGGCGGGGGCGGTCACCTCGTGGGTGGCCCCGCGATAGGAGGCGACGGCGGGCCGCGGCCGGTCGGCCGGGAGCGTCGCCTCCTCGGGCAGTTCGGCCAGTCGCTCGCGCCAGAAGGCGAGATGGCGCTCCTCATCGATGGCGAGGAGACTCCGCTGCCACAGGGTGTAGTCGGCGTACTGGACCGGGAGCGGCGCCCACTCGGGGGCGGCTCCCTCGCCGCGGGCCGTGTACGCCGCGGCGAGGTCCCGCAGGAGCGGGCCGTTCGACCAGCCGTCGGAGGCGATGTGGTGCATCACCAACAGGAGCACGTGCTCCCCGGGGGACAGCTCCAGCAGATCGGCGCGGATGGGCAGATCCGTGGAGAGGTCGAACGTGGTGCCGGACAGTCCGGCCAGCACCTGGGGCAGCGATTCCTCCGTCACCGGGGTCACCGGGAGCGCGAGGCCGTTCGCCGCGAGAGGCCGGACCGCCTGGTGAGGCAGTCCTCCCTCCGAGGGGAAGGAAGTCCGAAGGGATTCGTGGCGTACGACGACGTCGGCGAGCGCGCGACGCAGCGCGTCCACGTCGAGGGCGCCGGTCAGCCGTACGGCCAGCGGGATGTTGTACGTGGGCGAAGGCCCCTCCAACTGGTCGAGGAACCAAAGCCGTTGCTGGGCGGACGAGAGCGGAAGGCGCTCGGGCCGCTCGCCGGCCGTCAGCGCGGGGCGCTCCTCCTCGCCGCCGCTCACCGCGATCAGCTCGGCGAGCCGGGCCACGGTGGGGTGCTGGAAGATCTCCCGCACTCCGAGCCGTACGCCGAACGCGTCGCGGATCTTCGAGGTGAGCTTCGTGGCGCGCAGGGAGTGTCCGCCGCGGTGGAAGAAGTTGTCGTCGAGCCCGACCGCGTCCAGGCCGAGGGTGTCGGCGAAGAGTCCGCAGAGGATCTCCTCGGCGGGGTTGCGCGGGGCCCGTCCGCCCTCGGACGTGCCGCCGGTCTCGGGGGCGGGCAGTGCGCGCCGGTCGAGCTTGCCGTTGACGGTACGGGGCAGCTCGTCCAGGACCACGAACGCGCAGGGCACCAGGTGCTCGGGGAGGCGCGCGACGACGTGCCGGCGCAGCTCCTCGGACGTCGCCGCCGCGACCACGTAGGCGACCAGGCGCTTGTCGCCGGGCTGGTCCTCCCGTACGACGGCAGCCGCCTGGACGACGGCGTCGTGGGCCATCAACGCCGCCTCGATCTCGCCCGGTTCGATCCGGAAGCCGCGCAGCTTGATCTGCTCGTCGCCGCGGCCGAGGTACTCCAGGGCGCCCTGCTTGTTCCAGCGGGCCAGGTCACCGGTGCGGTACATCCGGGCGCCGGCCGGACCGTGCGGGTTGGCCACGAACCGGTCGGCGGACAGGGCCGGCTGACCGATGTAACCGTGCGCGAGACCGTGACCGGCCACGTACAGCTCACCGGGCACCCCGGGTGCCACCAACTCCAGGTTCTCGTCCAGGACATAGGCGTGCTTGCCGTACAGCGGACCCCCGACCGGGATGCTCGCCGCACCGGCCGCGCCCTCGCGCTCGATGACGAAGGCCGTGGTGAAGCCCATGCTCTCGGCGGGGCCGTAGCCGTTGAGGAGGTGGAGCTGGGGGTGGTCGGTGAGGGCGCGGGTGACGTGCGCGGGCGAGGCGGCCTCGCCGGCGGTCATGGCCTCGCGGATCTCCCGGAAGACGGCGGGGTGTTCGTCGAGCATGTGGTTGAAGAGGCTCGCGGACATCTGGAGGGTCGTCACCTGGTGCTGCTCGACCAGCTCCGCGATCAGGTTCGGGTCGGTGTGCTGACCGGGCTGGAGGACACAGACACCGCCGTGCAGGAGCGGGCCGAAGACTTCGAGGGCGAAGGCGTCCCAGGACACCGGCGAGCACTGCAGGAACGTCTGCTGCGGGCCGAAGGCCAGGTAGGCGGGGCCGACGAACGTCGCCGCGAGCGCCCGGTGGGACGCCATGACGCCCTTCGGAAGGCCGGTCGAGCCCGACGTGAACATCACGCAGGCCACCGACTCCGGCGTACCGCCCGTCTCCACCGCCGCGCCCGGCAGTCCGCTGATCTCGCCGGCCTCGGCGGTCAGGTCCACGACGACCGCGTCCGTACGGAGGCGCGCCAGGTGCGTCTGGGTGATCAGGGCCGACGGAGCGACCTGGGTGAGGACGCCGTTGAGGCGCTCGACGGGGAACTGCGGGTCGAGCATCGTGTAGCCGGCGCCTGCCTTCAGTACGGCGAGCAGCGCGGCCACCATGTGCGGCGAGCGCTCCACGTGGATGCCCACCAGGTCCCCGGGGCGTACCCCGCGGTCCGTCAGGTGGCGGGCGAGGCGGTTGGACCAGACGTCCAGGTCCTCGTACGAGATCACCTGGTCCTCGAAGAGCAGCGCGGGTGCCTGCGGCGAGCGGGCGGCCTGGCCGGAGAAGAGGCCGTCGAGGCCGAGGCGGGGGGCCTCGGTGGCGGGGCCGGACCACAGGGCGAGGCGGTGGGTCTCGTCGTCGGTGAGGAGGGCCAGGCGGGAGACCGGGAGGTCGGGGTCGGCGACGGCGGAGGTGAGGAGGTGGACGAGGCGCTCGGCGACGGCCTGGGCGGTGGAGCGCTCGTAGAGGTCGGTGGCGTACTCGACGGTGATGTCGAGTCCGTCGGGAGTGCCGTCGGTCGTCCGGCGCTCGCCGAAGGCGAAGGTCAGGTCGAACTTGGCGATCCGCAGCTCCGGTGCCACGAACTCGGCCCGGAGGTCTCCGAGTCCAGGTGCGCCCACCGCCGTGTCACCCACGGTGAGCATCACCTGGAACAACGGATGCCGGGACGCCGAGCGCTCGGGGTTGAGCACCTCGACGAGCCGATCGAACGGAAGGTCCTGATGAGCCCATGCGGCAAGATCCGTTTCCCGCACCCGGCCCAACACCTCACGGAAGGTGGGATCACCACCCACATCCGTACGCAGAACCAACGTGTTGACGAAGAAGCCCACGAGATCGTCGAGAGCCTGATCCGTCCGCCCCGCGACCGGCGAACCGATCGGGACATCTGTTCCGGCACCGCACCGCGCGAGGACGGTCGCCACGGCCGCCTGGGCGACCATGAAGGCGGTGGTGCCTGTCTCGCGTGCCAGCCCGGTCAGCGCCCGGTGGACCGGGGCGGGGCAGGACACGGTGAGCGTGGCGCCCTGGTAGGAGGCGACGGCCGGCCGCGGGTGGTCCGCGGGGAGCGTCGCCTCTTCGGGGAGGCCGTCCAAGGCCTGGCGCCAGAAGTCGAGTTGGGGCAGCTGCTCGGAGTCGAGCAGGTCGCGCTGCCAGAGGGTGTAGTCGGCGTACTGGACCGGGAGCGGCGCCCACTCGGGGGTCGTGCCCTCGGTGCGGGCCTGGTAGGCGCGGGCGAGGTCGGCGAAGAAGGGGGCGTTCGACCAGCCGTCGGAGGCGATGTGGTGGGCGACGACCACCAGGACGTGCCGGTCGTCCGCGAGGGCGAGGAGGGCGGCGCGCAGCGGGAGTTCGGCGGTGAGGTCGAAGACCTTGGCGCTCTCGTCGGCGAGCAGGGCGGCGAGGGTCTCCTCGGTGGCCGGCACGGTGGGCAGCGGGACGTCGATGCCGTCGGCGGGCAGGACGTGCTGGAAGGCCTCGCCGTCGGCGGTGCGGAAGACGGTCCGCAGGGCTTCGTGGCGTACGACGACGTCGGTGAGCGCGCGGCGCAGGGCCTCGGCGTCGAGGGCGCCGGTGAGGCGGAGGGCCATCGGGATGTTGTAGGTGGCCGAGGGGCCTTCCAACTGGTCGAGGAACCAGAGGCGTTGCTGGGCGGAGGAGAGCGGTATGCGCTCGGGCCTGTCCTGGACGGTGAGCGCGGGGCGCGCCGGTTCGCCGCTGCCGGCCGCGACGAGTTCGGCGAGCTGGGCGACGGTCGGGTGCTGGAAGATGTCGCGGACGGTGATGCGGGCGCCGAGGGCCGCGCGGATCCGGCTGACGAGGCGCGTGGCGAGCAGGGAGTGGCCGCCGAGGCGCAGGAAGTGGTCGTCGACGGTGACGGACGGGCGGCCGAGGACGTCGGCGAACAGTCCGCACAGCACCTCCTCGACCGGGTTGCGCGGGGCGCGGCCGTCGCTCTCGCCGCTCAGCACGGGCTGGGGCAGGGCGCGGCGGTCGAGCTTGCCGTTGGTGGTGAGCGGCAGGGCGTCGAGGACGACGAAGGCGGAGGGGACCATGTAGTCGGGCAGGGCGTCGCCGGCGTGGCGGCGCAGGGCGGCGACGTCGAGGGCGCCGGTGCCGTCGCCCGTGCCGACGACGTAGGCGACGAGGCGCTTGTCGCCGGGCCGGTCCTCGCGGACGACGACCGCGGCCTGGCCGACGGAGCCGTGGGCCATGAGGGCCGACTCGATCTCGCCGGGCTCGATGCGGAAGCCGCGCAGCTTCACCTGCTGGTCGGCGCGGCCGAGGAACTCGATCTCGCCGTCCCGGGACCAGCGGACGAGGTCGCCGGTGCGGTACATGCGGGAGCCGGCGGGCCCGTGGGGGTCGGCGACGAAGCGCTCGGCGGTCTGGGCGGGGCGGCCGAGGTAGCCGCGGGCGAGTCCGGCGCCGCCGATGTACAGCTCGCCGGGGACGCCGGGGGCGACGAGTCCGAGGTGGTCGTCGAGGACGTAGAGGCGGGTGTTGTCGAGGGCGCGGCCGATGGGCAGGGAGCCGTCGTAGTCGAAGGGCCGGTGGAGCGGGTGGGAGGTGGCGAAGGTGGTGGTCTCGGTGGGGCCGTAGGCGTTGACCACGGTCAGGTCGGGGCAGGCGTCCATGACCCGGCGTACGGCCTCCGGCGGGACGACGTCACCACCGGTCCACACCTCCCCCAGGCCCGCGAAGGCGGCCGGGTCCTCTTCGGCGACGAGCCGGAACAGGCCGACGGTCAGCCACAGGCCGGTGATCGACTGTTCGGCGAGGACGTTCGCGAGGGCGGCCGTGTCGAGGACTCCGGGCGGGGCGACGGAGACGGTGCCGCCGGTGAGCCAGGGCACCCACAGTTCGAAGGTCGAGGCGTCGAAGGTGTGCGGGGAGTGGAAGAGGACGCGGGTGTGGGCGGGCCGGGTCCAGCGGTGGTCGAGGGCGAGTTCGGCGACGTTGCGGTGGGTGATGGCGACGCCCTTCGGCACGCCGGTCGAGCCCGAGGTGAACATGACGTACAGCCACTGGTCGGGGTGGGTGTGGACCTCGGGGGCGGTCGCCGGGTGGGCGTCGAGCGCCGGGTCGTGGTCGAGTCCGTCGACGAGGACCGTGCGCACGCCGGTCGCCTCGGCGAGGATCTCGTGGTCGGCGAGGGCCGGGTCGACGAGGAGGACGGGCGCGGCCGTGTCGGCGAGGATGCGGCTGAGCCGGGAGGCCGGGTCGACGGCGTTGAGGGGGGCGTAGACGCCGCCGGCCTTGGTGATGGCGAGCAGGGACAGGACGAGGTCGGCCGAGCGTTCCATCAGGACGGCGACGACGGTCTCGGGTCCGACGCCGAGCGAGCCGAGGTGGTGGGCGAACCGGTTGGTCACGGCGTCGACCTCGGCGTACGTGAGGCTGCGGGCGCCCTGGGTGAGGGCGACGGCGTCCGGGGTGCGGGCGGCCTGCGCGGCGAACAGTTCGGCGATCGAGGCCTCCGGCACGGGGGTGGCGCGGCCGGTCCAGGTGTCGAGGAGCAGGGTGCGCTCGGCGGGGTCGAGCAGGTCGAGCCCGGAGAGCGGGGTGTCGGGGTGGGCGACGGCCTCGGTGAGCAGGCGGCCGAGGCGGGCGAGGAGGGCCTCGACGGTCTCGGGGTCGTACAGGTCGGTGGCGTACTCGGCGGTGATGTCGATGCCGCCGGGCCGGCCGTCGGGGGTGAGGTGCTCGTCGAAGCCGACGGTGAGGTCGAACTTGGCGGTGCTGGTCGGCGAGTACTCGGCGCGGGTCCGCAGGCCGGGGAAGTCGGCTCCGGCGTCGGCGGCTCCGGCCTGCACCAGGGTCAGCATCACCTGGAAGAGGGGGTGGCGGTCGCCGGTGCGCTCCGGGTTGAGGGCCTCGACGAGCCGGTCGAACGGCAGGTCCTGGTGGGCCCAGGCGCCGAGGTCGGTGGTCCGGACCCGCTCCAGGAGCTCGCGGAACGTCGGGTCGCCGCTCACGTCGGTGCGGAGCACCAGCGTGTTGACGAAGAATCCCACGAGGTCGTCGAGGGCCTCGTCGGTGCGGCCGGCGACCGGGGAGCCGACGGGGACGTCGGTGCCGGCGCCGGAGGCGGCGAGGACGGTCGCGAGGGCCGCCTGCGCCGCCATGAACAGGGTGGCGCCGCTCTCCTTGGCGAGGTCGACGAGCGCCGCGTGGGTCGCGGGCGGGCAGTGCAGGCCGCGGGTGTCGCCGCGGTAGGAGGCGACGGCGGGGCGGGGCCGGTCCGCCGGCAGGGTGGCCTCGGCGGGGAGGCCGGCGAGCCGCTCGCGCCAGTAGGCGGTCTGGAGCGCCATCACGCTGTCCTCGGCGTCGGCGTCGCCGAGCAGTTCGTGCTGCCAGAGGGTGTAGTCGGCGTACTGGATCTCCAGGGGCTCCTGCTCGGGGGCGTGGCCCGCGGTGCGTGCCCGGTAGGCGTGGGCGAGGTCGCGGAGCAGGGGCGCGATGGACCAGCCGTCGGAGGCGATGTGGTGCATGACGACGAGGAGCACGTGCTCGGGTTCCTCGCCGCGTCCCTCGTCGTCGAGGCGGATCAGGCGGGCCTCGACGGGCAGGTCGGTGGCGAGGTCGAAGACGTGGGCGGACTCGGCGGCGAGGACGTCGGCGAGGCCGGCCTCGGTGGCCGGCAGGACCGGCAGGTCGAGCCGGACGTCCCCGGCGGCGAGGATCTCCTGGTGGGGGGTGCCGTCGCGCTCGGGGTAGACCGTGCGCAGGCTCTCGTGGCGGGCGACGACGTCGCCGAGGGCGAGGGTCAGCGCGTCGGTGTCGAGGGCGCCGGTGAGGCGGAGCGCCAGCGGGATGTTGTAGGTGGCCGAGGGGCCCTCGAGCTGGGCGAGGAACCACAGGCGCTGCTGGGCGTATGACAGGGGGATCACTGGGAGGCTCCCATCCGGCGCATCGGCCGCAGTTTCGGGCGCGCGCTCTGGGCGCGGTCGAGCCGCTCCGACAGGCTGGCCACGTTCGGGTTCTCGAAGAGGGCGGGGACCGGGAGTTCGGCCCCGAGGGCGGTGCGGATCCGGCTGACGAGGCGCGTGGCGAGCAGGGAGTGCCCGCCGAGGCGGAAGAAGTCGTCGTCGATGGAGACCGTGGGGAGGCCGAGGACGTCGGCGAAGAGGCCGCAGAGGACTTCCTCGCGCGGGTTGCGCGGCTTGCGTCCGCCGGCGGCGGCCGGGGCCGGTGGTGCGGGCAGGGCGCGGCGGTCGATCTTGCCGTTGCCGGTGAGCGGCAGGGCGTCGAGGGCCATGAAGGCCGACGGGACCATGTAGTCGGGCAGGAGTTCCCCGGCGTGCGCCCGCAGGGCGTCGGTGTCGGGGGCGGTGTCGCCGTGTCCGACGACGTAGGCGACGAGGCGCTTGTCGCCGGGCCGGTCCTCGCGGACGACGACCGCGGCCTGGCCGACGGACGGGTGGGCCAGGAGGGCCGACTCGATCTCGCCGGGCTCGATGCGGAAGCCGCGCAGCTTCACCTGCTGGTCGGCGCGGCCCAGGTACTCGATCTCGCCGTCCCGGGACCAGCGGACCAGGTCGCCGGTGCGGTACATCCGTGAGCCCGGGGGGCCGTACGGGTCGGCGACGAACCGTTCGGCGGTGAGCGCCGGCCGGTCCAGGTAGCCCTGGGCGAGTCCGGTGCCCGCGATGTACAGCTCGCCCTGGACGCCGGCGGGCAGCAGCCCGAGGTGCTCGTCGAGGACGTAGAGGCGGGTGTTGTCGAGGGGGCGGCCGATGGGGAGGGCGCCGTCGTAGTCGAAGGGCCGGTGCAGGGTGTGGGAGGTGGCGAAGGTGGTGGTCTCGGTGGGTCCGTAGGCGTTGACCACGGTCAGGTTCGGGCAGGCGTCCATGACCCGCCGTACGGCCTCCGGCGGGACGACGTCACCGCCCGTCCACACCTCCCCCAGGCCCGCGAAGGCGGCCGGGTTCTCCTCGGCGACGAGCCGGAACAGGCCGACGGTCAGCCACAGGCCGGTGATCGACTCCTCGGCGAGGACGGTCGCGAGGGCGGCCGTGTCGAGGAGACCGGGCGGGGCGACGACCAGGGTGCCGCCGGAGAGCAGCGGGGCCCACAGCTCGTACGTCGTGGCGTCGAAGGCGAGCGGCGAGTGGAGCAGGACCCGGCGGTGGACGTCGGTCGTGAAGAGGGTGTCGGCGGCCAGCTCGGCGACGTTGCGGTGGGTGACGGCGACGCCCTTCGGCACACCGGTCGAGCCCGAGGTGAACATCGCGTAGGCGAGCTGCTCGGGGTGGACGACGACCTCGGGTGCCGTGTCCGGCAGTCCGTCGGTGGCGTCCGTCACACTCAAGGCCGTGGCGCCCTTGGGCAGTTCGAGGCCGGCGAGCTCGCGGTCGGTGAGGAAGAGGCTGCCGCCGGACATGCGCACGATGAGTTCGATGCGGTCCGTGGGATAGCGGGTGTCCAGCGGTACGTAGACCGCGCCAGCCTTCACCACGGCGAGGATCGCGACCACGGCCTCCAGCGAGCGCTCCAGGAAGAGGATCACGCGCGAGCCGGGCCGTACGCCCTCGGAGATCAGCCGGTGGGCCAGCCGGTTGGCGCGCCGGTCGAGTTCCGCGTACGTCAGGCGCTGTCCGCCCAGGGTGACGGCGACGGCGTCCGGGGTGCGGGCGACCTGCGCGGCGAACAGCTCCGGCAGGGAGGCGGCGGGGCGGGCGTGCGGGGTGCCGTGCCAGGTGTCGAGGAGCTGCCTGCGCTCGTCGGCCGCCAGGACGTCGAGGTCGGCGATCGGGATGTCGGGGGAGCCGGCCGCCGCTTCGAGGAGCCGTACCAGGCGGGCGGTGACGGCCGAGACCCCGGCCGCCTCGTACAGGTCGGTGGCGTACTCGACGGTGATGCCGAGGCCGGCCGGGCCGCCGTCGGCCGCCCGGTGCTCGTGGAAGGTGAACGTCAGGTCGAACTTGGCGATGTCGAGGGTGGTGAACTCCGACTCGGCGCGCAGGCCGCCGAGTTCGGGCACCGGGCCGGCCGCGTCGGTGACGGACAGCATGACCTGGAAGAGCGGGTGGCGGGCCGCCGAACGCTCGGGGTTGAGGGTCTCGACCAGCCGGTCGAAGGGGACGTCCTGGTGGGCCCAGGCCGCCAGGTCGGTGGCCCGCACCCGCTCCAGGAGCTCCCGGAACGTCGGGTTGCCGCTGACGTCGGTCCGCAGGACCAGCGTGTTGACGAAGAAGCCGACCAGGTCGTCCAGGGCCTCGTCGGTGCGGCCCGCGACCGGCGAGCCGAGCGGGATGTCGGCCCCGGCGCCCGAGCGGGACAGGAGGACGGCGGTGGCCGCCTGCGCCACCATGAAGAGCGTCGTGCCGTTCTCCCTGGCCAGGCGGGTGAGCGCCTTGTGCAGGTCGGCGGGGCACTGCACGGTGAGCGAGGCGCCCCGGTAGGAGGCGGTGGCCGGCCGCGCCCGGTCGGCGGGCAGCGTCACCTCCTCCGGCAGCCGCTCCAGGGCGCCGCGCCAGTAGGCGAGCTGACGCTCCTCGTCGGCGGCGAGCAGCGCCTCCTGCCACAGCGCGTAGTCGGCGTACTGGACGGGCAGCGGCTCCCAGTCGGGTGCCTCGCCCTCGACGCGGGCCGTGTAGGCGGCGCCGAGGTCCCGCATGAGGGGCGTGTTGGACCAGCCGTCGGAGGCGATGTGGTGGGTGACGAGGAGCAGCACGTGCTCGTCGTCGGCGATCCTCACCAGGTCGGCGCGGAAGGGCAGTTCGCGGGAGAGGTCGAAGGTCGTCGCGGACAGGTCGCGCAGCACGGCGGCCAGCGCCTCGCTCGTCGCCGGGATGACGGGAAGCTCGACGCGCGCCGCGTCGGCCGCCACGACCACCTGGTGCGGCGTGCCCTCGACGGCCGGGAAGACGGTCCGCAGCGCCTCGTGCCGGCCGACGACATCGACCAGGGCCAGCCGCAGCGCCTCGGCGTCGAGGGCGCCGGTGAGACGGACGGCGAGGGGGATGTTGTACGTGGCGGAGGGCCCCTCCATCTGGTCGAGGAACCACAGCCGCCGCTGGGCCGCGGAGAGCGGCACCCGCTCGGGCCGTACCCCGGCCGCCAGCGCCGGGCGCCGGTCCTCCCCGTCGCTCTCGGCGAGGAACTCCGCGAACCGGGCGACGCTCGGGCAGCGGAACAGGTCCCGCACGGACACCTGCGCGCCGAGGAGCTGCCGGATGCGGCTGACGAGCCGCGTCCCGAGCAGGGAGTGCCCGCCGAGGCGGAAGAAGTCGTCGTCGATGGAGACCGCCGGCAGCCCGAGAGCGTCGGCGAACAGCCCGCACAGCACCTCCTCGACGGGCGTACGGCCCTGACGCCCGCCCGGCCCGGAGCCGAGCCTCGGCGCGGGCAGCGCCCGCCGGTCCAGCTTGCCGTTGGCGGTCAGCGGCAGGACGTCGAGCTCGACGAAGGCCGACGGCACCATGTACTCGGCGAGTCGCCGCGCGCACTCCCGGCGCAGCCCGTCGGTGTCGACCCGGGCCCCCGGCGCGGGGACCACGTAGGCGACCAGCCGCTTGTCCCCGGCGCGGTCCTCGCGGACGATCACCGCGGCCTGGGCCACGGCGGCGCCCTCCGCCAGCACGCTCTCGATCTCGCCGAGTTCGATGCGGAAGCCGCGCAGCTTCACCTGCTGGTCCGCGCGCCCCTCGAAGACGATCTCGCCGTACTCGTTCCACCGGGCCAGGTCCCCGGTCCGGTACATCCGCTCCCCCGCCGGACCGAACGGGTCGGCGACGAACCGCTCCGACGACAGCCCGGCCCGCCCCACATAGCCCCAGGCGAGGTGGCTGCCGGCCACGTACAGCTCGCCCACCACTCCGGGGACCACCGGGCGCAGCCGGGCGTCGAGCACGTACATCCGGGTGTTGGCCATGGGGACGCCGAGGTGCAGTCGCTCGACGGTCCGTTCCCTCGGCCCGAAGGCCTGGTAGCTGCAGAACACGGTGGACTCGGTCGGCCCGTAGGCGTGGACCACCGAGGTCTCCGGGCAGGCGTCCAGCACCTTCTGCAGCGCCACCGGCGAAAGCACGTCACCGCCCGTCCAGATCTCCGCGAGGCCCGCCAGCGACTCCACCGCCTCCGACGCCATCGCGTCGAACAGCGCCGTCGTGAAGTACACGGCCGTGATCCCGTGCCGCACCAGCGCGTCACCGAGCTCGGCGACGTCGACCTTGGCGACGGGCAGGACGACGGCGGTGCCGCCGCTCAGGAGCGGCACCCACAGCTCGTACGTCGACGAGTCGAAGGCCAGCGGCGAGTACGCGAGGACCCGGCGGTGCCGCTCCCCCGCACCCCACCACGGGTCGAGCGCCAACTCGACGACGTTCCGGTGGGTGTTCGCGACACCCTTCGGCGTACCACTCGAACCCGAGGTGTACATCACGTATGCCAACTGGTCCGGGTGAACCGGAAGTTCGAAGGAACCGTCGACGGGCTCGGCGAGCAGCGCCGGCACGTCGGGGGCGGCGATGACCGGCAGGGCGCGGGCGAAGGCCACGTCGGCCGCCGGGCGGTCGGTGATCAGGAGGGGGGCGCCGGTGTCGGCGAGGATGAAGGCGAGGCGTTCCCCGGGCTGGCGCGGGTCCAGGGGGACGTAGGCGCCGCCGGCCTTGAGGACGGCGAGGACCGCGACCATGAACTCGGGCGAGCGGTCGAGGTAGAGGCCGACGGCGGCACCCGGCAGGACGCCGTGGCCGGCCAGGCGGTGGGCGAAGGCGTCGGAGGCCAGGTCGAGCTCGCGGTACGTGAGCTCACGGTTCCCGCACACCAGCGCCACGGCGTCCGGGGTCCGGGCCGCCTGGGCGGCGAACAGCTCGTGCAGGGCACCTTCGGGCAGGCCGGTGGCGGTGTCGTTGTAGTCGGCGAGCAGGGCGCGGCGCTGCTCCGCGGAGAGCAGTTCGATGTCGGCGACCTTGACGTCCGGGTCGGCGATCACGGCGTCCAGGACCCGGGCGAGCCGCTCGGCGGCCGCCTCGACGGTCTCGGCGTCGTAGAGGTCGGTGGCGTACTCCAGGACGATGTCGAGGCCGCTCGGGTGGCCGACGCGGTCGCGGTGCTCGTAGAAGTTGACGGTGAGGTCGAACTTGGCGATGCCCGCGCTGAGTTGCCGTGTCTCGGCCCGCACGCCCGGCAGCCGGGGTGCCGCCTCGGAGGCCTCGGCGAGGGTGAGCATGACCTGGAAGAGGGGGTGGCGGGCGGCGGAGCGCTCGGGGTTGAGCGTCTCGACGAGCCGGTCGAAGGGCAGCTCCTGGTGGGCCCAGGCCGCGAGGTCGGTCTCGCGGACCCGGTCGAGGAGTTCGCGGAAGGTCGGGTCGCCGGAGGCGTCGGTGCGCAGCACGAGGGTGTTGACGAAGAAGCCGACCAGGTCTTCGAGGGCTTCGTCGGTGCGGCCGGCGACGAGCGAGCCGAGCGGGATGTCGGTGCCCGCGCCGGAGCGGGACAGCAGGGCCACGGTGGCGGCCTGCGCGACCATGAACAGGGTCACGCCGTGTTCCCTGGCCAGGGCGGACAGGGCCTGGTGGGTGTCGGCCGGGCAGTGCACGGCGTGGGTGGCGCCGCGGTAGGAGGCCACGACCGGGCGGGGCCGGCTGGTCGGCAGGGTGACCTCCGCGGGCAGCCGGTCCAGCGCCTCGCGCCAGTGGGCGAGCTGGCCCTCCTCGTGGTCGGCGAGCAGGTCGCGCTGCCACAGGGCGTAGTCGGCGTACTGGGCGGGCAGCGGCTCCCATTCGGGCGCGGCGCCCTCGGCGCGGGCCGTGTAGGCGGCGCCGAGGTCCCGCATGAGCGGGGTGTTGGACCAGCCGTCGGAGGCGATGTGGTGCACGACCAGGGCGAGCACGGACCGGTTCGGCGCGAGCTCGAACAGGACCGCGTGCAGCGGGAGTTCGGTCGCCAGGTCGAAGAGGTGGGCGGTCACGTCGGCGAGCCGCTCGGGCAGTTCGTCCTCGGTGACGGCCGTGACGGTGAGCGGCACGGCCACCTCGGCGGCGTCGGCGATGTGCTGCCGGGGCTCGCCCTCGTGGACCGGGTAGCTGGTCCGCAGGACCTCGTGGCGGGCGATCACGTCGCCGAGGGCCTGCCGCAGCGCCTCCCGGTCGACGGCGCCGGTCAGGTGGACGGCGAGCGGGATGTTGTACGTGGCGGACGGCCCCTCCATCTGGTCGAGGAACCACAGCCGCCGCTGGGCGGCGGAGAGCGGGAGGTCGTCGTCGGAGCGGCCCGCGGCGGTGAGCGCGGGCCGCAGCGCCTGACCGGCTCCGGCGGCGATCAGCCGGGCGAGCCCGGCGACGGTCGGCTCCTGGAAGAAGTCCCGCAGCGAGAGCTCGGTGGCCAGGGCCGTACGGACCCGGCCGACGAGGCGGGTGGCGAGCAGGGAGTGCCCGCCGAGGCGGAAGAAGTCGTCGTCGATGGAGACCGCCGGCAGCCCGAGGGCGTCGGCGAACAGCCCGCACAGCACCTCCTCGGCCGGGGTCCGGGGCGCCCGCCCCTCGGCGCCGCCGACGAGCGGCGCGGGCAGCGCCCGCCGGTCCAGCTTCCCGTTGGCGGTCAGCGGGAGCACGGCCAGCTCGACGAACGCCGACGGCACCATGTACTCCGCGAGCCGCGCGGCGGCGTGGGCCCGGAGCTCGTCGCCGTCGGCACGGGTCCCCGGCGCCGGGACGACGTAGGCGACGAGCCGCTTGTCGCCGGGCCGGTCCTCCCGGACGATCACGGCTGCCTGCGCCACAGCGGAGTGCTCCGCCAACACGCCCTCGATCTCGCCGAGTTCGATGCGGAAGCCGCGCAGCTTCACCTGCTGGTCCGCGCGCCCCTCGAAGACGATCTCGCCGTACTCGTTCCACCGGGCCAGGTCCCCGGTCCGGTACATCCGCTCCCCCGCCGGACCGAACGGATCCGCCACGAACCGCTCCGCGCTCACGGCGGAGCGCCCCACGTACCCCCAGGCGAGGTGGCTGCCGGCCACGTACAGCTCGCCGACGGCCCCGGTCTTCGCGTGCCGCAGTTCCTCGTCGAGGACGTACATCCGCGTGTTGGCCATCGGCACGCCGAGGTGCAGTCGCTCGACGGTCCGCTCGCCCGGCCCGAAGGCCTGGTAGCTGCAGAACACGGTGGACTCCGTCGGCCCGTAGGCATGGACCACCGAGGTCTCCGGGCAGGCGTCCAGCACCTTCTGCAGCGCCACCGGCGAAAGCACGTCACCACCGGTCCAGATCTCCGCCAGACCCGCCAGCGACTCCACCGCCTCCGACGCCATCGCGTCGAACAGAGCCGTCGTGAAGTACACGGCCGTGATCCCGTGCCGCACCAGCGCGTCACCGAGCTCCGCGATGTCCAGCTTGGGCGCGGGCAGGACGACAGCGGTGCCGCCGCTCAGGAGCGGCACCCACAGCTCGTACGTCGACGAGTCGAAGGCCAGCGGCGAGTACGCGAGCACCCGGCGGTGCCGCTCCCCCGCACCCCACCACGGGTCGAGCGCCAACTCCACGACGTTCCGGTGGGTGTTCGCGACACCCTTCGGCGTACCACTCGAACCCGAGGTGTACATCACGTACGCCAACTGGTCAGGATGGACCGGCACTTCGAGGGAGCCCATGGCCCGCTTCGGGACGGTCACGTCCTCGGTGAGGCGGATGACGGGCAGGTCGCCGGCGAAGGCGACGTCCGCCTCCTCGCGGTCGGTGACGAGGAGGACGGCGCCGGTGTCCGCGAGGATGAAGGCCCGCCGCTCCTCGGGCTGGCGCGGGTCCAGGGGGACGTAGGCGCCGCCGGCCTTGAGGACGGCGAGGAGGGCGACCACGTAGGCGAGGGAGCGGTCCTGGAAGAGGCCGACGGCGTCCCCGGGCCGCACACCCCGGTCGCGCAGGACGTGGGCCAGGGCCGTGGCGGCCGAGTCCAGGTCGCGGTAGGAGAGTTCGCGGTCCCCGCACACCAGCGCCACGGCGTCCGGGGTCCGGGCGGCCTGCGCGGCGAACAGCTCGTGCAGGGGCCCCTCGGGGAGCCGCACCGAGGTGCTGTTGTACGCGTCGATGTCGACGGCGGGGGCCTGGACGGAGTGCTGGTGAGACATCTTCTCGACACCATTCTCGAAGGTTCGGGCGTGCACGGGTCTCGCGGCGTGCCGGACATCCCGTACGGCCACGACTGGGAATCGCGTGTGTGGTGCTGAGGCGGGGCTAGGCGGCGCCGGGCGCCGGCTGCCACTGGGCGGGGAGGAGGAGGTCCTCCGGGGCCAGGGCGTTCACGTGGTACTTGCCGACCGCGCTGGTCAGCATGCGCAGTTCCAGGGCGAGGGCCTCGACCAGGCGGGTCAGGCCGGCCTCGCGGTCCTCGTCGACGGCGAGGAGCGCGGCGCGGCCGAGGCCGACGGCGCGGGCGCCGAGGGCGAGGGCCTTGACGGCGCGGGTGCCCTCCCACATGCGGCCGCTGGCGAGCAGGCAGTGGTCGGTGCGGCCGATGCGGTGCAGGCAGTCGGCGAGGGGCAGGCCGACGTGGCCGAGGAAGGCGGTGGGGGCCCAGGCGGTGCCGCCTTCGGCGCCGTCGACGGTGACCGAGTCCGCGCCGGCCGCCCAGGCAGTGGCGGCGGCCGAGGCCACGTCACGGCCGGGATGGAGCTTCACCCACACCCGGGCGCGGGGGAAGTTGTTGCGCATCAGCCGGATCTGCTGGCGCAGGATCTCCTCGGTGAAGGTGCCGGGGCTCGCGACCCGCAGGACCTTGTCGGCGCCGGGGCCGTACACCTCGTCGAGGGCGAACTGCTCGGCGACCTGGCCGGCGGTCTCGCGGCCGAGCAGGGTGAGGCCGCCGAGGCCGGGCTTGGCGCCCTGGCCGACCTTCAGCTCGAAGGCGAGGCGGCCGGTGGCGAGGAGGGGCTCGGTGACCGGGTCGCTGTAGACGAGGTTCCACACCTCGGCGTCGGCGTCCTCGGTGGACTGCTGGACGACGACTCCGCCGTGCTCGTCGTCGGCGGCCTCCGCGTAGGCGGCGATCCGGCCGAGGAGCGGCGAGACGCCGTGCTCGCCGGCGCTGCGGTAGCCGTTGACGGGGACGATGTTCTCCCCGATGACCAGCGGGATGCCGAGCGCCCCGGCCTGGCGGCCGGCGGCCTCGCCGAGGTCGCGGCTCGCCACCTGGGTGGATCCGAAGGCCGAGACGTACAGCGGCAGCCTGCTGGTGAACCCGCCGATGACGGTGTCGAGTTCGACGTCCGTGTACAGCGGTTCGCGGGCGAGGTCGATGAGCTTCTTCAGCCGCTCCGGCATGAACACCGGCGGGACGATCCGCGTCCGCTCCAGGACGTCGTCCGGGTCGTGCGGGGCCGGGGCGGCCGCCCGGGCGGGGACGGCGCCGAGCAGTCCGCTGCCGTAGCCGGTCTCCGCGGGGAAGACCGCGCCGGCGCCCCGGCGGGCGCGCAGCCGGACCTGCTCCTCCGGGAAGCCGTCGGCGACGAGTGCGCCGCTCATGCCGACACCACCCCGGGGACCTTCGGGTAGGCGCTGGCCTGCCAGGCGGCCTGGCGGCCGGTGACGTAGCGGGTGAAGCGCTCCAGGCCGATGCCGAAACCGGAGCTGGCGGGGATGCCCCGGCGGGCGAGGTCGAGGTACCAGCCGTACTTGGCGGGGTTCTCGCCGGTCTCCCGCATGCGGGTGACGAGGGTGGCGTAGTCGTGCTCGCGCTCGCTGCCGCTCGCGAGTTCGCCGTAGCCCTCGGGGGCGATGAGGTCGAAGTTCCGCAGGACGCCGGGCTGTTCGGCGTTCTCCTTGTCGTAGAAGCCGCGGGAGCCCTTGGGGTAGTCCGTGATGAAGAAGGGGCGCTCGGCGCGGGCGGAGACGATCTCCTCGCCCTGCCAGTCGATCTCGGCGGCGGGGTCCTGCGGGTGTCCGAGCTCGATGAGTCCGGCGGTGGCCTGGTGGTGTCCGACCCGGCCGAAGGCGCCGGCGACGGCCTCGCGCAGCGAGGCCGTGTCGCGGCCGAGGAGGTCGAGGTCGGCCTGCGCTCCGGCGACGACGTCGGCGACGACATGGCTGACGAGCTGCTCGGCGAGGTCCATCGCGTCCTCGCGGCGGGCGTCGCGGATCTCCACGTCGATCTGGTGGAACTCGGCGAGGTGGCGGTGGGTGACGGCCGTCTCCAGGGGTTCGAGACGGACGTTCGGCGCTATGTAGAAGATCTTGTCGAAGGCGAGCAGCGAGGCCTGCTTGTAGAGGATCGCGCTCGTCATCATCTTGTACTTGTGGCCGTAGAAGTCGACGTCCACCTGCTTGGAGCCGCGGATGCCGGGGTCGGTGACCGGACCGATGATGGGCGGCAGCAGCTCCTGGAAGCCGCGGCCGGTCAGGAAGGCGCGGGTGGCGGCGAGCATCCGGCTCTGCACGCGCAGGGTGGCCCGGGTCAGCGGGTCGGTGAGGTGGGCGTCGGGGGAGGCGGGGAAGGGCAGGAGTGCCTCGTCCACGGCCTCGGCGATGGTGGCGGTCACGGTCATACCTCCTGGAGGAGCGGGGCGGCGGCCCGGGTGCGGTGGGCGCCGTCGTCGGGGTGGTCGTAGCGGCGCTGTACGAAGGTCAGCGCGTCGTGCAGGCCGGTCGCGGTGAGCCGGCGGCCGCGCCGGGCGGCGACCCGCCCGATGGGCATGGCGCCGATGTCCGACCAGGTCAGCCGGCCCGTCGCGTCGATGTGGCTGCGGGCGCGGCCCGCGTTGTCGGGGTGGAGGCAGTAGGGCACGTCGAGGTATCCGCGTTCGAAGGCCTTGAGCAGGGCGGTGCCGAGGTCGTCGTCCAGGTCGAGCACGGCGTCCACGAGGGCCCTGGCCTCCGCGTACACCGGGTTGTCCGCGGTGTCCTCCTCGTCCCGCTCCGCCGTGGCGGCGGCGCGGGCGGCCGCGTCGGCGGCGATGCCGAGGGCGCGGACGTTCTCGGCGACGGTCGGGATGCGGTGCGCCTCGGCCGCCGTCTTGACGATGAGGCGCTGCGCTCCGGCCCGGACCGCGAGCTCGGCGGAGTCCTCCAGGAGGGCGTGGGCGCCGCGGGTGGTCCGCGGGTAGACGCCCATGTAGGTGTAGACGACGACGTGCCAGTCGGTGTCCGGCAGCAGTTCGGCGGCGAGGCGGCGCAGCGCGCGCACCGCCTGCCGGTCCTGCTCGGGGCTGGTCTGCTGGGCGTAGCTGAGCGAGACGGACCGCAGTCCCGCCCGGTGGAAGAACACTCCTTCCAGGGCGCTGATCGCCACGAGCAGTCCGGGCGGGCACAGCTGGCCCAGCATGCAGCCGCCGAAGCTCTCCAGGTGCGGTTCGGCTCCGTCGGCGCGCAGCTCGGCCAGCCGCTCGCAGGTCTCCCGCCAGTTGCGGACGGAGTCGACGAGCGGGGTGCGGCCGTAGGGCAGGCAGTACGAGACCGGGCCTCCTTCGGTCGCGGTGAGGCCGAGCCGGGCGAGCGCGGCGACGATCCGCTGCGGGCGTGCCGAGCCGTGCCTGACCTGCACGGGGAAGCTCGGGTCGGCGAGGCCGTCGAGCACCCAGCGCGAGGTGTCCGGGCTGTAGGAGGTGATGGGGTAGCCGTTGAGCGGCACTCCCCGGCCCAGGGCCCGGACCGCGGACGGCTCGTCGCCGACCCGCGTGTAACTGTCGATGGTGAGCGTGCCGGCGACCGCGTCCGCGGCGCTCTTGGTGGCCCGCAGTCCGGCCCGCATCCGCGCGGGCTCGGAGAAGCCCATCCGGGGCTGGACCACCAGGGCGCCCCTGGCGCGGGCGGCGGCGACGAACCGTCCGAAGGAGGTCACCGTGCCACCCCTTCCAGCGGGGCGGCGGGGACGGCGACCGGTGCCGGCGACCCTGCCTGAGCGGTACGCGGGTGCCGGGCGGCGTCCACGGTCCGGCCGGCGCTCGCGGCGCGGCCGGCGTGCACGGGCCGGCCGCCGCCGTTCGCGGCCAGGGCCGCGATGAACTCCTCGAAGGCGCCGAGGCCCTGGTCCTCCTCGTACACGGCGTCGAAGCCCGCCTCGACGAGGCGGCGGCCGTTGCCGGCCCGGCCCTCGGCGCCGAGGACGCCCAGCTTGCCGCCGATGACGACGGGCAGGCCGGCGAGCTCCCAGCGCGAGCGGATCGTCCGGATCAGCTGCTCGGCGTCCTGGAACCCGTGGCCGTTGACGCTGCTGACCACGAGGAGGTCGGGCCGGTACTTGTCACAGGACTCCACGATCTCGTCCTGGGGGATGCACGGGCCCAGATTGACGACGTGGTGTCCCAGGTCTTCGATCAGCAATTGAATGAACACGAGATTCCAGGTGTGGGCATCGGACGGTAGTCCGGTGACCATCACGTCCAGCGGCCCGGATCGAGCTCGGGACGCCAATTCCGCAGGCTGCATCATCACTTCGTCCACATCGTGGGGTGCCAAGTGGGAGAAGGAGGTCCTGGACCGCTCGGAACTTCCCTTCGGCATCGATCGTAGGAACGCGGTGACCGGCCGACCGGCGCCCGGGGCGGCAGCCGGGCGGCAGTTGCCGCTGCCTGTCGGTTCCCCTTTCCCGGGCCGCCCTACAGTCGAATTCCGCCGCCGTGACACCGGCCTGAGCGGAATACGGGAGCACCCGCCCGAGAAACCCTGAGGAGTGGATCCATGTCCCAGATCGCGCCCACCGCGGAACTCGCCGCGGCCCTGCTCGACGTCATGTCCGAGACCGACCGCCACGAGCCCCTGGGGGAGGCGAAGTTCGCCGTCCTGGAGGCGGCGATGCAGTTGATCGACGCCGACCGCCCGGAGCTGGCCGACCAGCCGCAGCGGCGTACGGAACTGCTGCGCGAGGCGCTCGGCTCGGTGCGCGCCGCCGCGGTCGCCGCGGGCATCGCCGTCACGCGCGCCCACGAGGTCTCCCGCGTCCTGGTGTGACGCGCCCCGGCCGGCGGGCTGCCGCCCAACTGCCGCACGGGCTGCCCGAACCGGCGCGCTCGGCCTCGTAACGTCGAGGCACCGGTGCGGCACCGGATCCCCGAACCCCGGACCCAACAGAGGTGAAGCCATGGCTACCAATCCGTTCGACGACGCCGACGGCCGTTTCGTCGTCCTGGCCAACGACGAGGGCCAGCACTCGCTGTGGCCCGCCCGGATCCGCCGGCCCGAGGGCTGGCAGCTGGTCCGCGAGGAGGGCAGCAAGCAGGAGTGCTCCGAGTACGTGGAGGCCAACTGGGCGGACCTGCGGCCGCGTTCGGTCGTCGCCGCGATGGGCGGCTGACCCGCGGGTCGCACACGCCGGGGCGGCGTCGGTACGGGCTTTCCAGAGCCGTGCCGGCGCCGCCCCGTTTCCGTTTCGTCAGCGCTCGCCGACCACGCACCACTCCAGGACCGCCATCGCCGCGGTCATCTTGTGGTACGCCTGCCGCCAGGCGAGGCTGCGCTCGCCGTCGAGGACCTCGTCGGACACCTCCTGGCCGCGGACGGCCGGCAGGTCGTGCAGGAAGACGGTGTGCGGTCCGCTGTACCGGTCGAAGAACTCCCGGTCGATCGCGAAGCCTTCGAAGGCGTCCAGCCAGTTCGGGTCGGCCTTCGGCACGCCCATGGTCTGCCAGCGGCTCGTGTAGATCGCGTCGACGGGCCCCTCGACGTCGGCCGGGTCGGTGATCCGGCTCACCAGCTGCCGTCCGCCGCCCAGTTCGTGGACGAGGTCCATGGTGTCCTTGGGGACCTCGTACCCCTCGGGCGAGAGCAGCGTGATCCGCAGTCCCGGCGTGAGCGCCCCGGCGAGGGCGAGGGCCGCGCCGGAGCTGTTGCCCTCGCCGACGACGAGGACATGGCGCCCGGCGAGGCCGCCGAAGTGCTCGGTGAGCGTGGCCAGGTCGGCGATCGCCTGGGTGGGGTGCTCGTCCAGGCTGAGGGCGTTGACCACGGCGAGGTCGGGGCTGCCGCCGAGCCGGCGCATCTCCTGCACGTCGCCGTTGGTGCGGACGACGAGCGCGTCGAGGTACTGCCCGAGGACCCGGCTGGTGTCCTCCACCGTCTCGCCGGTGGTGAGCTGGAGCTCGTCGGGCCCGAAGGTGATGACGTCGGCGCCGAGACGGCTGGCCCCGCTCCAGAACGACGTCCGGGTCCGCGTCGACGACTTGCGGAAATAGATCCCGACCTGGCGTCCCGCCAGCGGCTTGTCGTCGACGTTCCCGGTGCCGAACTCGACGGCGCGGGCGACGATTCGGGCGAGCTGCTCGGGCTTCAGGTCGGCGAGCGAGATGAGGTTGCGCATGGCGGACGGGCCTTTCTGCGAGGAAGTGGGGAAGGCGGGAGAAGTCATGGGTGCGGCGGGGCGCGTCGGAGACCCGTACCGCGTCGGGTGGGAGGACCGGCGTGCGTCAGGAGACGAGGGCCCCGTCGTGCACGAGTGCGGCGGCGCGCTCGGAGGCCGGCTGCCTGACCAGGTGGAGCACCCCGAACCGGGGCGCGCCGTCCTCGTCGCCGGGCAGCCGCCGGACGAGTCCGCGGAGCATCAGCGCGTGGACGTCGCGGACGACGCTGGCCGGGGCGACGGACAGTTCGGCGGCGGCCTGGGCGGCGCTCCACCCGTCGGCGAGCAGGCACAGGTTGCCGAGCAGGGCGGCCGGTCCTTCGTCGAGTCGGTCGACCGCCGAGCCGATGAGGGCGGCGAGTCCGTCGCCGCTCGGATCGCCGGCCGTCACGTCGTCGACGACGTCGAGCGGGGAGGTGCGGGCGATGCCGAGGAGTTCCGCGGGCGAGCGCAGCAGCAGCCAGGAGGCGGCCGCCTCCATCGCCCGTGGCACGCCGTCGAGGACCCGGCTGAGCTCGGCGACCGTACGGACGAGGGAGTCGCCGGGGAGCAGGTCGGGCCGCATGTGCGCCACGTACGACAGCATCAGTTCGACGGCCGGCTGCCCGGCGGTGAGGGACGCGCCGCGTGGCGGGACCGTGCCGTCGGTGCCCTCGGGGGCGGGTACGGGGAGCGGGCCCAGCGGCAGCAGGCGGTTGCCGGGGGTGCGGTGCGGCTCGCGGGTGGTGATCAGGACCTTGAGCCGGTCGCAGGAGTGGAGCAGTTCGAGGAGCGGGGCCGTGACGTGCGGGGTGCCGTCGTGGCCGTCGAGGACGAGGAGGGTGGCGCGGCCGCCGATCACGGAGGCGAGTTCGTCCAGGCCGCGGCCGCCGAGGGCCACCGAGCGGGCCCAGCCGGCGAGTGCGGACCGGGGGCTGCGGGCGGCGGCCTGCGCGGCGGCCGGGGCCGCGGTCTCGTTCATGTCGACCCAGACGACGGGCAGCCGGTCACGGCTGTGCAGCGCGAGCGCGGCTTCCTGGGCCAGCCGGGTCTTGCCGACTCCGGCCAGGCCCACGACGCTCAGCAGGCGCTCGTGTTCGGCGGCGAGGAGTCCGGTCAGGGACCGGAGTTCCTCGGTGCGGCCGATCAGCCGGCGGAGCGGCCGGGGCGGCGGCGCGAGTTCGGCACCGTACGTCTCGCGCATCACGGTGCCGGCCTCGGCGCCCTCGACAGCCAGCTCAAGGGCGGCGCGGCGGGCGTCGCTCAGCCGCATGGCGCCGGCGAGCAGCCGGAGCGTCTCGCGGCGGGGGTGCCGTACACGTCCCTGCTCCAGGTCCCTGATGGCCCGCACGCTGACCGTCGACAGGCCCGCCAACTGTTCCTGGGTGATGCCGGCCCACTGACGTGCGGCCCGCAGCTGTGCGGCGAGCCCGTCCGGCGCTGCCTGCTCGGTCATGACCAGTCTCCTTGGGTTCCGTGGGGGGGTCCTCGGTTGCGAGGGCCGCGAAGGAGTCGGCCTCGTGACTCGTACTGTGAGGGCGGTGCTTACCGTTCCCGTACCGCCTCGTTCCCGAGCGTCACGGGAACGGGCTAGGATCCGCATTCACCGGCGCAGTGGCTGGGACAAGTGACCTGGGGGGGTGCTTACGGCAATGACCGCTGCCGTGGCGCGATCGCTGCGTTTCAATGTGCTGGGCCCCCTTGAGGGGTGGGCGGACGGTACCCGGCTGCGGCTGGGGGGACTGATCCAGGAACGGGTGCTCGGCACGCTGCTCCTCGAACCCGGACGCGTCCTGACGGTCGGCCGTCTCGTGGCCTCCGCCTGGGCGGAGGACCCGCCGGCCACCGCCTCCCACCAGGTCCGCAAGGCCGTCGCCGACCTCCGCAGACGCATCCCCGCCGGCAGCGAGGTCATCGTCACCGACGGCCCCGGCTACCGGGTGGTCCTCGGCGCCGAACAGCTCGATCTGACAGAGTTCGCGACGCTCGTGCGGGCGGCGAAGGAAGCACCGGCCGAGGGGCGGGCCATCGACGCGGTGGAGGCCCTGCGCCGGGCGCTCGGCCTGTGGCGCGGCCCGATCCTGGCGGGGGCGGGCGGCCCGGTGATCGAGGCCGCTGCCACCGCCTTCGAGGAACGCAGACTCGCCGCCGCGGAACAGCTCTTCGAACTGCGCCTCGGCCTCGGCGAGACCGCCGAACTCGTCGTCGACTTAAGGGACCTGGTGCAGGAACACCCCCTGCACGAGTCGCTCCGCGCCCAGCTGATGCTCGCCCTGTACCGCTCGGGCAGACAGGCCGAGGCCCTCGAGGAGTACAGCCGGGTCCGCGAACTCCTGGTGGAGGAGCTCGGCGTCGACCCGGGACCTCGCCTGACCAAGGTGTACGAGGGAATCCTGCGGGACAGTCCCGAACTCGCCGTCCCCGTTCCCCCGGCGGCCCCGGCCGTCGCCCCCCTCGCCCCGTCCGTCACCCCGGCCGAGGCCCCGTCCACCCTTCCGTACGACCTGGCCGACTTCACCGGCCGCGAGGACGAGCTCCAGGAGCTCCTCGACTCGGCGGGCCGCTCCTCCGCGCGCCACTCCCGCATCGTCGCCCTCGACGGCATGGGCGGCAGCGGAAAGACCTCCCTCGCCGTGCACGCGGCGCACACCCTGGCCGGCGAGTTCCCCGACGGCCGGCTCTACATCGACCTGCGCGGCTACACCCCCGGCGAGCAGCCGGTCACGGCGAGCGGCGCGCTCGACACCCTGCTCCGCGCCCTGGGCGTCCCGGGCGCCCGCATCCCGGAGGACCTCGCCGGCCGTACGTCCCTGTGGCGGTCGACCATCGCGGGCAAGCGACTGCTCCTCCTCCTCGACAACGCCGCCGACGCCGACGGCGTACGCCCCCTGCTCCCCACCTCCCCCGGCTGCCTGGTGCTCGTCACCAGCCGGGCGCGCCTCGTCGACCTCGACTCGGCGCAGTGGATCTCCATCGACGTGATGTCACCGCCGGAGTGCGCGGCGCTGATCGCCGAGACCCTGGGCGAGCAGCGGTACGCGGCGGAGCCCGAGGCCGCGGCCGAACTGGCCCGGCTCTGCGGCCACCTGCCGCTCGCCCTGCGGATCGCCACCGCCCGGCTGCGCAACCGGCCGCGCTGGACGCTGCGCTATCTGGCCGACCGGCTGCGCGACGAGACGCGCAGGCTCGACGAGCTGAGCTCGGGCCAGCGAAGCGTCGCCGCCACCCTCCGCCTGTCGTACCAGTCGCTGCCGCAGGACTGCCGGACCGCGTTCCGCAGCCTGGCGCTGCACCCCGGCGGCGACCTCGACGTGCACGCGGCCGCCTCGCTGCTCGACACGGACCCGACCGAGGCCGAGGACATCCTCGAACTCCTCCTGGACGTCCACCTGTTGCAGCAGCCCGAGATCGGCCTCTACACCTTCCACGACCTGGTACGCAGCTTCGCCCAGAGCCTCAGGTCCACGGCGACGGCGGACGACGACTCCGCCTCCGCCCGCCGGATGCTGGACTACTACCTGGCCGCCACGGAATCGGCCTGCCGCGTGATGTTCCCCGGCCGGCGCCGCATCCCCACCGAGGTGCCCGAGGTGGAGGACACCGACGCGTGGGCCTCGCGACTGCCCTGGTTCGGGGACAGCGGACAGGCCGAGCAGTGGTTCGCGCGGGAACAGGGCTCGATCCTGGGCGCCGTCGGACTCGCCGACCGGCTCGGCCACGACCGTCACACCGTGTTCCTCACCCGCAACCTCGCCTTCCAGCTCAGCGCCCGCGGCCAGCTCGAGGAGTTCCGCTCGATGGGCCTGCTGGCCGTCGCCGCCGCGCGCCGGCTAGGCGAACTCCCGCTGCTCGGCGTCAGCCTGTCCAATCTCGGCGTCGCCTGCTGGAAGCTCGGCCGCTTCGCCGAGGGCATCGAGGTCGCCACCGAAGGCCGCGACGTCGCCGAACGACTCGGCGACGTCCAGACCCTCGCCCACAGCGAGAGCGCCCTCGGCCAGCTCAACAGCCTCCTCGGCCGCTTCCCCCAGGCGCTCTCCCACCTGGAGAAGTCCATCGCCCACCAGCGCGAACTGGGCGCCAGCCGCGCCGAGGCGGAGAGCCTCACCCTCCTCAGCACCCTGTACGAGCAGTGGGGCCGCCACGAGGAGGCCGCATCCGCCGCCCGCCGCGCCATCACCCTCTGCGACGAACTCGGCCAGCACGCCAGCAAGTTGGTCGCCCTCACCGACCTCGCCTTCGCCCACGCCTGCCTCGGCGACGACGACGAGGCCGACTCCTGCCTCGCCCGCGCGCGCGAGCTCTGCAGCGAGAACAGCGACCCCGGCCAGGTGGCCCTCGCCCTCGCCCTCCTCGCCGAGGTCGCGCAACGGCTCGGCCGTGACGAGCAGGCCACCCACTACGCGGCCCGCGCCATCGAAACCATTGGGCCAAACGTTTCTCTACTGCGCCGAGCCAAGGTCGAAAACACCGTCGGCCGTTATTTGTACAAGCG
Organism: Streptomyces sp. NPDC037273; assembly: GCF_055603625.1. Classification (NCBI taxonomy): domain Bacteria; kingdom Bacillati; phylum Actinomycetota; class Actinomycetes; order Kitasatosporales; family Streptomycetaceae; genus Streptomyces; species Streptomyces sp. NPDC037273. The sequence goes on from NZ_JBVJVO010000013.1 coordinate 199,429, forward strand.
CAAGGAGTACGCGGCCGCCCTCGACCTCCACGAGCGCGCCCACGAAGTGGCCGACTCCCTCGACTTCCGCATCGAGATCGCCTACGCCCTCTCCGGCATGGCCCACGCCCAGGCCGCCCTCGGCCTCACCGACGCGGCCTCCCGCAACGAACGCTCCGCCGAAGACCTCTTCGACCAGATGGGCGTCCCCGCCGACCGCCGCCGCACCTGACGCTCCGCACACACCGGTGCCCCGCACCGGGTCTCTTCCGAGACCCGATGCGGGGCACCGTGGCTTGCGGGGGGGGAAGCCGGTCGTCCGTGGGGGATCAGGCGGCGAGGACGGTGACACCGGTCTTGCCGATGACGGTCGGACCCTGGTCGTCCGTCGCCCCGGCCTGGACAACCCCACCCTTACCGATGACGGTCGGGCCCTGGTCATCCGTGGCCCCGGCCTGAACGACTCCGTCCTTACCGATGATCGTCGGACCCTGGTCATCCGTGGCCCCGGCCTGGACGACCCCACCCTTACCGATGATCGTCGGACCCTGGTCGTCGGTGACCCCAGCCTGAACCACGCCACCCTTGCCGATGACGGTCGGGCCCTGGTCATCCGTGGCCCCGGCCTGAACGACCCCACCCTTACCGATGATCGTCGGACCCTGGTCATCCGTGGCGCCGGCCTGGACCACGCCGCCCTTGCCGATGACGGTCGGGCCCTGGTCGTCGGCCACGGTCTGGACGGCGGTCGGCTGGATCAGGGAGAGTCCCGCTTCGGCCGTGGCTCCCAGGCCGAGGGCCAGAGCGGCAGCGGCGACGATCCCGACGATCCCAGTCGACTTGCGTCCCATGACCTATCCCCTTTGCGTGGTTTTCGTGGTTCCTGCTTCCCGACACCACGTACCTTCCGGGGACGCGTTCCCGGACCGTTCCCGAGCCGATACCGCCCGGCGGGACGGCACGGGAACGCGAAAGGGAACGCCAGGTCAGCCCACGTGCAGCGGGCTACCGGGGCACACCTCGATCACTCCGTGACGGACTCCTGTTCCCGGGCGAAGACGGTCGCTCCGCTGCCGAGCCGACAACTGCTGACCCGTGGGCCCTTCTTGGTGAGGACCACGGTGGTACTGACGCGCCCGGAGCCGACGTCCGCGAGGTCGAGCAGCGCGCGTACGGTGGCGCGCATGGCGGCGATGTCGGCCTCGTCCGGACCGGCCCGGTCGGGCGGGGACTGGGCGGGGCCGCGCCGGGCTCTGATGTCGACGACCGTGTGCATGCTGTTGTCGCTCACGGTCTCGACCACGAACTCGGGCCCGTCCCAGGGCTCTTCCACGTCCGCGGGGACGGCCGTCCGCTCGGGCAGGTCGGCGTCGACCGACCGCTCGATCGCGGACAGCTCCTGAAGGATGTGGCGTAGCCCCTCGGCCACGTCGATCCGGTCCGGGGGATGCTTCATCGGAGACTCCTCATGCAGAGAACTACTCCGTCAGGGTCGGACCCTCCGATCCCGTTTCCCTCCCGCTCGGGTCCCGCCCGGTTCAGACCCCCGCCGCCCGCTCCACCGCCTCCGCCAGGGACAAGGTGGCGCCCTCGCCGAAGGACTGCTCGTACGAGGAGTCCCCGAGGCCCGCACGGGCGGCCGCCGCGACGCGGTCCACATCGCCCCGCTCGGCCTGGGGCAGCGGCCCTCCCGCGCTGCGGCGTGCCGCGTCCGCGGCGCCGAGGAGCAGTGCGGCCCGCGTGAAGCCCGGGGCGGTGCCGGTGGCGGCGGCGGCGCCCGCGATCCCTTCGAAGGAGAGAGCGAGGGCGCGGGGCTCTGCCAGTTCCCGGGCGAAGGCGAGGCCCCGCACCTGGTAGTCGGCGGCCCGCTCGGCCTGGCCCCGGAGTTCGGCGGTGAAGCCGAGCTCCACGTGGATCAGGTGCTTTCCGGCCGTCGACGAGGGGTACGAGTCCAGCATCGTCCGCAGATGGTGCTCGGCGGCGTCGAGGTCACCCGACCTGCGCGCACCGAGCGCGAGCCCCATCAGCGCGAACACCTCGCCGAACATGTGGCCTTGCTCGGCCGCCGCGCGCCGCGCCCGCTCGTGCAGCACACGGGCCCGTTCCCATTCCCCGTCCAGGAGCGCGAGCCGGCCGAGGCCCGCGAGGCGCGCGGAGGCCTCGACGGGCAGCCCCAGGCCTTCGGCGAGCCGGAGCCCGTCGGTCTGCCGGGCGGTGGCGGCCGCGTAGTCCCCCTCGACCTCGGCGAGCGCGGCGAGAACGGGAACGGCCTGCAACTCACCCCAGCCGTCACCCAGTTCCCTGAACGCCTCGACCGCGCCGATCCCCTCCTCCCGCGCGGTCCGCAGCTCTCCGGCGAGGAACTCCGTGTGCGCGCGCAGAGCCCGGCTCGCGGCGATCCCCCACGAATCGGCCGCCGCCGCGAACCGTTCGAGGGCACGGGCGTTGACGTCCCGCGCGCCCACCGGATCCCCCGCGTGATACCTGCTGTACGCGAAGAGCCAGAGCGCCCGGCCACGCCGTACGGGATCGACGATGCCGGCCTCGGGACAGTCCGTCTCGGGCGCGCGTCCCCCGGTCATCATCACGAACGCCCCGTAGAGCACCCGCAGTTCCGCGGGGCCTCCGTCGGGGTGCGCGTCCAGAACGGCGGCGAGGGTACGGCGCGCCTCGTGGAGGCGCCCGCGCAACAGCCACCAGTGGCACAGCGCGGCGGCCAGTCGCTCGGCGCTGAGCAGGTCACCCGTGCGCAGGGCGTGGTCCAGGGCCGCGCGCGTGTTGGCGGACTCGGCGTCCAGACCGGCCAGCCCGGAGCGCTGCCCGGCGCCCCGCAGACGAGGCTCCGCGCGCTCGGCGAGGTCGCGGTAGTACCCGACGTGGCGAGCCGCCGCGCTCTCCCACTCCCGGGCCTCGTGGAGCCGCTCGCGGGCATAGACGGCGACCGATTCGAGGAGCCGGTAGCGCGGCCCTGCGGCCGACCCGACCGTCATCACCAGGGAACGGTCGACCAGACGCCCCACCACGTCGAGCACGTCCTCCCGAGCGACGCCCTCGCCCGCGCACACCGTCTCCGCCGCCTCCAGCGCACAGCTTCCGGCCGGAACCGCCAGCCTCCGCAACACGGCCCGCTCCTCCTCGTCGAGCAGGTCCCAACTCCAGTCGATCACCGCCCGCAGCGTCTGCTGCCGCGCCGGCAGCCCCCGCCGCCCCGACGCGAGAAGCCGGAACCTGTCCCCGAGCCGCGCCGCCAACTCCCGTACCCCCACCGCCCGTACGCGCGTGGCGGCAAGCTCCAGGGCGAGGGGAAGGCCATCGAGACGACGGCAGATCTCCGCGATGGCGTCGCGGTCACTCCCACCTCCGCCCTCCTCCCCCTGTTCGGCGTCCGGCGTGAACCCTGGCGCCGCCGCCATGGCCCGCTCGACGAAAAGCCGGGCAGCATCCTCGGGTTCGAGCGGATCGACCGCGAACACCACCTCCCCGGGCAGCCGCAGGGACTCGCGACTCGTGGCCAGGACGCGCAGCCCCGGCGCGCCGTGCAACAGCGATCCCACCAACTCGGCAGCCGCATCGATCACATGCTCACAGTTGTCCAGCACGAGCAGTGCCTCACGCCCCCTGAGCGCCGCCCGCAGCGCCTCGACCGGCCCGGCCGCACCTCGCCCCGGCGACACCGAGTCCCGGACCCCGAGCGCAACGGCCACCGCCTGGACGAGCTCGGCGGTCCCGGCCGTCCCCGCGGGCAGCCCCCCGAGCTCCACCAGCCACACCCCATCAGGCGTCCCACCGACCTGATCCCGCACGAGCCGTTCCGCGACGGCCAAGGCCAGCCGCGTCTTCCCCACCCCTCCGGGCCCCGTCAGCGTGACCAGCCTCTCGACCCCGACCAGCCTGACGACCTCCCCCAGCTCAGCCTCCCGGCCGACCAGCCCGGTCGCGGGCACGGGCAGGTTCTGGCGCGGCAAGCCGTACGGGGCCGGGGCGTGCGGGTCGGGCGCGTGCGGGTCCGGCGCGTGCGGGTCCGGGGCGTACGGACGGGCCGCCTGCCGACCGGCCACCTGCAGATCGGTGGCGTACGGACCGGCCGCCTGCCGACCGGCCGCCCGCAGATCGGTGGCGTACGGACCGGCCACCTGCCGGCTGGCCGCCTGCGGGGGCGGGCTGGGCGAAGCCTCGGCCGCAACCGGGTCCGGGGCCGGGGTCGGAACCAGGCCGGGGGCCGGGGCCAGGCCCGGGACCAGGCCGGGGGCCGAGGCCAGGCCCGGGATCAGGCTGGGGCCCGGGGCCAGGCCCGGGGCCGTGGCAGGGGCCAGGCCCGGGGCCAGGGCCGGGGCCGTGGCAGGGGCCAGGGCCGGGGCCGGATCCGGATCCGGGGTCACGGGGTTCAGCCCCGTGTCGTGCCGCAGGATCGCCTCGTACAGCGTGGCCAGTTCGGGGCTGGGGTCGAGGCCGAGTTCGTCGGCGAGGAGGGTGCGGAGTTCGGTGTACGCGGCGACGGCCTCGCTCTGCCGCCCGGCGGCGTAGAGGGCCCGCATCAGCACGGCGCGCGGACGTTCGCGCAAGGGGTGGTCGGCGACGAGCGCGGCGATCTCGCCGAGGAGCGTGGGGTCGCCGAACTCAAGGCGCGCCTCGGCCCGTTCCTCGACGACGGCGAGGCGTTCCTCGGTCAGGCGCCGCGCGGCCGGGCGTACGAACTCCTCGTCGGCGAAGTCGGCGTAGGCGGGGCCGCGCCACAGGTCGAGGGCGTCCTTGAACAGGGCGGCCCTGGTGTGCGGTTCGGCTTCGAGGCGGGCGCGGGCGGCGAGGGCGCGGAAGCGGTCGGCGTCGACCTCGGCGGAGGTGTCGCCGTCGGCGTCGCCGTCGTGGTCGAGGCGCAGGCGGTAGCCGGCCGGCTGGTGGGTGACGCGGTCGCGGCCGATGGCACGGCGGAGCTGGGAGACCTTGGCCTGGAGTGCGTTGGCGGGGTTGCCGGGGACGGCGTCGCCCCAGATGTCGTGGACGAGGCGGTCGACGGAGACCGGGTGGCCCTCGTGGGCGAGGAGGTCGGCGAGGAGCGCGCGCACCTTCGTCTCGGGAACCCGTACCGGCGCGCCGTCCGCGTCCCACACCGCCACCGGACCGAGCACCCCGAACCTCATGGCAGGAACCCTACACAACCATGATCATCAGGCTCCGGGCCGGGACCGTCAGCGGACCGTCAGCGATCCCGAAGCGGCCTGCGCGACATTCGTTCCATCGGGGCACACGGCCCCGAAGGAAAAGGAACGAGGAAGCACGGCCATGAGCCTCACCACGACCGCCACCGCCATCGCCACCGCCACCCCCGCGACCACGACGAACACGCTCGACCCGAAGGACACGGACTCCCCGCTGTTCCAGCCCGCCCGCCTCGGCGACTTGCGGTTGAAGAACCGGCTGGTGATGGCGCCCATGACGCGGAACCGGGCGAGCGCGACGGGCGTGCCGGAGCCGATCATGGCCACGTACTACGCGCAGCGCGCTTCGGCGGGGCTGATCATCGCCGAGGCGGCGACGCCGAACGCGGTGGGTGCCACGTACCCCAACATCCCGGCGATCTACGACGACACGCACGTGGCCGGCTGGCGGCAGGTCACCGAGGCGGTGCGGGAGGCCGGTGGGCAGATGTTCCTGCAGTTGCAGCACGGTGGGCGGGTCGGGCACCCGGAGACCACCGGGCACCACCCGGTGGCGCCGTCGCCGGTGCCGCTCCCCGACACGATCTTCACTCCCTCCGGGCATCAGGAGGCCGTCGTGCCCGAGGAGATGGCGGAGGATCAGATTGCTGAAACGGTGGCGGACTTCGCCGCCGCCGCACGCCGGGCGGTGGACGCCGGGTTCGCGGGGGTCGAGGTGCACTCCGCCAACGGCTATCTGCTGCACCAGTTCCTGTCGAGCGCCACCAACCGGCGCACCGACGGTTACGGCGGCTCGGTCGCGCACCGCATCCGTTTCACGGTGGAGGTGGTCCGCGCGGTCTCCGAGGCGATCGGCGCCGAGCGGGTGGGCGTGCGCATCGCCCCCGGCGTCACCGCCAACGGCATGTCGGAGGACGACGTCGACGCCGTCTACCCGGCCCTCCTCGACGCCCTGCGCGACCTGGACCTCGCCTATCTGCACGTCGTCTTCGCCGACCCCGACCGGCCGCTCTTCCACACCCTCCGCGCCGCCTGGCCGGGCACGCTCATCGCGAACCCTGCCCTGCCCTGGCCCGGCCCCCTGCCGGTCGACGGTGGACGGAGCGCGGCGGAGCGACTCCTCGCGGCCGGCGCCGACCTGGTCTCCCTCGGCCGTTCCTTCCTCGCCAACCCCGACCTGGTCACCCGGATGCGCCTCGGCGCGCCCCTCAACCCGATCCGCGACGCCCACCTCATGTACGTGGGCGGCGAGACGGGCTACACCGACTACCCGACCCTCACCTGAAGCGGCCCTGCCGGGTCGGCGGCTGTACGCGCTTCAGATGGGCCCGCCACGGGCCGTCCGCCATCTCGAACTGCACCACGAGCGGCCCCTCGGGCAGCGGAACGGTCTCGCGGCGCTTGCCGATCTCGTTCACCACGTTGTCGTCGTCGGGCAGGGCGGTGTGGTCGTCGTGCCCGTACAGCTCGAAGACGTTGACGATCAGGTTCTCGTCACCCCGGTAGTGGATGGCGAGGTCGGCGACACCGCCCGTGTGCAGCAGCACCTCCGGCCCCCGGAAGTCCGCCTCCTGCTCGGTCAGCCGCCGGGCCGACGCCAGCGGCGACACCTCCACCCGCCACGGCCCCTCCGCCTCCAGTTTCAGCCGCAGCGTCCCGTTCTTCGGCACCTGCGCGAGCACCCGGCCCTTGAAGTCCTCCTCGGTGCTGCTGACCAGGGAGTCCGTCTCCTTGTTGCGCCGGTTCAGGACCGCGAGCCCCGTGTACCCGTCGCCCTCCACATCCAGCTGGACCACCACCGGCCCCTGCGGCAGCCCCTCGACCGTGATCACGTCATTGTCCCGACCCGTCTCCGTATACGGCTCGAACACCGGCCCGTACGACCACCACCCCGCCCCCGCGGCGGGCGTCACCGGCATCCCGGGAGCCCCCGCCCCGGGCACCCCCGGAGGCGCGAAGCCCGGACCCGCCGGGGTCCCGAACGGCGGCGGCGCACCCACCCCCGGAGCCTGCGGGGCCCCGAAGCCCTTCGTCACCGGCGCCCCGAAACCGGGCGCGGGCACCGGAACGGGCGGGGTCGCGAAGTGCGGCGCGGGCGCCGGAGCGGGGGGCGGCCCGGGTACCGGAGCCGGTGCGGGTGCGGGGGCCGGCGCGGGCGCCGGAGCCGGTGCGGGGGCCGGCGCGGGCGCGGGCGGAGGCGCGAAGTGGGGCGCGGGAGCAGGCGGAGGCGCGGGAGCAGGCGGAGGCGCGGGAGCAGGCGGAGGCGCGGGAGCAGGCGGAGGCGCGAACTGCGGCGCAGGAGCCGGACCAGGCGCAGGAGCCGGACCAGGCGCAGGAGCCGGACCAGGCGCAGGAGCCGGCGGAGGCGCGAAGTGCGGCGCGGGCGCCGGAGCCGGGGGCGGCCCGGGTGCCGGCGCGGGGGCCGCCGCGGGAGCGGGCGGAGGCGCGGGCACGGCCGACCCCGGGCCCGGCGCTCGCGACGTGTCGTGCTCGTCGGCCACGTCCACCCCGTGGTCCGTGGCCAGGCCGGCGAGGCCGTTGGCGTAGCCCTGGCCCACGGCGCGGAATTTCCAGCCGCCGGCGCGGCGGTAGAGCTCGGCGATGACCATGGCGGTCTCGTCGGCGGCGTCGGTGACGTCGTAGCGGGTGACGGAGGTGCCGTCGGGGGCGAAGGCCTCGACGGCGAGGCCGGTGGTGTGGCGGAGGGGGGTGCCGTCGGTGGAGCCGATGACGAGGAGGCGGGTGATGCGGTCCTCGACGGTCGGGAGGGCGATGTCGAGCCAGGAGGTGCCGCCGCCGGCGGCGGTGAGGCGGACGGAGCCGGAGGGGTGGAGGGGGGCGCCGTGGAAGACGACGTCGGGGTCGCCCCGGACCACCCCGTTCTCGGTGAGCAGCAGCGCCATCGCGTCGACGCCGCCGTGTACGGCGATCCTCAGTGGCACGGTCGGCACGTAGCCGTTGCCGCCCTTGGTCATCTCCCCCACGGCGTACCGTTCCTTCCCCTCGTGTCCCCGCACCGGTCGTGCACGGAACGATCTTGCAGGGGCGGGCGCCCGGCGGACAAGCCCCGGGGGGGGGGGGGGGGGGGGGGGGGGGGGGGGGGGCGGGGGGGGGAGGGGGGGGGGGGGGGGGGGGGGGGGCTCGTTCTTGTGTTTTGTTNNNNGGACGTCCCCCCCCCCCCCCCCCCCCCCCCCCCCCCCCCCCCCCCCCCCCCCCCCCGTCCCCCCCCCCCCCCCCCCCCCCCCCCCCCCCCCCGGGGAACGCGTCGTCGTGAGGGGATCAGGCCTGCTCGTCCTCGGGGATGCTGACGAGCCAGCGGGTGTCCTTGCGGGGCCGCAGGTACAGGGCCCAGTAGAGGGTGGCGACGGCGGTGATGCCGCCGGTCCAGAGCAGGTACTCGGTGTCCTGCATCCAGAGGACGTAGGCGAGGACGCCGATGAGCAGTACGGGGACGGCGGGCCACAGCGGCATGCGCCAGGCGGCCACCTCGCGGTGGGTGCCGCGGCGGCTGAAGAGGGCGGCGACGGCGACGAGGAGGTACATGCCGGTGACGGAGACGCCGGTGACGCCGTAGAGGGTGTCGAGGTTGACGAAGCAGAGGGCGGCGCCGGGGACGCCGACGAGCAGGGTGGCGACCCAGGGGGAGCCGAAGCGGCCGAGCCGGGAGAGGGCGTTGTTGACGGGCTCGGGCCAGGCCTTGTCGCGGGCGGAGGCGAAGAGGACGCGGGAGTTCTGGATGACCATGACGATGCCCGCGTTGATGATGGCCAGGGCGACGCAGAGGCTGATGAAGGTGCCGACGGCGGAGTTGGACCAGGCGGCGATCATGGCGCTGATGTCACCGCCGGTGAGGGTCTCCAGGTCGGCGGCGCCGAGGGTGATGGCGACGACGGGCACCAGGATGACGACGGTGGAGATGGCGAGGGTGGCGAGCACGGTGCGGGCCACGCTCTTGCGCGGGTTCTCCAGCTCCTCGGAGAGGTAGACGGCCGTCGAGAAGCCCTGGGTGATGAAGAGGGCGATGGCGAGGCCGGAGACCACCATGGCGCCGGTGACGAGCGAGTGCGTGCCGCCTTCGCCGGCGACCTGGCCGTGGACGAGCGCGCCGACGCCGCGCTCGGAGTGGGAGAAGCCGAGGACGGCGACGATGCCGGCCGCGACGACCTCGAGTACGAGGAAGATGCCGGTGATCCAGGCGTTGGCCCGCAGGTCGAGCAGGCCCGCGAGGGTCGCGAGCAGCATGACGCCGGCGCCGGCGAGCGGGGCCGGTATGTGGACCAGGGGCGCCAGGTAGTCGGCGGTGCCCATGGCGATCACCGGGGGCACGATCATCACCACGAGCAGCGAGAGGACGAACACCAGCCAGCCGGCGAGGCGGCCCGCGAGGGTGGAGACGATGGCGTACTCGCCGCCCGCGCTCGGGATGAGGGTGCCGAGCTCCGAGTAGCAGAACGCCACGCCGATACAGAGCAGCGAGCCGATCGCGATGGTGAGCGCGGCGTAGGTGCCGACCCCGTCGAACAGGTCCGGTACGACCACGAACAAGGTGGAGGCGGGCGTCACGCACGACAGCGTGAGCAAGGTGCCGCCCACGACACCGATGGAACGCTTGAGCTTCTGCGGCACGGGGCCGGTCTGCGGGGCCAACGCGTGCGGCGCGCTGAGGGTGTCGGTCATCAGACGGTTCCGATCGGTGAGCAAGGTGTTTCCGTGCGGGAGCGGTATCGCCTCCGAGGCGGCCGGTGATCAGGTTGGGTCCGTGGCTCCCGAGCTGAATGGAAGCCTGGGCAGAACCGCAGGTCAATGGCCCACCTGCTGCGGAATCCGTTGTTCCGATACGCCTCTCCGGACGCCGGGGGCATCAAGAACGCGTCAAGACGGCGAAAACGCTCCGTGCGGGAACCGCAGCTCACCCCCACGGACTTTTCCCGCGCTTTACCGCCGGTCCGGCCCTCGGACACCCCACCGAAGGCCGTGACGCCGGGCTAATGCCGGGTAGGTGCCCGCTCGCCCTGTGCCCGCTCGCCCTGTGTCCGTGCGACCGCCACCGCGCGACTATCACCGCGTGACCGTCACGGCGTGACCGTCACGGCCGGTGGCGTCCAGCGTCGTGTGCGCGGTGGACCGGACGGGACCCCGTAGTCCTTTCGCAGGTCCTCGGGGATGGCGTAGTGCATGACGCGGCCGCGGGTGAGGGAGGAGAGTTCGAGGACGGTGGTCAGGTGGCCGAGGCGGTCAAGGGCCCAGGCGCCGAGCGGGGAGCGGTCCTCGATGGTCTCCAGGACGCCGAGGAGGTGGGGGACGGCCTTGACGAGGGTGTCCCAGCGGGTGCGGGGCACGTCGAGCCAGTCGGCGCAGGTGTCGCCGACGAGGTAGCGGATGAGGGCGGAGACGACCGGGTCGAAGAGGGTGCCGGGCACCACTTCCTCGTACAGGTCGATGAGTTGGCGGGTGAGGTGGGCGCCCTCGGGGGACGGGCCCATGTGGCGGATCATGTAGAGGTCGAGGAACCGCCGTGCCTCGTCGAGGGTTTTGGGGACGGCCTCCTGGTCGACGCCGAGCATGGCGCCGACGACGCGCCAGGCGTAGTAGTAGGCCTCGGCTCCTTCCGTCGACATGTGGATGCCGAGGCGGTGCAGGCTGTCGAGGACGAGCATGGAGAAGAACATCTGCCCGCCGATCATGTCCTCCTGACAGATCGGCACGCCGAGGGAGGCGGTGTCCCAGCGGTCCTCGCGCTTGAGGTGGTGGCGGATGGAGGCGTGGAGCAGCCGGACCTTCTGGGCGGCGGGGATGAAGCGGCTGCCGGCCTCGAAGGCGTCGGGCTGCATCAGGTAGACGGTGAACTGGCCGGTCTCCGCCATGCGTTTCGACGGGTACTTGAGGCCGTGTGTCGCCGAGAGGAGTCGCGCGACGTGCGGGACGACGTAGCAGGCGGGCATGGAGGCGAAGGAGAGGGCGGTGGAGATGTGGACGTTGTTGTCGATGAAGAACAGCCGGGCCTTCTCCATCTCTCCCCAGTCCACCCAGGACGGCGGGGTGCTGGTGGCGTCCAGGTAGGCGCGGGCCACGTCGGGCAGGCCGTCCGGGAGCGGGGCGCCCGCGGTGGAGACGTACCGCATGAGGGTGTTGAACGTGCCCACCTCGCCGCGTTCGAAGAGGGTGGCGACGGTGGCGTCGGCGAGGGCGTCGCCGGTCTGCCGGAGGGCGTCCATCGACGCCTCGGTGTGGGTCATGGGGGGCTCCTTGTTCTCCGTCAGTACCGGCGGACCGCGGCCGAGTGGGCCAGGGCGGTGAGCGCGGTGGCGGGGGCCGGGGGCAGGTTCAGTTCGTCCAGCGCGCTCAGGGCCTCGTCGACCCGCGCGGCGATCATGGTTTCGACGCGCTCGGGTGCCTTGAGCCGCCGCATCACCTCGCGTACGGCCTCCGGCGCGTCTCCGTCCTGGTCGGGGTCGGCGAGGAGGGCGCGCAGCCGGTCGCGGTCCTCGTCGTGGGCGAGCCGCCAGGTCTCGGCGAGGAGGGTGGTCGGGCGGCGGCCGCGTACGTCGTCGGCGCCCGCCTTGCCGGTGGTCTCCTCGTCGCCGAACAGGCCGAGGAGGTCGTCCCTCAGCTGGAAGGCCTCGCCGAGGGGCAGTCCGTACGCGGTGTAGCCCTCGCGCAGGCGCCGTCCGGCGCCGGCCAGGGCGCCGCCGATCAGGAGCGGCTGTTCGACGGTGTACTTGGCGGTCTTGTAGCGGATGACCTTCAGCGAGGCGTCGGTGTCGGGGGCGGCGCCGGTGTGCAGGATCTCCAGGCACTCGCCCGCGATCAGGTCGCGGGCGAGCGCGGCCCAGAGCGGTCGGGCGCGGCCGAGGTAGGCGGCGGGCAGGCCGCTGGTGACGAACAGTTGCCCGGCGAGCGACATGAGGAGGTCGCCGACGAGCATCGCGAGGGACCGCGCGCCAGAGGAGACCCGGGGGTGGTGGGCCACGGCGCCGCGCAGGGCCCGGTGGGCGGTGGGTCTGCCGTGGCGCAGGGGGCTGTCGTCGATGAGGTCGTCGTGGACGACGGCGGCGGCGTGGACGAGTTCCATGGAGGCCGCGGCGCGCAGCAGCGCTTCGCTGTCGGGCTGGCCGGCGGCTCGCCAGCCCCAGTAGCAGAACGCCGCCCGCAGCCGTTTACCGTCCGCGACGGCCGCTTCCAGCTGCTCGGCCACCGGCGCCAACGCCGGGTCCACCGCGAGGAGTTCGTCGGCCTCATCGGCCGCGTACCGCCGCAGTACCTCGTCGACGCGCGCCTTGAAGGCGGCCGCCTCCCATCGCTCAGCCACCGGCGCCGGCCCGTCGGGCGAGGGCCTGCCGGGCGAGGAGCTCCAGGTGGGCGGGCGGCGGGGACGCGTACTTGTCGAGGACGAGGCGTCCGCGCGCCTCCAGGTCCCGTTCGGCGTCGGTGGCCAGGTCGGCGGCGTCCGAGCGTCTGAGGAGGCCCCGTACGATCCCGATCCCCGAGCCCACCGCGCTCACCGCCAGGTCCGCGAGACCCGCCGCCACCAGCACCGCACGCTCGTCCAGGCCCTCGCGGGATCCCGTTTCTCGCGTCACACCACTCCCCAACCCGCAGTTTCGGCATCAGTCGCCGCCAGCCTGGGGCCGGGCCGTCGGCGGGGGTGGCGGAACTCACCAACGAGTGATCAACTCGCTGGCATGTACGAGTCACCAGGGCTCGCGTGGACCTCTTCGGGAACCCGGACCTCACGGTCAACTCGTGACGCCCTCTTGCCGGTTGGGGCGGGTTCCTTCTAAGAATGCTCATGACAACCGAAGGATTTTCGGTTGCACGGTCCTCAGAGGGGAACCCCCACATGAACAAGCCTCTCGCCGGCGCCCTGCTCACCCTGCTCCTCGCAGGCGCGACGGCCACCCCCGCCGCGGCGCAACAGACCGCCGTGACGGTCGACTTCGCGGGCACGGTCGCGCTCAGCAACTGCTCCGGCTCACTCGTCCGCGCCCCCGGCTCGCTGCCGAGCGACCCCGCGCTCGTCCTCTCCAACGGCCACTGCCTGGAGACCGGCTTCCCGGCCGCGGGCGAGGTCATCAAGGACCAGCGGTCCAGCCGCTCGTTCACCCTGCTCAACTCGGCCGGCACCAAGGCCGCCACGCTGCGGGCCAGCAAGATCGCGTACGCCACCATGACCGACACGGACATGTCGGTCTACCAGGTGACCAAGACCTACGCGCAGATCCAGAGCCAGTACGGCATCAGCGCCCTCACCCTCGACGACGCCCACCCGGTGCAGGGCTCGTCGATCAAGGTGGTCTCCGGCTACTGGAAGCGGATCTACAGCTGCAACGTCGACGGCTTCGCCTACCGCCTCAAGGAAGGCGACTGGACCTGGAAGGACTCGCTCCGCTACACCTCGGCCTGCAACACCATCGGCGGCACCTCCGGCTCCCCCGTGATCGACACGACCACCGGCAAGGTCGTCGCCGTCAACAACACGGGCAACGAGAGCGGCGAGAGCTGCACGGTCAACAACCCCTGCGAGGTCGACCAGAACGGCACCGTGACCGTCCGCCAGGGCATCAACTACGCCCAGCAGACCTACACGCTCGTCCCCTGCATCGGCCCCGGCAACGTCATCGACCTCAACCGCGCCGGCTGCGCCCTGCCCAAGCCGTGACACCCCCGGCCCCATCGGTCGCCGCCGCCACGGCGCCCGGTGGGGCCACCCCACGCCGGCACCTGGCACGACTCACCGACGGGTGAGTACGCGTACTCATCACGCGGCCCTCGCCCGTGACGAGACTGGGGGGACCGACGAGAAAGGTCCCCGATCCATGCCGCACACCCGACGCCCCCGACCGTCCCGCCCCACGGCCGGCGCGACGTCCGCCCGCCCCGCCCTCCCCGGCCTCGCCGCCGGCGTCCTAGCCGCCGCCCTCCTCCTCACGGCGACGGGCTGCGCGGGCCAGGAGCGGGTCTGCGGCTCCGGCCACTACCCGGTCAAGGCGGTCGGCAACCCCGACGGCCAGGACTGCGTCGCCGACGGCCAGGAACCCACGGAGGGCTGGGTCCGCTACCCGGCCGGCAAGGTCCCCGAGTACGTCGGCGACGAGTGGGACCACTACTGGGGCTCGATCGTCGTCGACGCCGAAGGCCGCCCGGTCGACGGCTGACGCCTGACCGCTGACGGCTGACGGCTGACGCCTGACCGCTGACCGCTGACGGCCTCCGCACAGCGAGCTCCTAGCCCACCCTCCCCCGCCTGTCAGTCCGCAATCTTCCGGAGTCTCCCGGACCCCTCCGCGTTGCTACGTTCCAGGCCTGCCGGACGATCCGTCACGCACGCGACCTGGAGGCCACGTTGAGCGCGCAGCACCCCACTCGCAGGAACATCCTCAAGTCCGCCGGAGGCCTGACGGCCGCGATGGCCCTGGGCGCCGGTGGCGTCCTGGGCTCCGCGGCCCCGGCCTCCGCCGCCGGCGACGGCTTCGGCCTGCGGATCGTGGACCGCAACGAGGCCGACGCGCGCATGTGGTACTACCGCTTCCAGACGAGCGCGATCGGCTGGAACCCCGGGGTCAACGTGCTGCTGCCGGACGACTACCACTGGAGCGGCCGCACCTACCCGGTGCTCTACCTGCTCCACGGCGGCAAGCAGGACTTCATCACCTTCGACCGCGAGGGCGTCCGCGACTGGACCGCCGGGAAGCCGATCATCGTCGTCATGCCCGACGGCGGCCAGACGGGCTGGTACTCCAACCCGGTGAGCTCCAACGTCGGCCCCCGGAACTGGGAGCACTTCCACATCAACCAGCTGCTCCCGTGGGTCGAGGCGAACTTCCGCACCTACGCCGAGTACGACGGCCGCGCCGTGTCCGGCTTCTCCATGGGCGGCTTCGGCGCGCTGAAGTACGCCGCCAAGTACTGGGGCCACTTCGCCTCGGTCAGCTCGCACTCCGGGCCGGCGAGCCTGCGCCGGGACGGCGGCGCGGTCGTCCACTGGGCCAACGCCAGCTCGGCCGCCGTCGACCTGGGCGGCGGCACGGTCTACGGCGCCCCGTTCTGGGACGAGGCCCGGGTCACCGCCGACAACCCGGTGCAGCGGATCGAGAGCTACCGCAACAAGCGCGTGTTCCTGGTGGCCGGCACCAGCCCCGACCCGGTCAACTGGTTCGACACGTTCAACGAGACGCAGGTCCTCGCGGGCCAGCGGGAGTTCCGCTCCCTGCTCGGCAACGCCGGCATCGGGCACGAGTGGTACGAGGAGCCCGGCGGTCACTTCATCCGCCACGACCTGATGCGCCGCGACATCGACGGCATCATCGACCGGCTCCGCAAGGCGTGAGCAGAGTGTCACTACTCCCCCGCCGCGTGCTGCGGCGCGTCCTCGCGGTGACGGCCGCCGCCCTCCTGCCGGTCCTCGCGGTCGCGGCCCCGGCCGAGGCCGGGGCCGCCGGCTCCGGTGTGGCGTGCCCGACCACCGGGTTCGTCAGCCAGCCGTTCCACTCCGGCCACAACGGCGTCGACATCGCGGCACCCATCGGCACACCGATCCACGCGGTCGGTGACGGCGTCGTGATCAACTCGGGACCCGCCCAGGGATACGGCCAGTGGATCCAGATCCGGCATCCCGACGGGAGGGTCTCCGAGTACGGGCACATGAGCCGTCGGGACGTCTTCCAGGGGGACAGGGTCACGGCGGGCCGGCAGATCGCCCTGGTGGGCACCGAGGGCGAGTCCGACGGCCCCCACCTCCACCTCCGGATCTGGGCGGACGACTCGTTCTCGTACGGCATCGACCCCGAGGTCTACCTCGCGGAGGGCGGTGTGACGCTGCCCTGCGAGCCGGGCACGGGTCCGCGGCCCAAGGCGTTGGCGTATCCGGCGGAGTCGGGCCGGGTGGTGGCGGCGCGGTCGGCGGACGGACGCCTGGAGGTGTTCTCGGCAGGAGCGGACGGTGTCCACCACGCCTGGCAGCGGGAGGCGAACCGCGACTGGTCGGAGTGGGAGCGGCTCGGCGGGCCCGGGAACGCCCAGCTGGCGATCGCGGCCGACGAGGACGGGCGCCTGGAGCTGTTCGCGATCAACGGAAGCACGTTCAAGCACCGCTACCAGCTGTCCCCTTCGGGGGGCTGGTCCGACTGGGCGGACTTCGGCGGCGGCGGTCGTGACCTCGCGGCCGGGGTGAACGCGGACGGCCGGATCGAGGTCTTCGCCTCGGGCCCGGTCGGGCTCTTCCACCGCTACCAGCTGGCCCCGAACGGCGGCTGGTCCGGCTGGGAGCCGACGGGGGGCGGCCCCGCCGACAGCAGGGTCGAGATGGAGAAGTCGCCGGACGGCCGTCTGGAGGTCTTCGCCCTGGGCGACAGTTCCTTCCAGCATCTGTACCAGACGGCCGTCAACGGCGGCTGGTCCGCGTGGGAGGACTTCGGCGGCGGCGGTCGCGACCTGACCGTCGACCACAACGCGGACGGTCGGATCGAGGTCTTCGCCTCGGGGCCGGTCGGGGTGTTCCACCGGTACCAGACGAGTCCCACCGGCTGGTCGGGGTGGGAGGGCACGGGCGGTCCGGCGAACTCCCAGCTCAGCAGTGAGCGCACGCCGGACGGCCGGGTCGAGGTCTTCGCCATGAACGGCGAGACGGCCATGCACATGTGGCAGACCGGGGTGAACGCGCCCTACGACGCCTGGACGCCGTTCGGCGGGGGCGGCACCGAGGTCACGGCGGCCTCCAACGCCGACGGCCGGATCGAGGTCTTCGGCACCAACCCCACCGGCACGTTCCACATCTGGCAGACCGGCTTCTCCTCCTGGTCCCCCTGGGGCTGGGTCAACAACACCGCGGGCCCCGGCCTCGGCTGACGGCCCCGCGGTCCCCCTGGAGAGAATCATGTTCCCGATCAGCAGACGGAACCTGCTGCGGGGCGCGGCCGCGGCGGGCGCGTTCACGGTACCGGGCACCGCCCGGGCCGTGGCCGCGGCCGCCGGTCCCGTGCCGCCCCCTCGGTGGATCGGCGCGGGCCCCTTCGCCCGCGTGTACGACCCCTCGACCGCGACCGGTCCGCGCTATCTCAACGACCACACGCTGATCAAGGCCCAGGGGCGCTGGCACCTGTTCGGCATCGTCGGGGACGGCGCGCCGCCCGGCGAGGCCCCGGACAGCGCGGCGGAGGTGTCCTTCGCCCACGCCTCGGCGCCCGATCCGCGCGGGCCCTGGACCGCCCACGCCGACGCGCTCACCCTCGATCCGTCGTACTTCGGCGAGGAGCACCTGTGGGCGCCGCACGTCGTCGAGGCGGGCGGCCGGTACTGGATGTTCTACGCGGCCGGCGGCCGGGACGGCGCCGCGATCGACCTCGCCACCTCCACGGACCTGTTCACCTGGACCCGCGAGCCCGGTGGCCCGCTGTTCCGGGGCCTCGCCGCCCGTGACCCGATGGTCGTGCGGATCGGCGGCGAGTGGGTCATGTACTACACGGAGCTGTCGGCCCCGGGCGGTCACCATGTCGTGGCGTACCGGCGGTCGTCCGATCTGCTGCGCTGGGGCGAGCCGGGCGTCGCCTTCACCGACGCGAGCACGGACGCGACCGTGTCTGTCACCGAGTCCCCGTACGTCGTCGAACGGGACGGCTGGTACTACCTGTTCATCGGGCCGCGCGGCGGCTACGAGGGCACGGACGTGCTCGCCTCGCGCGACCCGTTCCGCTTCGACCTCACCGGCGCCGCGGGGCATGTCGCCGGGCACGCGGTGGAGGTGTTCGCCGACGGGGAGACCTGGTACGCGAGTGCCGCCGGCTGGTTCGAGCGGGGTCTGCACCTGGCTCCCCTCCAGTGGCGGGACACCCCGCCGCCGTGGCAGAGCCCGGACAACCCGGCGGCGGGCCTGGACGTCGCCGGCCGGCTCACCGTGTTCGCCCTCGACGCGGGCGACCGTTCGATGCTGCGGCGCGTCCAGCTGTCCCCGGACACCGACACCTGGTCGGAGTGGGAGGTCTTCGGCGGTCCGGCGGGCGCGGTTCCCACGCTGGGGCGGAACGCGGACGGACGGCTTGAGGTGTTCTCGCTCGCCCCGGGCGGGGTGAACCTGCACCACCGCGCGCAGCGGGCGGACGGCGGCTGGGGCGACTGGGAGGAGTTCGGCGGCCCGGCGGGCGCCGCGCCCGCCGTGGCCCGTGACGCCACCGGCCGCCTTGAGGTGTTCGCCGCGAGCCCCGGCGCCGCCTCCTTCGCGCGGCGGCGGCAGTCCTCGCCCGGTGCGGCCCTCTGGGACGGCTGGGAGCCCGGCTTCGGCGGGGCCGCGGGCGCACCCCCGGTCGTCGCGGCCAATGCCGACGGCCGCCTTGAGGTGTTCGTCCTCGCGGCCGGCGGCACCGCGGTCCGGCACCGCTGGCAGGAGTCCCCCGGCGGGGCCTGGACCGGTGCCTGGTACGCCTTCGGTACGGCGGCGGGTGCGGCGCCCCGGGTCGCGGGGGACGGCAGCGGGCGGCTCACCGTCGCCGCGATCGGCCCGTCCGGGGTGGGCACGTTCGCCCGCCGGCAGAGCGTGCCGAGCGGCGGCTGGGACGGCTGGGAGCCGCTGTTCGACTGGAGCGCCGCAGCCCCGGCGCTCGCCGCCAACGCCGACGGCCGTCTGGAGGCGTTCTCCCTGTCCCCGGGCGGTGAGCGGCTCGTGCACCGCTGGCAGCTGTCCCCGGGCGGCGGCTGGGCTCCCGGCGGCGAGTTCGGCGAGCCCGGTCTCCGATACGCGGCCACGCCCTCGGTGGCGCTCGACGCGACCGGGCGGCTGCACGTCTTCGCCGTCACGGCCGAGGGTCTCGTACGGACCCGGGTGCAGGAACGGCCGAGCGGCGGCTGGCGCTCCTGGACCGCGTTCGGCGACCGGCCGGTCGCCCCGCTCGTGTCGGGCAGGCCCGCACTCTGAGTACCGGCGCGGCGGCTCTCCGTACGGATTGCGCCAAGTACGGGGGCCGAAGGGGAGGTTCGAGCCCCCTCACGAACCTCCCGGATCGCCCCTTACCCCCCTCCGGCCACGGTGATCTTGCCCACCTTGCGAGAAGGGGCCACGTCCCCGCCACGGCGCGGCGCACCGCCGCGACGTGCGGCGCGTCAGGTCCCGGGAGGCCCGTACGGCGTCTTCGGAGGCGCGCGGGGCCGGGTTGAGGCCCGCCGTGGAGGGTCTCGGCCGAAGTGGCCGAAGCGCGCCGGTGAACTCACGTGACTGGTGAGTATCGTTCCACTTCCGACAAGGGCGACGGGACGGAACGAGGGGGAGCGGTGAGCGGCGTAGTCGTCCATCTGCCGAGCGGAAGTGGTGGTGCCGGCAACGGCGAACCCGGGGGCGGCCCGGTGACGTTGCGGCTGGGGCCGGGCCAGGTCGCCCGGTTCGGCCGGGGTTCCGCGTCGACCCCGGTCGAGCTGCGTCTCGACGATCCGGCGATCTCCCGGCTCGCCGGTGAGATCCGGGTGACCGACGACCACTGGCAGCTGACGAACCACAGCACCACCCACAGCTATCTGGTGGAGAACCCGGAGGGGGCGGGCGAGTACCTGCGGGTCTCGCCGCGCCGCGTCGGGGCGCCCGTCCCCTTCGAGTTCTCCCGCGTGGTGCTGCCCACCCGTGGCGAACTCACGGTGTCCTTCCAGGTGTTCGCGCCCGACCACGTCTATCTGGACCCGGAGGCGACCGGCGGCGCCTGGGGCAGCCGTACCGTCACCGCGTACTCCCTGGACGAGTCGGCCACGTACTTCCTCGTCCTCGTCGCGCTCTGCGAGCCCCGGCTGCGCGACCAGTCCCGCGTGGCGGTCCCGACCACCCCGCAGATCGTCGAGCGGCTGAAGGGGCACGCGCCCGGCGGGGCGCCCACCGCGCGGGCGATCAGTTCGCACATCGACTACCTCGCCGAGGAGAAGCTGCGCATCGGCGTCCCGGACGCCCACGAGCCCGGCAAGGGCGACCGGCGCAACGGCAAGCGGGAGGAGATCGTCGGGCTCGCGCTGCGTTTCGGGCTCGTACGGGAAGAACACCTCGCGCTCCTTCCGCCGCTGTCCGGGAGCGGCGGGCGGGAGCGGCAGAGGTCGTGATGACCACGGCACACGGCCCGGACGACACCGCGGAGCACGACCGTGCGGACCTTCTCCCGCCCGGCCGCCGGGTGGGCGACTGGGTGGTCACCGAGCTCATCGGGTCCGGCGGCTGGTCCACGGTGTACGCGGCCGGGCCCGCCGCAGGCCACCGGGACCGGCGGGACCGCGGCCGGGCGGGTCGGCCGGCCGGGGACACCGGCGTGGCGCTCAAGGTGATGCCGACCGCCGGGCTCGCGCCGCGCCAGGCCCGCAGGATCGTGGAGTCCGCCCACCGCGAGGTCGAACTCGGACGCAGGGCCGGGCATCCCCGCCTGATCGGGCTCCGGGAGTCCTTCGTCCTGTCCGCCCCGGACCTGCCGGCCGTCGACGGCGCGATCGTGCTGGTCATGGAGCGGGCCGAGGGGAGCCTGCGCGAACTCCTCGACGCGGGCGTCCCCGAGGCCGATCGCGGCCGGCTGATCGCCGGGATCTGCGAGGGCCTCGCCCATCTCCACCGCTCGGGCTGGGTGCACGCCGATCTCAAGCCGGAGAACATCCTGCTCGCCGCCGACGGCTCCGTACGGCTCTCCGACTTCGGCCTCGCCACCGAGCTGACCGGGACGCACGGGTACGTGCCGCCCCTCGGCACCCTCGACTACCTGCCGCCGGAGCGGTGGCGCGCCCCGCTCGGCGAGCTCGGCGTGCAGGTCAGGCCGAGCGCCGACATCTGGGCGCTCGGCGTCGTCATCCACGAGGTGTTCGCCTCCGGCGCCTCCCCGTTCCCCGGCGCCACACCCCTCGCGCGCGGCGCCGCCGTGCAGGAGTACGGCGAGGGGCGCGCCCCGCTGCGCATGGACCTCGCGGTGCCGCCGTTCTGGCGCGCGCTGGCCGCCGACTGTCTCGCCCCGACCCACGCGGCACGTGCCCCGCACACGGCCGAGAGCCTCATCGCCCGCATCGCTGCCGGGGAGAAGGCGCAGGGCACGGGGAGGCGAAGGACGCGGGGCCCGGCCCGTACGGCCGTCCTCGCCGCGGCGCTGTGCGGGACGGTGGGCGCGGCCCTGGGGTCGGACGCGGTACGGGAGGGGGCGTCCGCGTTCCCCGGGCGGGCCGGGGCGGTGGGCACGGTCAGGGTGTTCAACGCGGAGCGGGGCTGCCAGGACCGGGCCGACCGGGACCCCCAGTGCAGCCTGGGCCTGGCGATCGATCCCGGGCGTCCGTACGCGGCGGGGAACGTCGTACCGACCCGGGTGTGGCACGGCGACGAGCTCACCGCCGACTGCCGGCTGCCGGACGGCCAGCCCGTCATCGACGAGGAGGACCTCCAGTCCACCCTCTGGTTCCGCGTCCTGCTCCCCCGGGGCTCGGCCTACCCGGCCGCCTGGCTGCCGGCCGTGCGGACGAAGGACCGGCCGGCGCTGCCGAGATGCCCACGGCCCTGATCCGCCGCCGGTCCCACGGGGCCCTAGTCGATCGCGGGTCCGCCGTCGTTCAGCCAGCCCCAGTTCGACCAGCTGGAGAAGCCGGTCTGCCAGCGGTGGTAGACGCCCGCGTGGCTGGTGCCGAAGACCTCGATGCGGCCGTCGGCGTTGTGGGCCGCGCCGATCTCCGTACCGCCGCCGCCGAAGGTCTCCCACTGCTCGTAGGCGGCGTTCGGGCCGGTCTGCCAGGCGTGGCTCGCGGTGGTGGCGTTGATCGCGAACACCTCGACCCGGCCGTCGACCGAACGGGCGGTGGTCAGCTCGGCGTCGGTGATGCCGCCGGTTCCCGTCCAGGCGGACCAGGCGGTCGGGCTGGTCTGCCAGCGGTGGAACACGCCGGTGGCATTGGAGGCGAACACTTCGAGCCGGCCGTCCTGGTTGTAGCTGACGGCGACGTCGTGGCCGCCACCGCCGAAGTCCTCCCAGGCGGACCAGCCGCCGTTGACGGCCGTCTGGTAGAGGTGGCCGAAGGTGGAGTCCGAGAGGGCGAACACCTCGAGGCGTCCGTCGGCCGCGTTCTCGGTGGCCAGGCGCGCGTTGGCCGGACCGCCGCCGGTGCCCTCCCAGTTGGCCCAGCCGCCGCTCGGCGCCGTCTGCCAGCGGTGGAAGACGCCGTTGGAGTTGGAGGCGAAGACCTCGATGCGGCCGTCGGCGTTGTTGCCGACGGCGAGCCGGTAGCCGCCGCCGCCGAAGTTCGCCCAGCCGGACCAGCCGGCACTGGGCCCGGTCTGCCACATGTGGTCGAAGGTGCTGCCCGACAGCGCGAACAGTTCGAGCCGGCCGTCCGCGTTGGACGCCACGGCCAGCTGCGCGCCGCGCGGTCCGCCCTCGAACCGCCACGTCGACCAGCCGCCGTTCACCTCGGTCTGCCACGCGTGGTAGACGCCGTCGGCACCGGCGGCGAAGGCCTCCAGGCGGCCGTCCGCCGAACGCCCGGACACCACGCGGCCGGAGCCGTACGGGTGCTTCGGTCCCGCGCTCGTCCCGGCCCACAGCGCGTTGGCGATGACGGTCGCGTCCGCGGCCTCGACGCCGTACAGGTAGCGGAGGTCCTCCCGGGGCCGCTGCACGTTCGCGCACACGTCGCCGATCGGGGCGTTGTTCCACGAGCCGCCCGGGTACTGGTTCTCGACCTCGTCAAAGAAGGCGTTGGTGGCGTAGACGGGGTCCAGGCGCTGCTCGCGGCTGCCCCACCAGTCCTGCTGCTGGAAGAGGCCTAGGCTCGTGTAGTCCACGGCCTGGGCGTAGTTGTTCATGCTGCTCTCGACGATGATCGTCGCGAGGGCGATGGCGGCGGCCCTCGGGTTGAGACCCCGGTCCTTCACCGTCTGCGTGACCATCCGGGCACACGACATCTTGTACGCGTCCAGGTAGCCGGCCATCTTCGAGTTCAGCTGCGGGTTGAGCTGGTCCGCCATGACGCCGTCGGCCGCCGAGGGCCCCGCCGGGTCACAGGGCACGGTCGGGATGGCGAAGCCCTCCGCGCTCGCGAAGTACCGGGCGACCCCGGACCGGTCCTTGCCGGGCACCGGGACCGGCGCGCCCTTGGCCATGGCGGCCGAGGCGGTGAACCCGAGGACCACCGCCCAGACACCGGCCAGGACGGCGAGCCTGGTGAGCGCGCGCCGTAACACAACTCTTGCCATGACGAGCCTTTCTGTCGCGAGTACCTCGATGGGCGTGCCGCTGCGGAGGCCGTCGACAAGGTAGTGGCGGGCGCGCCGGGCCCGGCATCCGGAACGATCCGGAGTGACACGGCGAAAGGACCGGCCGGAGGCGAATCCTCTCGGGGCCTCCCCGGCTCTTATGCGTGTACCGGCCGGAAGGGCCGGCGGAACCCGGAGGACGTAATCATGATGATCACCGGCATCGTAGTGATCGGGGCCCTGCTCGTCGGCGCGTGCGCCTGGCACCTGACGCGGCGCTACCGGAGCCGAAGCTGACGAGCACGAGCACCCGCGCGCGGAACCGTCCGGACACGAGGAACACACCCATGCACCCGAGTTTTCACTGGCCCGACGACCGGCTGATCAAGGCGGCCCAGGACGGCGACGTCACCTCGCTCGCCACCGTCGTCCTGGAGTCCCAGCCTCATGTGCGCAAGTTCGCCCTGTCGCTGTGCGCGTCTCCGCAGGACGCGGAGGACGCGGCTCAGGAGGCGCTGATCATCCTCTACCGGAAGATCGGCACCCTGCGGGCCACCGGCGCGCTCGCCTCCTGGATGTTCCGGATCGTCCGCAACGAATGCCTGCGGCAGGTACGGCTGCTCGTGGCGGGGGGCGAGCAGCCGGAGGGCCGCGACAGCGGCGCGGAACCGTCGGCCGAGGAGGCCGTCCTCCACCGCCTCGAAGTGGAGCGCATCGCCTCCGCGATCGGCGCCCTGCCCCGTGAACAGCGGCAGGTCCTGATCATGCGGGACGTGCAGGGGCTGCCCGGCAGGACCGTCGCGCACGCGCTCGGTCTCAGCACCGCCGCGATGAAGTCGCGCCTGCACCGGGCGCGCATCTCCCTGCGCCACGCGCTGACGACGACCGAAGGGATCCCAGGACCATGAACACCGTGAAGCCCACCGGCGGCCCCGACTTCGCCAGCAAGTCCCTCGCCCGGCACCTCCTGCGCGGTGCCATCGGCTTCGGCCTGATCGTCGGTTCGGTCGCCCTGGTGCCGGTCGCGGGACCGGTCACCCTGCTCGCGGCCCCACTGGCCCTGATCGCGTTCCGCGGCTGCCCCACCTGCTGGATGGTGGGCCTCGCGCAGACCGTGTCCCGGGGACGCCTTGAGCGTCAGTGCGTGGACGGGGTCTGCACGCTCACGAAGGCGTCGACACACTGACGAGGGGTCACGCGGAGGCGACATCCGCCCACAGGGCGGCGGCGTCGGGCGAGAGCGGTACGAACGCTCCGCCCGGCGCTTCGTCGTCCCCGGCCCACCACACGCCCTGGCCGGCGGCCATGACGTGCCCGTCGCCCTCCGACCGCCACCGGCCGTCCAGGACGTAGAGCACGCCGGCGTGACCGGCGGGCGGCTCGACCGGTCCGGTGACCCGGTCCACCCGGACGGCCGGACCGCCGCGCCGCACCATGAGGTTGAGCACCCGGCAGGCGCCGCCCGGCAGTTCGGCGTCGAGCGCGAGGTCGCCGGAGAAGGCGAAGGGCTCGCCCGCCCGCTCCAGAAGCCGGTCGAACACGCCGGGCGCGGTCAGCCGCACCCCGTCGCCCGCGAGGAGGGTGAGCGTCCGGTCGACGCCGGGGAAGGCCGAGAAGGGCCCGTCCCGGTCGATGTCGGCGACGCTCGCCCGCCAGGCGAAGGCCTCGGCGCCCGCCGGCCAGGACACGATCTGACGGGTGGCCCCACCGCCGTTGCGCCAGCGGCCCGCCGCCAGGGTCTCGACATCGAAGTGGCGCATGCGGGGCTCCTGAGCTGGGTGGGGTACAGGTCCGGAGTCTAGGGGGGTGCGGATACGGCCAAGAGGAGGGGCGTGCTCCGACCGCGGCTCCGCCGGTCGCCGGAAGCCGTGCGGGGCCTGGAGCGGAGCCCGGTCCGGAGGGTCCGGGCCGCGCCGCCGTCGCGGAAGGATCGTCGCGGTGTCGTGGTGCCGTCACAGCGCTGTCGTCGTCCCATCACACAACGGGGCGGCAAGTTGGCCGGAAACCAGGCGGCTCGGCCTCGCCGGCGCGGACCGCCGTTGATCACGCACCCGGCGCCTCACATACTGCGCTGACCCGGAGGCGGGCGCCGTCGCGCCGCCTACCCGGGTTCGACCACTCGATCACGACCCAAGCTCCTGGGGGAGACTTGCGCGCACATGTGAAGCGAGCACGCGCCTTCACCATCACCCTGGCCACCTCGGTGGCCCTGGTCGCGGGAATGACCGGCCCGACGACCGCGATCGCCTCGACCACGGCGACCGCACCCCGGACCGCGCCGCTCGACGGCGACCTCAGCGTCCCGCTCGTCACGGGCGACCACGTGAGGGTCGACGCCCAGCGCCGGATGGTGGGCTTCGAGCCCGCCGAAGGCCGCGAGCACATACCCGTCCAGGTGGAACGCACCGGCGGGAGGACCCTCGTGGTGCCCGCCGACGCGCGGCGCCTGATCGCCACCGGCCGCCTCGACCAGCGGCTCTTCGACCTCGACGTCCTCACCGACCCGCGGCTGCGCGAGAGCCACCGGGACGGGCTCAAACTGATCGTGCGGTACGCCGGAGGTGCCGCCGCCGCCCGCGCCGAGGTGCGGACGGCCGGCGACACACAGGTGCGGCGCACGTTCCCGACGCTGAACGCCGACGCCATCCGTACGTCCCCTGACGACGTGGCCCGGGTGTGGGACGCGCTGACCGACCGGCGGGCCACCGGCGCGCGCGTCGCGGCCTCCGGGATCGACACGGTGTGGCTCGACGGGGTGCGCGGCGCGAGCCTGGACCGCAGCGTCCGGCAGATCGGCGCCGACAAGGCGTGGGAGTCCGGCTTCGACGGGACGGGCGTGAAGATCGCCGTCCTGGACACCGGCGTCGACAGGACCCACGAGGACCTCAGGACGCGGGTCGTCGGCGAGAAGAACTTCTCGTCCTCCCCCGACGCGGTGGACCGTGTCGGGCACGGCACGCACGTGGCGTCGATCGCCGCCGGCACCGGCGCCGCCTCGGGCGGCCGGTTCAAGGGCGTGGCCCCCGGCG
The DNA here is from genome assembly GCF_055603625.1 of Streptomyces sp. NPDC037273. Classification (NCBI taxonomy): domain Bacteria; kingdom Bacillati; phylum Actinomycetota; class Actinomycetes; order Kitasatosporales; family Streptomycetaceae; genus Streptomyces; species Streptomyces sp. NPDC037273. The sequence goes on from NZ_JBVJVO010000013.1 coordinate 225,765, forward strand.
CCGAGCTGATCAGCGGGAAGGTCCTCGACGACGAGGGGTACGGCGACGACTCGGCAGTCATCGCGGGCATGGAGTGGGCCGCGGCCGAGGGCGCCGACGTGGTCAACCTCAGCCTCGGCGGCCCCGACAGCCCCGGCGTCGACCCGCTGGAGGCGACCGTCGACCGGCTGTCGGCCGAGAAGGGCATCCTGTTCGCCATCGCGGCGGGCAACGAGGGCGCGTACGGCGCCTCGTCGGTGGGTTCGCCGGGCAGCGCGGACTCCGCGCTGACGGTCGGCGCCGTCGACCAGGACGACAAGCTCGCGTCCTTCTCCAGCATCGGGCCCCGCGTCGGCGACGGCGCCGTCAAGCCGGACCTGACCGCGCCCGGCGTCGCCATCACCGCGGCCGCCGCCGCGGGCAGCCTCATCGACACCCGCCCCGGCACGCCGCACCCCGCCCCGGGCTACCTGCAGATCGACGGCACCTCGATGGCGACCCCGCACGTCGCCGGCGCCGCCGCGCTCCTCAAGCAGCGCCACCCCGCCTGGAAGTCCGCCGAGCTCAAGGGCGCGCTGACCGGCTCCGCCAAGGGCGGCGCGTACACCGCGTTCCAGCAGGGCACGGGCCGGGTGCAGGTCGACAAGGCGCTCTCCCAGAGCGTCGTCGCCGAGCCGGCCTCACTGAACTTCGGTACGGCGCTGTGGCCGCACGCCGACGACAAGACCGTCACGCGGAAGCTCACGTACCGCAACGTCGGGACCGCGGACGTCACCCTCGACCTGTCGGTGACCACCCTCGACCCCTCGGGGAAGCCGGCTCCCGCCGGGTTCTTCACGGTCGGCGCCCCGAAGGTGACGGTGCCCGCCGGCGGCACGGCCGAGGTCGACCTGACCGCCGACACCAGGATCGGGGAGGCCGACGGCGCCTACTCGGGCTATGTCACCGCCACCGGCGCGGGCCAGTCCGTCCGCACCGCGGCGGTCGCCGTCCGCGAGGCGGAGTCGTACGACCTGACGATCCGGGCCCTCGGCCGTGACGGCGCCGACGCCGTGAACTTCTCCAGCACGCTGACCGGCGTCGGCGGCCTCGCCGCGGGCTTCGGCGCCCGCGTCGACGACCAGCCGGGCGCCCACACCATCCGGGTCCCGAAGGGCACTTACACCTTCAACACGGCCGTCTACCAGGACCCGTCGGACTACGCGGCGGGCACCGACTGGATCGCGCAGCCGAAGCTGGACGTCTCCGCCGACACCACGGTCGTCGCCGACGCGCGGACCACCAAGCCGGTGGACCTCACCGTCCCCGGCATCGACAAGGCGGACTACGCGGGCACCTACTACGAGGTCGACTCCGCCGTCGGGCGCGTCGGCAACGGCTGGGTCCTGCGGGGCTTCACCGGCTTCCGCACCGCGCACCTCGGTCCCGCCGTCACCGACAACTCGCTCCTGCAGACCTGGGACGCGCACTTCGTCAAGGACGGCACCAGCCAGTACGCGGTGGCCTTCGGCGGGAAGACACGGACGATCGCGACCGGCTACACCCGGCACGTGAAGGCCGGCGAACTGGCCACCGTCAAGGTCGCCCTCGGCTCCCCCGCCCCCGGCAAGACCGTGCTCGCCTCCCCGTACGCCCACCTGCCGGGAGCACCGGAGGGCAACGGCTTCTCCGACCAGCAGCCGGCCCCCGGCATCCGCACCTTCTACGTCTCCACCGCCGACGGCGCCACCTGGCTCACCCGCGTCAACCAGCTCGGCGAGCGCGACGAGTGGGGCTACCCGGCCTTCGAGGGCGCCTACGAGATGGTCACGCCGAAGCGTTACGAGGCCGGCCGGACGTACCGGGAGACCTTCGGCGCGGGTGTCTTCGGCCCGCGCCTCGGCAAGGGCATGGGCGTCTTCCGTACCGCTCCCGACCCGGTCACGGGCGAGCAGCACCTCGTCGGCGCCGTGCCGCTGGTCGCCGACGGCAAGGGTCACGTCGGGACCGTGCCGTTCACCTCGGTCACGTCGACGCTGTACCGCGACGGGGTCAAGGTCGCCGAGAACGACGACCCGCTGAGCGGTTCCCAGCCGTTCGCGGTCGGCGCCGCCGACGCCGAGTACCGGCTGACCACCACGGTGGAGCGTCCGGTGAAGGCCTCCCCGGTCTCGACGCGCATCGAGACCGGCTTCACCTTCCGCTCGAAGCAGGTCGCCGCCACCACGGCGCTCCCGGTCTCCACCGTCCGCTTCGCCGCCCCCGTCGACCTCTCCACCCGTGCCCCCGCCGGCAGGACGGTCCTCGTCCCGGTGACCGTGCAGGGCTCGGCGGCCGGCCGCAACCTCAAGTCGCTGACGGTGTCGGTGAGTTACGACGACGGCAAGACCTGGCAGTCGGTGCCGGTCGTCGACGGCCGGATCTCCGTGCGGAACCCGGCGAAGGACAGTGCCGTCTCGCTCTCCGCCGAGGTCACCGACCGGCAGGGCAACACGTCCACGCTGAGGATCCTCAACGCCTGGTTCGGCAAGTAGGTCGAATCATCGGGTGAAGCACGTGCCGGAGGGCGTTCGACGCTCTCCGGCACGTGCGCGTTCCTACCGGCCGGGCGTGCTGGCCCGTACGACCGGCTCCGCCGGAAGCAGCAGTCCGGTCGCCGGAGCCGCGGCGGCGCCCTCGACGGCGGCGATCAGCCGGTCGACGAGCGCGTGGGCGATGCCGGCCAGCGGAAGCCGCACGCTGGTGAGGGCGGGCTGGAGGAGCGTGCAGAGCGGCAGGTCGTTGAAGCCGGTGACGGCGACGTCGGTGCCGACGGTGAGGCCGGCCGCGCGGACGGCCTGGTAGGCGGAGAGGGCGAGCCAGTCGCTCGCGCAGACCAGGGCGGTCGGGCGGTCCGCTCCGACGAGGAGCCGCTGGAGGGCGTGGGAGAGGGCGGCCGGGTCGTCGTCGGGGACGCCGACCTCGAAGGCGCCGTCGGGTGCGGCCGCCCCGGCCTGGAGCAGGCCCGCCCTGCGGTCGGCGAGCCAGGGCAGGGACGCGGCGGAGTTCACGTAACAGATCCGGCGGTGTCCCTGGGCGAGCAGGATGCGGACCAGTTCGGCGGTGGCCGCGGCGGAGTCGATGTCGACCCAGTTCTGGGGGCGGCCGGGCGCGGTGCGGCCGAAGGCGACGAAGGGGAATCCGGCCTCGGCGAGCACGTCGACCCGGGGGTCGTCGTGCACGACGTCGGAGAGGACGAAGCCGTCGACCTGGCGGGCGGCGATCAGACCGTGGAAGGACTTGGCGACCGCGTCGGTGCCGTGCTGCGGGTCGCAGCGGAACAGCAGCACCCGGTGGCCCACCGCGTCGGCGGCGCTGACCAGCGCCTGGAGGAAGCCGCCCATGAGCGGGTTGGGGTCGGCGGGGTTGTCGGCCGGGGCGGGATAGCCGATCACCTTGCGGGTGCCGGTGCGCAGGCTGCGGGCGGACTGGTCGGGCTGGTAGCCGAGCTCCTCGATGGCGGCGGTGACCCGGGCCAGAGTGGTCGCGCGCAGCCGGTGGGGGGCGTTGAGGGCGTTGGAGACGGTCTGGCGGGAGACGCCGGCCGTCCGTGCGACGTCCTCGATGGTCACCTGTCGAGCGGTCATCGTTCCTCTGGGCGGTGGTCGGCGGGGGGGGGGGGGGGGGGGGGGGGGGGGGGCGGCCCCCCCCCCCCCCCCCCCCGCGACCAAAAAAAGAGGGGGAGGAAAAGAGAG
>NZ_JBVJVO010000014.1:0-18709 GCF_055603625.1 Streptomyces sp. NPDC037273
ACGCCCGGTTACATTCCGAACCCGGAAGCTAAGCCTTTCAGCGCCGATGGTACTGCAGGGGGGACCCTGTGGGAGAGTAGGACGCCGCCGAACAATCATTGTGGGAAAGCCCCGCACCTTATGGTGCGGGGCTTTTCTGCGTTTACCCCTTTGTCGTGACCAGGTGGGTGTCGTAGGCGAGGATGACGGCCTGGACGCGGTCGCGGGCTCCGGTCTTGGCGAGGATGCGGCCGATGTGGGTTTTGACGGTGGACTCGGCGAGGTGGAGGCGTTCGGCGATCTCCGTGTTGGTCCAGCCCTGGCCCACGACCTTGAGGATTTCCCGTTCCCGTTCGGTGAGGGGGGTGAGGCGGGGGTCCTCCTGGGGGTCTTCCTGAGCTTGTTCCGCCTGGGCCGATGTCTGCGGGAGGTGGTGGATGTAGGCGTCGAGGAGGCGGCGGGTCAGGCTGGGGGCCACCACGGCGTCGCCGCTGGCGACCGCTCTGATGCCGGCGAGGAGTTCCTCGGGCTGGGCGTCCTTGACCAGGAAGCCGCTGGCGCCGGCGCGGAGGCCCTCGTAGGCGTACTCGTCGAGGTCGAAGGTGGTGACGATGAGGACGCGGGTGCGGGCGCCGGTGGCGATGATGCGGCGGGTTGCCTCGATTCCGTCGAGGCCGGGCATGCGGATGTCCATCAGGACGACGTCGGGGTGGTGACGGTCGGCCAGGCGGATGGCCTCCGTGCCGTTCGAGGCCTCGCCGACGACGGTCATGTCGTCCTGGCTCTCCAGGAGGAGGCGGAAGCCGAAACGCTGCATCGGCTGGTCGTCCGCGATGAGAACGGTCGTCACGAGGGGAAGTCCTTCTGGGTCTGGGGGAGTCGGAGCCGTACGGCCCAGCCGCCGGTCGGCAGGGGGCCGCATTCGAGTGTGCCGTCGTAGAGGGCCGCGCGCTCGCGCATTCCGGTGAGTCCCTGGCCGTGGCCGGGAGTTGGGGCGCCCTGGCCGTTGTCGGTGATGTCGGCCCGTACCCCTTCGGGGGTGTGGGCGAGGGTCACGTGGGCCTTCGCCGCCGGGCCCGCGTGCTTGAGGGTGTTCGTGAGGGCTTCCTGGACGACGCGGTAGACCGTCAGCTGGGCGCCCGGGGGGAGGGGGCGCGCGGTGGGGGTGTCGTGGGTGTCGAAACGTACCGGCAGGCCTGCCTTGCGTACGCCGGAGATCAGGGTGTCGAGGTCGGCCAGGGTGGGCTGGGGGGAGCGGACGGCGTCGTCCTCGTCGTCGCGCAGGACGCCGAGGAGGCGGCGGAGTTCGTCGAGGGCCTCGCGGCTCGTCGTACCGATGGCTTCGAGGGCCTGGGCGGCGCGCTCGGGGTTCTTGGCGGCCGCGTAACGGCCGCCGTCGGCGAGGCCGGTGATGACGGAGAGGTTGTGGCCGATGATGTCGTGCATCTCGCGGGCGATGCGGGTGCGTTCGGCGGCGGCCGCGAGGCGGACCTCCTGGTCGCGTTCGATCTCCAGGCGGTGGGCGCGGTCGACGAGGGCGGCGGTGTGGTCCTTGCGGGAGCGGACCGCGATGCCGAGGAGGGCGACCAGCGCGTAGGCCCACAGGCTGGGGACGACGCGCCGGTCCCAGGACTCGGCGGAGAAGCGGACCGCGCCCGTGACGAGCGACGGCAGGATCAGGGCGAAGGCCCACGGCAGGGCGCGGGGCGGGCGGCTGAGCGCGATGTGGAAGAGCGGGAGGGCCTGGAGGTAGGAGGCCTGGAGGAAGGCGCCGGAGGCGTCGCTGACCAGGGCGGCGCCGGCCATCACCGCCAGGGCGGCCATCGGGTGACGCCGGCGCCAGTAGAGCGGGACGGAGAGCGCGAGGCTCAGGGTGAACACGAGCCAGACCGGCACGTTCGGGTCGCGGGCGGTGGTGCGCCAGCCGCCGGACGCGTCGACGAGGGCCGCCACCGTCCACAGGGTGGTGATCGTCGCGTCCCAGAGCCAGGGGCGGCGGGCGTCGAAGGCCTGGGTCCGGGCGACCAGACGCTGGGCGTATCGGCTGGGGCCCGTCGCCACCGGCTGCTGGGGTGTCTGCTCCGTGATCACCTGGTCATCATCCTCATACGTCCCGGCGCTTGAGCAACAGCGCGGGCACGGCGAGTGCGGCCGCCGCCCACAGGAGGAGGGCGAGGAGGGCGGCGGCGGGGGAGGCCGCGCCGGGGAGCGGGGTCGAGGAGCCGAGGGCGCCGGCCGCCTGCGTCGGGAAGTACCGGACGACGGTGTCCATCGCCTCGTACGGGAGCATCCCGAGGATCTCCGGGACGATGAGGACCCCGCCGACGAAGGCGCCGATGGCGCCGGGGACGGAGCGGAGGCCGGCGCCGAGGCCCAGGGCGATCAGGCCGAGGAGGGTGACGCCGGCGGCGTTGCCCGCGACGGCGGCGAGGACGCCGTCGTCGGTGAGGGAGGCGGCCTGGTCGGTGTCGGAGAGGAGGACCTGGGCCATGAGGAAGGTCAGCAGGGCGGTCAGGAGGGAGACCGCGAAGACGGTGGCCGTGTAGACGGCCGCCTTCGCCCCGAGGACGGGGAGGCGGCGGGGGACCGCTGTCAGGGTGGCGCGGATCATGCCGGTCGCGTACTCGCCGGCGGTGACGAGGATGCCGAGGACGGCGAGGGCGATGCCGCCGAGCTGGGAGCCGTAGAGGGTGAGGACGACGGTGTCGACGTCGGAGTCGCCGCCGTCGGAGGTGTAGGTGGCGCCCATGAGGATGCCGACGCCGAGGACGAGCGCGGCGGCGGTGAGGAGGGTGATCCAGGTCGAGCGGACGGTCCACAGCTTGTGCCACTCGGAGCGGAGGACGCGGGCCGTGGTGAGGGAGTAGGTGGTCGCGGGGGTGGTCATGCCGGGGCTCCCTGGTATTCGACGGAGTCGTGGGTGAGGGCCATGAACGCCTGCTCCAGGGAGGGCGCCTGGGGGGTCAGTTCGTGGAGGGGGAGGCCGTGGGCGGCGGCCGTGCGGCCGATCTCCGGGGCGTCCGGGCCCGTGACGAGGAGGGTGTCGGGGGCCTCGGCGGTGATCCGGGCGCCGGGGAGCAGATTGCGCAGCCGGTCCGGTTCGGGGGTCACGACCTTGACGGAGGCGCCGCCGGAGGACCGTACGAGCTCCTCGACGGTGGTGTCGGCGAGGAGGCGGCCCTTGCCGATGACGATCAGGTGGTCGGCGGTCAGGGCCATCTCGCTCATGAGGTGGGAGGAGACCAGGACCGTACGGCCTTCGGCGGCCAGCGACCTGAGGAGGGTGCGGATCCACAGGACGCCCTCGGGGTCGAGGCCGTTGACCGGTTCGTCGAGGACGACGGTGGCCGGGTCGCCGAGCAGCGCGGCGGCGATGCCGAGGCGCTGGCCCATGCCGAGCGAGAAGCCTTTGACGCGTTTGCGGGCGACCTGGGTGAGACCGGTGAGGGCGAGGACCCGCTCCACGCGCGCGCGGGGGATGCCGTGGGTGTGGGCCAGGGCCGTCAGGTGGTGGTACGCGGAGCGGCCGGGGTGGACCGAGCGGGCTTCGAGGAGGGCGCCGACCCGGGTCAGCGGGGCCGGGTGGCCGGCGTAGGGGCGGCCGTCGACGGTGGCGCGGCCCTGGGTGGGAGCGTCGAGGCCGAGGAGCATGCGGAGGGTAGTGGACTTTCCCGCGCCGTTGGGGCCGAGGAAACCGGTGACGGTCCCGGGGTGGACCGTGAAGCTGAGGTCCCTGACGACGGTGGTGTCCCCGTAGCGCTTGGTGAGGTTCTCTGCTCGGATCATGTCCACGACGCTAGGGAGCGGGCGGGCCGCGTTCGTCCGACCACGGGCGGGTGGTGACGCGCGCGCGTGGTACCCGGGTACTACGAGGGGCCTACGCGGGGCCCTGACCAGGAAATTCCTTGTCGGTCCCGGAGAGAACGGCGAGGATGCTCGGCATGGACTATTCGATACGTGTCATCCGTCCCGACGAGTGGGAGAAGGCGCGGGAGCTGCGGCTCGTGGCGCTGCGTGACCCGGTCGCGCACCTCGCGTTCATGGAGACGTACGAGGCCGCCTCCCAGCAGCCCGACTCCTTCTGGCAGGGGCGGACCGAGGGGGCCTCGGAGAGCGGGCCCGGCCATGTGCGCCAGTTCGTGGCGGAGGCCCCGGACGGGCGCTGGCTCGGCACGGTGTCCGTGCTCGTGGAGCGGGCCGGGACCGAGACGTACTTCGGTGACGTCCCCAAGATCGAGCAGACGCACGTCGTCGGCGTGTTCGTACGCGACGAGGCGCGCGGTTCGGGCGTCATCGACGCGCTGTTCGCGGCGGCGGCGGAGTGGTCCTGGTCGCTGGAGCAGAACGTCGAGCGGGTGCGGCTGTACGTCCACGCGGAGAACGTCCGGGCCCAGTCCGCGTACCGCCGGCTCGGCTTCGCCGACACCGGTGTCCGGGTCGCCCTGCACGAGCAGGAGAGCGCGCAGGAGCTGGAGTTCGAGATGGTGCGGGTGGGCGGGTAGTTCGTGGGTCGGCTGTTCCTCAGCCGGTCGTCAGTCGGTCTTCGGCCGGTCTTCGGCTGGGCTTCAGTGGCTGAGGGAGTGCTCCGGCCAGCGGGCGCGGGCCTGTTCGGGGGAGCGCATCAGGGCCAGGGTCGGGAGGCCCTGGTGGTGGCCGGTGGCGAGGAGCTCGGGGAGGCCGGGGAGCGGGGCCACGGCGGCGACGTCGTCCAGGACGAGGGTCATTGGTGGGTCGAGCCGACCGTCGGATGACCGTGCGGCCATGCGGCGGCCGTGCTCGACCACGCTTGCGGCGAGGGCCGTGAGGAGCGGCATCGCGCCGGGGTGGGTGCGGGGGTCCTCGATCGCCTCGCCCACCACGTAGAGCGTGCCCCCTTCGGCGACGAAAGATGCGAGCGCCAGCGAATCCGTTCGATGCGGGGTGCAGGCCTCCCGGATGTGCACCGACGACAGCGCGTCGAACGCACGCGCCGTCAGTTCCTGTGCCATGCGCCGGCTTTCGGGGTGCGCGGTCAGCGCGGACTCCAGGAGTCCCGCGTAGCCGGAGGCGGCCTTCGGGTGGCCGCGCAGGATCCGTACCGGCTCGTGCGCGCCCGCTCCCTGCGCCCAGCGGTGCACCTGCCGGAACGGCCGTCCGTCGATCGCCGCCGCGTGCAGCCAGCAGCGCAGGAGCGTTTCAGCGGTGTCCGCCGTCGCCGCGTCGAGCCGCGAGTGCGGCCGCACCGGCGCGAGGAGCGCCGCCGCCCGGTCCTGCGCCACGGCCGGGTCCTCACAGCCCTCGGACGGCGACCAGTGCAGCCGGGCCGGGGTGTCGCACCGATGCCCCGTGTCGTGCACCAGGACCGGGCCCAGTTTCCCGCGCGCGTCCTTGGTCGCCGCCCAGACCTCGGGGTCCGAGGTCACGACGAGCACCGGTCCCTCGGCGTCCCGGATCGCCTGGACGGCGGCGGGGCGGCGGGTCTCCGGGGGGCCGTAGAGGGTGCGGGGCGCGGGGGTTTGCCGTACGGGCTCCACGGCTTCGGGTACGGGTACGGGCTCCGCCGTCTTGCGTACGGGCTCCGCTGGTTCCCGTACAGGCTCCGCTGTCCTGCGTACGGGCTCCGCTGGTCCCCGTACTGGCTCAGCCGTTCTGCGTACGGGCTCCGCTGGTTTCCGTGTGGGCTCGGGCTGGTGGTGGGGGGACGGGTAGGTGCCGGCTTTGCGTTGGGCGCGGACGGCGCGCCAGCGGGTGAGGGTGCCGAGGAGGAAGACGGCGAGGACCAGAAGGATCATGGCTTCGCCGATGAGGAGGCCCCAGAAGAGGCCGTAGCCGGAGAGCTGCTCGGGCGGGGCGGTGGGCCAGGCCGCGGGGAGGTCGGTGGGGGCGGTGGCGAGGGAGCGGAGGGCGGAGGGGGTGCCGGTGAAGGTGACCCCCGCCGGCCAGGCGCCGTGGGCGAACAGGCCGGCGAGGCCGGTGGCCGCCCACACCAGGACGGTGAGGCAGAGGAGCAGTCCGAAGAGGCTGAGCAGCAGCCCGTCGGAGACTCCTCCGCCCTTCCGTTCCGTGTCCATCTACGCCACCGTCGACTGCGAGGAGCCGTTCATCTGCTGCTCGATGAGGATCGCGCGCTGTTCGGTCTCCCATTCCAGTTCCGGGTCGACGGAGGGATCGGAGGCCTCCGTCATGGCGCGGTCGGTGTAGACGAGCGGGCGTTCTCGTTCGGTGATGAGGTGTTTGACGACCTGGACGTTGCCGTTGACGTCCCAGACGGCGATGCCGGGGGTGAGGGTGGGGATGATCTCGACCGCCCAGCGGGGGAGGCCGAGGACCCGGCCGGTGTTGCGGGCCTCGTCGGCCTTCTGGGCGTAGATGGTCCGGGTGGAGGCCATCTTGAGGATCGCCGCGGCTTCCTTGGCGGCCGCGCCGTCGACGACGTCGGAGAGGTGGTGGACGACGGCGACGAAGGACAGGCCGAGGCGGCGGCCGAACTTCAGGAGGCGCTGGAACAGCTGGGCCACGAAGGGGCTGTTGATGATGTGCCAGGCCTCCTCGACGAGGAAGATGCGCTTCTTCCGGTCGGGGCGGATCCAGGTGTGTTCGAGCCAGACGCCGACGATCGCCATGAGGATCGGCATGGCGATGGAGTTGCGGTCGATGTGGGACAGGTCGAAGACGATCAGCGGCGCGTCGAGGTCGATGCCGACCGTGGTCGGGCCGTCGAACATGCCGCGGAGGTCGCCGTCGACGAGCCGGTCGAGGACGAGGGCGACGTCCAGGCCCCAGGCCCGTACATCGTCTATGTCGACGTTCATCGACTCGGCGGACTCCGCCTCCGGGTGGCGGAGGCGCTCGACGATGTCGGTGAGGATCGGCTGGCGGTGGGTGGTGTGCTCGGTGACGTAGGCGTGGGCGACCTTGAGCGCGAAGCCGGAGCGCTCGTCGAGGCCGTGGCCCATCGCCACCTCGATGATCGTGCGGAGCAGGGCGAGCTGCCCGGTCGTGGTGATCGACGGGTCGAGGGGGTTGAGGCGGATGCCGGAGTCGTTGGCGACCATCGGGTCGAGCCGGATGGGAGTTATCCCCAGCTCCTGGGCGATGAGGTTCCATTCGCCGACGCCGTCCTCGCCCTGGGCGTCGAGGACGACGACCTGCCGGTCCCGGAAGCGGAGCTGGCGGAGCACGTACGTCTTCTCGAGCGCCGACTTGCCGTTGCCGGACTCGCCGAGGACGAGCCAGTGCGGGGCGGGGAGCTGCTGACCGTACAGCTGGAAGGGGTCGTAGATGTACCCCTTCCCGCTGTAGACCTCGCGGCCGATGATGACGCCGGAGTCGCCGAGGCCGGGTGCGGCGGTCGGCAGGTAGACGGCCTGGGCCTGTCCGGTGGAGGTGCGGACGGGCAGGCGGGTCGTCTCCACCTTCCCGAAGACGAAGGCGGTGAAGGCGTCGGTGAGGACGGACAGCGGATCTCGCATCGGTCTGTGCCCCTTCGGCCCTAGCGGCGGATGCCGGTCGCGAACGGCAAGGTGTTCACAAAGGCCCGGTGGTGCTCGCGGTCGCACCACTCCAGCTTCAGATACGACTTGCCGGCGGAGGCCCTGATCGTGCGCTTGTCCCGGGCGAGGGCCTCGGGCGAACGCGACGACACCGTGATGTACCCGACGAGGTTCACTCCCGCAGCGCCGCTGGCGAGATCTTCACCCCGCTGGTCGAGCCGGCCGTGGGCGGCGATGTCGCGCGGGTCGACCGTGCGGTTCATCTTGGCGGCGCGGCTGGCGTCGGCCTCGTCGTTGGTCTTCTCGGTGAGCATGCGCTCGATGGCGACCTCGGTGGGCTCCAGGTCCATGGTCACGGCGACCGTGCGGATGACGTCCGGGGTGTGGACGAGGAGCGGGGCGAGGAAGTTGACGCCGACGGGGGTCATCGGCCATTCCTTCACCCAGGCGGTGGCGTGGCACCAGGGGGCGCGGGTGGAGGACTCGCGGGTCTTGGCCTGGAGGTAGGTCGGTTCCATCGCGTCGAGTTCGGCCGGCCAAGCGTTTCGTTTCGTCATGGCCTGGATGTGGTCGATGGGGTGGTCCGGGTCGTACATGGAGTGCACGAGGGACGCGAGGCGGGACTGGCCGAGGGGCTGGCGTACGCGGATGTCGGCCTCGGCGAGGCGGGCGCAGATGTCGGTGAGCTCGCGGGCCATGACGACGGCGAGACCGGCGTCGCGGTCGAGCTTGCGGGCGCCGGAGGCGTGCCGGGCGGCGCGGGCCATGGCGTTCGCCTCGGCGGCGAGTTCGCGCGTGTAGTGCATGCAGGCGACGAGGTAGGCGCGGTGCTGCTCGCTGGAGGTGGAGACCATCGACTGGAGCTGTTCGTACGACTCCTGGAGCCACGCGGGCGCGTGCGGGTCGCCGCGCTGGCCGACGTCCTTAGCGTGCGCGTCGGGGTCGGCGGGGAGGGTGCGGGCCAGCATCTGGAGGCGGGTGACGAAGCCGTCGCCGTTGGCCACGTGCTTCAGGAGGGTGCCGAAGCGGTCGACCAGGGCCTCCTGGTCCTCGCTGTCGCGCAGGCCGACGCCGGGGCCCTCGATCTCGATGGCGGCGGTGACGGTGCGGCGGTCGGCGTGCAGGAGCACGGCGATCTCGTCGGGGCCGAAGGGGGCGGAGAGCCAGCCGACCCGGCCGATGCCGGGCGGCGGGCCGACCTCGACCTCGCGGCCGTCCAGGCGGGTGCCGGCCTCGACGACCACGGAGCGGTAGGCGGTGCCGCGCTTCAGCATCCGCTTGTAACTGCGGTTGATCTCGAACCACTTGTAGAACGTGCGGTGCTTGTACGGGAGGTACACGGCGGCGATGGCGATCATCGGCAGGCCGGCGAGCAGCGCGATCCGCAGGGGGAGGAGGGGGACGAGGAGTCCGCTCATCATGCCGAGGAAGGCGCCGACGATGATCAGGGCGATCTCGCCGGTCTCGCGGTTCTTGCCGACGATCGCGTTCGGCCGGGCGCGGCCGATGAGATACGTGCGGCGGGGCGCGACCGGCTGGGACTGGGTCGTCAACGCCCTGCACCTCCAGAGTTCTTGCGGTTGCTGTGCGGGGTACCCGCGGTGGGACTGCTGCTACGGGGTGGGGGCGTCGCGCCGCCGGTGGCGCCGCCGCCTCCGCCGCTCCCGCCGCGGCTGCTGTGGGCGGCCATGCCGCCGGAGAGCGGGTTGGCGGCGCGGGCGGGCTGGGCGCCGCCTTGGGCGCCGCCGCTGTCGCGGGTGCTGTGGGTCTTGATGCCCTGGGAGACGAGGGAGGCGGGGGAGGAGATGACGGCGGCGGCCGCGTTCTCCCCGGCGCGGTGGAGGCGGTTGTTGCGGGAGGCGGCGATCTCGTCGCCGAAGCCGGGGACGAAGCGGTAGATCATCGCGGAGGCGAAGATGGCGAGCAGGATGATCGCGAGGCCGGAGACGACGGCGGAGAACGAGTCGGGGCCGGTGCCGGAGGAGAGCGCGCCGGCCAGGCCGAGGACGATCACGATGATCGGCTTGACCAGGATGACCGCGATCATGATGCCGGCCCAGCGGCGGACGTGGCCCCACATGTTCTTGTCGACGAGGCCGGAGTAGACGACGACGCCGAGGAGGGCGCCGACGTACAGCATCACGGCGCGGAGGAACAGCTCCAGGTAGAGCACGCCGGCGGCGAGGACGGTCACCAGCGACACGATGATCAGCATGATGGGTCCGCCACCGATGCTGTCGCCCTTCTGCAGGGCCTGCTTGAAGCTGCCGAAGAAGACGTCGGTCTGCTGGCCCGTGCCGGAGGCGATGACCTCGGTGACGGCGTCGGTGGCGTTCACGACGGTGTACAGGATCAGCGGGGTGAACGCCGACGCCAGCACCGTCAGCCACAGGAAGCCGATCGCCTCGGAGAGTGCGACGGTCAGCGGCACGCCCCTGATCGCCCGCTTCGCCACGGCCAGCAGCCACAGCAGCAGGGTGAGGAAGGTCGCGGCGGCGAACACGATGGCGTAGCGGCCGAGGAACTGCATGTTCGTGAAGTCGACGTCAGCGGTCTCCTTCACCGCCTTCGAGAGGTAGTCGATGGTGGCGATGGCGGCGTCGGCGCAGCCGCGGGCTAGGGAGGAGAGGGGGTCGAGGGCGGTGGTGGGGTCGGTGACGGGCGCCTTTCCGGCTCCGCCGGTCTGGCCCTTCTCGCACAGTTCCCGTGCCTGCCCCACGATGAGGGCGCATTCGTTGCTGGTCGGGGTGGGGGACGGCGTGGGTGCCGTCGGGGTCGGCGTGGGGGCCGCCTGTGCGTCCGAGACGAGCAGGAGCGGTACGGCGAGGAAGGCGGCGGTGAGCGCGGTCGTCGCGCGGCCCGCCAGGCTCGGGCTAGCGGGCATAGGTGAAGCCTCCGTATCCCTGGACGGCCTCGGCGATCTCGTCGGCGACGGAGGCCCGGTTGTCGCCGTTGACCGGGGTCGGTCCCTCTTTCTGGCTGGACGACCGGACGCGCCAGTCGCCGTCGACCCAGGCGAGCTTCTCCGTGATGGTGAACCAGGTGGAGGTGACGGGCCTGGTCGAGCCCGCTCCGGTCAGGCCGACGAGGCCGGTGCACCAGACCTCGACCGTCGCGGTGGTTTCCGTGTAGTCGAGGATTTTGGTGCCGACGGGGATGGTGCGGGAGACGAAGGTCATGCCGGAGGGGGCGGTGCCGGTCTCGTCGAGGCCGATGCCGGCCATGAGGTCGGCGGAGTAGGAGGTGTCGAGGCGCTTGAGCAGGTCGTCGGCGACGGCGGGGTCGTGGATGGCGCGCACGATGTCCTCGCGGGGGCCGTCCTGGAACATCTCCGCTGAGCCCAGGGCTACCGCGTAGTTGGTGGCGGCGCTTTGGGCGCCTTGGTCGTCGTGGGGGTAGCCGGTGGGGATGGTGCCGTTTTTGCCGGTGACGGGGCGGATGCCGGTGGGGGAGGTGGGGGCGGGGTGGGTGGAGCGGGGGCCGGCGTCGGCGGCGTCGGCGGGGTCGGAGCCGCCGCGGTTGGCGAAGGCGATGGCGGCGACGAGGACGACCACCACGCCCACGACGGTGAGGAGGGAGCGGGGGCTGCGGACGGGGCGGCGGGGTGCGCCGCCGTAGACGTCTCCGCTGTTGCCCTCGGGCAGGCGGGTCCGGGTCTGGCCCGAGCCGCCCACGCCGCCGAAGCTGTCGTGCTCGTCGCCGGGACTCATGCCGGGTACGCCCCCTCACTCGTTCGCGGGTACGGCAGTGCTGCAACATGACTGGGCATCAGGGAACGCGACATCAACAGGCCTCAGGTGGACGGGGTCCGACGGGAGATCAGACGGCCATCCCGTACACGATGGTGAACAGCGTGCCGAGTGATCCGATGATGAAGACGCCGGTGAGGCCGGCGACGATGAGGCCCTTGCCTTGTTCGGCGCTGAACGTGTCGCGGAGTGCGGTCGCGCCGATGCGCTGCTTGGCCGCCCCCCAGATGGCGATGCCGAGGCAGAGCAGGATGGCCACGGCCATCACGACCTCGATCATGATCTTGGCCTCGGCGCCGAGGCTCCCGAAAGGTCCCCAGTTCGGGGCGATTCCACCGATGATGGTGGTGATGTCGCCCTTCTCGGCCGCCAGGTACATGTAACTCACCGCCCCTGTTGGGTAGTTATCTGCCCCTGCCGGACGGCATGGGTCATCGCCCTATCTTCGCTGATGAAACCGCTCACGTGTGACGGCTTGACGGCTCTCTTTACCCGATCCCCGCACACTTGACCGGTCTGACCGTCTTGACCTGCGGTGGTGTGGCCGGTTTCTCATGCGAAGAAGCGTATGGTCACTCTGTGTATCACGGGGGGTGACTCCGGGCAATGATTGTCGTTGTTGCACTCTTGGGGCGGCGTCAGGTGTACGAGGCGACCAGCCGCGACAAGTGACGGCCCGCCAGGAGGAGGGGCTCCTCGCTGCGGGTGACCTGGGCGGACGCCTGGGCGCCTTCGAGGGTGTGGACGACGGTGGCGGCGAGGTCGCGGGCCTCGGGGTCGGGCAGGCCGCAGCCGAGGAGCTTGTCGGCGATGAGATTGCGCCAGGAGTAGAGGGCGTCGGCGCAGGCGCGCTGGATGGGGCTGCCGGGGCCGAGGGTCTCCAGGGCGGCGGCGGTGACGGGGCAGCCGTCGTTCCAGTCGGAGGCGCGGAGTTCGCGGGCCAGCAGGCAGGCGCAGGCGTCGACCGCGGCGGCGGGGTCGTCCTCGCCGTCGAGGGCCTCGCGCAGCAGGTCGGCGAACTCCTCGCGGCCGTGGGCGAGGGCGGCGACCGCGACGGCCTCCTTCCCGCCGGGGAAGAAGTGGTAGACGGAGCCGAGGGTGGCGTCCGCCTCCTTCGCGATCTGCTTGATGCCGGTGCCGGTGTATCCCTGACGCCGGATCAGGCGCGAGGCGGCGACGACGATGCGGTCGCGGGTGCTGCTGGTCTGCATGGGAGCGAGCGTAGGGCGGGTGGCGGCGGGGTGAGTAGAGCGTTCGTTCCAGCCGGGGAGCCGGTCGAACGCGGCGGCGGCGCGTGATCGGGGTGTCGCGGAACGTCCCCAGGGGAGGGGTCGCCGCCTAGACTGGGGTGCCGGGGCGTACTGCCATGAACCGAGGGGTGGTTGACGGTGCGTAGGGCTGGCAAGGCGTGGCTGTGGGCCGGCGGGAGCCTTGGGGTGTGCCTCGGTTTCATCGGCCTGCTCGTGGTCGGTACGTACTCGGCGGCGGCGGGTCTCGCGGGCGGCGCGGGCAGTTCGGCGAACGGCACCGTGGCGCTGGCCAAGGGGGCGGTGCCGGCGCTCTATCAGGGGCTCGTGCAGCGCTGGGGCAATCTGTGCCCCGCCATCAATCCGGCGCTGCTCGCGGCGCAGCTCTACCAGGAGAGCGGCTGGAACCCGCGGGCCGTCTCGTCCGCCGACGCCCGTGGCATCGCCCAGTTCATCCCGAGCACCTGGGCCGGCCACGGCGTGGACGGCGACGGGGACGGGGACCGGGACATCTGGGACCCGAAGGACGCGATCCCGTCGGCCGCCTCGTACGACTGCGAACTGGCCGGCTATGTGAAGAACGTGCCGGGGGATCCGGCGAGCAACATGCTGGCCGCGTACAACGCGGGCGCGTACCGGGTGATCAAGTACGGCGGGGTGCCGCCGATCAGCGAGACCCAGAACTACGTGCGCATCATCCGGTCGCTGGAGAAGAGCTTCGCCCGGCCGAAGGGGCGGGTCGATCCCTCGCGGCAGGCGGCGGGGGCCATCCACTACGCGCAGGGGAAGCTCGGGACGCCGTACCTCTGGGGCGGTACGGGCACGGCCGCGCAGAACGGGCGGTTCGACTGCTCGGGCCTCACCCAGGCCGCGTACGACAGCGTCGGCATCCAGCTGCCGCGCGTCGCCAACGACCAGTACAACGCCGGTCCGCACCCCACGCGCGAGGAGCTGCTCCCCGGGGACCTGGTCTTCTTCTCGGACGACTTGACCAACTCGCGGGCGATCCGGCACGTCGGCATCTACGTCGGCGGCGGGTACATGATCGACGCGCCGCGCACCGGGGCGGTGATCCGTTTCGACCGGATCGACACCCCGGACTACTTCGGCGCCACCCGGGTCACCGCCGAGGGCGCGGCCGCGCTGCCCACGCATCTCCCGCCTTCGTGACCCCGGAGGGGGCCTTCGGGGCGTATGGGGCATGGCCGGAACTCTCCGTCATGCACTGGCCCTGAGCTGCGGAGAGCCGTCTCTCTTCGATAACGTCGTCATGATCCACCGGAGCGAGCGGAACGTATGCCTCAGGCGGTTCGTTCCCCGATCCGACCACGCTGACCACGGGGGTTGGACGACAGACACGAGAGCAAGGGGCCGCAGGAGATGGCTGTACTCGCATCGGACGGTTCGAACCCCGATGTCAGCCTGCTCTACGACATCAACGGACTGGCCAAGGCCGCTCCCCCGTGGTTCGACCGCGTCATGGAATTCGTCGGCGAGTACGGGATCCTCCTCGCGATGGTCCTCGTCGTGCTGTGGTGCTGGTGGAGCGTCCGCCGGCGCGGCACCGAGGCGGACTCCGTGGCGGCCGTCTCCGCCCTGGTCTGGGCCCCGCTGGCGGCCGGCATCGCCCTCCTGGTCAACATCCCCATCCGCGGCTTCGTCGAGCGCCCACGGCCCTTCAGGGACCACCAGGGCCTCGACGTCCTGGTCGACGGGAAGACCGACTTCTCGTTCGTCAGCGACCACGCCACGCTGGCGATGGCCGTCGGCGTCGGCCTCTTCGTCGCCCACCGCCGCTTCGGCCTCGCCGCCATCGGGCTCGCCCTCGCCGAGGGCTTCGCCCGGGTCTACATGGGCGTCCACTACCCCACGGACGTCGTCGGCGGCTTCGCCCTCGGCACGGCGGTGGCGCTGCTCCTCGCCCCGCTCGCCCTGGCCCTGCTGACCCCGGTGGTCTCCGCCGTCGCCCGCTCCGCGACCGGCGCCCGGCTCGTCCGTTCCCGCCGGGCCGACGGCGCGCGCCGCCCCGAGGCGGTGGGCATCCCCGAGCCCCGGCTCGGCGGCCCGGCCGCCAACGGCCAGAACGACCTCGCCGCCTGAGCGAGTGGCCTGAGTGATTGCCCTGAGCGAGTGGCCTGAGCGATTGCCCTGAGCGAGTGGTCTGAGCGAGTGCCCTGAGCGAGTACGGCCTCAGGGCTTCACGGTCTCAGGGCTTCTCGTGGGTCCGGGCGTGTTCCGCGGCGTCCGTACGGGCGCGGTCGCGGGATCTGCGGGCCGGGCCGGTCCATCCGCAGCTGCAGCGTGCCAGCGCGAACGAGCCGCGCTCCGTCGTCGTGGTGGTGTGGGCCGTGGCCTGCGCGTGCACGACTCCACGGTACTGCGCGTGACGGCACGCCCGGACCGTCGTTATGGGGATCGGGTGTCCCCGGGCCCGCGGGGCCCGGGGAGGGCGGGTCCCGGGCAAACAGCGGTGAGGCGTTGGGGGTTGGCAGGACATGGTGGTGCAGCCGTACGGGCGTCCGCGGGGGCGCAGGAGCGGGGCGTTCGCCGTCACCGCCGCCCTGGTCGGCTCCCTCGCCGGAGCCGTGGCCGTGACCGGGTGCGTGGCCCCGGAGGACCCGAAGCCCGCGGGTGACCCCCTCCTCACCGTGCGGAACGCCGCCGACGGGCTGGTCGAGGCCGGGAGCTCGAAGGCGAGCACGTCGATGGAGATGGCGGCCGGTGGAACCCGGGTCACGATCCGCGGGGAGGGCACGTACGACTTCCGGCGGCGTACCGGCCGGCTCCGGGTGGTGCTGCCGAAGGACGCGGCGGGCGCGAGCGAGCACCGGCCGATCACCGAACTGCTCACCCCCGGCGCGCTCTACATGAAGAACCGGGGCGCCGGGGTGCCCGCCGACAAGTGGGTCAGGGTCGACACCACCACCCTCGACGACGGCAACCTCGTCACGGGCGGCGCCACCGATCCCGGCGCGGCCGCAGAACTGCTGCGGGGTGCCCGGGAGGTCACTTACCTCGGCGAGGTCGAGCTGGCAGGGGTGAAAGTCGGCCACTACCGGGGGGTCACGGACATCGCCCACGCGGCCCGGGCGGCCTCGCCGCAGCTGCGGGGTGCGCTCGCCGCGGCGGCGAAAGGGTTCGCCAAGGACACGGTGCCGTTCGACGCGTACCTGGACCGGGAGGGGCGGCTGCGGAAGGTGCGCCACCAGTTCAGCTTCCGCAACCAGGGCCGTACGGTCGCCGTCGCCTCGACCACGCTGTTGTACGGCTTCGGGGCGGCCGTCGAGGTGACGCTGCCGGACCGCCGCCACATCTACGAGGGAAAGATCAAGGCCTGACCCGGGAGGGTGGGCGTGCGGACCATCGGCAAATGGTCCGGACGTGTCATGCGCGGTGCGTGGCCTCGTCCCTACGCTGGGAGACCGCTGGGAGACCGACGCCGGCAGGAAGAGGTGGATGCGCGTGGCCCCGCCCGGTACAGCAACCGTGCCCGCAGACCCGGACTGCGTCGCCCTCGCCGAGATCGAACTCTGCGGCGACCTGATCATCGCGGCCTCCGCCGCGGACGGCGAGCGGCTCAGCGCCGACCGGATCGACGAAATCCTGCGCGTGGCCGCCGAACGGACCACGGAGACCTGCTGACGGCTGGGCCGTCGGGGCCGTACGGGCCGTCAGGGCCGTACGGGATCTCAGGGCCGTACCGGAGGGTGCGCGGGTACGGCCCCGCGGCGGGGCTCAGGTGCGCAGCATGCGGGCGATGGCCTTGGTGGCCTCCTCGACCTTGGCGTCGATGCCCTCGCCGCCCTTGGCCGCCGCGTCCGCGACGCAGTGCCGTAGGTGCTCCTCCAGGAGCTGGAGCGCGAAGGACTGGAGCGCCTTCGTCGACGCCGACACCTGCGTGAGTATGTCGATGCAGTAGACGTCCTCGTCGACCATCCGCTGCAGGCCGCGGATCTGGCCCTCGATCCGCCGCAGCCGCTTGAGGTGCTCGTCCTTCTGCTTGTGGTAGCCGTGCACGCCATGGCCGTGGTCGGCCGCCGGCTCGACCGTGGTGACGGTGTCGGGGGTGACCTGGTCCGCCTCGGTGGTCGTCATCGCGTCCTCCCGTTGTCCAGATAAGGGGGTGTATACCCCTCGTGGGTATATGGTACCGATCCCGCCGTTCCCGGCGGGGGCCCGTGCGGTTCACTGTGCCTGATGGGCGACACTGAGAGGACGCCGGTTAGCCGTGGCCGGATGATGCGCCTAGCATCAGCCTGACCGAAACCCAGCACCCCGAGGACCTCACGTGCGATTTCGTCTGACCCCCAGGGAGACGAGCTTCTACGACATGTTCGCCGCGTCCGCGGACAACATCGTCACGGGCTCCAAGCTCCTGATGGAACTGCTCGGAGCGGAGCCTTCCGCCCGGGCCGAGATCGCGGAGCGGATGCGGGCAGCGGAGCACGCCGGCGACGACGCCACCCACGCGATCTTCCACCAGCTGAACTCCTCGTTCATCACGCCGTTCGACCGCGAGGACATCTACTCCCTCGCGTCGTCCCTCGACGACATCATGGACTTCATGGAAGAGGCCGTCGACCTGGTCGTCCTCTACAACATCGAAGAGCTCCCCAAGGGTGTCGAGCAGCAGATCGAGGTCCTGGCCCGCGCGGCCGAGCTGACCGCCGAGGCCATGCCGAACCTGCGGACGATGGCCAACCTCACCGAGTACTGGATCGAGGTCAACCGTCTGGAGAACCAGGCCGACCAGATCCACCGCAAGCTGCTCGCCCACCTCTTCAACGGCAAGTACGACGCCATCGAGGTGCTGAAGCTCAAGCAGGTCGTGGACGTGCTCGAGGAGGCGGCCGACGCGTTCGAGCACGTGGCCAACACGGTGGAGACCATCGCGGTCAAGGAGTCCTGAGCTTCGTGGACACCTTCGCTCTGATCGTGACCATCGGTGTCGCGCTCGGCTTCACGTATACGAACGGCTTCCACGACTCCGCCAACGCCATCGCCACCTCGGTGTCGACGCGTGCGCTGACCCCGCGGGCCGCGCTCGCGATGGCGGCGGTCATGAACCTCGCCGGTGCCTTCCTGGGCAGCGGCGTCGCCAAGACCGTCAGCGAGGGCCTGATCGAGACGCCGCACGGCGACAAGGGGATGGGCATCCTCTTCGCCGCGCTGGTCGGCGCGATCATCTGGAACCTGGTGACCTGGTACTTCGGGCTGCCGTCCTCCTCCTCGCACGCCCTGTTCGGCGGCATGGTGGGTGCGGCGCTGGCCGGTGGCACGGAGGTCATCTGGGGCGGGGTGCTCGACAAGGTCGTCATCCCGATGTTCATCTCGCCGGTCGTCGGTCTCGTGGCCGGTTACCTGGTGATGTGCGTGATCCTCTGGCTGTTCCGCAAGGCCAACCCGCACAAGGCCAAGCGCGGTTTCCGCATCGCGCAGACGGTGTCGGCGGCCGGCATGGCCCTCGGCCACGGTCTGCAGGACGCCCAGAAGACCATGGGCATCGTCGTGATGGCCCTCGTCATCGCCGATGTCCAGCAGGCCGGCGACGACATCCCGGTCTGGGTGAAGATCGCCTGCGCCGTGATGCTCTCGCTCGGTACGTACGCGGGTGGCTGGCGCATCATGCGGACGCTCGGCCGCAAGATCATCGAGCTGGACCCGCCGCAGGGCTTCGCTGCCGAGACGACCGGCGCGTCGATCATGTTCGGCTCCGCGTTCCTCTTCCACGCGCCGATCTCCACGACCCACGTCATCACCTCCGCCATCATGGGCGTCGGCGCCACCAAGCGCGTCAACGCGGTCCGCTGGGGCGTCGCCAAGAACATCATCCTCGGCTGGTTCATCACCATGCCGGCTGCGGCGCTCGTCGCGGCGGCGAGCTACTACGTGGTGAAGCTGTTCTTCGGCTGACGGGCGCCGGCACCCGGCCTTGCTGGGGGTCCGGGGGTCGTCCCCCGGGGGATGCAGTATCACCATGCCGGTTGCGGCGCTGGTCGCGGCGGCGAGCTACTACGTGGTGAAGCTGTTCTTCGGCTGACGGGCGCTGCCACCCGGCCTTGCTGGGGGTCCGGGGGTCGTCCCCCGGGGGATGCAGTATCACCATGCCGGCCGCGGCGCTGGTCGCGGCGGCGAGCTACTACGTCGTGAAGCTGTTCTTCGGCTGACGGGAGTCAGGCGGGACAAGCGTACGGAAATGGGCCCGGGTCCCCTGTGGGGGGGGCGGGGCCTCGATCCTTTTGTGGGACAGGCCCGCCAAAAC
>NZ_JBVJVO010000014.1:18719-80554 GCF_055603625.1 Streptomyces sp. NPDC037273
GGGGGGGCGTCGTTCCACTTTCGTCGGGGGTGGTGGTAGGGCGGGGGGGTGCTTCCGTGGGGAGGTTTTTTTTGGGCGGGGGGGGGGAGGGGGGAAAAAGCGGAGGGAAGTGGGCCCCCCCCCCCTGGGGGGGACCCGGGCCCTGCGTCTTGTGGTGGCACCGCCATGCAGCACCACAAGACGGCCACGCGGCGGAGCCGCATGGGGTATGGGTTATCCGAAGCGGCCGGAGATGTAGTCCTCGGTGGCCTGGACGCTGGGGTTGGAGAAGATGCGCTCGGTGTCGTCGAGCTCGATGAGCTTGCCGGGCTGGCCGACCGCCGCGAGGTTGAAGAACGCGGTGCGGTCGGAGACGCGGGCGGCCTGCTGCATGTTGTGCGTCACGATGACGATCGTGAAGCGCTCCTTGAGCTCGCCGATCAGGTCCTCGATGGCGAGGGTGGAGATCGGGTCGAGGGCCGAGCAGGGCTCGTCCATCAGGAGGACGTCGGGCTCGACCGCGATGGCGCGGGCGATGCAGAGGCGCTGCTGCTGGCCGCCGGAGAGGCCGGAGCCCGGCTTGTTGAGGCGGTCCTTGACCTCGTTCCAGAGGTTGGCGCCCTTGAGGGACCGCTCGACGATGTCGTTGAGCTCGGACTTCTTGTAGCTGCCGTTGAGCCGCAGGCCCGCCGCCACGTTGTCGAAGATCGACATGGTGGGGAAGGGGTTGGGGCGCTGGAAGACCATGCCGACCGTACGGCGCACGGCGACGGGGTCGACGTGGGAGCCGTACAGGTTCTCGTCGTCCAGCATCACCTTGCCCTCGACGCGGCCGCCGGGGGTGACCTCGTGCATGCGGTTCAGGGTGCGCAGGAAGGTGGACTTGCCGCAGCCGGAGGGGCCGATGAAGGCCGTCACGGAGCGGGGCTCGACGGTCATCGAGATGTCGTCGATCGCCTTGTGGGCGCCGTAGTAGGCGGAGAGGCCGCTGACGTCGATTCGCTTGGCCATGTGAATCACTACTTCCAATGATGCCGCGGTCAGCGGCCGGTCTTGGGGGCCTTCCAGCGGGCGATGCCGCGGGCCACCAGGTTGAGGATCATGACGAAGGCGATCAGGACGAGTGCGGCGGCCCAGGCGCGGGCCACGGCGGCGTCGGTGCCGACCGCGTACTGCTCGTACACGTAGAGCGGCAGGGAGGACTGGGCGCCTTCGAAGGGGTTCGGGTTGATGAGCTTCGTACCGAACACGAGGAGGAGTACGGGGGCCGTCTCACCGGTGATGCGGGCGACCGCGAGCATGACGCCCGTGGTGATGCCGCCGATCGCGGTGGGCAGGACCACCTTCAGGATGGTGCGCCACTTGGGGATGCCGAGGGCGAGGGAGGCCTCGCGGAGCTCGTTCGGGACGAGCTTGAGCATCTCCTCGGTGGAGCGGACCACGACCGGCATCATCAGGATGGCGAGGGCCATCGCTCCGGCGAACCCGGAGGGACCGAAGTCCAGCATCAGGGTCCAGGTGGAGAGGATGAAGAGGCCGGCGACGATCGACGGGATGCCCGTCATGACGTCGACGAAGAAGGTGACGGCCTGGGCGAGCTTTCCGCCGCCGTACTCGACGAGGTAGACCGCGGTCAGGAGGCCGATCGGCGCGGCGATCAGGGTCGCGATGCCGACCTGTTCGATGGTGCCGAGCAGCGCGTGGTAGACGCCGCCGCCGGCCTCGGCGTCGAGGACGCCGTTCATCGAGTGGGTCAGGAAGTAGACGTCGAGGACTTCCATGCCCTTGCTGATCGTCACCCAGGCGAGGGAGAGCAGGGGGATGACGGCGAGGACGAAGGAGACCCAGATGAAGCTGGTGGCGACGCGGTCCTTGGCCTGGCGGCGGCCTTCGACCTTGGTGGTCACGGCGAAGGTGACGAGGACGAAGAGCAGCGCGGCGATCAGGCCCCACTGGACCTTGCTGTGCCAGCCCGCGGCGAGGCCGATGCCGATGCCTCCGGCGAGGGAGCCGGCGGCGATGGCGGCCGGGGTCCAGCGGGGGAGCCGGGCGTGGGAGAGGGAGCGGCGGCGCGGGGCCGCCGTGACCGGACGATCCTGTATGGCGTGGCTCATGCCGCTGCCCCCGAGTACTCCTTGCGGCGGCCGATGATCCAGCGGGCGGCGCCGTTGACCAGCAGGGTGATGACGAAGAGGACGAGGCCGGAGGCGATCAGGGCGTCGCGGCCGTACTCGTTGGCCTCGTTGAACTTGGCGGCGATGTTCTGCGCGAAGGTGCCGCCGCCCGGGTCGAGCAGGTGGCCCGAGATGAGGAAGCTGGGGGAGAGGACCACGGCGACGGCCATGGTCTCGCCGAGTGCGCGGCCGAGGCCCAGCATGGAGGCGGAGATGATGCCGGAGCGGCCGAAGGGCAGCACCGACATGCGGATGACCTCCCAGCGCGTGGCGCCGAGGGCGAGGGCGGCTTCCTCGTGCATCCGGGGGACCTGGAGGAAGACCTCACGGGTGACGTTGGTGATGATCGGAAGGATCATGATGGCCAGCAGGATGCCCACGGTGAAGAGGTTGCGGGCGACGCCGTCGCTGGACTTGTCGAAGATGTACGTCCAGCCCAGGTACTGGTCGAGCCACTTGTTGAGGCCGTCCAGGTAGGGGACGAGGAAGATCGCGCCCCAGAGGCCGTAGATGATGCTGGGCACGGCGGCGAGCAGGTCGACCACGTACGCGAGCGGCTTGGCCAGCTTGCGCGGGGCGTAGTGCGAGATGAAGAGCGCGATGCCGATCGCGACGGGCACGGCGATGAGCATCGCGATGACCGAGGAGACGACGGTGCCGAAGGCGAGGACCGCGATGCCGAAGACCGGCGGGTTCGCGGCGGGGTTCCACTCGAAGGTGGTGAAGAAGTTCGTGCTGTCCTTCGAGATGGCGAGGACGGCGCGGTAGGTGAGGAAGCCGGCGATCGCGGCCATGATCACGAGGAGGGTGATGCCGGAGCCTCGGGACAGGCCGCTGAAGATGCGGTCCCCGGGGCGGGTCGCGCTCTTGGCGCGCCGGCTCCTCTGTATGTCTGGTGTGGTGGTAGCCATCTGCTTCTCCGGTCTGCGGTGCCCGTACGGCGTGTGCGGGCTCCTGGCGGCGGTGCACCGGATGCCGGGTCCGGCCCCCCCGTCGGGCGGGGGGCCGGACCCGGCCGGGGGTCAGGACAGGGTCGGGACGATCGCGCGGACCTTGGCCGCGATCTCGGCCGGGAGCGGGGCGTAGCCGGCGTCGGAGAGGACCTTCTGGCCCTCCTCGCTGGCGGTGTAGGTGAGGAACGCCTTCAGGGTCGGCAGGGTCTCCGCCTTGTTGCCCTTGTCGCAGGCGATCTCGTACGTGACCAGGGTCAGCGGGTAGGCGCCCTCGGCCTTGGTGGTGTAGTCGAGGGAGAGGGCCAGGTCGCTGCCGGTGCCCTTGACCTTGGCGGCGGCGATGGCCTTCGAGGCGTTCTCGGTGGTCGCGGCGACCGGGGCGGCGGCACCGGTGTTGATGCTGACCGTGGAGATCTTGTTGGCGGTGGCGTAGGAGAGCTCGAAGTAGCCGATGGAGCCCTCGGCGTCCTTGACCGCGGTGGCGACACCGGAGGAGCCGTTGGCGGCCTGGCCGCCCGGGGCGGGCCACGACTTCGTCTTCGGGTCGTACTTCCAGTCGGCCTTCGCGGTGGCCGAGAGGTACTTGCCGAGGTTCTGGGTGGTGCCCGACTCGTCCGAGCGGTGGAAGGCCTGGATGGTGGTGTCGGGGAGCTTCGCGCCCGGGTTCAGCTTGGCGATCGCCGGGTCGTTCCACTTGGTGATCTTCGTGTCGAAGATCTTGGCCAGGGTGGGGGCGTCCAGGACGAGGTTGTCCACGCCGTCCAGCTTGTAGCCGATGGCGATGGGGCCGCCGACCATCGGCAGGTTGATGCCCTTGCCGCCCTTGCAGATCTTCTGCGACTCGGCGACCTCTTCGTCCTTGAGGGCGGAGTCGGAGCCGGCGAAGGTGACCTGGCCCTGATTGAACTTGGTGATGCCGCCGCCGGAGCCGATGGCCTGGTAGTTGACCTCGACGCCGGAGCACGCGGCCTGGAAGTTCTTGACCCACAGGTCCATGGCGTTCTTCTGCGCGCTGGAGCCGGCGGCCAGGAGCTGGCCCTTGGCGCCGTCACAGGCGATGTTCGACGCGGCCGCGGTGGTCTTGGTGGAGCCGTCCTTGGTCGGGGTCTCCGTGTTGTTGTCCGAACCACACGCCGAGAGGACGAGCGCGCCGGAGACGACGAGGGCACCGATCGCGGAGGCGCGAAGCCCGTTGTTGCGCGAAAGCTTCACTTTCGGGTGTTCCTTCCAGAAGCCGTCTTGTCGCGGACCCGTTGTCCTGAACGTTCTACGACGGCGTGTGTCGGTTTGGTGGGTGCATCGCTGTGCTCCGTGCACCGTGTAAGGCCGAAATTAGGCAGAACAGGTGAAGCGGTCGACGGAGGAGAGTGAACGGAAAGTGAACCGTGCCGTAAGCCCGGGTGCGGGGTCCTGGCGGTGGTCCGTTCAGGTGGTCGGTTCAGGTCGTCGGTTCAGGTCGTCGTGCTGCCGGGGGACGTGGTGCCGGAGGCGAGCGCGCCGAGGAGGGCGTCGACGAGTTCCCTGTCCCGGTCCTGGGTGAGGCGGGCGCGCGCGGCGCGCGGGGGGAGCCAGAGCAGCCGGGTGACCTCGCGGTTCGGTGCGAAGAAGCCCGCGGTGGCCTGGGCCGCCCAGTAGCGGACCTCCTTGGGGCGGCCCTGGACCCGGTAGCGCACGGTGGGCAGCTCGGTGCCCAGCGCGCAGTTCATGCCGGTTTCCTCCCGGACCTCGCGCCGGGCCCCCGCCCGCGCCCCCTCGCCGCGCTTCAGCTTGCCCTTCGGGTGGGACCAGTCCGCCCACTTCGGCCGGTAGACCACCGCGATCTCGATGCCGTGGCCGGAAAGCGCCGGGCGCCAGAGGACGCAGCCGGCGGCGAGGACGGGGGCCGGGGAGGGGGCGGGGGAGGAGGTCATGGGACGGGGGCGGTGGTGCGGCGCCAGGCGTGCTGGAAGGCGAAGCGGGCGGCCTCGACCTCGTGGCGCTGGTCGGCGTGGAGGACGCCGAGGGCGTACGCCGTGGCGGGGGCGATCCGGGGGGTGCGGGCCGCGGTGGCGGCGGCGGTGGCGGCCTCGGCGGCGTCGCGGTGCCGGTCGAGGGCGCGGGCCGCCTCGTACAGCGCGGAGTCGGGTTCGCCGCCGGTGTGCAGGGCCTCGGAGGCGTACCGGTGCAGGCGCAGCAGGAGCCGGGTCTGGTGCCAGGGCGCGTCCTGGATCTCGCCGGCGCCGAGCCCGAGGGCCGCGGCGTTGTACGGGTGGGCCGCCCGGGTCAGCGGGAGGGCGGCGACCGCGTCGAGCAGGCGTCGCTCGGCGGCCTCGGCGGGGCCGTCGAGGACCTCGACGGCGGGGCCGGCGCCGACGGGGCCGAGCGGCACCTCGGAGGCGAGGAGCGCGACGGCGTCGGCGACGGCGTGGAAGCGGGAGGAGCCGAGCGCCTGGAGCGCGGCCGAGTGGGCGCGCGTACGGGCCAGGGTGAGCTGTCGTTCCAGGAGGGCGCCGGCGCGGGCGGCGCCGACGGTGAGTCCGTGCGCCTCGCTGCCCCGGGCGGCGGGGACAGGCGGGCCGCCGCGGGGGGCGCCGGGGGCGGTGGGGGCCGCGGCGCCGGGGCCGGTGGGGGCCGGTCCGTTCGTCAGGCGGGACAGGGCGTCCACGAGGCGGACGAGGCGGGAGGTGCAGGCGTGCTCCAGGGCGAGGGTGCCGGAGAGCCAGGCGAGCTCGGCGCGGAGGTGGTCGGCCCAGGTGCTGTCGAGGAGGGGCCGGAAGGTGTGCAGGGTGGCGCTGATGCGGCGGGCGGCGGCGCGGAGCGTGCGGGCGGCCTCCTCCGCTCCGGCGGTGTCGGAGCCGCTCTCGTGGTGCAGCCGCAGGCCGCGGAGGAAGTCCGCGGCCCGGGCGTGCAGATAGGGGGCGAGGACGTCGCCCGCCGTGATGTCCGCCGAGTGGTCAGGGTTGTGCACGCCGGCGCCTCCGCGCGTCGATGAGCATCTCCTGGACGTGCCGCAGGGGGCGGCCTTCGGGGTCGGTCGCGTGGCGCGTCCAGTTCCCGTCGGGCCCGAGGTGCCAGGAGGAGGTGGTGTCGGACATCCCGGTCTCCAGGAGCCGGGTGAGCGCGGCCCGGTGGGCCGGGTCGGTGACGCGGACGAGGGCCTCGATGCGGCGGTCCAGGTTGCGGTGCATCATGTCGGCGCTGCCGAACCAGACCTCGGGTTCGCCGCCGTTGCCGAAGGCGAAGACCCGGGAGTGCTCCAGGAAGCGGCCGAGGATCGACCGGACCCGGATGTTCTCGGAGAGGCCGGTGACCCCGGGGCGTACGGCGCAGATGCCGCGGACCCAGATGTCGACGGGGACTCCGGCCCGGGAGGCCTGGTAGCAGGCGTCGATGACGGCCTCGTCGACCATCGAGTTGACCTTGATCCGGACGTACGCGGGCCGGCCGGCGCGGTGGTGGGCGATCTCCTTGGTGATCCGGGAGACCAGCCCGTCGCGCAGCGACTTGGGGGCCGTGAGCAGACGGCGGTAGGTCTCGCGGCGGGAGTAGCCGGAGAGCCGGTTGAACAGGTCGGAGAGGTCGGCGCCGACCTGCGGGTCGGCGGTGAGCAGGCCGAGGTCCTCGTAGAGGCGCGCGGTCTTCGGGTGGTAGTTGCCGGTGCCGACGTGCGAGTAGCGGCGCAGGAGTTCGCCCTCCTGGCGGACGACCAGGGAGAGCTTGCAGTGGGTCTTGAGGCCCACCAGGCCGTAGACGACGTGGCAGCCGGCCTCCTCCAGCTTCCGGGCCCACTTGATGTTGGCCTGCTCGTCGAAGCGGGCCTTGATCTCGACCAGGACGAGGACCTGCTTGCCGGACTCGGCGGCGTCGATGAGGGCGTCCACTATCGGCGAGTCGCCGGAGGTCCGGTACAGCGTCTGCTTGATCGCGAGGACGTCCGGGTCGGCCGCCGCCTGCTCCAGGAAGGCCTGGACGGAGGTCGAGAAGGAGTCGTACGGGTGGTGCAGGAGCACGTCCCGCTCGCGCAGCGCCGCGAAGATGTCGGGCGCGGACGCCGACTCGACCTCGGCGAGGTCCCGGTGGGTGCCGGCCACGTACTTCGGGTACTTCAGCTCGGGCCGGTCCTGCCCGGCGATGCCGAAGAGGCCCGTGAGGTCGAGCGGGCCGGGCAGCGGGTACACCTCGGCGTCGGAGATCTTCAGCTCGCGGACGAGCAGGTCGAGGACGTACGGGTCGATGGACTCCTCGACCTCCAGGCGCACCGGCGGGCCGAAGCGGCGCCGCATGAGTTCCTTCTCCAGGGCCTGGAGCAGGTTCTCGGCGTCGTCCTCCTCGACCTCCAGGTCCTCGTTC
The DNA here is from genome assembly GCF_055603625.1 of Streptomyces sp. NPDC037273. Taxonomy (NCBI): domain Bacteria; kingdom Bacillati; phylum Actinomycetota; class Actinomycetes; order Kitasatosporales; family Streptomycetaceae; genus Streptomyces; species Streptomyces sp. NPDC037273. The sequence goes on from NZ_JBVJVO010000014.1 coordinate 26,155, forward strand.
CTCGTCACCCGGAACATGTGGTGCGCGAGCACCTCCATGCCGGGGAACAGCTCCTCCAGATGTGCCGCGATCACGTCTTCGAGGGGGACGTACCGCTGCGGGGAGGCCTCCAGGAAGCGGGAGAGGAGGGGCGGGACCTTGACCCGGGCGAAGTGGCGGTGGCCGCTGACCGGGTTGCGGACGACCACGGCGAGGTTGAGGCTCAGGCCGGAGATGTACGGGAAGGGGTGGGCCGGGTCCACGGCCAGCGGGGTGAGGACCGGGAAGATCTGCTGCCGGAACAGGGTGAAGAGGCGCGCCTGCTCCTTCTCCGTGAGCTCGGGCCAGCGGATCAGGTGGATGCCCTCGTCGGCCAGGGCCGGGGCCACGTCCTGCTGGTAGCAGGCGGCGTGCCGGGCCATGAGCTCGCGCGAGCGCGTCCAGATGAGGTCGAGGACCTCGCGGGGCTGGAGGCCCGAGGCGGAGCGGGTGGCCACGCCGGTCGCGATGCGGCGCTTCAGGCCGGCGACCCGGACCATGAAGAACTCGTCCAGGTTCGAGGCGAAGATCGCGAGGAAGTTCGCCCGTTCGAGGAGGGGGGTCGTGGGGTCCTCGGCCAGTTCGAGGACGCGCTCGTTGAACGCGAGCCAGCTGCGCTCCCGGTCGAGGAAACGCCCCTGCGGCAGCGCGTCGCCCAGGCTTCCGTCGTCCTCGTACGCGTCGGGATCGGAGTCCAGGTCGTGGTCCAGGTCCGCGACGGCGCTCGCGTTGACCACGAGCGGGCGGTGCGCGGCTATGGAACCGAGCGAGGGCTGGACGGGCGACGTGGCGGAGGACTGGACCGGGACCTCGGCGGGCTGCTGGCTCATGGGCCCATTCTTCCGCGCGAAGGGGTGGTCGGGCGCGTCGGAGCGGGCCGTGGGGCTGGGAAGCCTCCCTTTGGGAAGGCTGGACACGGAGCGCTTCATTGCGTGAGCGTCGCAAGCGCGTCTGAATGGCCGGTAACGACGACATGTCGTACGGGAATCGGGGGCAGGGCCTTGTACGCCTCCCCGCCCCCGCTCCGTCTACGCGTGTCCTCTTCGGCCGTCCCCCGCCGCTGCCCCTACGGATGCCGGGCGCGCAGCACCCGGAAGGCGGCGTAGACGACGAGCGCGGCGAGCGCGAGCAGGATGCCGGACTCGATGAGCTGGATGGGCCAGTAGTGGGACTGGGGGTGGTAGTCCCAGTACTGGCCGACGACGTCCAGGTCGGGCGGGCAGATCTCCCAGTTCTCGGTCCGCTCCCAGCAGGCGGTGAGCGGCAGCCGTTCGCCGGATCCGGTGATCAGCCCGGTGGCCGTCTCCCGGTAGCTGACGGGCAGGGCGGCGCTGATCCCCGGGGAGACCGGCCGCGTCAGGGTCTCGACCGGCATGAGCGACCAGCGGAGCCCGCCGCTCAGGAGCAGGGTGATGCCGGTGACGAGGCCGGTGAGGGCCATGGCGGGAACGGTACGGCGCGCCAGCAGGCCGATCAGGGCGCCCAGTGCGAGGGCGAGCAGCGCCTGGGCGACCAGGACGGGGCCGGTGGCGGCGTACGTGCCGGGCTCGTACCAGAGGAAGGACCAGCTGTCGGCGAAGTTCGCCCAGCCGAGCCGGTAGGCGCCGATCAGCCCGAGCGTGCCGACGACGGTGACGGCACCGGCGACCAGGAGCTTCGTCCCGAGCCAGCGGGCGGGGCTCACGGACTGGGTCAGGGCGACCTTGTACGTCCCTGATTCCAGCTCGCGGGCGACCATCGGTCCCGCGACGAACGCGCCGACGAGCAGGGGCAGGAGCCCCATGGCGCCGGAGGCCGCCTCGACGGCGAAGCGCAGGACCGCGTGGCCGTTGTCCTGGTTGGTGCCGACGGTCACGCCGTCCAGGTAGCGCAGTCCGCCCATCACGGCGAGGGACGCGACCACCGCCGCGACCGCCAGCCACAGGCTGCGCCGGTACTGCCGGATCGTCACCCAGTAGGGGCCCTTGAGGGCGAGGCTGGTCATGCCGGGGTTCCTTCGGGGGTGCGGAGGTGGGCGAGGAGGAGGTCTTCGAGGGTGGGGGTGGTGGTCTGCCAGGGGCCTTCGAGGGGGCCTTGGGGGCGGATGAGGGCGGTGAGTTGACGGCCTGTCGTGCGGGATTCGACGACGGTGTGGGGGGCGAGGTCGGCGATGGGGCCGGTGAGGAGGGTGTGGGCGGCGAGGAGGTCGTCGACGGAGCCTTCGAGGCGGACCTTGCCGCCGTGCAGGAGGATCAGGTGGTCGCAGGCGCCTTCGAGCTCGGTGAGGATGTGCGACGACATGACGACGGTGGTGCCGTGGTCGGCGGCGTCGGCCATGAGCAGGCCCATCAGCTGGTGGCGGGCGAGCGGGTCGAGGTCGGCCATCGGCTCGTCGAGGAGCAGGAGTTCGGCCCGTTTGCCGAGGGCGAGCGCGAGGGCGACGCGGGTGCGCCGGCCGCCGGAGAGGTCGCGGACGAGGGAGTGCGGGTCGAGCGTGCCGGCGATGACCCGTTCGGCGGCGGTCTCGTCCCAGCGGTCGGGGTTGAGTTCGCGTCCCATGCGCAGGGTGTCGGCGACGGTGAGCCGGGGGTGCAGGGGCTTGTCCTGGGCGACGTACGCCACGCGCTCGCGTGCGGGGGCCTTGAGGGTGCCCTCGGTGGGGCGGAGGAGGCCGGCGGCGAGGGCGAGGAGGGTGGACTTGCCGGCGCCGTTGGGGCCGACGAGGGCGCAGATCCGGCCGGCGGGGAGCGTGAAGTCGCACTCGCGCAGGGCCCAGCCGCGGCCTCTTCCCCCGTACCGCAGGCCCAGGAGGTCCGCCTCCAGGGCGGTGTCCTTCGTCATCGTTCGTCGTCCCCCTCGAAGTGTTCCTTCAGTACGGATGTGAAGAGCGCGGCCACGTCCTCACGCTCAAGGCCCTCGGCCCGTGCCCGGCGTGCCCAGTCGGCGAGTTCGCCGCGCAGGGGCGAGTCGGCGGGGCCGGTGCCGAGGGTGGCGCGGACGAAGGTGCCGAGGCCGCGGCGGGCCTCGACGAGGCCTTCGCGTTCGAGTTCGCGGTAGGCCTTGAGGACCGTGTTGGGGTTGATGGCCGTCGCTTCGACGACCTCGCGTGCGGTGGGCAGTCGGTCGCCTGGTTCCAGGAGGCCCATCCGGAGGGCCTGTTTCGTCTGCTGGACGATCTGGAGGTAGGTGGCGACGCCACTGCGCCGGTCGATGCGGTACTCGACCACGATCCCTTCCACCACCCTTTCACTAATCAAGTAGTGAAAGGGTGGTGGAAAGAAGGGGGCGGTGTCAACCGCCCCCTGTCACTTGTGTGTTCAGGACTCCGTGCGGTACATCAGGTCCACCTCGTGCGTGGCGAAGCCGATGCCCTCGTAGACGCGCACCGCGGCCGTGTTGTCGGCGTCCACGTACAGCATGGCCGTCGGGAGGCCCTGGGCCGCCAGGTGGCGCAGGCCGATGGCGGTGAGGGCCTTGCCGAGGCCGCCGCCCTGGGCTTCGGGGAGGATGCCGACCACGTAGACCTCGCCGAGCTGCTCCTCGGCGTGCGTCTTGGTCCAGTGGAAGCCGATGAGGCGGCCGTCCTTCTCCGCGAGGAAGAAGCCCTCCGGGTCGAACCAGGGCTCGGCCATCCGGTCGTCGAGGTCCCGCTGGGTGAGCGAGCCCTGCTCGGGGTGGTGGGCGAAGGCGGCGGCGTTGACGGCGATCCAGGCCGCGTCGTCCTGGCCGGGCGTGAAGGTCCGCACGGTGACGCCCTCGGGCAGCACCGGCTCGGGGATGTCGAGCGGCACCAGGGGCCGCCGCAGCTGGCGCAGTTCGCGGAAGAGCGTCAGGCCGAGGACCTGGGCCAGGTGCCGGGCGGCCGACTTGCCGCCGTGTGCCCAGACCCGCAGCCGCTTGCCGGAGGCGGTGAGCAGGGCCGTGCCGAGCGCCCGGCCGTGGCCGCGGCCGCGGTTCGCCGGGTGGACGACGAGTTCGGCGGCGGGTGCCTCGATGGGGTCCGTCTCCTCCAGCTGCGCGTAGCCGTAGAGGTTCGGGCCGACGGTGAGCAGGAAGTGGGTCACCCCCTCGCGCCGGCCGTGGCGCAGGTAGAGCCGCCCCTGTTCGGACACGGCGTGCAGCCCGTCGGCGTGGTCGGCCGCCTCGAGCAGGTCCAGTACGTCCTGGACCTGCTCCGGCGTGAGCTCGTCATACGTGTGGATCTGCCGTCCTGGTTCGAGGGCCGGCGCCGCGTCGGAAGTCATGGCTACGAGCCTACGGCGACGACTCGTCAGCAAGAGGCAACTGTCTTGTAACCAGCCACCCCCTGTTGCGCTACGCGCGTTGACTCTAGGCTGCACGCGCAACGGGGGTGTAGATCAAGGCCGCGAAACGGGGCAAGGGGACGAGTGGGAGAGATGGCAGCGACGACTGGGAAGAAGAAGACGGCACGGCGGATTCTGGCCGCCGGGGCCGGGCTCGTCACGGTCGGCGCGCTGGTCGCGGCGATGCCGACGGCCGGTGCGGCGGGTGACGCGTACGCCGCGGGGCAGGGGACGAACGGCAAGGGCTGGGGGCGGATGGTGGACGTCCAGCTGCTGTCCTTCAACGACCTGCACGGCAACCTGGAGCCGCCGGCCGGTTCGTCGGGTCAGGTGACGCGGACCAAGGAGGACGGCACCACCGAGAAGATCGACGCGGGCGGTGTCGAGTACCTGGCGACGCACCTGCGCCAGGCGCGGCAGGGGAATCGTTACTCCATCACGGCGGCCGCCGGTGACCTGATCGGCGCTTCGCCGCTGCTGTCGGGTCTGTTCCACGACGAGCCGACCATCGGGGCGCTGAACAAGCTGGACCTGGACGTCACCTCGGTGGGCAACCACGAGTTCGACGAGGGCGCTGTCGAGCTGGCCCGTATGCAGGACGGCGGCTGTCACCCGACGGCGGGCTGTTTCGTGGAGGGCGAGGAGTTCGAGGGGGCCGACTTCCCGTACCTCGCGGCCAACGTGACGAAGGAGAAGACCGGCAAGCCGCTGCTCGACCCGTACTTCATCTGGGAGAAGGACGGCGTCAGGATCGGCTTCATCGGCGTGACCCTGGAGGGCACTCCGAACGTCGTCACCGCCGAGGGCGTCAAGGGCCTGAAGTTCGGCGACGAGGTCGAGACGATCAACAAGTACACGAAGGTCCTGGAGCGCAAGGGCGTCAAGTCCATCGTCGCCCTGGTCCACGAGGGCGGCATGCCGGCCTCGGCCTCGTACAACTACAACTGCGACGGTGACGGCGACGGTGACGGCGAGGGCGTCTCCGGCGCGATCGTCGACATCGCGAAGAACGTCTCGCCGCAGGTCGACGCGCTGGTCACGGGCCACACCCACCAGGCGTACGTCTGCAGCATCCCGGACCCGGCGGGCAACCCGCGGCTGGTCACCTCGGCGTCCTCCTTCGGCAAGCTCTACACCGACACGACGCTGACGTACGACCGCGCCACCAAGGACATCGTCCGTACGGCGGTGGACTCGGCCAACCACGTCGTCTCGCGTGACGTGCCGAAGGCCGCGGACCTGACCCAGCTGATCACCGACTGGAAGGCGCTCGCCGCTCCGGTCGCGAACCGTCCGCAGGGCTTCATCGCCGCCGACATCAACGGCCGCGGTTCCACGGCGTACGAGAAGCCGCTCGGCGACCTGATCGCCGACGCGCAGCTGGAGGGCCTGGCCCCGGCGGACAAGGGCGGCGCGCAGCTGGCCCTGATGAACCCGGGCGGCATCCGCTCCGACCTGGTCTACAAGGCGTCCGGCGCCGAGGGCGACGGCGTGGTGACCTACGGCGAGTCGTTCACCGTGCAGCCCTTCACCAACATGATGAACGTGGTGGACCTGACCGGCGCGAACCTGATCACCGCGCTGAAGCAGCAGGTCAGCGGCTCGAACCTGAATTCCATCAAGATCCTTCAGGTCTCGAAGGGCCTCACCTACACGCTCGACATGACCAAGACGGGCGCGGACCGCGTCGTCGACGGCTCGGTCAAGCTGAACGGTGCGGCGATCGACCCGTCGAAGACCTACCGCGTCGCGATGAACGAGTTCCTCGCGGGCGGCGGCGACGGCTTCGCGGCCCTGGCCACCGGCACCAACAAGCTGGTCGGCGCCTCGGACCTCGACGTCTTCAACGCCTACCTGGCCAAGAACTCCTCGGCCACCGCCCCGCTGCAGGTCCCGGCGGCGGACCGGATCACGGTTGTGAAGTAGTCCTCGCGGACCCCTGAGCAGGGGGCGGCGGACCCGTTTCGGCGGGCCGTCGCCCCCTTCTTCGTACGCCTTCTGGTGGAGTTGATGTGGACCTGACATAGTGCCGGGTCATGGAGCGACGACGCTTACTTCTCGGGGCCCTCGGGGCCGGAGCCGCGCTGTTCGCCGGGGCGCCCGGTGCCTCGGCCGTGGACGTACGGGCATGGATGGGGGCGCACGGGGACGGGACGGACCTGCGGCGGCTGACCATCCCCGGGACGCACGACTCGGGAGCCCGGTTCGGCGGCGCGTGGAGCGAGTGCCAGAACACGACCATCGCCCAGCAGCTGGACAGCGGCATCCGCTTCCTGGACGTACGGTGCCGGGTGACGGGCGGCTCGTTCGCGATCCACCACGGCGCCTCGTACCAGAACATGATGTTCGGCGACGTCCTCGTCGCCTGCGCGGCCTTCCTCGCCGCGCACCCCTCCGAGACCGTCCTCATGCGGGTCAGGCAGGAGTACTCGGAGGAGTCGGACGCCACCTTCCGGGCCGTCTTCGACGACTACCTCGACCGGCGCGGCTGGCGCTCCCTCTTCCGCATCGGGGACACCCTTCCCCTCCTCGGCGAGGCCCGCGGCCGGGTCGTGCTCCTCGCCGACAACGGCGGACTGCCCGGGCTGCGCTGGGGCGGGCCCGCGTTCGCGATCCAGGACGACTGGAACGCGCTGCCCGACGCCAAGTACCCGAAGATCCAGGCCCACTTCCGCGCCGCCGTCGCACAGCCCGGCCGGCTCTACGTGAACTTCGTCAGCACCTCCGCGTACCTGCCGCCGCGCTGGAACTCCGACCGGCTCAACCCCTGGGTGCACGGCTTCCTCGACAGCGCGGAGCTGGCCGGACGCACCGGGCTCGGGATCGTCCCGATGGACTACCCGAACACCCGCTCAGGCCTCGTCGAGGCCCTCCTCCGGCACAACTGACAGCTCGGGCGGCGGCGTCGGTGCCCCCGGCAGGCGCAGCCGGGCCACCGTGCCGCCGCCCTCCGCCGGGGACAGCGCCACCGTGCCGCCGGCCTGCCGCACGGTACGCGCCACGATCGATAGGCCGAGGCCGGAGCCGGGAAGGCTGCGGGCCGAAGGGGAGCGCCAGAAGCGTTCGAAGACGTGCGGGAGCTCGTCCGGGGAGATCCCGGGCCCGTGGTCCCGGACCGTGAGCTCGCCCCGCATCAGGGTCACCTCGACCTCGCCCCGGGGCGGCGAGAACTTCACCGCGTTGTCGAGGACGTTGACCAGCGCGCGTTCCAGCGCCGCCGGCTCCGCCCGTACGTACCAGGGGGCCAGGTCCGTCACGAACGTCAGCTCGGGACCGCGCAGTTTCGCCCGGTCGAGGGCCGACCGCAGGATGCCGTGCAGCGGTACGACCTCCAGCGGGCCCGGCCGCACCGTGTCGGGGCGGGCCAGCTCCTGGAGGTCGCCGATGAGCGCGGCCAGCTCCGTCATCTGCGCCTTCACCGAGGCCATCAGGGCCCGCCGGTCGTCCGGCGGGATCGCCCGGCCGGTCTCCTCGCTGCGCGCCAGGAGTTCGACGTTCGTCCGCAGCGAGGTCAGAGGCGTCCGCAGCTCGTGGCCCGCGTCCGCGATCAGCCGCGCCTGCCGGTCGCGGGAGGTCGCGAGGGCGGCCGTCATCGCGTTGAAGGAGCGGGAGAGGCGCGCGATCTCGTCCTCGCCCTCGACCGGGATACGGACCGTCAGGTCCTCCGTCGCGGCCACGTGCTCGACCGCTTCCGTCAGCCGGTTCACCGGCTCGAGGCCGGTCCGCGCCACCCACAGTCCGGCCGCGCCCGCGCCGACGACACCGATCCCGGAGACCAGGAGCAGCACCCAGCGCAGTGTGGACATCGAGTTGTCGATCTCGGCCAGCGGGCGGGCCACCGAGACCGCGAGGCCGATCGGGCCGTCCTGCGGGTAGGTGTAGACCCGCATCTCCCGCCCGGCGTCGTCCTTCACCGTGTGCAGGGTGTACTCCAGCTGCCCCCGTGCCACCGCGAGGTCGCCCGTGCCGGCCGGGATCGCGGCCTTCCCCGAGGTGCAGACGCTGCCGTTGGCCAGGATGACCTGCACCGTGTACGAGCCCGCCACCGGCGGCGGCGTCGTGCCCTGCCGGCACAGCGCAAGGAGGCTCTGCACGCCGTTCGCGTCGAGTCGGGTGCTGCGCAGCGAGGCGTCCATCTCCGCCTCCAGCTGCGCCCGGGTCACGAACCAGCAGGCCAGCGACACGCCGGCCACCGCGAGCGCCACCGCGAGCGCGGTCAGCAGCGCGAGCCGCGACCGCAGCGGCCGCGAGCGGAACCACGCCAGCGGCCGCGGCGCCCGCGGACGCCCCGTCCGGTGCTCCGTCACTCCCCGCCTCCTCCGCGCAGCGCGTAGCCCACGCCCCGCACCGTGTGGACCAGGCGCGGCTCGCCGCCGGCCTCGGTCTTGCGCCGCAGATACATCACGTACACGTCGAGCGAGTTGGAACTCGGCTCGAAGTCGAAGCCCCACACGGCCTTCAGGATCTGCTCGCGGGTCAGCACCTGCCGCGGATGCGCCAGGAACATCTCCAGGAGCGTGAACTCGGTCCGGGTCAGCTCCACCGTCCGCCCGCCCCGCGTCACCTCGCGGGTCGCCAGGTCCATCCGCAGGTCCTCGAAGGACAGCACGTCGCCCTCGGCGGGACCCGGCGCCGCGGCCGAGGCGTACGAGCTGCGCCGCAGCAGCGCCCGGATCCGGGCGAACAGTTCGTCCAGCTCGAACGGCTTCACCAGGTAGTCGTCCGCGCCCGCGTCGAGCCCGGTGACCCGGTCGCCGACGGTGTCCCGTGCGGTGAGCATCAGGATCGGCACGGTCGACCCGGAGGCCCGGATGCGGCGGGCCGCCGTCAGCCCGTCCATGCGGGGCATCTGGATGTCGAGGACGACGAGGTCGGGGGCGTACGCCTCCATCCGGCCGAGCGCGTCCAGACCGTCGACGGCGACCTCCGTCCCGTACCCCTCGAAGGCGAGGCTGCGGCGCAGCGCCTCCCGTACGGCGGGCTCGTCGTCGACGACGAGGATGCGCTCGGCTTCGTTCTGCTGTCCCGTCATGGGCTGTCCCGTCATGCGATCAGCGTCGCACGCCGTCCGTTCGGCGGTCAGTTCCCGCCGCCCGCGCGCAGAGCGTCGAGATCGGCCTTCACCGTGTCGACCGGGATCGCGAATCCGAGACCGACGCTGCCCGCGGTGGAACCGCTCGAAGAACTGGGCGAATACATGGCCGAATTGATTCCGATGATCTCGCCGTTCATATTGATCAACGCGCCGCCGGAATTCCCCGGGTTCAGCGAGGCGTCGGTCTGGATCGCCTTGTACGTCGTCTTCGACGAGCCGGTGTCGCCATTGAACTGCTGCCCGCCGAACTCGAACGGCCAGCCCTGCCGCGGGTCGTACTGCTGCTGCTCCTGCTGCCGGCTGTCGTCGTCCTTGGCGACCGTCACGTCCCGGTCGAGCGCCGAGACGATGCCGCTGGTGACGGTGCCCGTCAGGCCCTCGGGCGAGCCGATCGCCACGACCTCCTCGCCGACCCGCACCTTCGACGAGTCGCCGAGCGTCGCCGCCTTGAGGCCCGAAGCGCCCTCCAGCTTGATCAGCGCCAGATCCTTGTCGGGGTCCGTACCGACGACCTTCGCCTGGTACGTCTTCCCGTCGCTGAGCCGCACGGTGACCGAGGAGGCCCCCGAGATCACGTGGTTGTTGGTGACGATCTCGCCGTCCGCCGTGATGATCACGCCCGAGCCGGTCGACTTGCCCGCGTTCGACGTGGCGGAGATCTCCACGATCGACGGCGACACCGCGGCCGCCACGCCCGCGACCGTGCCCTTGCTGCTCGCCGACACGTTCGTCCCGTTCACCGCCGACGAGGCCGTGGCCGGGTCGTCGGCCCCCAGCTGCTGGACCAGCGTCGCCGTCCCGCCGCCGACCGCCGCCGCGGCGATGGCCACCGCCACGAGCAGTCCGACCCCGCGCTTCGCCCGGCGCCGCGACCCGGGCGCCCCGGCCGGCGCGACCGCCACCGGCGGCTCCACGGGAGGCGGCACCTGCCCGCCCGAGGGCCAGATCGTCGTCCCCGGCTCGGTCATGATCGGTTGCGTCGGCTCGTACGGCGGCCTCGGCGGGTAGGAGGGCTGCTGCGGCTGCTGCTGGAAGTCCGTCATGCCCCCGACTCTCGGACCGCTCCATGAGAACCGTCTGAGGACCGGCTGAGAAGCCCGACAGAACCCTGTATGCCCGATGTAAAGACGGCTCGGGCGGGCCCGGGAGCGGGGGGGGGCTACTCGTGGCAGCCGCAGGAGCGGCGCACGACCAGGGAGGAGGGGAAGAGCTTGACGCGCTCGCGTCGGGAGCCGGCGACGCGGAGCGAGTCGTCCAGGACGAGGTCGACGGCGGCGCGGGCCATGGCGGGGCGGTCGGAGGCGACGGTGGTGAGGGGCGGGTCGGTGAGGGCCGCTTCCTTCACGTCGTCGAAGCCGGCGACGGCCAGCTCCGAGGGGACCTCGATGCGCAGTTCGCGGGCGGCCCGCAGGACGCCGAAGGCCTGGTCGTCGGTGGAGCAGAAGATGGCCGGCGGCCTGTCCGGGCCGGCGAGCAGCTTCAGGGCCACCTGGTAGGCGTCGTAGCGGTTGTACGGCGCCTCGAAGAGCCGGCCCTCGGTCGAGAGGCCGGCGTCCCGCATGGCGCGCCGCCAGCCCTCGACGTGGTCGGCGACCGGGTCGCCGACGGCCGGGGTGTTCGGGACGCCGCCGAGGCAGGCGACATAGGGGTGGCCGTGGTCCAGGAGGTGCCGGGTGGCGAGCTGGGCGCCCTCGACGTCGTCCGTCACGACGGCGACGTCGTCGATGGCCTCGGGCCGCTCGTGCAGCAGCACCACGCGCGCGTCCCAGGCCTCGATCTCGCTCGCGGCCTGCTCGCTCATGCCCTGGCTGACCAGGATCAGTCCGGAGACCCGCATGCCGAGGAAGGCGCGCAGATAGTGGATCTCGCGCTCGGTGCGGTAGTCGGAGTTGCCGACGAGGACCATCTTCCCGCGCTCGGCGGCGGCCTGCTCGACCGAGTGCGCGAGCTCCGCGAAGAACGGCTGCCGGGCGTCCGGGACGATCATGCCTATGAGGTCCGTGCGCCGGGACGCCATCGCCTGGGCCACCCGGTCGGGGCGGTAGCCCAGCTCCTTGATGGCTGCGAGGACACGCTCGCGCGTGGCCGGGGCGACCGGCCGGGGTCCGTTGTTGATGACGTAGCTCACGACCGCGGTAGAAGTACCCGCCAGTCGCGCTACGTCATCCCGCGTCACCTTGGCCACGCGCGGAAGTCTACGCGTGGCGACCTACCTACCGGCAGGTCGCACTGTGGCATCCGCCACGTTCGTGTCCGCCATGGGGGTGACATCCCCCGTGGCGTCCTTGACGCGGGCCGCCACACGGGCCTCTTCCTTCGCGCGTGCCTCCTCTGCGGCCCGCTCCACCTTCTCGGGGGTGACGAAGCGGTAGCCGACGTTGCGGACGGTGCCGATCAGCGACTCGTGCTCCGGGCCCAGCTTCGCCCGCAGCCTCCGCACGTGGACGTCGACCGTACGGGTGCCGCCGAAGTAGTCGTATCCCCACACCTCCTGGAGGAGCTGGGCGCGGGTGAAGACCCGGCCGGGGTGCTGGGCCAGGTACTTGAGGAGCTCGAACTCCTTGAAGGTCAGGTCCAGGACCCGGCCCTTGAGCTTCGCGCTGTACGTCGCCTCGTCGACCGACAGGTCGCCGTTGCGGATCTCCATCGGGGAGTCGTCCGAGACGATCTGCTGGCGGCCCATCGCGAGCCGGAGCCGCGCCTCGACCTCGGCGGGGCCCGCCGTGTCGAGCAGGACGTCGTCGATGCCCCAGTCGGCGGTGACGGCCGCGAGACCGCCCTCCGTGACGACGAGGATCAGCGGACAGCCGGGCCCCGTGGAGCGCAGCAGCTGGCAGAGCGAGCGGACCTGCGGGAGGTCGCGCCGGCCGTCGACGAGGATCACGTCCGCGCCGGGGGTGTCCACGAGGGCGGGGCCCTCGGCCGGGGCGACCCGGACGTTGTGCAGCAGCAGGCCGAGTGCGGGCAGCACCTCGGTCGACGGCTGGAGGGCGTTGGTCAGGAGCAGCAGAGAACTCATCGCTCCCCACCTACATGGGTCGTCGGTCGGTAGTGCGTCGTTCGCTCGTCCATGACGTCGGTTCCTCCTCGGTCCCTGCGAGGACGTCTATGTGTGCTCACGCTGGCTCTCTCGCGCCTGAGAGCTTTTGTTCATCCGTCCGTAACAACGGTCGGAAAACACAAAAGGACCCGGGGGCTGCGTTGCCCGGATCCTCTGGCAAGCAGAATAGCCCACATGAGTTCCGAGGCAGAGGGTCGATTTCACATCCTGGATGTTTCCTCGCTCACTTCCGTCCACCACCGGATGTCGCGGCGTGCGATGTTGCGTACCGATGACGGTGTCCGGATCGAGGCGGTTTACGAACCCTCATGGGCAAGTGTCACCGATTCGGCCGTCACCGGTACGGCCGTCGTCCTCGCCCACGGCTTCACCGGGGCCGCGGACCGGCCGGCCGTCCGCCGCGCGGCCCGCGTCCTCCAGGAGCGCGGCGCCTCCGTCGTCACCTTCTCCTTCCGGGGCCACGGCCGCTCCGGCGGCCTCTCCACCGTCGGCGACCGCGAGGTACTCGACCTGTCCGCCGCCGTCCGCTGGGCCCGTGACCTCGGCCACGCGCGCGTGGCGACGGTCGGCTTCTCGATGGGCGGCTCCGTCGTCCTGCGCCACGCCGCCCTGGAGCGGGACACGCCCAGCGGCCCGGACGCCGTCGCCGCCGTCTCCGCGCCCGCCCGCTGGTACTACCGGGGTACGGCCCCGATGCGCCGCGTCCACTGGCTCGTCACCCGGCCCGCAGGCCGCCTCGTCGGCCGTTACGGCTTCGGCACCCGCATCGACCGGCGCTCCTGGGACCCCGTACCCCTCTCCCCGGTGGAGGCGGTGCCCCTGATCGCGCCGACCCCCCTGCTGATCGTGCACGGCGACCGGGACGCGTACTTCCCGCTCGACCATCCGCGCATGCTGGCCGGCGCCGGCGACGCGGAGCTCTGGGTGGAGCGCGGCATGGGCCACGCGGAGAACGCGGCGGACGAGGGTCTCCTCGCCCGGCTCGGCGACTGGCTCACCCGCGCATAGCCCATCATGGGGGGCGGCGCGCACACGAACGAAGGGAGCGCCGCTATGGCAGCGGGAACCATCCGCTACTGGGCCGCGGCCAAGGCAGCCGCCGGTGTCGCCGAGGAGCCGTACGCCGCCGAGAACCTGGCCGAGGCCCTCGACGCGGCCCGCGCGAAGCACCCGGGCGAGCTGACCCAGGTCCTCCGCCGGTGCTCGTTCCTCGTCGACGGCGACCCCGTCGGGACCCGGAGCCATGAGACGGTACGGCTCGCCGAGGGCGGCACGGTCGAAGTGCTCCCCCCGTTCGCAGGAGGGTGACCCCCACACCATGAGCAACGACCAGTACTACGGCGGGCAGCAGTACGACCCGTACGGCACCCCCCAGCACCCCGCCGACGTCACGCAGACGTGGGAGGGCCAGACCTGGGACACCCAGTACCAGCCGGCCGTCTCCTACGAGGAGGCCGCACGGGGCGGCGCGCAGCCGCAGCCGCAGCCCTACGCCGAGCCGCAGCCGTACGAGCCGTACGCCCAGCAGCAGCCGTACGCCGAGCAGCCTTCGTACGCCGAGCCCCAGCCGTACGAGCCGTACGCCTCGCACGGCGGCCCGGCGGGTCACTACGGCGAACCGCAGCAGGCGCCCGCGCCCGTCCCCGTGCCCGCCCCCGCGACGGGAGACGCGGCGGGAGACGGGGCCGGGCCCTCGTACTCCTCGCCGACGACGGCCGGGAACACCCGGATCACCGACGCGCAGCGGGCGCGGGCCGAGGGCCGGTCGCCGATCATCGAGCCCGGCATGCGGCCGGCGGCGCTGACGGCGGTCCTCGGACTGCTCCTCGCGGGCGGCGCGGCCCTCGGTTCGTACGGCCTGCTCGTCCCGCTGGTGCTGCTCCAGGGTCTGACCGCCGCGGGCTGGTTCCGGCTCAACGGCATGTGGCCGGCCCGGCAGGGCATCGCGCTCGCGTTCGCGGGCGGACTGGTCGCGGACGCCGCGCTGCTCGCCACCGGCCGGGAGAACGCTGCCCCCGCCATCCTGGGCACGCTCGGCGCGTGGGTGCTGCTCTGCCTGGTCCTCCAGCTGCGCAGCCACGCGGACCCGGACGAGCGGATGTACGGCCTGATGGCCACGGTCGCCTCGGCCGCGCTGACCGTCGTGGCCACCGGGTACCTCGGTGCCGCGTCCGACGCGGTGATCGTCGGCGGGGTCGCCGTCGCCGCCGCCGTCATCGCCCGCGCGCTGCCGCTGCCCGGCCCGGTCTCCCTGGTGGTCTCGCTGCTCGCGGCGGCCGGCGCGGGAGTCGCCGCCGGCGGCCTCACCGACCTGGGCACCTCCGGGGCGCTGCTCGGCCTCGGCGCCGGGGTCTGCGCGCTGGTCGGCCTGCGGGCGGCGAGCTACGACTACCCGTCCCGCTTCGTCCACATGACCGCCGGGGTTGCGCTGCCGCTGACGGCCGCCGTCCCCGCCGTCTACCTGCTCGGCCGCGCCCTGGCCTGAGCCCCGCCCGGCCGGGCCCGCCCCGGCCCCGGGAACCATCCGGCCCCCCGACACGTCGATCTTCGTGTCGGGGGGCCGAGGACTTTCCGCACCGGGCTCCCGCGCCGTCGCGGGTCCGCCACGCCGAAGCTTTCTACCGGGGGGACCCACATCCCATGCGAGCACTGCGGATTCTGCTGATCCTGGCCGTCGTGCTGGGCGGGATCTTCGTCGGGATCGACCGTCTCGCCGTGGCCTACGCCGAGTCGGAGGCGTCGAGCCGGGTGAAGCTGTCGGCCGCGACGAGCGAGTCGATCGAGGTCGACATCAAGGGCTTCCCCTTCCTCACCCAGGTCGCCGGCAAGCGGTTCGACGAGGTCGACGTGACCGCGAAGGGCGTGCAGGCGACGGCCGGCTCCAAGCGCATCCGGGTCGGCGAACTGACCGCCGTCCTGCGGGACGTGACCGTCACCGGCGACTGGGCCGGCGCGAAGGCCGGCACCGCCTCCGGCACCGCCCTCATCTCGTACGCGGACCTGACCGCCGCAGCGGCCGACCAGGGCGCCACCGTCGCCTACGGCGGCAACGGCAAGGTGAAGGTGACCGGCGGTGTCCGGATCATGGGCCGCACCCTGACCCGTACGGTCCTCTCCACCGTGACCGTCGTCGACGGCGGCACGATCCGCGTCCGCGCCGACGAGGTGCCCGGCGAGGGCCTCCCCGGCATCGAGGAACTGGTCCGCGCCCGCACCGACTTCGAGCGCCCGATCGGCATGATCGCCGGCATGAAGGTCGAGAAGGTCGAGCCCCGCCCGGACGGCCTCGCGGTCATGGTGACCGGCAAGGACGTCGTCCTCGCGGGCTGAGCCCGCCCCGGAACGGGCCTCTGGCCACATGGTGAGACGGGGCCGTCCGCTCCGTAGATGGAGAAGCCGGACACCTGGGTACGGAGACGCCCGCACCCCCTCCGTACGGTGATCCCATCTCGCATCTCGGACGATCGCGTCTCAAAATACGACACACCGGTGACACGGCCGCCTGTCCGTCCCTACGATCGAGGGCATGAAGCGACAGGCGGATCTCACGAAGCGGCGGGCAGTAGACCTGTGCCGCGTCGCCGCCATGCTCTGTCGCTCCGTCTGAGCGGGACTCGCCACCCCCGCCATTCCTCAGGCCCTCCCCGTCGAGGTTCAGGGCCGCCCTGTGCAAGCCGTACGCACGTTTCCGCATGTCCGAACGCACGCGACGACGCGTACCGCACCACACCCGCACCACCCGCACCACACCGCCGCACACTGCCCCGGAGGAGAACAGCATGGCTCGCAGCGACGTACTGGTCGACGCGGACTGGGTCGAGGCCAACCTCGACAACCCGCAGGTCGCCATCGTCGAGGTCGACGAGGACACGTCGATCTTCGACAAGAACCACATCCGCAACGCCATCCGGATCGACTGGACGCAGGACCTCCAGGACCCGGTCCGCCGTGACTTCGTCGACCAGGCCGGCTTCGAGAAGCTCCTCTCGGCCAAGGGCATCGGCAACGACACCACGGTCGTCCTCTACGGCGGCAACAACAACTGGTTCGCCTCCTACGCCTACTGGTACTTCAAGCTCTACGGCCACCAGGACGTCAAGCTCCTCGACGGCGGCCGCAAGAAGTGGGAGCTCGACGCCCGCGAGCTCGTCAGCGAGGTCACCGAGCGCCCGGCCACCACCTACACGGCCCAGGCCCAGGACTCCTCCATCCGCGCCTTCCGCGACGACGTCGTGGCCGCGATCGGCTCCCAGAACCTGGTCGACGTCCGCTCGCCCGACGAGTTCTCCGGCAAGCTGCTCGCCCCGGCGCACCTCCCGCAGGAGCAGTCGCAGCGCCCCGGCCACGTGCCGAGCGCCCGCAACATCCCGTGGTCGAAGAACGCCAACGACGACGGCACCTTCAAGTCGGACGACGAGCTCAAGGCCCTCTACGAGGACGAGCAGGTCGACCTGGCGAAGGACACCATCGCCTACTGCCGCATCGGTGAGCGCTCCGCGCTGACCTGGTTCGTCCTGCACGAGCTGCTCGAGGTCTCCAACGTCAAGAACTACGACGGCTCCTGGACCGAGTACGGCTCCCTCGTCGGCGTGCCGATCGAGCTCGGCGCCAACAAGTAACCCCACTTCTTCCCCAGGACAGGACAGCGAACATGTGTGGAGCCCAGGTCGGCGGTCCCGACGTCAGCACGCTCAAGCTCGGTGAGACGGCCATCCAGGGCCAGGTGACCAAGGACGGCGAGCCCGTCAGCGGTTACGTGCGCCTCCTCGACGGCTCCGGCGAGTTCACCGCCGAGGTCCCCACCTCGGCCACCGGCCAGTTCCGCTTCTACGCGGCGACCGGCGAGTGGACCCTCCGCGCCCTCGTCCCCGGTGCCCAGGCCGACCGCAAGGTCGTCGTCACCGAGGCCGGCAGCCTCACGGACGTCGCCATCGCGGTCTGACGTTCACCACTGAACGGCCGGAGGGCCGTGCCTCCTGGGGGGTTGGACGCCACACCAGGACCGAGGCACGGCCCTCCGGCTTGCCCTCTCCGCGCGTACCCTAGAGGTGTGTACGCGCGGCGTCGGCACGTCTACTTCTGGATGATGGGCGCCTGCCTGGTCCTCTTCGTGGGCGCCTGGGCTGTAGTGCGCCTCTTCTCCATGCCCGTAGCCATCGGCATGTGCGTAGTCGCCATGGTCATCCCCCCCATCGCCGCCATGGTCGCCAACCGCCGCGGCCCCGACGACCGCTGGTGGGACGACCCATCGGGCGACCCCCAGTCCGACGACTGGTGGGACGAACTGGACGGCAAGAAGCGCCGGGACCGGGACTAGGGCCTGTCCGGCGGGACCCGGGGTGCGTCGGGGGTCAGTAGACGAGGGCCTGGGTGTCGTCGGTCATGGCTTCCTGGACGAAGAGTTGGGCGCCGGCGATGCGGATGCCGTTCAGGACGTCGTGCTCGGTGATCTGTCGGCGGGTGGCGCACTGGGTGCAGAGGGTGATGCGGCCGGCGGCGAGGATCGAGTCGATCAGGTCGGGCAGGGGCGCGGCGTGCGGGAGGTCGAATTCCGCGGCGCGGCCGGGGAGGGCGAACCAGGAGGACTCGCCGGTCAGCCAGAGGGAGACCTCGACGCCGCTGGCGACGGCGACGGCGGCCACCGTGAAGGCCTGGGAGCAGCGTTCGGGGGCGTCGGCCCCTGCGGTCACCTTGATCACGAGCTTCTTCGCCATATACCGAACTGTAATGCGCTCCGTCGCAACCCCATGCGCCTCTCGCGTGTCAGGTGGATGCGCGGATGACGGAATCCGCGCTTCAGGTCTCGTGGGGGGACTCTTGAGCAACGAAGAAACCATCCCAAACCAGGGAACAGCGCCACCGCCGGAGCGCATGGGCGATCCGGAAGCAGCGGCTCCGGTCGTGAATCCTGGGATGGAGGAGACCGTGGCCGACGCCGTCGTCCGGCCGCGGCGCCGTGTCCTCCGTACCGTCGGGCTCGTCGCCGTCGCCGCCGTGCTCGGTGTCGTCGGGGGCACCGCCGTCGGCTACCGCATTCAGGCCGACCGCGAACCCACCCCGCTTCCCGCCCTCAACCAGGTCGGCCTCGCCTACCCGGCCAAGCCGCTGCCCAAGGGCGAGGGGCCGGAGCCGCTCTCCGCGAAGGAGGACCTGCAGTCGAAGGCGCAGGGGGACCTGCGGAAGCTGCTGCTGCCGAAGCCGAAGGGGGGCGCGGGCCGACGGGAGGGACGGGTGGCAGCCGCTGGACGCGTACGCCGATTCCTTCACCCTGCCCGACAGGAGGCTCGAGGACGCGCTCACCTCGGGTGTCCGCCGCGTCGCCACGCGCGCGTGGCGGGTGGGCGAGTACAAGAGGGTCCAGGTCGAGCTCGTGCAGTACCGGGCGGACTCCCGGCTCGGAGCGTTCGAGTTCGTGACGGAACAGCAGCGCCTCGCCGCGAGCGACGACAAGTCCGCTTCCCTCGGGCACGAGGTGAAGGGCTCCACGAACGGCCGCTACTACGTCTACCCGGTGCGCCGGGAGGCCGGATACCTGGACGCGTACGAGGCCCGTGCGTTCATCCAGCGCGGCGACATCGCGGTCACGATCATCCTGTACGACACACACAAGATCGCCGAGAGTGAGATCCGCTCTCTGGCCGAGCGGCAGCTGGGGCGCCTGTGAGCGAGAAGTCAGGGAGCCGCACCCGCCGGGTCCTGAAGAACGTCGTGGTCTCCGCGCTCGTGCTCGGGGCCGTCGGCGGCGGGGTCGCGTACACCGCCGTCACCGCTCAGAACGCCGACCGGACCGCGCCCACGGTGGCGTGGGCGGGGCCCAGCGCGAGCGCGACCCCGAAGGACCCCGCCGAGGGCTTCCAGCGGGGCCTGGCGTCGACGCCGCTGAGCAAGCTGCTCCTGCCGGTGCCGGAGGGCCATGTCCTCGGCTCGGACATCGAGGGCTACGGCAACGACGCCGAGGTGTCGGCGAAGCAGGCCAGGGCCCTGCTGAAGCTGACGGGCAGCGGCTACTACGGCAAGGAGCGCCGTGCCTACGAGAAGGAGGTCGACCGGCTCGGCATCCAGGGCATGGCGATGCGCTCGTACGCCGACGACGCGGGCACCTACCAGGCCGAGGTGCTCATCCTGCGGATGAAGGACAAGACCACCGTCCGCAAGTTCTTCGAGGTCCGGAAGAGGATCTCCGAGCTCCTGGAGCTGCGCAAGGGCCCGAAGATCAAGGAGTACGCGAAGAACTCCGCCTGCTTCCTGGGGCCCGAGCCCGAGAAGCCCAAGGCGCGCGAGGGCGGCCAGCGGAATCCGGACCTCCAGGACATGGTCTGCTCCGCGTACGACGGCGAGTTCATGATCACCGTCCGGGCGTACGGGTCTCCGCCCTTCGACCGGAAGGCCGTGGCCGACCTCGTCGAGAAGCAGCTCCGCCACATCGCGTCTCCGGGGGAGTACGTATGACCGAGCCACTGACCGAGCCGCAGGCCGAGACGCAGGCCGAGACGCCGACCGAGCAGCTTTCCGACACGCCGACCGACACGCCGACCGAGCCGCAGCCCGAGACCGCCGTCGGCGCCGTGTCCGCGGCTCCGCGCAGGTCTCGGCGGGTCCTGTGGGCCGTCGCCCGCTGGACGGCCGCCGTCGTCGTGTGCGGAGGCGTGGGCGCCGGTACGGCGATGGGGATCACCGCGCTGGACCGGGAGGACGTGCCGGGGCTCGCGACCGAGAGCGACGGGCGCTGGGAGTACCCGCGGCTGAAGCTGCCGGCGCTGCCGGCGGACAAGCCGCGTCCCTTCACCGACGGCAACGACGGCGAGGTGCACTACGCCGACCTGCGCGAGCTGCTGCTGCCCGCGCCGGCCGGTGCGACGCCGGACCCGAAGCTGAACGGCGGGTTCGTGTCCACGGAGGCGTACCTCTCGCTCTACGGGAAGGAGTTCCGCGGCGATCTGCGGAAGACCCTCGCGGACTCCACCCTGCGGCACATCGCCGCCCGCGGGTGGACGACCCCCGACGGCACCCGCACCAGCGTCCACCTGCTGCGCTTCAGCTCGGTGGCGTACGCGGAGGAGTACCTGCGCGGAGCCGTGGAGGTGGACAGCACGGACGGTCCGACGGCCCTGCCCGACGGTGTGGAGCGGGTGGACGCGGAGACGTTCGCGGACGACATCGGCGTTCCGTCGACGCGCGCGCACGCCTACCGGGAGCAGAAGCCCTACGGGCCCGAGCAGACCCGGTGGGCCTACGTGCAGGCGGGGGACACGCTGGCGCTGATCACGCAGACGCGGAAGGGGGAGGCGCTCGCGGTGCCGTTCCAGCAGACGGTCACGCTGCAGAACCAGCTGCTGGGGTAGCGCCGGCGCCCGAGACCCACCTCACCGAGTGGGCCGGGCCCCCGCCTACTAAGCTGGGGTCCGGCCCTTACTGCCTTCACCGCTCGTCCGAGGAGCATCCCGTGATCGTTTTCTTCGAAGCTCTGCTTGTCCTCGTCTGTGTCGGCGTGCTCGCCTTCACCGGTCTCGCCGTGAAGAAGCTGTACCAGGGCCAGCGGTAACCACTTCTAGAGAACGCCAGAGCTGCTCATGATCGAGATCCCCTCCGACCTCAACCCGGGCCTCGTCCCCCTCGCGTTCCTCCTTGGCACGTGGGAGGGCGCGGGCGTCTCCGACTTCCCCGGCGCCGAGAAGTGCAACTTCGGCCAGACCGTGACGTTCAGCCACGACGGCCGGGACTTCATCGAGTACCACTCGCACTCGTGGGTCCTGGACAACGACGGCAACAAGGTCAAGCCGCTGGAGAGCGAGAGCGGCTTCTGGCGCATCGACAAGGACCGCAAGGTCGAGGTCGTCATGGTCCGCGACGACGGCGTCGTCGAGGTCTGGTACGGCGAGCTCGCCGACCAGAAGCCGCAGATCGACCTGGCGACGGACGCCGTCGCCCGCACCGCGGCCTCCGGCCCGTACAGCGGCGGCAAGCGCCTCTACGGCTACGTGAAGAGCGACCTCATGTGGGTCGGCGAGAAGGCGACCCCCGAGGTCCCGCTCCGCCCCTACATGTCGGCCCACCTCAAGAAGGTCGTCACGCCGGAAGAGGTCGCGGAGATGGCCCGCAACCTGCCCGACATGCCCGACGACGGCATCGCGTTCTTCCGCTAGAAGCCGTTCCCCGGCAAGAAGCCCCCGGCGCGCCGCGCCCTCCTACACTGGGGGGCGTGGTGAGCACCGACTGGAAGAGCGACCTGCGGCAGCGGGGTTACCGGCTGACGCCGCAGCGCCAGCTTGTCCTTGAGGCGGTCGACGCCCTGGAGCATGCGACGCCGGACGAGATCCTGGTGGAGGTCCGCAGGACCGCGTCGGGGGTGAACATCTCGACGGTGTACCGGACGCTGGAGCTCCTTGAGGAGCTCGGCCTGGTCAGCCACGCCCATCTGGGTCACGGAGCCCCGACGTACCACCTCGCCGACCGGCACCACCATCTGCACCTGGTGTGCCGGGACTGCGACCGGGTGATCGAGGCGGACGTCGAGGTGGCCGCCGAGTTCACCGGGAAGCTCCGGGAGACCTTCGGCTTCGAGACGGACATGAAGCACTTCGCGATCTTCGGCAGGTGCGAGGACTGCGCCGGGAAGGCCGCGGCCGCCGAGTCGTAGGCTTTTCTTCATGAAGAGCCCTCTGCTGTCCCTGCCCGGTGCCGTCGCCGCCGAAGGCCGCGACGAAGGTGTCGCCGCGCACTACGGCGACCTGTTCCGCGAGCAGCGCGCCCTCGCCGCCGGCGACGGTTTCGTCGACCTGTCCCACCGCGGTGTCGTCACCGTCACCGGCGACGACCGGCTGAGCTGGCTGCACCTGCTCCTCACCCAGTACATGACCGACCTGCCGGCCGGGCGGGCGACCGACGCGCTGATCCTCTCCGCGAACGGCCACATCGAGCACGCCCTGTACCTCGTCGACGACGGCGAGACGGTGTGGGCGCACGTCGAGCCGGGCACGCGCGAGGAGCTCCTCGCGTACCTGGAGTCGATGAAGTTCTTCTACCGGGTGGAGGTCGCCGACCGTACGGACGACTTCGCGGTCGTCCACCTCCCGGCCGGGTCCGTCGCCGAGGCGCCCGAGGGCGTCGCCGTACGGGAGACCGCGCACGGCCGCGACCTGTTCCTGCCCCGCGCCGAGCTGGAGTCCTTCGCCGCCGCGCACGCTCCGGCCGCCGGCATCCTCGCGTACGAGGCGCTGCGGGTCGAGGGCCACCGGCCCCGGCTCGGTTTCGAGACCGACCACCGGACCATCCCGCACGAGCTCGGCCTCATCGGCAGCGCCGTCCACCTCCAGAAGGGCTGCTACCGGGGTCAGGAGACCGTCGCCCGGGTGCAGAACCTCGGCAAGCCGCCGCGCCGCCTGGTCTTCCTCCACCTGGACGGCAGCGAGGTGCTGCTGCCCGCGCACGGCACGCCCGTGCGGCTCGCCGCGGACGGCGAGGAGGGCCGCCAGCTCGGCTTCGTGACCACCGCCGTCCGCCACCACGAGCTGGGCCCCATCGCCCTCGCCCTGGTCAAGCGGAACGTCCCGGTGGACGCCCCGCTGATCGCCGGGACGACGGCGGCCGCGCAGGAGACGGTCGTCGAGCCGTAGGCCGTCCCCGGGAGTCTCGGGCGGGGTGCCGCGGAGGCTCAGACCTCGAGCAGGACCGTGAACGGGCCGTGGTTCGTGAGCGAGACGCGCATGTCCGCTCCGAAGCGGCCCGTCTCCACGTGCGCGCCCAGCTGCCGCAGCTGGGCGACGACCTCGTCGACGAGGGGCTCGGCGACCGGGCCGGGGGCGGCGGCGTTCCAGGTGGGGCGGCGGCCCTTGCGGGCGTCGCCGTAGAGCGTGAACTGGGAGATGACGAGAAGCGGCGCGTTCACGTCGGAGCACGACTTCTCGCCGTCCAGTACCCGGACGGACCAGAGCTTTCTGGCCAATTGGGCGGCCTTCTCCGGGGTGTCGTCGTGGGTCACCCCGACCAGCACGCACAGCCCTTCGCCGGAGATCTCTCCGACGGTCTCCCCTGCGACGACGACGCTCGCGCCGTCGACCCTCTGCACCACTGCTCGCATGCGCACCAACCTACCGAGCGGCCCGCCGTCCGAAGGACGAGGGGCCGAACGGGTGCAGAGCGCCTGCACGCGCGCGTGCAGGAGTGGCACCATGCGTGAGAGGCGGTGCGGCTCCGCACCGGTCGAGGGGACGATTCTCATGAGTGCACCTGGCACCGGGCCGACGCCGTCCGGACCCGTACCGCTGATCCGCTCCGGATTTCCGGGCGGAGGACCGGGCGGAGGTCCCGTGACGCGCCCACCCGTTCAGCGGACCGAGACCGCGCTGCCGGACGGCCCGCGGCCCGACCTCGGCGCGCTGCGGCTGCCCGAGCTGCGCACGCTGCGCCGCGAGGCGCAGAGCGACGAGGCGGACCTGAGCTATGTGCGGCGGATGCTCCAGGGGCGGATCGACATCCTGCGGGCGGAGCTGGCGCGGCGGACCGATCCGGAGGCCCCGGTCCTCGACCGGCTGTCGGAGATCCTCGCCGACGTGCCGTCGCGGCACCGCACGTCGGCCCGGCACGTGACGCTGTCGACGCCGCGCGGCGAGGAGTACCGGCGGCTGGCGGCCGAGATGCTGTCGGAGGTCGAGCTCTCGGACCTGACGGCCCGCACGGACGACGAGCTGCACGCGGCGATGGGCCGCCTCGCGGGGTACGAGCAGCAGATCTCGCGCCGCCGCCACCACCTCCAGCGGACCGCCGACGACTGCAGCGCCGAGATCGCCCGCCGCTACCGCGACGGCGAGGCCCAGGTCGACGACCTGCTGGCCTGAGCGGAGCCCCGGGGAAACTCGGGTGCGGGGTGCCGGGCGCGTGCTTAGGGTCGGAGGATGACGGTCGACGTGCGTACGGTGACGGAATCCGAGTTCCCCGACTGGCAGCGGGCCCTGCGGACCGGGTTCCTCCGGCCGCCCGTGGTGTCGGAGGCGGAGGCCGCGGACCGGCTGGCGCACGCGGACCTCGGGCGGACCCTTGGGGCCTTCGACCGGGACCGGATCGTCGCCACCTTCCGTTCGTTCCGGCAGGAGGTCAGCACGGTCGGCGGCGGCAGTCTGACGGCCGACGCGATCACCCAGGTGACGGTCTCCCCGACGCACCGCAGGCGCGGGCTGCTCAGCCGGATGATGGCCGAGGACCTCGCCGCCGCGAAGGAGCGCGGGGACGCGATCGCGACCCTGATCGCCGCCGAGTACCCGATCTACGGCCGGTACGGCTTCGGCCCGGCGAGCTGGGCCGCCGAGTGGAGCGTGGACGTGCGCAGGGCGGGGCTCGACCCGCGCCGGTCGGGGCGCCCGGAGGACGGCGGCCGGATCGACCTGACGGACGCCGAGGAGATCCGCAAGACGGGCCCCGAGGTGTACCGCCGGCTCGCGGGCGTCCGGGCGGGCATGACGAACCGTGACACGCGCGGCTGGGAGGTCGGCACCGGTCTGGGTCATCAGAGCGAGCCGTGGCGCGAGCCGTACTACGCGATGTACCGGTCGGAGTCCGGCGAGGTCGAGGGGTACGTGGCCTACGGCGCCGACGACAAGTGGGACGACGCCAAGCAGCCGGTGAACACGGCGACCGTGCGGGACCTGATCGCCGTCACGCCGGCCGCCGAGCGCGCGCTGTGGCACTACCTCTGCTCGATCGACTGGATCGCCACGGTCCGCACCGGCTACCGCGCGCCCGACGACCCGCTGCCGCTGCTGCTGCCCGACCCGCGCGCGGCGCGGACGCTGACGTACGTCGACATGCTGTGGGTCCGGGTCCTCGACGTCGTCCGGGTCCTGGAGAGCCGGACGTACCCGGTGGCGGACGGTCTCGTCCTCGACGTGCGGGACGCCGACGGGCTCGCCGGCGGCCGCTTCCGGCTCGACGCCTCCCCGGCGGGCGCGTCCTGTGTCCGCACCTCCGAGCCGGCCGATCTCGCCCTCGACGTCGCCGAGTTGGCCCCGCTCGTCTTCGGTGACGAGTCGGCCGTGCGGCTGGCCCGCCTCGGGCGCGTCGAGGAGGCGACGGCGGGCGCCGCGGTCCGCGCGGAGCTGCTGTTCCGCACGCCGCTGAGGCCGTTCTCGCCGGACATCTTCTGATTCACGAGGCGGTCGCGGGGCCGTACAGCGCGGTGAGTTCGGCGCCGATGCGGGCGAGGGCGGTGCGGGCCTCGGGCGGGTCGTGGAGTTCGACGCGGGCGCCGAGGCCGGCGAGCTGGGCGGCGATCACCTCGGGGGAGGGGCCGTGGGCCTCGATGGCGGTCCAGCCGTCCCGGTCCCGTTCCCCGTACCGTATGCGCCCGCCGAGGAGGCCTTCGAGGACGGTCTCGGTGCCGGGCGCCGCCCTTCCCCGTACGGTCGCGGCGACCATCCGGTCCTCCATGCGGGCGGCGAGGGTGCGCCAGGCGGTGGCGAGGTCGAAGCCCTCGGGCCGTACGACGGGGGCGCCGGTCTCGGCGACGGAGGTGACGCGGCCGACGCGGAAGGTGCGCAGGCCGCGTTCGGTGTCGGCGACGAGATAGCGGACGCCTGCCTTCGCGGCGATCCCGAGCGGGCCGACGATCCGCTCGTGCGGGTCCCTGCCCGGCCTTGCGTACCCGATCCTCAGCTCGCGCCCCTCGATCACGGCCCGCTGCACCGCGCCGAGCAGCGGCTCCTCGGTGTCCGCGCCCGTCCAGTCCGTGCCGTCGGCGACCCCGGCGCGGGCCGCGGCCTCCGCGCCGTCCCTGAGCGGTGCGGGGAGGGCCCGTACGAGCTTCCGCAGCGCGGTCCTGGTCCGCGGGCTCGTGTCGGCGTCGGGCCCGGTGAGCAGGAACAGTTCGCGGATCTCGGGGGCGGTCAGACCGGTCAGGTCGGTACGGGCGCCGCCGACGAGCGACCAGCCGCCGCCCTGGCCGGCCTGTGAATAGACCGGGACCCCGGCGCTCGCGAGCGCTTCGAGGTCCCGGCGGGCGGTCCGTTCGGACACGTCCAGTTCGGCGGCGAGTTCGGCCGCGGTGACCCGCTGCCTGGTCTGGAGGAAGAGCAGGGCGGCGACGAGTCGATCGGCTCTCATGCCGCCATTGTCATCCGGCTCTCAGGCCGCCATGGTCATCTTCGGGCTCCGCCGTGCGCGGGCGGTGGCCGGGCGCAGGACGGTCGCGGCGACGGCCAGGGCGATCAGGAGCAGGCCCGTGCCGACCGCGAAGGCGAGGTGGAAGCCGCCGGTGAGGGCCTCGGCGGCGGGGCGGCCGGCGGTGGTGAGGGACTCGGTGCGGGTGGCGGCGAGGGTGGAGAGGACGGCGACGCCGACGGCCATGCCGATCTGCTGGGTGGTGTTGAAGAGGCCGGAGGCGAGGCCCGCGTCCGCCTCGTCGGCGCCCGACATGGCGAGCGAGGTGAGGGCGGGCAGCGCGAGTCCGAAGCCGGCGGCGAGCAGCATCACGGGCAGCAGGTCGGTGGCGTAGGAGGCGTGGACGGGCACGCGGGCCAGCAGGCCGAGGACGCCGACGAGCATCACGATCCCGGCGAGCAGCACGTTCCGCTCGCCGAACCGGGCGATCAGCCGCGTCGACACCCCGAGCGAGACGACTCCGATGACCGCGGCGGCCGGCAGCATCGCGAGGCCCGTCTCGGCGGCCCCGTACCCGAGGACCTTCTGCAGGTAGAGCGCGACGAGGATCTGGAAGGAGAACAGCGCGGCGACCATCAGCATCTGCACGAGGTTGGCCCCGGCGACGCTGCGCGAGCGGAGGATGCGCAGCGGCATGAGCGGGTTCGCGGTCCGGGCCTGCCGGATCAGGAAGCCGGCGAGCAGGGCGAGCGCGAGGCCGCCGAGGCCCAGGGTGTGCGCCGAACCGGCCCCGTACTCCTCGATCTTGACGACCGCGTAGATCCCGGCCATCAGGCCCGAGGTGACGAGCAGGGCGCCGAGGACGTCCGCGCCGGCCCGGAAGCCGAGCCCCTGGTCCGCGGGCAGTGCCCGCAGGGCGACGAGGAGGGTCGCGGCGCCGATGGGCAGGTTGATGATGAAGATCCAGTTCCAGGTGAGGGCGTCGGTGAGCACTCCGCCGAGGACCTGGCCGATCGAGGCGCCCGCGGCGCCGGTGAAGCTGAACACCGCGATGGCCTTGGCGCGTTCGCGCGGCTCCGTGAACAGGGTGACGAGGATGCCGAGGCTCACCGCCGAGGCCATCGCGCTGCCCACGCCCTGCAGGAACCTCGCGGCGATCAGCACGCCGGGCGACGCGGCGACACCGGCGAGCAGCGACGCGGCCGTGAACACCGCCGTCCCTCCGAGGAACATCCGCTTCCGTCCGATCAGATCGCCCAGTCTTCCGGCGAGCAGCAGCAGCGAACCGAACGCGATCAGATAGGCGTTCACGACCCAGCTCAGCCCGACGGGCGTGAAGCCGAGGTCGTCCTGCATCGCGGGCATCGCCACGGTGACGATGCTGCCGTCGAGGACGGTCATCAGCATTCCGGTGGCGAGGGCGCCGAGAGCGAGGCGGCGGGAGGGGGTGGTGGTGGCAGGGCTGGGCATGGCGGGTCTCTCCTGTCCGAGGGAGGCAACAGGAGAGACATTAACAGAAGGTTTTGTTGCAGACTATTTTTTACGGGAGTACCTCGGGTCCTGACATACGTCGGGCCCGGCCGCTCCAGGCGACCGGGCCCCGCTCGAACCTTCCGTCATCCCCGCTGCCGCGCCCTCCGCGCCGGCCTCGGGCCCTCGACGGGCGTCTCCAGATGACCGGTCGCGAGCCGGTTCAACGCACGGACCAGGACTGTCCGCTCCTCCTCCGGCAGCGACCCGAGCGCGCTCTCGTGCACCCCGTCGACGATCCTCTGGCTCTCCCGCGCCACCTTCGCCCCCTCCTCCGTCACCGCGATGATCCGCGCCCGCCGGTCCGTACTCGACGGCCGCCGCTCCGCCAGCCCCGCCTTCTCCAGCGCGTCGACCGTCACCACCATCGTCGTCTTGTCCATGTCCCCGATCTCCGCCAACTGCGCCTGCGTCCGCTCCTCCTCCAACGCGTGCACCAACACACAGTGCATCCGCGCCGTCAGCCCGATCCCCCCCAACTCCGCCGCCATCCGCGTCCTCAACACATGACTCGTGTGGTCCAGCAGATACGACAGATCCGGTTCGGTGCGCGTGGGTGCCATGGCCGTCATACCCCCCAGCGTACCCACCATCGATCCGTTCCGGATTATCGACAACCGAACGAGTCCTGCGGGGTCGCTGCTCGCGCGGCTCGATCCCGCGCAGGGGGTGCGGCTCGCGGCGCTGCCGTACGCGGCGGGGCGGCCGTTCGCTTGGGTGGATGACGAGATCGGGGCGGCGGACCGGGCGTGGGTGGCGGAGCGGCACTCGGGGGCGGCGTTGTTGTATCGGGTCGACGCGCGGCGGGGGCTCGGGGGGAACGACTACGCCGCGCTCCTCGCGTGGGCGGGGAGCGCGGCGTAGGGGGGTGGGTCAGGTGCGGGGCTGGGTGAAGCGGACCATGTTGCCGGAGGGGTCGCGGAAGGCGCAGTCGCGGACGCCGTAGGGCTGGTCGACGGGCTCCTGGAGGACCTCGCCGCCGGCGGCGCGGATCTTCTCGAAGGTGGTGTCGACGTCGTCGGTCGCGAAGATCACGCCGCGCAGCATGCCCTTGGCGAGCAGTTCCGCCACGGCCTGCCGGTCGGCGGGGGAGGCGTTCGGGTCGGCCAGCGGCGGTTCGAGGACGATCTCGACGTCCGGCTGTTCGGGCGAGCCGACCGTCACCCAGCGCATGCCCTCGAACCCGACGTCGTTGCGGACCTCGAGGCCCAGGGCGTCGCGGTAGAAGGCGAGCGACTTGTCGTGGTCGTCGACGGCGATGAAGCACTGCGAGAGTTTGACGTTCATGTCGTCGAACCTAAAACGCCCCGGCGGATTCCGCTTCTCGGATCCTGACCGGTTCGCCGGAGCCGCGTCGGTTCGCCGGACCGCGTCAGGCGGTGTGTCCGAGGCGCGCCCCGTGGCGCACCGGCCGGGTGAGGATCTTGGCCACGCACGCCGGGATCGCGGCCCCGGTCTCGTGCCGGCGGGCCCGGTAGGCGCTGGGCGTCTCGCCCACGAGCTCGGTGAACCGGGAGCTGAAGGACCCCAGCGACGTACAGCCCACCGCGAAGCAGACCTCGGTCACGCTCAGGTCGCCCCGCCGCAGCAGCGCCTTCGCGCGCTCGACCCGCCGCGTCATCAGATAGCTGTACGGGGTCTCCCCGTACGCCGCCCGGAAGCTGCGCGTGAAGTGCCCCGTGGACATCAGGGCGACCCGCGCGAGGGCCGGCACGTCGAGCGGCGACGCGTAGTCGCGGTCCATCGTGTCCCGCGCCCGCCGCAGCCTTATCAGGTCCTCAAGCGTCACCCCATCAGCATCGCACGCCCCTCCGACACCCACGGGGAAACACTATTGCAAGCAGCTGCTTGCAATAGTTAGCGGGAGCTGGCATGGTCGGAGCATGGCATCGCTCAACGTCGGGAACCTCGGTGAGTACCTCCGCGAGCAGCGGAGGACGGCGCAGTTGTCGCTGCGGCAGCTGGCCGACGCGGCCGGCGTGTCGAACCCGTATCTGAGCCAGATCGAGCGGGGGCTGCGGAAGCCGAGCGCCGAGGTGCTCCAGCAGGTCGCGAAGGCGCTGCGGATCTCGGCCGAGACGCTCTACGTGCGGGCGGGGATCCTCGACGAGCAGGAGCGGGAGGAGCTGGAGACGCGGGCCGTCATCCTGGCCGATCCCTCGATCAACGAGCGGCAGAAGCAGGTGCTGCTCCAGATCTACGACTCGTTCCGCAAGGAGAACGCCGCCGAAGCGGCTGCTGAGGCGGCTGCCGAGGCCGCCGCGGCGCCCGATGCCGGACCGACCTCGAAGCAGTAAGTACGTACACGCAACTCCGGGAGGACCACAGCATGGCCATCATCGACGAACTGCGTACCCCTCTCTACTTCGCCGCCGGCACCGCCGACCTGGTCGCGCAGCAGGCCAAGAAGGTTCCGGGCCTGATCGAGCAGCTGGCGGCGGAGGCCCCGGCGCGGATCGAGGCCGTGCGGAAGACCGACCCGAAGGCCGTGCAGGAGAAGGTGACCTCGCAGGCGAAGGAGGCACAGGCGACCGTGCAGTCGAAGTTCGCGGAGGTCGTGGGCGGGCTCGACACGGACCTGAAGAAGCTGGGCGAGACGGCCCAGGACCTGGCGCTGCGCGGGGTGGGCGTCGCCGCCGAGTACGCGGTGAAGGCGCGGGAGAAGTACGAGGAGGTCGCCGCCCACGGCGAGGAGGCCGTGAAGGCCTGGCGTGGCGAGGCCGCGGAGGAGATCGTCGAGATCGCGGTCGTCGTGGAGCCGGAGCCCGAGACGGAGCCGGAGGCCAAGGCCGAAGCCCCGTCCGAGGCCGCCGAGGAGGCGCCCGCCGAGAAGCCCGTCGCCAAGAGGACCACCGCCCGCAAGGCGCCCGCCAAGAAGGCCGCCGCCGAGAAGGAGTAAGGGTCCGGGCACCAATGCGGGTGCCTGGCGCGTTGTACCGGGTACCTTGACCGCGAGGCGCTCTCTCCACAATCTTCACTAGGCGGTGCTCAGCATGTTGCGCGCGGGATTCGACTCCCTTCTCTCCCTGGTGATCTTCCTGGTCTTCACCGGCTTCGCCGTCGCCGCGCTCGTCTTCGCCGCGATGGCGCGCGAGGACGCCTACCGCGCGGCCGAGAAGCAGACGAAGAAGTTCTGGCTGATCCTCCTGGGCATCAACCTCGTCGTGAACCTGCTGCTGCCGATGCTGTTCCTGCAGATCGCGGGTCTCATCGCCGCCATCGTGTTCATGGTGGACGTACGCCCCGCGCTCGCCCAGGTCTCCGGCGGAGGGCGAGGCGGCCGCCGCGGCGGCGGCTCCAGCAGCGACGGCCCCTACGGCCCGTACAACGGCGGCCGCTAGGGCCTGCCCGGCGGATCATGGCCGGGGTCGCGGCGCCTGGCACGGCACCTCGCCGCGTTGCCGAATCGCCCCAATAGCTCCGCTATCGAGGCGCTCCGGCGCCTTGCGATGCACCGCACCAGACGCCGCGCCCTATCCGGCCCTGATCCACCGGACAGGCCCTAGCCGAGCCGCACCGGCCTCGGCCGCGAAGGAAGTGGGCAGGGCCCGGGGGTCATCCCCGGGCCCTGTCGCGTTCCAGGGCGAGGACGGCGACGTCGTCGGTGAGTTCGCCGCCGTTGAGGGAGCGGACTTCGGTGACGGCGGCTTCGAGGAGCTCGTCGCCGCGGAGGCCGGTGGAGAGCTGGCGGTTGATCATGTCGACCATGCCGTCCTGGCCGAGGCGGGGCGAGCCGGGCCCGGCGGAGCGGCCCTCGATGAGGCCGTCGGTGTACATGAGGAGGCTCCAGGCGCCGCCGAGCTCGACCTGGCGGCGGGGCCAGCGGGCGCGGGGGAGCAGCCCGAGGGCGGGGCCGCCGTCCTCGTAGGGGAGGAGCCGGGCGGTGTGGTCCTGGCGGGCGATGAGGGGCGAGGGGTGGCCGGCGAGGCAGAGGCCTGCACGGCGGCCGTCGGGGGCGATGTCGACGGTGCAGAGGGTCGCGAAGATCTCCTCGCTCTCCCGCTCGTGCTCCAGGACCTGCTGCATCGTGGAGAGCAGTTCGTCGCCGCAGAGGCCCGCGAAGGTCAGGGCGCGCCAGGCGATCCGCAGTTCGACGCCGAGCGCGGCCTCGTCGGGGCCGTGGCCGCAGACGTCGCCGATCATGGCGTGGACGGTGCCGTCGGGGGTGCGGACGACGTCGTAGAAGTCGCCGCCGAGGAGGGCGCGGGAGCGGCCGGGCCGGTAGTGGGCGGCGAAGCGGAGGTCGGAGCCCTCCAGGAGCGGGGTGGGGAGCAGCCCGCGTTCCAGGCGGGCGTTCTCCTGGGCGCGGAGGCGGGACTCGGCGAGTTTCACCTGGACGG
Source organism: Streptomyces sp. NPDC037273 (assembly GCF_055603625.1). Lineage (NCBI taxonomy): Bacteria > Bacillati > Actinomycetota > Actinomycetes > Kitasatosporales > Streptomycetaceae > Streptomyces > Streptomyces sp. NPDC037273. The sequence continues at coordinate 58,570 of NZ_JBVJVO010000014.1, forward strand.
CGTCGGCGCGCTTGCGCTCGACCGCGTACCGGATGGCCCGGCTGAGGAGCCGTCCGTCGAGTTCCTCGCGGAAGAGGTGGTCCTGGGCGCCGACGCGTACGGCCTCGGCCGCGAGCTCGGCGTCCGCCGACGCGGCGAGGGCGAGGACGGCGTGGCGCGGGGCGAGGCGGAGGATGTGGCGGAGCGGGGCGAGGGGGTCCTCGCCGGCGGCCACGCGCGGGGCGGGCAGGGAGAGGTCGACGAGGACGCAGTGGACGTCGTCGGTGAGGAGCCGCTCGGCCTCGGTGAGGTTGCGGGCGGTGCGGATGCGGACCCGGGTGCCGGCGCCGCCGGCCGCGTCGAGGAGTTCGGGTACGGCGAGGGCGCCCGCCGGGTCGTCCTCGACGACCAGGAGGGTCAGATCGGTTCGATCGGTGCGATCGGTGCCTGTGACGGTGACTGTGCCTGTCATAGCGGTGGCGTCCATAGGGGTGGCCTCACCGGGTCCCGCAGCTGCAGAGACGATTCTCTGACGCGGTAGCGATACGGGCATCGGTCCGGGTTTCCTTCCCTCCCCCCGAGGGTGCGCAGGGCGCCGGGTGGCGTCCCGCCCGTCCCGGACCCTAGCGGTACGGCGGTGCGCTGGGGAATGGTGATCACCCTGTGAGAGGCCGCGCCGCCCTTGGCATATGCCGCGGAAGGGGAGGTACTTGCCCCCGTACGGTCCGCAGGGGGGCTCCGGGCCCATGAGAAAGGTCACGCCTCCCGGGCCGTTCCTCCCGGCGCGCGGGGGTGGCTCGTGTCACGTCGGGCGGACGACGCCCAGGATCTCCATGGAGCCGGCTCCCGCGAGGGTGACGTTCCGCCCGGGGCGCGGCGCGTGCACGATCGCCCCGTTACCGACGTACATGCCGATGTGGCTGGCGTCCTTGAAGTAGACGATCAGGTCGCCCGGCCGCATGTCCTTGATGTCCACGCGGGGGAGCAGCCGCCACTGCTCCTGGGAGGTGCGCGGGATGCCCTTGCCGGCCGCGCCCCAGGCGCTCTGGGTCAGACCGGAGCAGTCGAAGGTGCTCGGTCCCTCGGCGCCCCACTCGTACGGCTTGCCGATCTGGGCGGTCGCGAACGCGATCGCCTTCTTGGCCTCCGGCGTCGTGTCGCCCTTGAGGCCGGCGAGGACGCCGGTGCCGAGCCAGGTCGTCTGGGCGCGGTACTGCGCCTGCTCCTCCAGGAGCCGCAGCCGCTCCCGCTCCTCGGCGGCGAGCTCGGACTCCAGCTTCTTGGCCGCGGCGATCTTGTCGGTGATCTCCTTCTTCGCCTTGGCCTGCTTGACGCGCTGGGCCTCCAGCTTGGTCCAGTTCTCGCCGGCGTCCTTGGCGTAGATGTCCAACTGGGCCTGGGTGCGGTTCATTTCGCCGAGGAGGTCGGTGGTGGCCTTCGCCCCGGCCTTGAGCCGGCCCGCGGTGTCGAGGAAGAGCTGCGGGTCGTCGGTGAGGACGAGCTGCGCGCCTTCGGGGAGCCCGCCGTTGCGGTACTGGGCGCGCGCCTGGGCGCCGGCCCTGGCCTTGAGGGCGTCGATCCGGGCGCGGCCGGCCACGATGAGCTGGGCGACCTGGACGATCTCGGCCGACTGCTCCTTCGTCTTCTCCTCGGCGAGGTTGTACGCGTCGGTGGCGGCGGCCGCCTGCCGGTAGAGGCCGTCTATCTCCTGGCGGACCTCCTCCAGGCTCTTCTTCGGCGGCGGGGGCGGCAGCGGCGCGGCGGAGGCCTGGAGGGTGAGCGCGGGCGAGGCCAGCACGGTCAGGGCGCAGATCAGGGTGATCGCGGCAGTGGCGTGGCGGCGTCGGTTCACGAGCTCCCCCTCAGGTGAACAAATCTGATTTACCGTCAGTAACTTGTCGGTGACCTTGGCGATAGTGCCATGCGAAACCGGAAAGCAACAGGGGAAACCGGGGCCTGTCGGGCCTGTTCCCCCCATGGGTGACGGGTGTTGCGCCCGTGGCGTTCCCCTCGTACCGGAAATTCGACGGGAGTTGGCGATTCCGCCGGTCCGCCGACCGGAACCCGCACGTCTGTCAGGTCCGGGGCGCCAGCGCCTCCCAGCGCACCGTCACCTCGCCCTGGCGCCAGCGCCGCGGCCCGTCGGCGAGCGGCCAGTCGGCGGCCAGGTCGCGGACGGAGCGGATCCAGCGCTGCCGGGCACCGAGGGAGGCGTACGGGGCGGCGGCGGCCCACGCGCGGTCGAAGTCCCGCAGGAAGGCGTGCACCGGCTCGCCCGGCACATTGCGGTGGATCAGCGCCTTCGGCAGCCGCTCCGCCAGGTCCGACGGCCGGTCGAGCGAGCCGAGCCGGGTCGCGAAGGTCACCGTGCGGGGCCCGTCCGCGTCGAGCGCCACCCACACGTGCCGGCGCCCGATCTCGTCGCAGGTCCCCTCCACGAGCAGCCCGCCCGGGGCGAGCCGCCCGCACAGCCGCGCCCACACGGCCGCGACCTGCTCCTCGTCGTACTGGCGCAGCACGTTCGCCGCCCGGATCAGGGCGACCTCGCCGGGCACCGGCACCTCGAAGCCGCCGTGCACGAACCTCAGGCCCTCGTGCTCGTACGGCTTCGCGGCCTCGACCCTCGCGGGCTCGATCTCGATGCCGTACAGCCGCGTGCGGGGCTCGGCGGTGCGCAGCCGGGCGAGCAGCTCCACGGCGGTCCAGGGGGCGGCCCCGTACCCGAGGTCGACGGCCAGCGGCGGCTCGGGCGAGCGGCGCAGCGCGGGGCCGTGGACGGCGGCGATCCAGCGGTCCATGCGCCGCAGCCGGTTCGGATTGGTGGTCCCGCGGGTCGGGGTGCCGACGGGGCGGGTGGTGCGCGGGGCCATGCCCTGAGCCTAAGGGGTGGGGCACGTCCGGCCCGCCCCGGCAACGAATTGGCAAAACGCCCCCGCCGGAGGAAATGAAAGGGGCCATTCCGGTGTTGTCGCGCGTGGAGGACGTACCACGCCCTCCTTGAGTCGTGCCCGAGAAGGGCTCGACGCCCCGCAGGACCAGGCATGACCCCGCACCGCCCCAGCTCAGTCCCCGAGCGGAAGGACCGCCGACGTGAGCCAGTACGTGTCCCGGTTCGCCGGCACCCGGCACCGGCACCCGGCGCCGGCCAGGCTCCGGCTTCCCGGCCGCAACCGCGTCCCGCGGCGGGTGGCGATGCTCAGCGTCCACACCTCGCCGCTGCACCAGCCCGGCACCGGCGACGCGGGCGGCATGAACGTCTACATCGTCGAGCTGGCCAAGCGCCTCGCCGCCATCGACATCGAGGTGGAGATCTTCACCAGGGCCACCACCGGCGGCCTCCCGCCGGTCGTCGAGCTCACCCCCGGCGTGCTCGTGCGCCACGTGGACGCCGGCCCGTACGAGGGGCTGGCGAAGGAGGAGCTGCCGGCACAGCTCTGCGCCTTCACGCACGGCGTCATGCAGGCGTGGGCCGGCCACCGCCCCGGCCACTACGACCTCGTCCACTCCCACTACTGGCTCTCCGGCCACGTCGGCTGGCTCGCCGCCGAGCGCTGGGGCGTGCCGCTCGTCCACGCCATGCACACCATGGCCAAGGTCAAGAACGCGGCGCTCGCCGAGGGCGACACCCCCGAGCCCGCCGCCCGGGTCATCGGCGAGACGCAGATCGTCTCCGCCGCCGACCGGCTGATCGCCAACACCTCCGAGGAGGCCGACGAGCTCGCCCGCTTCTACGACGCCGACCCCGGCAAGATCGCGGTCGTCCACCCGGGCGTGAACCTCGACCACTTCCGCCCCGCCGACGGCCGCGCCGCCGCCCGCGCCCGCCTCGGCCTCCCGCAGGACGCCTTCATCCCCGTCTTCGCCGGGCGCATACAGCCCCTGAAGGCCCCGGACATCCTGCTGCGCGCGGCCGCGCAGCTCCTGGACCGGGACCCGTCGCTGCGCTCCCGGATGGTCGTCCCGGTGGTCGGCGGGCCGAGCGGCAGCGGTCTGGCGAAGCCGGAGCAGCTGCAGAAGCTGGCGGCGCGGCTCGGCATCGCGGACGTCGTGCGCTTCCACCCGCCGGTGGGGCAGGACCGGCTCGCGGACTGGTTCCGCGCGGCGAGCGTCCTCGTCATGCCCTCGTACAGCGAGTCCTTCGGCCTGGTAGCGATCGAGGCGCAGGCGGCCGGCACCCCGGTCGTCGCGGCGGCGGTCGGCGGTCTGCCCGTCGCCGTACGGGACGACGTGACCGGCTTCCTCGTCCAGGGCCACGACCCGGCGGACTACGCCAGGGCGCTCGGCCGTTTCGTGGCCGACCCGGAGCTCTCGGTCCGGATGGGCGCGGCGGCCGCCCTGCACGCCGGGTCCTTCGGCTGGGACACGGCGGCCTCGGGCACGGCGGACGTGTACACGGCCGCCATGCACGACCACCGGCTGCGCGAGAACCGCCGTCGCGTACGCTCGCACCATGGCTGAGACCGAGGACATCCGGCGGGTCGTCGAGGACACGCTCAAGGACGCGGAGCTGGAGTGGGAGTCCCCCGAACCGGGCTCCTACGTCGTGAAGCTCCCCGGCACGCGCAAGCTCTTCACCACGCTGTCCCTGCGCGTCGGCCGTCACTCCCTCTCGCTCAACGCCTTCGTCATCCGCCACCCCGACGAGAACGAGGCCGGCGTCCACCGCTGGCTCCTCGAACGCAACCTCAGGCTGTACGGGGTGAGTTACGCGGTCGACGGCCTCGGCGACGTCTACCTCGCCGGCAAGCTCCCGCTCGCCGCCGTCACCCCCGAGGAACTCGACCGGCTCCTCGGCTCCGTCCTGGAGGCGGCGGACGGCGACTTCAACACCCTCCTCGAACTCGGCTTCGCCTCCGCGATCCGCCGCGAGTACGCGTGGCGGGTCTCGCGCGGCGAGTCCACCCGCAACCTCGACGCCTTCAAGAACCTCACGCAGAAGCCCACCGGCTGACCCCGGGCTCACCCCGAGACGGCGAGCCCGCTCCGGTACCGGCCCGGCGTCGTGCCGAACTCACGGCGGAAGGCGTGCGAGAGCGCGTACGGCGAGGCGTAGCCGACGCGCCGCGCGACGGCGGCCAGCGGCTCCCCGGTGTCCCGGAGCAGTGCGGCGGCGCGGGTCAGCCGCCACCAGGTCAGGTACGCCATCGGGGGCCGGCCCACGAGGGCCGTGAACCGGCGCGCCAGGGTGGGCCGTGAGACGCCCGCCTCGGCCGCGAGCCGGTCCACGGTCCACGGGGCGGCGGGGTCGGAGTGCAGCGCCCGCAGCGCCGCCGCGGCCACCGGGTCGCCCAGGACCGCCGGCCACCTCTCGGCCGTGCTCAGGTCCATCCAGGACCGGATCATGTAGACGAACAGCAGGTCGAGCAGGCCGGGGAGCACGAGGGACGCGCCCGGCCGCCGTGTGTCGAGCTCTCCGCCGAGCAGACCGATGGCGGCCCGCAGCTCGGGGGCGCCGCCGTGGCCCGGCAGGTGGACCAGCGGCGGGAGCTCCGCGAGCAGCGGGTGCGCGTGGCTGCGGTCGAGCCGGTACTTGCCGCAGAGCATCTCGACCCCGGGCCCGCCTTCGCCGGCCCGGGGCGGCCGCGGGCGGCTCTCGTCGGCCCATCGGGTGAAGGACACCGCCCGTGCCACCGTCGCCGCGTCCGCCGGCCCGTCGGCGATGACGTGCCCGGTGCCGTGCGGCAGCAGCACCGCGTCGCCGGGGCCGAGCACGACCGGCTCGCCGCCGTCGGGCAGCAGCCAGCAGCCGCCCCGCAGGACGATGTGGAAGCCGGCCCCCTCGTACGGGTCGAGCCGCGCGCACCAACGCCCGGAGACCCGTACCCGGTCGGAGAAGGGCCGCCCGACGCGTACGGCCGAGATCGCGTCGCTCACCACGTCCACGTCCACCATGGCCGGGAGCCTACCGGCGGCCACACCCTCCGGAGTGAGCTTCTCGCGTATTCAGGAGAGCGGAAGAAGCATTGAGAGGCTCGGTCACCCCTCCCTACTGTCGATCGCATGACGAACGAGAGCGCACAGAGCATCGTCCTGGGGGACGTCGAGATCATCCGGATCGTCGAGTGGCAGGGGCCGTTCGCGCCCGCCCGCACCCTCGTCCCGGACGCCGGAGCGGAGGTGTGGAAGGACAACGAGGAGTGGCTGGCGCCGGACCACTGGGCGCCCGACACCGACCACGCGGTGATGGCGCTGCAGTCCTGGGTGCTGCGCAGCGGGGGCCGGACCGTCCTGGTGGACACGGGGGTCGGCGACGGGCGCGAGCGACCGCGGTCGCCGCACTTCCACCGGCGGCGGGACGACTTCCCCGGCCGTCTGGAGCGGGCGGGCATCCGGCCCGAGGACGTCGACGTCGTCGTCAACACGCATCTGCACGCGGACCACGTCGGCTGGAACACGTACGACGCGGGAGGGGAGTGGGCTCCGGCCTTCCCGAACGCCCGCTACCTCCTCCCGGCCGCCGACGACTTCCACTTCGGCCCCGGGAACGCGTACGGCGGCGGCCAGGAGGAGGACCGGCTCGTCTACCAGGACAGCGTGGCGCCCGTGCACCGCGCGGGCCTCGTCACCCTCTGGGACGGGACGCACCGCATCGACGAGAACCTCGTCCTGGAGTCCGCGCCCGGCCACACCCCCGGCTCCGCCGTCCTGCGCCTCGCCTCGGGCACCGACCGCGCGGTCTTCGTCGGCGACCTCCTCCACAGCCCCGTACAGATCCTCGACCCGGCCCACGCCAGCTGCTTCTGCCTGGACCCCGCCGGGGCCGCGACCAGCCGCCGCCGGATCCTCGAACGGGCCGCCGACGAGCGGGAACTGGTCGTCCCCGCCCACTTCGGCGGAGCGGGCGCCGCCGAAGTGCGCCGGCAGGGCGAGGGCTTCGCCGTGACCGGCTGGCTCAGGAGCTGACGGGGGACGACTTCCCGGTGTCCTTGCCCTCGGCCCCGGCGGCCCCGGCTTCGGCGAGGTCCGCGAGCGGGGAGAGGCCGGCGAGGTCCGTGGTCGCGGTCCCGGTCGCGATCGCGGTCCCGGTCCCTATCTCCACCTCCTGCTCCTGCTCCTGCTCGGCGAGGGCCTTCCGCAGGCGGGTGAAGTAGCCGACGGCGGCGAGGACGCCGATGGCGGCGCAGGCCGCCCACAGGACGTCGGGGCCGGGCCCGCCGACGATCGCGCCGGCGCCGATCGGGGCGACGAAACCGGCGACGGCCCAGGACATGCCCATCACGCCCTGGTAGCGGCCCCGGGCGTGCTCGGGGGCGAGGCGCGCGGTGGCGGCGGCGTTCGTGGGGACGTGGATCATCTCGCCGACGGTCCAGACGACCACGGTCGCGGCGAAGGCGACGGAGGAGCCGGCCAGCGCGGTGGCGCCGGTGCCCAGGGCGAAGAGGAGGGCGGAGAGGGAGAGCAGGACGACCGGGGAGCGCTTGTCGGTCAGCTTGTTCACGAGCAGCTGGAAGCCGACGATCACGATGCCGTTGACGGCGATGACCATGCCGTACGCGGAGGGGGCGAGGCCCTGGCCGGCCATCGTCAGCGGCAGACCGATCCAGGGAGCGGTGAAGACGAGGCAGACGAGGAGGTTGAGGAGGACGAGCGTGCGGAAGGGCGCGTCGCGCAGCACGGTCAGCATGCTGACCTTCTCCTCGACGACCGGCTCGCCCGCCGTGTCGGTGCGGCCCTCGGGACGGGTCTCGGGGAGCCGGAGGAAGACGATGACGGCGCACAGGGTGGTGGCGACGGCGTCGACGACGAAGAGCGTGCGGTAGCCGAGGAAGGCCGCGGCGCCGCCGCCGATGGAGGCGATGGCGAAGCCGAGGTTCAGGGCCCAGTAGTTGAGGGCGTACGCCCGGCGCACGTCGTGGGCGGGGACCATGTCGGCGATCGTGGCGTTGATGGACGGCCGGACGGCCTGCATGGCGACGCCCATGAGGAGGACGACGGCCGCGATGGCCCAGGCGCTGGTGACGACGGCGAGGGCGGCGGCGCAGGCGGCGGCCGCGAGGTGCATCGTGACCATGGTGGGGCGCCGGCCCCAGCGGTCGGTGAGCGCGCCGCCGAGCGGGGATCCCGCGACGCCGCCGAGGCCGTGTAGGGCGACGACGAGGCCGGCGAACCACGCGGAGTGCCCGAGCTCGACCGTCAGATAGAGGGAGAGGAAAGTCAGGACGAAAGCCCCGGTGCGATTGACCAAGGTCGACAGCCAGAGCCACCAGAAGCCCTGCGGGAGGCCGCTGACCGTCGTACGGGCCGATCGTCTGAGCGAATCCATGGTCATGTGTGTGCGGTCCCCTGCTGTGCGTAAGCCCTGCGTCCGGCTCTCGTAACTTACGCATCTCATACGCCGGACGCCAACGAATTGACGACGCGCGTCAATCGTCAGCGGTCGATTAGGCTCGTACGCATGGCCGACGCACCGTACAAGCTGATCCTCCTCCGCCACGGCGAGAGCGAGTGGAACGAGAAGAATCTGTTCACCGGTTGGGTGGACGTGAACCTCACCGCGAAGGGTGAGAAGGAGGCGACGCGCGGCGGCGAGCTGCTCAAGGACGCCGGCCTGCTCCCCGACGTGCTGCACACCTCCCTCCAGAAGCGCGCCATCCGCACGGCGCAGCTCGCCCTCGAGTCGGCTGACCGCCACTGGATCCCGGTCAACCGCTCCTGGCGTCTGAACGAGCGCCACTACGGCGCCCTGCAGGGCAAGGACAAGGCCCAGACCCTCGCCGAGTTCGGCGAGGAGCAGTTCATGCTGTGGCGCCGCTCCTACGACACCCCGCCGCCGGCGCTCGCCGACGACAGCGAGTTCTCGCAGGCCCACGACGCCCGCTACGCGACGATCCCGCCGGAGCTGCGCCCGCAGACCGAGTGCCTCAAGGACGTCGTCGAGCGCATGCTCCCGTACTGGTACGACAACATCGTCCCGGACCTCCTCGCCGGCCGCACGGTCCTCGTCGCCGCCCACGGCAACAGCCTCCGCGCCCTCGTCAAGCACCTCGACGGCATCTCCGACGCCGACATCGCCGGCCTCAACATCCCCACGGGCATCCCGCTCTCCTACGAGCTGGACGAGAACTTCAAGCCCCTCAACCCCGGCGGCACCTACCTCGACCCCGACGCCGCCGCCGCGGCCATCGAGGCCGTCAAGAACCAGGGCAAGAAGTAGCCCTCCGCGCATCGCGCACGTCAGCCCCCCGTTCGCCGGTTCGCCGGTGGGCGGGGGGTTCGGTGTTGTGTGGTGGGTGTTCTGGGGGTGTACCAGCTCGGTGACATAGGGGGCGCGGGGCTGTGGTGGAGGGGGGCGGCGTTGCTACGTTCCGGGCAGGGGCGCGGCCAGGTGGATGGCCGCCCGTGAAAAGGGGGACTTCCCGATGAACGCCGACCGTCTCAGACCCGCTTTTCTCGCGCTGGCCGCCGTCGCGATGGCCGCTGTGCTGACCGGATGTCAGGGGGGTGGCGCCGCCGCGGGCGGCGGGGCGACGGGGCCGAGTGCCACCGCCGGGGCCCCTGGGGCCGAGGAGACGGGTCAGGTTCCGGCCGAGGGGCCCGACGAGTCCGCGGGGACGGGGTCGGCGACGCCGGTGGGGAAGACGCCGAGCAAGGCCCCGAGCAAGGCCCCGAGCAAGAAGCCCGGGGCGCCGAAGCCCAAGCCGAAGCCGGGGATGACGACCGCCGCGCCCGCCAAGGACTGCGTCGCCACGGCGCCGGGCCCCGACGCGTACGACCCCGACGAGTTCGCGCTGTACCGGATCGAGGAGCTCCCGGGCAGCACCGGGAAGATCAACCTCGTCGTCCAGCACGGTGCCTGGGGGTGCGGCGGCGTGGACACCGACGGGGGGCCGTTCCTGGTGAGCGGCGAGGAGAGCCGGATCGCCCTCGACCAGGCCGCGTACGTCACCGCGACCAACCCGATCGTCACCAGCACCGAGAACCAGCGCATCGGCGTCCAGGAGCTCATCGACTGGGTGAAGGCGCACCCGGACTCCGGTCTCGTCTTCCGGTACGACACGGGTGACGACGGCGCGATCCACCACCTCGAAGAGGTCTTCACGCCGTAGCGGTGTGGGCCGTCGGCCGGACGGGTGAGGGCGAAACCTTCCGGCTGCGGTGCGCCGCTTGGCGGGCGGACGAGGGGGTTAGGGGTGGGGTGACCTGGTCGTCTCCACACCGAAACGAGAACCCCCGTGCGTCTCCGCCGTTCCGCCGCCGCCGTCTGCGGCGCACTCGCCCTCACCGCCGCCCTCGCCACGCCCGCGCACGCCACCACCGGCGACTTCGGCTACTGGTTCGTCGGCATCAGCGGCGACCCGCAGCAGGTCACGCTCCACGACCCGGCGAGCGACGTGTGCGTCACGATCCCCGAGGCCGCCGACCCCGGCTCCTCCGAGCCGGCCTTCGCCCCGCACAACGACACCGACGACTTCGCGATCGTCTTCACCGGCCCCGACTGCACCGGCGACTCCTGGACCCTGCGCCCCCACGGCCGCCCGGCCACGGACCGCCTCAAGCTCCGCTCGGTGGTGTTCGTCCGCTAGGACGCGTCCTGCTCGCGCGAAGGGGCCGAGGTGTGACCTCGGCCCCTTCGCGCCGTCCGGGCCGGTCCGATAAACGCGGGCGAAGAGCGCGAGAGCCCGCTACCGTCCGGCGCATGAGTACGTCCCTCCGCCTGGAGCAAGTCACCCCCGCCAACGTCGACGCCGCCCTCGACCTGCGCGTCCACCCCCACCAGGAGCGCAACGTCGCCCCCGTCGCCCGCTCCCTGGCGGAGGCGTACGCCTTCGGCGAGACGGCCTGGCCGCGCCTCGTCTTCGACGGCGACAAGCTCGTCGGCTTCCTCATGGCCTTCCTCGACATCCCGTGGAACGAGGAGAAGGACCCCACCGACCGCCGCAGCGGCCTCTGGCGCCTCAACATCGCCGCCGAGGGCCAGGGCAAGGGCTACGGCCGCTTCGCCGTGGAAGCCGTACGCGACGAACTGCGCCGGCGCGGCGCACACCACCTGTACGTCACCTGGGAACCCGGCGAGGACGGCCCCGGCGAGTTCTACCGCCGACTCGGCTTCCGCCCGACCGGCGAACTCAGCGGCACCCAGACGGTCGGCGTCCTCGACATCGACTGACCCGAAGCCGACGGGTGGGTGGGGGGGGGGGGGGGGGGGGGGGGGCCCCCCCCCCCCCCCCCCCCCCCCCCCCACCACACCGTCAGCCCGAGCAGCCTCCGCACTGGCACGGGGAGCCGGACTGGCAGCCGCAGCCGCAGCCCGAGCCGCAGCCGCAGGCGCCGAGCACCGGCAGGAACTCCACCCCGCGCGGTGCCTCCGCGGCGGACTCGGTCGTCATCGGGGACATCGGGGATTCGGCCATGAGGGTCCCTCCCTTTCGAGGCGTGCGTCGCCTCCCCTCATTGCATGCCCACCCGCGCGGGCGCATCAACGGCGCATAGGAGCCCGCACATCCGTGCGGTTCACTCCCCGATCGCCTTACGCGCCCTCGACCGGCGAGTCCGCGGCCTGCAGCTCGTCGGCGTGCTCGCCCGTGACGAGGTAGACGACGCGCTTGGCGACCGAGACGGCGTGGTCGGCGAAGCGCTCGTAGTAGCGGCCGAGGAGGGTGACGTCGACGGCGGTCTCGATGCCGTGCTTCCAGCGGTCGTCCATGAGGTGCTGGAAGAGCGTCCGGTGCAGCAGGTCCATCTCGTCGTCGTCCTGCTCCAGCTGGAGCGCGAGGTCGACGTCCTTGGTGATGATGACCTCGGCCGCCTTCGCCATCAGGCGCTGCGCGAGCTGGCCCATCTCCAGGATCGTGGCGTGCAGGTCCCGCGGCACCGCCGTGTCCGGGAACCGCAGCCGGGCCAGCTTGGCGACGTGCTGGGCGAGGTCGCCCGAGCGCTCCAGGTCGGCGCTCATCCGCAGCGAGGTCACCACGATCCGCAGGTCGGTCGCGACCGGCTGCTGGCGGGCGAGCAGCGCTATCGCCCGCGCCTCCAGGTCGTGCTGGAGGTCGTCGACCTTCTGGTCCGCGGCGATCACGCTCTCCGCGAGCTTCAGATCCGCGTCGAGCATCGCCGTCGTGGCGCGCCCGATCGCCGACCCGACGAGCCGGGCCATCTCGACCAGGCTCTCGCCGATCGAGTCGAGTTCCTCGTGGTACGCGTCCCGCATGGTGTCCCTCTCTACGCAATGCTCCGGGGTCCGGGTGGGGCTTCGGACCCCCACGTTGCCACGTTCGGCCCCCTACGCGTCCGGTTCCGACACCTGACATGAACCGGCACTTTCCCCCAGGTGAACTCTGGGCGTCGCCCGCCTCCACGGCCACCGGGGCAAATGAACCAGCCCCGTCTCCACGGTGAACTCTGGGCGACGACTGTTCGAGCAGCCACTCGGACGGCTGGGAGAGTGTCCGTCGCCCCGCATAACCTTGAGGGCATGGACGTGAACGCGGCGGTCGCCGCATTGGCCGCGATCGCCGGCGTGTGCACCGGCGTGATCGCCATGCTGGCGTTCCGCTGGAGCGAACGCGACCAGGCGCGACCCACTCGTACCTCCCTGCACACCGACGCCGTGCTCCCGCCCGGCGTCGACACCGTGCTGTCCGTGCTGCGCTCCTCCGCGGTCGTCCTCGACGAGAGCGACTCGGTGGTGAAGGCCAGCTCGGCCGCGTACGCGCTCGGACTGGTCCGGGGCGGGAAGCTGGCCGTCGAGCCCATGCTCAACATGGCCCGCGACACCCGCCGCGACGGAGAGATACGACAGGTCGAACTGGATCTCGCCCGGCGCGGCACCGGACGCGGCGAGGCCCTGGCCGTCTCCGCCCGGGTCGCCCCGCTGGGCTCGCGACTGGTGCTGCTCCTGGTCGAGGACCTCACCGAGGCCCGCCGCATCGAAGCGGTACGGCGCGACTTCGTCGCCAACGTGAGCCATGAGCTCAAGACCCCCGTCGGCGCGCTCTCCCTGCTCTCCGAGGCGGTCATGGACGCCTCGGACGACCCCGAGGCGGTCACCCGCTTCGCCGGCCGCATGCAGATCGAGGCGACCCGCCTCACCAACCTCGTACAGGAGCTCATCGACCTCTCCCGCGTGCAGAACGACGACCCGCTGGAGGACTCCGAGCCGGTGTCCGTGGACGAGCTCGTCGCCGAGGCGATCGACCGCTCCCGGCACACCGCTACCACCAAGCAGATCACCATGGCGTCCGGTGGGACCGCCGACCTGCGGGTCTGGGGCAGCCGCGGCCAGCTCGCCGCCGCCCTCGGCAACCTCGTCGAGAACGCCGTCAACTACTCACCGGCCCACACCCGCGTCGGCATCGCGGCCCGCAAGGTCGCCGCGCCCGGCGGCGACCTCATCGAGATAGCCGTCACCGACCAGGGCATCGGCATCCCCGACAAGGACAAGGAGCGCGTCTTCGAGCGCTTCTACCGCGTCGACCCGGCCCGCTCCCGCGCCACCGGCGGTACGGGGCTCGGCCTGGCCATCGTGAAGCACGTGGCCGCCTCGCACGGCGGGGAGGTCACCGTCTGGAGCACCGAGGGTCAGGGCTCCACCTTCACCCTGCGACTGCCCGAGGCGGGCGCCGCACGGGACCGCCGGCCCGCCTCTTCCCCCACCCCTGATCTCATGACCGAACCGCTTCCCGCCCCGGAGGTCCTTCCGTGACCCGAGTGCTCGTCGTCGAGGATGAGGAATCCTTCAGCGACGCCCTGTCGTACATGCTCCGCAAGGAAGGCTTCGAGGTCGCCGTGGCGGCGACCGGGCCCGACGGCCTCGACGAGTTCGAGCGCAACGGAGCCGACCTCGTCCTCCTCGACCTGATGCTTCCGGGGCTTCCCGGCACCGAGGTCTGCCGCCAGCTGCGTGGCCGCTCGAACGTCCCGGTCATCATGGTGACCGCCAAGGACAGTGAGATCGACAAGGTCGTCGGGCTCGAAATAGGAGCCGACGACTATGTGACCAAGCCCTTCTCCTCGCGCGAGCTGGTCGCCCGCATCCGCGCGGTGCTGCGCCGCCGCGGCGAGCCGGAGGAGGTCACCCCGGCGGCCCTGGAGGCGGGGCCGGTCCGCATGGACGTGGACCGCCACGTGGTGACGGTCTCCGGCGGCAAGGTCGACCTCCCGCTGAAGGAGTTCGACCTCCTGGAGATGCTCCTGCGCAACGCGGGCCGCGTCCTCACCCGCATGCAGCTCATCGACCGGGTCTGGGGCGCCGACTACGTCGGCGACACCAAGACCCTCGACGTCCACGTCAAGCGCCTCCGCGCCAAAATCGAACCGGACCCGGGCGCCCCGCGCTACCTGGTGACGGTCCGCGGCCTGGGCTACAAGTTCGAGCCGTAGGCCGGGTGGCGGCCGGGTACGCGTGAAGGGGCGCCCCCCGGTGGGGGGCGCCCCTTCATGTGCGTTCAGGCGGGGGTCAGTGACCGGCCGTGGTGGCCTCGCCGGAGGGGGTGCCGTGTCCGGCCTCGCCCTCGCCCTCGCCGTGACCGGCCTCGGCGGAGGCGGAGGCGGTCGGGGAGGCGCCCGGGGGAGCCGGGACGATGCTGGGGCCGAACTCCTTGAAGTAGCTGGCGGCCGGGACGACGAAGGCGCTCAGGGCCACGTCGCCGGTCTTGCTCAGCTTGAAGACGACCTTCTGGGCGTCGCCGGTGCGGGCGGCCTCGGTGCCGTTCTCGATGACGGCGGTGGCGTTGCCGGCGCCGCCGATGACGACGGAGCCGAGCGCCGGGACGGTGATCGGGCCGGCGCCCTCGGCCGCCTTCAGCTTCACGACCGCGGCCGTGCCCGGCAGCGTGATCGAGTCGATGGTCTGCGGCGTGCGCCCGTTGTTGAAGACGGTGGCCGAGACGACGGCCGGGCCCTTGACGCCGGCCTCGGGCTGGGTGATCACCAGCGCGTTCTGGATCTTGACGTCGTCCACGGTGACGGCGGCGTTGTCCGGCCGCACTTCCAGCGTCTGTGCGTTGTTGCCCGCACCGCAGGCGGACAGCGCGGCGACGGAGAACACGATGGCGGTGGCGGCGAGGGCGCCGCGTCGAAGGCTGCGGCTCACGGCGGCGGCATCTCCTAGGACGTACGGACAGGCTTGGGAACTAAGGAACAACTAAAGGTGTGTCAGCGCGCTTAGGTTACCGAGCCGCACTCTCCGTCCCGCACCCGACCCGCCCCTAACCGCCCTCGGGCGTCTCCCGGGTGCTCCCGGGGCGCACCTCAGGGCGTGTCCCGGGGCCACCGGGCCGGGTCGTCTGAGCCTGGCCGGTCCTCACCCACTGTGGCCGGATCACGACCCATTGACCTGTTGTTCACATAACCGCCTTGATCAATTCGAGGGCCGCCGCGCATTACCCGGAGTCGCACCTCCGGGAAATCCCGGAGCCGGGTCGGCTGATCAATTACGGAATCACCCCCCGATGCATCCGTACGGGTGACCGATCCTCGAACGGAGTAGGCGAAGAAGGTCACTCCGAACCAGACAAAACGGGACATCGAGTCCGCCTTGAGCGGCCTCGGGTAGGTGTAACGTGCGGGTTTCTCTCTGTTCGCACAGCCGCTCCGACCTGCGAATACCGCCTTCCGGAAGCCCTCCGCAGCACGTTCGTGTTGCCGTTGTCAAGCCCCGAGATATGCCCTGACCTGCGAAAACGCCATTCAGAAGAAGCTGAATCCGTGTTACCCTGGATAGCCACGGAAGGGGTACCTGTCACATGACGTTCAAGGTTGGCGACACCGTGGTCTATCCCCATCACGGGGCCGCGCTGATCGAGGCCATCGAAACTCGCCAGATCAAAGGCGTGGACAAGACCTACTTGGTGCTCAAGGTCGCGCAGGGCGACCTGACTGTTCGCGTGCCCGCGGACAATGCGGAGTTCGTCGGTGTGCGCGACGTGGTCGGGCAGGACGGTCTCGACCGGGTCTTCGAGGTGCTGCGTGCGCCGTACGCCGAAGAGCCGACGAACTGGTCCCGCCGCTACAAGGCGAACCTCGAGAAGCTCGCCTCCGGCGATGTCATCAAGGTCGCCGAAGTAGTCCGCGACCTGTGGCGGCGCGAGCGCGAGCGCGGGCTCTCCGCAGGTGAGAAGCGCATGCTCGCGAAGGCTCGGCAGATTCTGGTGAGCGAGCTCGCCCTCGCGGAGAACACGAACGAGGACAAGGCCGAGGCTCTCCTCGACGAGGTCCTCGCGTCCTGAGCGTGCTCTGACGACGTCCGAGCGCGCTACCAAGTGAAGCGATGCCGCGGCGCCCGCTGGCGTGCTGTGATCCACACAGTGCCGTCGTCGGGCGCTGCGGCATGTTCGCGTACGTATGCGGAGCGTACGCGCGGCCGTACGCACACGGAGACGGACACGTGTGTGCGCCGCCGAAGAGAACCCGCACCCCCTGAGAGAAATCCGAACCCCTGTGCCAGGGCGGCAACGCCTCGACCGTCGTCACGGAAAGGGCCCGGTCAAGGCGGAGCGTCCGGCACGGTGAGGCCATACCCATGTCGGCCGCGGAAACAAACCTGCCGGAGTGCAACCGATGTCAGACGAAGAGCGTCCTCCTCGTACCGCCGTGGTGATCCCGGCGGCCGGACGGGGCGTACGCCTCGGCCCGGGCGCCCCCAAGGCGCTGCGCGCGCTGAACGGCACCCCCATGCTCATCCACGCCGTCCGCGCGATGGCCGCCTCCCGCGCGGTCTCGCTGGTGGTCGTGGTCGCACCCCCCGACGGCGCCGCCGAGGTCAAGAACCTCCTGGACGCCCACGCCCTCCCCGAGCGGACCGACTACCTGGTCGTGCCCGGCGGCGACACCCGCCAGGAGTCCGTGCACCTCGGACTCAAGGCGCTCCCCGCGGGCATCACCACCGTCCTCGTCCACGACGCCGCCCGCCCGCTCGTCCCCGTGGACACCGTGGACGCCGTCATCGAGGCCGTCCGGGACGGTGCCGTCGCCGTCGTCCCCGCGCTGCCCGTCGCCGACACCGTCAAGGAGGTCGAGCCGGCCGGGAAGCCCGGCGACCCCGAGCAGGTCGTCGCCACCCCGGTCCGCGCCCGCCTCCGCGCCGTCCAGACCCCGCAGGGCTTCGACCACGACACGCTGGTCGACGCCCACGCCACCATCGCCCTCGCCGGCGAGGGCGCCACCGACGACGCCGGCATGGTCGAGCGGCTCGGCGCGCCCGTCGTCGTCGTGCCCGGCCACGAAGAGGCCTTCAAGGTGACCCGCCCCCTCGACCTCGTCCTCGCCGAGGCCGTACTCGCCCGCAGGAGGGCCAACGATGGCTTCTGATCTCCCCGTCATCCCGCGTACCGGCATCGGCACCGACGTCCACGCCTTCGAGAAGGGCCGCGAGCTGTGGTGCGCCGGCCTCCTCTGGGAAGGGGAGGAGTACGGACTCGCCGGGCACTCCGACGGCGACGTCGCCGCCCACGCCGCCTGCGACGCGCTGTTCTCCGCCGCCGGTGTCGGCGACCTCGGCGCCCACTTCGGCACCTCGCGCCCCGAGTGGTCCGGCGCCTCCGGCGTCACCCTGCTCGCCGAGGCCGCCCGGATCGTCCGCGCCGAGGGATACGAGATCGGCAACATCGCCGTCCAGGTCGTCGGGATCCGCCCCAAGATCGGCAAGCGCCGCGACGAGGCCCAGAAGGCGCTGAGCGAGGCGGCCGGAGCGCCCGTCTCCATCTCCGGCACCACCACCGACGGGCTCGGCCTCACCGGGCGCGCCGAGGGCCTCGCCGCCCTCGCGACCGCCCTCGTGTACCCCGTATCGCGCCAGGAGCGGTGAAAAACGTGCCCCGCCGCCGGGAATCGGTCGCGGGGCACTACCACACGCCCACTACCCTGGAGTGGTGACTATTCGCCTGTACGACACCAGCGCCCGGCAGATCCGTGACTTCACCCCGCTCACACCGGGCTGTGTCTCGATCTACCTCTGTGGCGCCACGGTGCAGGCGGCCCCGCACATCGGCCACATCCGCTCGGGCCTGAACTTCGACATCATGCGCCGCTGGTTCGCCTACCGCGGCTACGACGTCACGTTCATCCGCAACGTCACCGACATCGACGACAAGATCATCAGGAAGGGCGTCGAGCAGGGGCGCCCCTGGTGGTCCATCGGATACGAGAACGAGCGCGCGTTCAACGCCGGTTACGAGGCACTCGGCTGCCTCCCGCCGAGCTACGAGCCCCGCGCCACCGGTCACGTCCCCGAGATGATCGAGATGATGCGGGGCCTGATCGAGCGCGGCCACGCCTACGAGGCGGACGGCAGCGTCTACTTCGACGTGCGCTCCTTCCCGGGCTACCTGGAGCTGTCCAACCAGGACATCGACGACCTGCGCCAGCCCGACGAGGGCGTCGCCGGCAAGCGCGACCCCCGCGACTTCGCCATGTGGAAGGCCACCAAGCCGGGCGAGCCCGACTGGGAGACCCCGTGGGGCCGCGGCCGTCCCGGCTGGCACCTGGAGTGCTCGGCCATGGCGCACAAGTACCTGGGCTCCGCCTTCGACATCCACGGCGGCGGCCTCGACCTGATCTTCCCGCACCACGAGAACGAGATCGCCCAGGCCAAGGCCTTCGGCGACGAGTTCGCCCGGTACTGGGTGCACAACGCCTGGGTCACCATGAGCGGCGAGAAGATGTCGAAGTCGCTCGGCAACAGCGTGCTGGTGTCCGAGATGGTGAAGAACTGGCGCCCCATCGTCCTCCGCTACTACCTGGGCACCCCGCACTACCGGTCGATGATCGAGTACAGCGAGGAGTCCCTGCGCGAGGCCGAGTCGGCGTTCGCCCGCATCGAGGGCTTCGTCCAGCGCGCCACCGAGAAGGCCGGGCGCGAGGTCGCCCCGGCCACCGAGGTGCCGCCGGCCTTCGCCGAGGCCATGGACGACGACCTGGGCGTGCCGCACGCGCTGGCGATCATCCACACCACCGTCCGCCAGGGCAACAGCGCCCTCGCCGCGGACGACAAGGACGAGGCCATCGCCCGCCTGGCCGAGGTCCGCGCCATGCTCGGCGTCCTCGGCCTCGACCCGCTCGACCCGCAGTGGGCCGAGGAGTCCGGAGGCGGCGAGGAGCTCCACGGCGTCGTCGACACCCTCGTACGGCTCGTGCTCCAGCAGCGCGAGTCGGCCCGCGAGCGCAAGGACTGGGCGACGGCGGACGCGATCCGCGACCAGCTCGCGCAGTCCGGCCTCGCCATCGAGGACAGCCCCGACGGCCCCCGCTGGACGCTGGGCAACCGTTAGAAGACGTGCCGCTCGGGCCTCCGGGCGGCACACTTCACTTACAGACTTATGCACGCAGGCAATAGAGGAAACAGGTAGTCATGGCCGGGAACAGCCAGCGCAGGAACCGTCGCACGTCCAACAAGAAGGGTGCGACGGTCGGCAGCGGTGGCCAGCGGCGCAAGGGCCTCGAAGGCAAGGGCCCGACCCCCAAGGCCGAGGACCGCAAGGGCCACAAGGCCTACCGCGTCTCCAACGCGATGGCGCGGAACGCCGCCAAGCGCAAGCCCGTCGTCCGCCGCGGCGGCAAGGGCCAGTCCGAGATGGTCGTCGGCCGCAACCCGGTCTTCGAGGCCCTGCGCGACGGCGTGCCCGCCACCACCCTGTACGTGCAGCAGTTCATCGACAACGACGAGCGCGTGCGCGAGGCCCTGAACCTCGCCACCGGCCGCGGCAACATCAACATCATGGAGGCGCCGCGCCCCGAGCTCGACCGGATGACGAACGGCCTGAACCACCAGGGCCTCGTCCTCCAGGTCCCGCCGTACGAGTACGCGCACCCGGAGGACCTCGTCGCCGCCGCGTTCGACGACCACGAGGACCCGCTGATCGTCGCCCTCGACGGCGTCACCGACCCGCGCAACCTCGGCGCCGTCGTGCGCTCCGTCTCCGCCTTCGGCGGCCACGGCGTCGTCGTCCCCGAGCGCCGCGCGGCCGGCATGACCGCCGGTGCCTGGAAGACCTCGGCCGGCACCGCCGCCCGCACCCCGGTCGCCCGCGCCACCAACCTGACGCGCTGCCTTGAGGCGTACCAGAAGGCCGGTGTCACGGTCGTCGGCCTCGCCGCCGACGGCGACCGCGAGGTCCACGAGCTGGAGGAGCTGGGCGGCCCGGTCGTCATCGTCGTCGGTTCCGAGGGCAAGGGCCTGTCCCGCCTGGTCGGCGAGACCTGCGACTTCCTCGTCCGCATCCCGATGCCGGGCGGCGCCGAGTCGCTCAACGCCGGTGTCGCCGCGGGTGTCGTGCTCTACGAGGCCGCGCGCCGCCGGATGGCCTGACACCGCACCTGACGTACCCCCGGCCCCCGGCCGTGGCGTGATCTTGACGGGCCTCGGACATTATCGAGCTGTCAAGGCAGTGTCCTAAACCCAGATCACTCGGTTAGATGAGTGTGGACACCAGAACGCCCCGGCCGGGGTTCGACGATCAGCCGGCGCTGAGCATGGTCAAGGTGGATTCCGATCCCGCCCAGGTGATCGTGAACCACGCCAGCTTCCGTGTGCGGCTCGCGCCGGCCCCGCAGCCCAAGTTCGGCGCCGGAGCCCGCACCGCCGCCCTGTCCGGAGCCGCCGGAGCGGGCGGCCCGCGCCGCCGCCCCGTCGTGTGGACCGGGAAGTCCGCACCGGGCGCGACCGGCCTCCTCCAGGCCGTGCGCGAGTCCTCCGTCTCCACCCTCGAACCGGCCGGCGGCCGCGGCGGCCACTCAGGTCACTCCGGTCACGACGCCGGGGACACCCAGACCATCCCGCGCGTCGAGACCACCATGCCCACCCCCGTGGTGCCCGCCGACACGCCCCTGCTGCCGCCGATGCGCCGCGCCGAGGGCGCCTACGACGACGTGTACGAGCTCCGGCCCGAGACCGCCGACCCGTACGACCACGAAGCACCGCACCCCCGCGCGGCCCAGCGCCACGGCAACGACTCCGTCCGGCACGCCTACTACCCCGGCCGCCGGATGAACCTCGGCGTCGTCCTCCTCCCGCTCCGCGTCTTCCTCGGCTTCATCTCCATCTACGCGGGCATGGGCAAGCTCTGCGACCCCGTCTACTTCGACGGCGGCGAGCGCGGCTCCATGGTGAAGTGGCTCAACTCCCTGCACCCCTGGGCTCTCGCCGAACCCCTCCGCGACTTCGCCCTCCAGCACCCCGTCGGCGCCGGACTCACCGTCGCCTTCCTCCAGGTCGTCGTCGGCGTCCTCACCGTCCTCGGACTCTGGCAGCGGGTGGCCGCCGTCGTCGGCGCCCTGCTCTCCGCCGCGCTCCTGCTGACCGTCAGCTGGCGGACCGTCCCGGTCTACGACTCCGCCGACATCATCTACCTCGCCGCCTGGTCGCCGCTGATCATCGCCGGCGCCCCCGTCTACTCCCTCGACGGCCGCATCGCCGGCGAGGCCTGGCGCACCCTCGGCCCCCGCGCCGACCTGTGGGAGCTCCGCCGCCGCGTCATCCGCCGCAGCACCCTCCTCGCCTCCGTCGTCGTCGGCCTCACCCTCCTCGTCGGCTCCGTCCTCGGCGGCGCCGTCCGCTCCACCGAGATGGTCACCGTCCCCGGCCCCAACGACGACCCGATCAACCACCTCCCCGGCCAGCCGCTCCCCACCGAGCCGCAGCGCCGCGCCCCCTCCACGAGCGCCTCCACCGCGCCCAAGCCGGTCGAGACCAGCGAGCGGCCCGCGACCCGCGAGGAGACGCAGGAGGCCACCCGGCCCACCGAGACCCGCCAGTCGGCCCGTACGCAGAGCCCGACCGCCACCCAGGGCGCCGGCACCGGCGGCGCCGGCAGCCGTACCCCCACCCAGTCCAAGCCCGCGCCGCCGCCGTCCAGCAGCGACACCCCCAGCGGCACCGGCTCCTCCTCGGGCGGCGGCACCGGCGGCTCCACCGGCACCCCCACCGAGAGCGGCTCCACCTCCGGCGGCGCCCGCAACCCGATCGGCGGCCTGCTGGGCTGACCCCCCGCGCCGCCGCGACACGAGAAGGGGGGGACCGGGGCCGGGACAAGGGGCGACCCTCCCCAGGGCCAAAAGACCCCCCGCCCCCGTC
>NZ_JBVJVO010000014.1:80562-112944 GCF_055603625.1 Streptomyces sp. NPDC037273
CACTCCACCCCCATTCTCCCACCCCCACCCCCGAACACCCGCCCCCCCCCCCCCCCCCCCCCCCCCCCGCCCTCCCCCCCCCCCCCCCCTCCCCCTCCCCCCCTCCCCCCCCCCCCCCCCCCCCCCCCCCCCCCCCCCCCCCCCCTCCCCCCCCCCCCCCCCCCCCCTTCCGTATGCCCAGATGCCCCTATGCCCCTGTGCCCCTGGGCTCGCGTGAGGGGCCCTCAGGCGCGCTGCGCGGCCAGTTCCTTCGCGGCCTCGGTGAGGTCCTTGGCGGTGTCGATGGCCCTCCAGTACGCCCCCTGGGGCAGCGGGAAGCCCGCCAGGCGCTTTTCGCGCGCGAGGCGAGGGAAGGTGGTCCGCTCGTGGTCGCCGAGGTCGGGGAGGAGCCCGGTGAACTCCGCGGAGAAGACGTACACGCCGGCGTTGATCAGGAACGGCGACGGCGGCGCCTCGATGAAGTCGGTGACGTGCCCGAAGGTGTCGGTCTCGACGGCGCCCCACGGGATCCGCGGGCGGGCCAGGGCGAGGGTCGCGACGGCGTCCCGCTCCGCGTGGAACGCGGCCATCTCGCGCAGCGAGAAGCGGGTCCAGATGTCGCCGTTGGTGGCGTACCAGGGCTGGTCGGGCGCGGGCAGGCGGGCGGCGGCGTACTTCAGGCCACCACCGCGGCCCAGCGGTTCGGTCTCGACGACCGTCGTCACCGCGAGGGGGAGGTCGGCGCTCGCCAGCCACTCCTGGAGCACCTCGGCGAGATGGCCGCAGGACACGACCACGTCGGTCACGCCTTCGGCGGCCAGCCAGGAAAGCTGATGGCCGATGATCGGGGTCCCGGTGCCCGGGATCTCGACCATCGGCTTGGGGCGGTCGTCGGTGTACGGGCGGAGCCGCGAGCCCTGGCCGCCCGCCAGGACCACGGCCTGCGTCGGAGAGGTGTGCATACGGGGAACGATAGGCGCCCCGTACGCGCCGGGCCGCTCAGCTCGCGCGCATGACGCCGGTCGCGTACGAGGTGTCGCAGACCGGGCGGGAGAAGGACTGGGCGCGGGAGGGGCCGTAGTGCTCGACGGCGGCGCGGCCGAGGGCGCGGGCGATCGAGAAGCAGTGCTTGGCGAGCGACGGCCGGTTCTCCACCTCGCGCTGGAGGTGGGTGAGGGCGGTGCCGGGGTCCTTCTCCTGAAGTTCCGCGAGGAGCTGGTCGCGCAGAATATCCTGCGGGGCACGGGACTTGGCCCGGACGGAGACCCCCGAGGAGGACGCCGTCAGCTGGGTTCCGGATTCCTGGCCGGCCCACGGCACCGCGGACACCGCGAGCGTGCCCGAGAGCACCAGGACGACAGGCAGGACGAGGGCGAGAGAGCGGCCGATACGGCGGGCAGTGTGCGTCACGGAGCGAGCGTAGCGGCCGGTAGTGATATGGCGACATTTAGTCACTCTCGCGAGGGATGGTTCGAGGTGTCTTTTCGAATCCCGTGTTGACGCGGGGGTCCGGCGCGGGCCCTGAATGCCGGGGTTTTCCGGGGTACGCCCGTTGTGGGACCCGGTCCGGCGGGTTTAAACGGACGGCCCCGCATCTGCAAGAGATGCGGGGCCGTTCGGCGCTGCTTTCGGTGCGGCCTTCCGGCGACTGGTGTCAGTCGCTGAGGCGGGCGCCCGTGGAGGTGGAGAAGACGTGCAGCTCGTCGGCGCGCGGCACGACGTGCAGCGTGGTGCCCTTGGCGGGGACGTCACGGCCGCCGACGCGGACGACCAGGTCCTTGTCCTCGCCGCCGACGCGGGTGGAGCCGTACACGAAGCCGTCGGAGCCGAGCTCCTCGACGACGTTCACGGTGACGGCGAGGCCGTCCTTGCTCGTCGCGCTCTGCACGTCGAAGTGCTCCGGGC
This sequence comes from Streptomyces sp. NPDC037273, assembly GCF_055603625.1. NCBI lineage: Bacteria > Bacillati > Actinomycetota > Actinomycetes > Kitasatosporales > Streptomycetaceae > Streptomyces > Streptomyces sp. NPDC037273. The sequence continues at coordinate 82,447 of NZ_JBVJVO010000014.1, forward strand.
GGACGCCGACCGTGACGGTGGTGTCGCCGTTGGCGGCCGCGGCGGCGATGGCGTCACGGGAGACCGGGACGACGCTGTTGCCGAACTTCACGCCGCCGTCGGTGATCGGGACCTCGACCAGGTTCATGGCCGGGGAGCCGATGAAGCCGGCGACGAAGAGGTTGGCCGGGCGGTCGTACATGTTGCGCGGCGAGTCGACCTGCTGGAGCAGACCGTCCTTCAGCACGGCGACGCGGTCGCCCATGGTGAGGGCCTCGGTCTGGTCGTGGGTGACGTAGACCGTGGTGATGCCGAGGCGGCGCTGCAGGCCCGCGATCTGCGTACGGGTCGACACACGGAGCTTCGCGTCCAGGTTCGACAGCGGCTCGTCCATGAGGAAGACCTGCGGCTCACGCACGATCGCGCGGCCCATCGCGACACGCTGACGCTGACCGCCGGAGAGCGCCTTCGGCTTCCGGTCCAGGTACTCGGTCAGGTCGAGGATCTTCGCGGCCTCCTCGACCTTCGCGCGGATCTCCGACTTGTTCACGCCGGCGATCTTCAGCGCGAAGCCCATGTTGTCCGCGACCGTCATGTGCGGGTACAGCGCGTAGTTCTGGAACACCATCGCGATGTCCCGGTCCTTCGGCGGCAGGTGCGTGACATCCCGGTCGCCGATCCGGATCGCGCCCGCGTTCACGTCCTCGAGACCCGCCAGCATGCGCAGCGAGGTCGACTTGCCGCAGCCGGACGGCCCGACCAGGACCAGGAACTCGCCGTCGGCGATCTCGATGTCGAGCTGGTCGACAGAGGGCTTGGTCGCCCCCGGGTACACCCGGGTCGCCTTGTCGAAAGTGACAGAAGCCATGGTGATACATCCCTTCACCGGCAGGAACGTGCCGGACGATCCGAGTAAAGGAAGGATTGAGGTCTAGTCCACCTGGGTGAACCGCAAGTGACGCTACCCCCCTCCACCCGATCTGTCAGCCCTCCCACCCCCATGACATTCCCCACCACCCCCCGCCCCCCGTTGGTTACACTGCACTCGCTGCCTCCTTAGCTCAGCTGGCCAGAGCACCGCTCTTGTAAAGCGGGGGTCGTCGGTTCGAACCCGACAGGGGGCTCCAGGCAGGAACGTCGAAGACCCCCAACCGATCATGGTTGGGGGTCTTTGACATCTACGGGTGACATCAACGGCGGCGGTCGGGTGGCGCTGGGCGTTTCTTGAGGAGCCGGTCCATGTGGCTGATGGCCTCGCGCTGGGTGTCCTGGACGACGTGGGTGTAGACGTCCATGGTGAGGCTGATCTGGCTGTGCCCGAGGATCTCCATCACGACGCGAGGGGCCACGCCGGCCGCGGTGAGGAGCGTCGCGCAGCCGTGCCGGGCGTCGTGGAGCCGGATGAGCCGGAGTCCGGCCGCCTCGCTGACGCGGACGAAGGAGCGGTGGACGTTCCGGGGCTCGACGGGACGACCGGTGCGGGTGGCGAAGACGTAGCCCGTGGCCGACCACTCCGTACCGGCCGCTTCGTACGTCGCCTTCTGCCGCATCCGGTGCCAGCGGAGGGGAGCCAGGCACATGGCGGGGAGCGGGATCGCGCGGGAGCGGCGTCCCTTGGTCTCGTCGTTGTAGAGCACCCCGCGACGACGCTGGACCTGCTGGCGGACCAGGAGGACGCGGTTCTCCAGGTCGATGTCGCTCCAGCGCAGGCCGACGATCTCGCCCCGGCGGAGCCCCATCGCGATGGCGAGGACGAAGGCGGCGTACAGCGGGTCCCGGCGGGCGGCGGCGAGGAAGTCGAGCGTCTCGTCGAGGGACCACGGGCTGAGGTCGCGTACGGCGGCCCTGGGCGGCTCCACGAGCTTGGCGACGTTCCGGACGATCAGCTCCTCCCGGCAGGCGGCGGAGAGGGCCGTACGCAGCACGCGGTGTGACTCCTTGGCGGTGGCCGCAGTGGTCTTCTTCTCCAGCTGGAGGAGAAAGCGCCGGACGTCGGGAACGCTGAGGGACTCCAGCCGCTTCGTGCCGAGCATGGGGGAGAGATAGAGGCGGACGTGCGCCTCGTACTTGTCGTACGTGCTGAGCTTGCGGCGCGGCTTCACGACGCTGTCCAGCCAGTACGCGAGCCACTCGGAGAGTTTCGCCGAGCGGGTGGGTACGGGGGTGCCGCTGGCGACCTTGTCGAGGAGGGCGCGGCGTTTGGCGTCGCACTCGGCCCAGGTCTTGCCGTAGGCGAACTTGCGGGCGCGGGTGCCGTCGGGCTGGAGGACGTAGACGGCGGCCTGGAAACGGCCGTCCTTGCGCTGGGTGATGGTGCCGGCGCCGTTGGGGTTGCGCTTGCGCTGGGTGGCCATCAGGCGGCCTCCTCGATCTCGTAGGTGATGAAGTTCCGTACGGCGTCGACCGGGATGCGGCGGGCGCGGCCGACGGTGATAGAGGTGAGGCGGCGCGAGCGGATGAGGTCGTAGACGGTGGAACGTCCGAGCTTGAGCCGCGCCATGACCTCGGGCACGGTCAGCAGTTCGTCGGTGGGGAGGGTGGCGGTGGTCATGCTGCGGCTCCTTCCGGTACTTCCGAGGCTTCGAGGGTGAGTTGGTCGCGTAGGGCTTCGCGGGCGGTCTGGCGGTTGAGCTGGATTCCGCGCGAGATGGTCGCGGCGAGGGCGGCCTCCCCGGGGGTGTGGCCGTGTCCGGCGTACTGCCAGGAGGCGAGGACGAGGACGGTGTCCGGGTCGGCGCTCTGGACGTCGTGCTCTTGGGCGGCGCGGTAGTCGGCGCGGATCTGGCGGAGGGCACCGAGGGTGGTGGAGTAGCGGCGGGACTTGGTGGAGAAGTGGCCGCGGAAGCCGAGCATGTGGGCCCAGGCGGTGAGCTTGCGGTCGGGGTAGAGCGGCGCCAGGTCGAGGCAGGCCTCGATGAGGCGGCGAGGGTGGTCGGCCACATCCAGGAGGTCGAGCACTTCGCGGTTGCCGATCCGGCGGTCGAGGCTGCCGGTGGTCTCGGCTGCCTTGGTGGCGTACTTGGCGACGTACGAGGCCACGGCCTGCTCGGTGATGTCGGAGCCGTCGCCGAACGCCTTGACCGGGCGGATGTCGAGCTGGCGGCCCCACTGGAACCGTCGGCGCGGCTGGTCTCCGGCGGCCGGGACGGTGATGGTCGTGTACGCGTGGATGGTGGCGGCGCGGATCGCGTCGTCGAGGAGCTGCACGGTGGCCCACGAGGGTGGGGCGGTGCCGGGCCCGTCGGGTCCGTCGAGGCGGATCACGGCGTGGAAGTGGATCGCGCCGCGCTTCTGGAACTCGGCGACCTTCCCGTACGAGACCCGTAAGGCGCCCTTCAAGTCGCGCTGGGTCAGCCCGGCGTGGGCGGCGAGCTCGCGGCGGAGGCGGTTGGTGAAGCGCTGCCAGAGCTGGCCGGCGTTGTTGTTGAACAGGACGGCGCCGGCGTAGTCGTACGACTCGGGGTCGAGCGCCGTGCCCAGGGCGGGGTCGTTCTCCGGGTGGCGGGTGCCGCAGCGGCAGGCGCCGCGGTCGGGCCGGTTGTGCACGGGGCCGAAGGACGGGGCGGTGAGGGTGGCGAAGACCCGGGGGTGGTCGCGGACGGCCGCGGGGATGGCCTTGGACTCGTCTCCGGCCAGGCCCGCGCGGATCAGGTGGTAGGTGTCCCCGGCGTACGTGTGGGCGCAGGAGGGGCAGCGGGAGGCGCGGCGGTTGCCGCAGGCGACGCGGAGGCGACCGCCGGGCTCGACCTCCGTGGAGTATCGGCGGAGGGTCTCGCCGGACGAGCGGTCCTTGGCGAGGGACCAGCCGGTCAGGTGGACGGGGTCGGAGCAGCCGCCGGTGCGGTGCACCTGGTCCCGCCAGCGGTCGAAGTCGGGGGCGGCGGCGACTCGGAGAACGTCGTGGAGGGTGGCCGGGTCCAGGCCCACCGCGGTGGCGGCGGTGCGCTGATCCATGATGGGTGTTCCTTCCGGTTGAGAGATCGGTGAGGGGTACGGCTCCCGGGCGGCGGATGCTTGGCGGTATCGAGGCCGCCCGGGGGCCGGTCAGCGACGCTGGCGCTTGGTCGGGGACGCCATCAGCGAGCGGACGACGAGGGCGCAGACAGCGACCGAGGCGGCGGTGACGGCGGTCGCGAGGAGCATCGAGACCAGGACCGTGCCGACGACCAGGACGACGGCGGTGCCGGCGCCGATGGCGGCGAGCGCAGTGCCGGGGGTGATCTGGACGGTGGGCCGGGTCGGGGTGAACGGGGCGATTGGGGCGGGGGCCGGGACGACCGGGGCCGCGGGCTGCTGCGCGGTGTGGATCGCGGTCGGCTGGACGACGGCGGGCGGGGTGACGAGCCCGGTCGGCAGCGGCATGGTCGGGATCTTGGGTCGGAGCATGGGTGGTTCTCCCTTCCGGGTCAGGTCACTTGGAGATCGCGGTGTCGATGACGGGGGCCAGCAGGCTGTCGGCGAGGAGGAAGCCGCCGAGGAGGATCACGGCGACGAGCCACCAGGGCGGGCGGATGAGCTTGATGCCGAGGGCGCCGACGACGATCAGGGCAAGCCAGAGCGGGACGTCCACGAGGAGCTTCCGTTCAGTCGGAGATGCGGCAGCGGTGGGTGCGGGCCGCGAGCTGGGCGGCGGAGGAGCTGGAGTAGTCGGAGGACCAGCCACAGCGGTCGGCGGTGCAGACGGCGGCGTATTTGGTGCGGCCGTGGCGGTCGCGGTGGCTGCCGATCTGCACGGGGCCGATGCGGATCACGGAGTGGAAGTGGTCGCGAGGGGACATGACGTTCTCCGTTCTGATCAGGCGAGTTGGGCGGCGATGGCGTCAGCCATGGGTGCGGGGACGCCGAGGCGGGCACGCAGGGTGTCGGTGTCGATGGGATGGCCCGTACGGGCGTAGTGGTCGTCGGCGAGCTTGCGGGCGTGCGCGACCAGGGCGGCGGGGACGGGCACGGCGGGTGTGGCTACGGGTGTGGGCGGGGCCGGCTCCAGTTCTGCGACGGCATCGGACTCGGGGACGCGTTCCGGATCGGCCGGCATATCTCCGATCGGATCCGGCTCGACCACGGGGTGGGTCTTCGTGGTCGTCGGTGCCGGGGAGTGGGCGAGGAGCGTGCCACCGAGGAAGGCGACCGCGGGCCATCCGGCGATGCCGAAGCGCAGCCAGCCCGGCGGATGGGCGAGGTCGAGGAACCCGGCGGTGGCGACGTTCGCGCCGAGCGAGGCGAACAGGGAGACCAGGAACCAGCACCAAGCGAGCCGGGACGAGCCGTCCGAGCGAAGCCGGCGCCAGGCTGCGACCAGGAGCAGGTCGACGGAGACGGGGTAAGCCCACGCCTTCCAGCCGGTCTGTCCGGCAGCGGCGGCAAGGTCGTGCAGGTGGGCGAAGGACAGCGCACCGGCGATCAGGGCTTGGACCAGCACGGCGTCGACGCGGAGCTTGCTGGTCATGTCGGCACCTCCTTTGCAGGCGTTCTGGGCATGGCGGGGTAGGGACGTGGCGCGCGATGCGGTCGCGCCGACCGAGTGGGGCGGGGAGGGTCAGGCGGTAGCCGGGGACTCGGCAGACACCGGAGCCGGAACCTTGACCGGGTGCACGGGCGGCTCAACGGCGGGCCGGAAGGCGGCGAGGCCGGGCAGGTCCGGGACGAGGTGCGCGTACTTGTTGCAGGCGTTGACGGCCGTACGGAGCGAGGTGTGGGGCGTACGGATGCGGGCCCAGCCGCCGGAGGCGTCGCCGGTGATCGCGAGGCCGGGGGCGTCGACGGGGATCTGGACGGTGGCGAGGACGGCGTCCGGCGCGATGTCGCCGAAGGCCATGTTGGCGCTGGTCTCGTCGTTGACGCGGTGGGCGGTACGGGCGCTGAGCTGAGCGCGGAGCATGGTGATGCCCTTGCCGAGCTCGGAGCCGAAGCGCTGCCCGCAGATCTCCAGGTAGATGCCGGCGGCGCGGCCGAGCTGGGCGAGTCGAGCGAGTGAGGTGATGATCCGGTCTCGCCGCTTCTCCTCCTCCTTCGTGGCGAAGAGGGCGAGTTCGGCGACCTCGTCGACGAGGAGTACGACGGGGACGGGACGGAGGTGGTCGGGCAGGTCCCAGATGCCGGCGGCGATATCGGCGTCCGGGGTGTCGGCGGTGATGCGCTGTTCGGCACGGATGAGTTGGTAGACGCCTTCCATGTGCGCGATGAGGGCGTCGAGGAGGTCGGCGGCGGTGTCGGGGTTGTCGGCGAGGGCGGAGAAACGACGGGCCAGGGGGAACAGCTCTACCCCTTGCTTGCAGTCGATCCCGATCAAGGCCACTTCCTGAGCGGCAAGTTCGGCGACCAGGTTCCGCTGGTAGACGGACTTCCCGGACTTGGTGGCTCCGATCGTGAGGGCGTGCGGGGTGGTGCGGTAGTCGCGGTAATGAACGGCGCCGTCCTCGCGCAGAGCGACCGGCAAGCGCATGGCCGAACGCTCGACGCCGACGGGCATCTGAACCCGCTTGAGCACGTCGTAACCGGTCATCCGCAGTTCGACCACGCCGGAGCGGATTTCCCGCGAGGCCACGCCGTGCATGCCGAACGAGTGCCGCAGCCGGTCGCACGAGGCAGCCACGTCGAAGGCGTCCTGTCCGGGCCGGAGCCCAAGCCGTAAGACGAGGCCGGTCCGGGTGGGTCGAAGCCGCAGGATGCGCGGGGCCCGGGGCTCCGGCACGGGCCGGTTGGCCATCCGGGCGATGGCGAGACGCCAGCGGGGCGGAGGAACGGTCAGCCCGCAGGCGTCCATGACCGAGGAGTAGCGGACCAAGACCCGGATGGTGGCGAGTACGACACCGAAGGTCAGCCAGTACCAGGCGGGCCGCCGCCACCGCAGGAGACCCGCGAGGGCGACGACCAACACGACGGAGACGATCAACCACCGCATGATCAGGCGGCCTTCGGGGGCGCGGCGCTGGCAACGAGCGAGGTCACGGCGACGGCGCGGAAGGCGATTCCGTGCCGACGCTGGCCGTTGAACTCGTTCTCCCAGGGGCGGGCGATCAGGCCGGTGACCGCGACCGGGGTGCCCATGACGAGGTCTGCGGAGACACCGGTCTCCGGGACGGTCACGGTCAGGATCTCGACCTCACCGTTCGCCGCGAACATCACGTCCACGGTCGACAGCGCGGCGCCGGTCTCGGCGTCCATGGCGCGCTCGCCGGTACGGCGGTCCTTCACCTTGGGCTGCGGGGGCTGGGCGACCATCACGGAGGCCGCGGAGGTGTCGACGGGGATCTGACGCACAGAGATCACTCCTCTAGAAGTGCCGAACTCCGTCACTCATGTATATGAGCGACATGAAGAAGAGTGCCCGACTCCTATACATGAGTCAACCCGCCCGGACGAAGAAGTCCAAGCGGGTTGCGAAGAGTTGACCGCGCGTCAGTCGGCGGCAGGGATGCGGTACTCGAAAACGAACTGGTCAGCGGCCATGAGGGTGTCGCAGACCTCGACGACGCGACCGGTCTTGGTGACGGCGTTCCGCAGGAGATGGATGACCGGAGCCCCAGGGCTCAGGGCGAGTTCGGAGGCCTCAGCCTTGGCGGCCGGCCGAGCCTGCAACGTCTCGACGAACTCGGTGAAGACATGCCCGTCGTCCTCCAGGCGGGCGTAGATACCGCCGGGACCGGGGTTCTCAGAGAAGAGCTGAGGGATGTCCTTGACCACGTCCCACGGTAGGTAGGAGGAGGCGGTCTCAACGGGCACTCCGTTGCGGAAGTAGAGACGCCGCCGCGCGAGCACCTGCGTACCGGTGTCGACACCCAGCCGCTCGGCGATGTCCTCCGGCGCTTCCATCGGCCCGATGTAGAGGACGCTCACCTTGGCGGTGGCCCCAGACTGGGCAGACTCAGCGAGGTAGGCAGCCTTCCCACCACGGCGGTGCGAGGCCCGGAACCGATCCGAGGAACGCAGCCGCACGGGCGGCCGGTCCTTCACGATCGACCCCTTACCGTGCCGTGTCTCCACGAGCCCGCTCGCACGAACTTCGACCATCGCCTTACGGATAGTCCCGCCGGCGACGCCGTAGCGCTCGACGAGCTCGGACTCACTCGGCACCAGGTCCCCAGGCTTGAGAACCCCAGCGTTGATCTGCTGCACGATGTCCTCGGCGATCTGGACGTACCGAGGTACGGCCCTCCCACCCCCTGCTGTCGTTCCCATAGCCCTTCTCACTCTCCTATGCTCCTGTACATGAGTAACAGCGCCCGAGAGACGACGTCAACGCCACTGCACTCCGTGTCCGTCGCGGGCGCGGTCGTACGCGAAGATGGCCGCCTCCTGGCGATCCGCCGCGCGGACAACGGCACCTGGGAACTCCCAGGCGGCGTCCTCGAACTCACGGAGGCCCTCGAAGAGGGCGTGGCCCGCGAAGTCTGGGAAGAGACCGGCATCCGGGTAGAGGTCGAGGAACTGACCGGCGTCTACAAGAACACCACCCGAGGCATCGTCGCCCTGGTCTTCCGCTGCAAGCCCACAGGCGGCGAGGAACAAACCTCCTCTGAGTCGACCGCGGTCGAGTGGCTCACTCCGGCCGAGATCGCCGACCGCATGGCCGAGGTCTACGCGATCCGCCTCCTGGACGCCCTGGACGAAGCGGGCCCCCACGTCCGCAGCCACGACGGCCGGCACCTCCTGAAGAAGTCCGCGTGACGGAGCCGAAGCAGCTGAACGAGTTCGAGAACGTCTACGACTTCCTGGACCGGGTCCGCCTACACCCCGAAGGATGGGTTTGCCACGGTTCTCTGACGCACCTGGGCGCCATGCTCGCCGGCTACCGAGTAGCCATGGCGGTGTACAACGCCGAAGAGGACTTCCCCTTCTGGACGCCAGGCAACGTATCGCCCTTCGACGCTTGGCTCGGCCAGCGCAACGGCGGCCTGCCGTCCCTGGGCTGGGCAGTAGAGATCGAGCGCGAAGCCGAGACCACCAACACGCCAGCTATTGAGCTGTTCTTCACCCTGTTCGATCGGTTCCAAGCCGAGCGCCAGCAGCCGACGCGGTAAGAGTTTCCCTACTGCATCAAGGCACCCGCCGCGCACGGCGCGGCGCGCGCGGCCCGGCGTCCGGGCCTGCGCTCCTGTCTGCGCCCCGCTCCAGCCCGGCCGCCGTCCGCACGCCTGACAGCTCCGGTTGATGGGTGGCGAACCCCTCTGTGGCTGGGGCGGTCGGCTCCACGGCTTTAGGCAGCCACTTTGGGGCGAGCCTCTAAGATCATGGCCCCAACGTCGTGCTTTACCGGGCAGGTCCACAGACTGCCCGACGCGCCGGAAGCTTACGGGGCCATGATCACTCGCCCCAAAGCAGCTCCAGCCCAAAGCCGCTCCGCCGACCGCGCCGTCAGCGAGAGTAACGACTCGGAGTGCCCACTAGCTCCGAATCTACTTAGATGTTCGGCGCGTAGTGCGTGAAAGGAGAGGCTTTGGGCGCCGCGAGGTCACACCCTTGGGGGGCTGAGGTTGGTCGCCCGCTTCGATGTGGTGCATCTCGTCGTCAGGCGCCCAACCAGAAGGCCGATTGCCGCTAAAGAGGAAGCCCGACGCCAATCGCACCAACTGGTTCCTCCCGGCGGCCTCGTGGAGGTATTTAGACCTGGGGCGACCATCCAATCCAATGGACAGCCAAGCGCGTGCGCCCTGGGTGTCCAGTGCATCAACGAGCGACGCTACGAAGGCATGTGCTTCGAACAGGTCTATAGTAGTGGCGCCGTAGGGTTGAACCCCCTTGAGCCAGTTGTAGTACGACCTCCTGTAGCCGCCAGCCAATTCTGCCGCGTTAGATTCGGTTACCCCGAGCCATTGGGATAGGTCGGAGACGGCGCGTAGTGCCCGTTGCGCTCGGCTTTCTGTCGTTGGCGCATCAGGCTTTCGCTCTAGATTTTGAATTGACTGAATTAGTGAGCGTCTCAACGCCTCGTCGCGTTCTAGCGATGCAGGCGTCCAAGGATCGAAAGCGGGGGATACATCCGCAGTAGACAGGAACAGTGCATTCGTATACCTGCCCTTGAGGAGATCAAGAGTGTCTCCAGCGCTCGCCTCGGGCAGCGCCGGGATGGCCGTCAAGAGCCTCTGCAGGTTGTCCCGAACAACTGCGACCGCCGCCCTGGCCGGAGCGAGCTCTTGGAACAGGCACTCCGTCACGCCGGTGGCGGACGGCGTCTGGTCGATGTCCCAGTCCCGTGCGTACCTGTCCAGAATCTTCGAAACGTTACTCACCGGTCCCCCTATCGGTAGTAACTGCGCAGTGCTTCGGTGGTTTCCATCTCGAAAGCCAGTAGCGCATTGCGATGCAGGGCATCGATCGAATGCAAAATCTCAGCCACGTCAAACCCTCTAGACCCTTGACGTGAAGAGTCATTGTCGAGCACGTACGTGAGTTCGCCCGACTGGTCAACCTGAAGGCCATGCCTCATTACGAGACTGTGGTGATCGCTAGGGGTAACCTCAATCACCTGCATGGCTGCTCTAAAGCGGTCCCCAATCCCTTCATAGAGACCGCTCTGGAACAGCTCTGCACTGATGAATGAGCGCCAATCGTTCGGCTTGATGACATCAGGGTGAGTGATCTGGTTTACGTACCGCAAGCCGATTCGATGTTCTACGGCGGGGGAAATGTTCTCCCCGACGGCGATGGCCACTTGCTGCAACCGTGCTCGAAAGTTCTCCCAGCCATCATAGGCGGTGGTTTCGATGGAGAAATGATCGGTTTGCAGCGATACGACCCAGTGTCCATCGCTTGTTTTTAGCTGCCAGCCGCGCATGGCCTGTGTAGGTGAAGCCGTTATTCCGGCGCTCTGCCCCATGGCCAAGCTGACGCCTTGAATGACATTTTCCGAGAGGTCTGTAGTCCAGTCCAAGGCGGACTTAACCTTCAGGGCCCTTACAGCATCGCTGGCGGCGTACTCGGTTTCATGTCGCACCTGGCAGACAACCAACGCCACTGGAGGTCGACTGAGCCTCTCGTCCTCTGGTTCACGCGCAAGCCAACTCACCCCTGGCTCAACCCCTGCCGCTGCCATCGCCTCCACCACCAGGTTCCGGTCGAACTTTCACGAACCTGCACACCCTGACTGTCTCGTCCACTGAAGCAGCTGTCAACTACAGAATCGCATCCATCGGACACGTAACGTGACATGGCTGTCACTCGTTGCTGAACTTCTGGTGGGGCTTGGCCAGAGCTGTCAGCTGGCGGTAATCCGTGACGGACAGTTGGTCCAGGCGGGCGAAGCGAGGGCCCAGGATCGCGATGGTGTCGCCGGCCTCCACCCTCAGCCTGTCTACTGCCTCACGCCACCAGTTTTGCGTCGCCGGGCTGGGGTCGGTTCCTTCTGAGAGTAGGACGATCTCGGCTCGCCTCGGCGTGAGGCGACTATCGACCTCAACCGCCCACTCCACGATCTCCTCGTCCATAAGTCGTGCCGCCGCCAGGTCGGATGCCCGTAGTTCGCCGAGCATGGTGCGCACGGGGATCTGGATGTATTGGATGAATGGACTTCCCATTGCGGGCCGCTCGCGCAGCCAGGCGACAGCCCTCCCTACCATCTCCTGGGCGCGCTCGTCCTCGAAGCCCTTGAGTCGGGGCTGGTTGGCCAGCCATCCCTTTTCTACGGGGTACTCAAAGCGGAGATCTGCAACCCACAGCCCGGGCGCCTCCTGGGTGAGGAGTGGCACATGGAGCAGGTAGTTGATCTTCCCTTGGCGGATCAGCTTCTTCTTGCCGCCATCCAGATGGTCCATGTCGACGATGGGTGAAACTTGCACAAAGGGCTTCACGGGCAACTTTGCATCGGCCTCTGCCAGGTCACAGGTGCCCGAAGTGATCAACGCCCACTTGGGTAGATCGTCGTCGTGTACCTGCATGGGGATGTCCCCGGTGTACTCCTGGGCGTGATCGTGACTCGTCTGCGTGAGCGGCGCCTCGCAGGTGCCGTGAAAGACGAGTGGCGGGCACGGGACAACGTCACCCTGCGTGAACTGTTCGAGGGCATCCAATGCGCCCGCAGGCCATGCCTCGCGCGACATCGGTAGACCATCATCGACGAAGCTAGCCATCTAGCCCCCCGGCCGCTCTGTGAGTTGGATGGGGGATAACTCTAGCCCGTTGGCTGACGATCAGCTGGAGGGTCGGTGACGGCAGGACGCTGCGGCGAGGACCCCCAGACGCCGCCCGAGGGTCCTCGCTGCACTGTGCTGCCGCTAGCCGAAGGCCGACTCCAGTAGTTGATGTTCGTCGTTGTCCCCGCAAGCGGAGGTGTCGGGAGTCGGAAGGCGGTGACCGCGGCTCTCAGCAACGCGCAGCACGTCCCGCAAAGCTCCCGTCAGTTCTGCCACAAGTGCTTCAAGATCGTCCTGGCTCGCCTCCTCGTCGCCGAGTACTTGTGCTGCGTGCTCAACGAGGGCAGCCGTCGTATTTAGCTGTGCAGCTTCGATGCTGTCGGCTAGGCGGGAGAGGCGGCTGTTGGAGCTGTCGGCACTCAGGTAGCAGGGCTTGCCGTTGGGGCCTGCCCATGGGAGGAGGCGGAGCTCGCTATGGGGTGTCATCCTGCCGGTCCTCTCTCAGATGTCGTGTGGTGGGTGGTGAAGAGGATGTCGGTGCGGTCGCCAGGGAGGATCAGGAGTGCTGCCTCAATTACTTGGCCAGTGCTGTCCGTTGAGACGCGGGTGATCGCGAGGATGGCCAGGGTCGAGCTGATGCGGAGGGCTGAGGCTTCCTCTGGGGTTGGATGGCGGGCTCTGACCTTCTCTCGGACTTCCGTCAGTCCCAGGTGGTGCCACGAAGGCGTGGCAGTGGCCTGGTCGCGCGGGACGTAGATGCGGGCCAGGCTGTGCGGAGACTCTCCCTGGTGAGTCAGGCAGAGGAACTCCGTTAGTGGGGTGCGCGAAGGGACCTTGAGTAGGGGGATTAGGTCGCCGCGTGCTCGGAGGTTGGTGGTGCGGATCGTGACGTGGAGGTCTGTGTCCGGGGTGAGGCGGCCTCCGGTGTAGGTGAGTTTGCGGAGGGGGTGGCGGACGAAGTTGCCCTTGCCGTGGATCTTCTCGATCAGGCCTTCGGCCTGGAGGAGCGCGAGGGCGTTGCGCAGGGTCGGGGTGCTGACCTTGTAGGTCGCGGCGAGTCGAGGTTCCGAGGGGAGGCGTTCGCCGGCCTTGAGGCTGCCCGTGGCGATCTGGGACCTGAGGTCGTCGGCGATGGTGTGGCGGAGGGACGGCATGGGGTCGGTCACCACCTTCTGAGCACGCGTACGGCGATCAGGCGCGTACGGGTGTGCATGGTCAGGAGTTCGCCCGATTCGAAGAGGAGGCGTTTGGCTCCGCCGGGCAGTTGGCGGAGGTCAGCCACTCGGCACGGTTGGCCGCCGATTTGGATGACGTCGCCGCGCTGCACGGTGGCCGTGGTGATCTCGATCGGGGAGGCCAGCGCGCCGCCGAAGGGCAAGCCGGTCATGACGCTGCCTCCGGTGACGTTGTCGCGGAGTGGCAGGAGCAGGCGCACGCCTCGTAGACGACCGGGATGCCGATCGGTGCCGTCGTCGGGGCGGAGTGCGCGCACTCGTGATGCGTGCCGATACGGCATGCGCTGGATCGGTAGGGCGTGGTCGTTGCCGAAGGGACGCGGGTCATCCCTGGACCTCCGCCGGCGCGAAGCAGGTATGGGCGAGGAGATGGTGTGGGACGGGTGCCGAGCGCTGCCGTGTGCGCTGCTCGCCGGCCAGGACGTACGGGCGGACGAGGGTCGTCTCCTCGCCCCGGAGGAGGTCCGTGCGGTCCCGGAGCTGTCGGAGGAACAGCGTCAGTTCGTCGGACGGGTTGGGGTGGATGAGCGTCGGGCGGATGGGGGCTAAGGCGCCGCGGTACCGGGCCTGTTGGGAGTACCGCTCCCTGGTGCGCGCGATGGCGTGGCGGATACGGTTGAACATGCTGATCAGCTCCTATCGCTGATGGCCAGGTCCCCGGACATTGCCCGTCGCGGGGACCGCTTTGTTCACGGCGGCCCAGAGGGTTCGGCCGCCCAGGCTGGTGGCGAGGAGACCGAAGCGGTCTGCCTGTGCCAGGACTTCAAGGACATCCCGCCATGTCTCGGCGGGGAGTGGTTCCGGTACCTCCGCTTCGATCGATGTGTGCCTGGCGTGCTTCTCCATGCGTGTGGTGAGCCCCACGGCGGACAGCCGGGCGGCGAGGGCCTCCGCGCTTACTTCTGGGGCAGACACAGGGCAGCCTCCGTTACCGGCGATCACGTTGAGTGAAGCTAGTTAACTAGATTAGAGCTAGTGGACTAGATTTTCCATATGCCTGAGCAGCCGCCCTATCTCCGCATCGCCGACGTACTCCGGCAGCGGATCGCGGAGCACGAGTGGACGCCTGGAGATCGGCTACCTTCCCGGGCTCAGATCGCCCAGGAGTGCGGTGTGGGCGAGAACGTTGTCCGTCGGGCCTAGGAGCTGTTGATCTCCCAGGGCGTGTTGGAGGGGCGGGCCGGGTCAGGGACCTACGTTGCCGAGCCGCGGCAGCGGGTGCGGATGGTTCGGTCCGCGGCGCGCGAGCAGCCGGACGGGTCGCCGTTCCTGGCCGACATGAAGGCCGTGGGGCGGAACGGCGGGTGGGAGAGCCGGACCGATGCCAAGGTTCCTGCGCCGGCGGAGATCGCTGCGCGGCTTGGGATCGGTGCGGGCGATCTGTGCGTACGGACTGTGTACGAGTTTCTCGCCGACGGGCGGCCCGTGCAGCTGTCGACGAGCTGGGAGCCGTACGACCTCACCGGCGGGACGCTCGTCGTCCTTCCCGAGGGCGGGCCGCACGCTGGGGCCGGTGTCGTGAACCGGATGGCCGAGATCGGCGTCGTGGTTGGCCACGCCGTGGAGCAGCCGGAGCCGCGCCAGGCAACCGCCGAGGAAGCGTCGCTCCTCGGGATTCAGAAGGCCGCACTCGTCACACACATCCGGCGGACGTACTACAGCGACGAGGGCCGCCCCGTGGAGACGGCGGACATCGTCGTCCCTGCCTCCCTGTGCGAGATCGTCTACGAGATTCCTGTTAACCGCTAGGCAGGGGTGTCAGTGCTCGGGCATACCGTCTGGCCATGGCGAACAGACCAACTGAGAACTGGCGTGCCTGGATGGCGGAGGAAGCTCGCGCGGTAGCAGCCGGAACGCTGGATCCGGAGTGCGCCGGCGCGGCGCAGATGTATCCCGAGTCCCTCTTGCAGGCCACAGACACAGCGTTGGAGGCGTACGAGGCGGACGTACGAGCCTTCCGAGAGCCGTCTGACGCAGAAGTCTTCGGGGCGATCGAGAAGGTCGTCCTGGCGCTCAACGCCGTCGATGAGGACGACAGCCATGGCGGCGCCTGTTACTGCACGGAGGAGCGGGAGCAGCTGTGCGAGTACATCGACACCACCTTGGGCGAGCATGGCGTCGATGTGGCGGCCCTGGCGGCGAGGAGGGGTATCAATCGCGCCGAGATCACTGACGATTGGCGCGACTGGTGACAACAGCGGTCTCACGAGGGGTGAGTCGCGGGCCGGAGCTCGCTAGCCAAGGTCGGTGGCAGGACTAAGCCGACTTCACCGGATCGGTGGTGATGGCTCCCGTCCACCAACCCGATTCATCGCTCGCCTCCCAGGAGATCGTCAGCGGTCGGCCGGCCAGTTCCTCGGCCTTGCCGTGTGCAGCTGTCTGAGCTTCGGTGGGTTCGCTGTCGGAGCTGGGCTGGACGAGGTAGCCGTCGACAATGCCGCCGGAGAAGTGCATGGCATAGCGCCACACGTCGGGCGTGCGGTACAGAACGAACGTCTTCGGTGTTCCAAGCCTGTCCCGCCAGTGCCTCCGCCCGCTCTTCATGCCTGCACGGTAGCGGTGGCTGCCCGGCAGCCACCGGTGTGTTTTCAGCTCGGATATCGTCCGGCCCGACCCATCAGTTGCTATCGGGGGTGGCATGCACAACGAGCGGCACGATGAGCGGCTGTCCGATGAGGAGCTGGAGCTGTTCGTTCAGTACCTGCACCGGTTCGCGAACCACGACGTAGACATCTGCCTGGCGCTGGAAGCAGGAGATCCCGAGAACCCCGTCTACGTGATGTGCGGCAGGGACTATCCCCCGGTCGGGGAGGCCTCGGACTATCGGCGACCGTTCGCGGATCGGCGACAGCCGACATCCACAGCTGACATCAACGAAGGTGGATGACAGCAGTCCATCACGGCCTCTCACGGTGTTCGCGAGCTGCTGTTCGAACCTGCCAGGGGCCTGCCAGGGGTAGCCCGATCGAACTTGTAAAGCGGGGGTCGTCGGTTCGAACCCGACAGGGGGCTCCAGGCAAGAACGTCGAAGACCCCCAACCGATCATGGTTGGGGGTCTTCGGCGTCTGCGGGCGCGGGTGCCGGCCAGTGGGTCGACGGCAGACGGGATGGGAGTCGGGGGGTGGGCCGTTGGCTGAGGCGGACGGCCGGGAGCCCGCCGACGGGGAGTGCAGGCCAGTCAGTGCGTCGGCGGCGTGGCGCCATGCATCTCTAGCAGCCGGACCGCCATCTCGCGCCGCGACTGAAACGCCAGGTGATATGGGGTCAGGCCGTCCCTTGAGGGACGCTGCGGATCAGCTCCGTAAGCCAACAGAACGGCAGTGCAAGCCGCTTCCAATGGTCGCTCGTCCTGTACGGACCCGTCCGCCTCACCGTCGATGGCCCTTAGCAGTGGCGTCCAGCCGCTATAGCTGTCGACCTCGTTCGGATCATGGCCAGCATCCAGCAGGCGCGTTAGCTCGGAAAGATCACCGGTCTCGACGGCGAGATGAACGGCCGACATCTCGTAGCGGTCATCGTCTGTCATGTCACGGATCCAAGCAGGTTCTGTCCGCAGGGACGGTGACTCTGTGACGGCCTCGCACTCGTCGGCGTCTTCCTCGTACCAACCTGTTCCTGCGAGCCAGGTCCCGAGCCACTCGGCCAGGCTTCCGGCGTCGACGAACCATGCGTCGGCTCCGTCGTCCGTCATGGCGTTCGGTTCGAAGAGGAGGACCGTGGCGGTCTCGCTGAGGCAGTCCACCGCGGCGTACATCCCGCAGCCCCAGTCGAGGATCGGCAGCACGCCCGCCGGCCAGTACGGCGTCTCCCCCTCAGCTGAGGCGGATCCTTCGGACTGGTACTCGCCCAGCGCCGTACGCCCTGGCCCTACCAGGGGAAGAAGCTGGTAATTCGATGGCTGTCACGCGCGCGATCCGATGTGGGTGTCCGGTGCGGGTGGTGAAGACGTAGCCCGTAGTCGACCACTCCGTACCGGCCGCTTTGTACGTCGCCGAAGTAGTGGGCCGCTCGTCCGAGCAGCCGCACCTCATGAAGTCGTCGCGAAAACGATCACAGGGTGCCGTCGGCCGTGGTCTTCTACAAGGGTGGAAGCCATAATCGCCAGCGCCATCGCCGTCTTGGGCACCCTGCTTGGTTCGGGGATCACCCTGGGAGTCCAACGGCGCACGACGGAGAGAGGCCACCGGTTCACACGGGACGAGAGGCTGCGTCAGGAACGGCTGGACGCATACACGGCCTATGCGGCGGCTTTGATCAACTACCGGCGGTGTCTCGTGCACCTTTGGTTTTGTATGCATGAGCAGCCCCCTCCGGAAGCTGCCGACGCTGTGCAGATCCGGGCATACGACCTCAGGTCCAAGGCCCAGGAGGCTCTGTTCTGGATGCAGATGCTCACCGACGATGAAGAGCTGAGTCGCAAGGCTGAAAGCCTGCTTGCCGAGATCACAGCCGTACACAAAACAGACAACCGGTCGGAGCTGGATCAGCGAAGGACTCACACGCGGGATGGCATTGCTCATCTGGTGAGAGCAGCGAGGCAACACCTCTGAGGCTGACTGCGTGGCGACGCCGACGAACGGCGTCGGGCGCTGCGGATCGGCGACCGTGTGTCCCGTCTATGGATGATGCCGCCATGACAGACGACTCGGTGCGCTCCCTCAGCGAGCTTCATGAAGGTGAAACGGTCCAAGCAACGATCACCAGTCATCAGCCGTGGGGACTCACGGCGAAGCTGAACGGGTACGAACCCGTCGGTGCCTCGTTGGACGTGATTCGCCGAGGCAGTGAACCCGGGGTTCAGCGTCTCACCCGGGAAATGCCTCCGGTGGGAGCGACCGTCGACCTCGTCGTAGGGGAAGTGCGCGCCTGGGACCACAAGCCTTGGGTCTGGGTGGACCTCACGGCACCAAGTTGCTGCGAAGGGTGAACTTGCCCCCCCACGTGCCGGATCGGACCGGAACCGACGGGGGAAGAGCAGGAGCCCAAGGGCAACGAACGGCAGAACGGCCCCCCGTGGCAGTGGGTCACCGGCCACCTTCACGCGCCGTCACAGTCGCAGTAGGGGGCATCCATGCCGATCTTGGCAGTGTGCAGCTCTTCTACAGCGTTCATGGGAATGCGGGCGACCGTGACGCACACGGTTTCTGGGTGCGCCGGTGCTGAGGACGTGACGGCCATGTGCGTCTGGTGGTCAAGGGGCACCGTGGCCAGGACATCGAAGACGTAAGACCCGTCGACTTCCGCGTAGCCATCGGCCCAGATGTGGGCGAGGCCTCCAGTGACCATGCGGAGGTGCCAAAGGGAGGGAACGTCTTGAAGGTGCACGAGCGACAGGCTAGGCCGTCCACCACTCGCGCGGGTTGGTTGGTCATCACGACGGGTTCTGATCGATCCGGCTGAGCGGGGGGCCGAAAGCCGGCCGTGCCGCAGTTGCGGGCGAAATGCGGATGCCGTTTCCCGGATGACGCGTCGGAGGGGCTGCGGAGGGACTTCGCCGGCTATGGCGGTCCTGACTCGGTCTACGGGACGACGTGGCTGACCTGGGCTGAGCTGGCAGCCGCAGAGTGGCGGGAGACGGACGCCTCCGGCACGCGGACCCGTGCGTCGGCCGCTGGGCCTGATACCGACTGGGGACGGGTCTGGAGGGTGATGCGCACCCTCAGCGAGGTCCACGGGGAGGAGAACGTGCGTCTCGTCGTTTGGTTTTTCTGACACAACCCCGGTGCGGGCCGTTTGTGGATCGGGGGTCAGGCGGACGCAGTAGTCGGGGATGCGGGGGTGGGGGGTGGTGGGGAGGGTGGAGGGGTGGTGATGAGGGCTTGGGTGGTGGTGGAGGCGCCGGATCGGCGGGGGCTGCGGCGGGTGACGGTGCATGAGAGGACGGTGGGGAGTGCCTGGTCGCTGCGGGAGTTGAAGAGGGTGTTGCGGAGGCTGGGGTATCCGGCGGATCTGGATCTGGAGGATCCGGCGCGGGTGCACTGGCGGGGTGGGGGGAGTGATGTCTGGCCCGATCGGAGGGGCTGGAGGCGGTGGCTGCTGATCGCGGTGATGATCGTGGGGCTGCTGGTGTCGCTGGGGCTGCACATGGCGATCGGGTGGGCGGACGCGTTGGGGGCGTTGACGTTCGCGCAGCGGTTGGTGGGGGTGTTGTTCCTGCTGGCGGGGGTGGTGGAGGGGATCGCGGTGCCGGCGGTCGTCGATCACTGGGGGCGGCGGCAGGTGCGGGTGTCCGGGGCGTTGGTGCTGCTGGGGGTGCTGGTCACTGCCGCTACGTCGAGCTTGTTGCTTTTCCTGTGGCTGCAGGAGCGGGAGTACATCGCGACGGTGTGGCTGTTTCTCGGGTTGTGGGTGTGGGCGGTGTGGGCGCTGCACGTGCTGATCCGGCAGAAGGTGTGGAGGGGGATTCCGCATCCGCGGAAGTTCGCGGCGGGGATCACGGTGACGGCGGTGCTGACTTCGGTGAGCCTGGGGTATTCGATCCTGTACCAGCCGATCGCGGCGCCCATGCATTTCGTACTGAGGGCGAGTTTCGGGAAACCGCGGACCGATGCCGGTTCGCCGTATCTCCATGTGCCTCTCAAGCTCTATGCGAAGAACACCGGGGGGATTCCGGTCTATCTCGTCCTCGACGACTACACGGTGTTCGGGTACGAGACGGAGTTCGACGCCGAGGGTGAGGGGATCAAGGAGTGGAAGGGGAAGGAGGACGGGGGGTGGTTCAACCCGGAGGCGGAGGCGTACGAGAGCGGGACCGAGGGTGAGATCGTCGCGTCCGGGCAGTTCCAGGGCCCCGGGTCGACGCTGGACTCCGGGGAGGAGTTCACGATGGAGCGGATCGTCACGCTTCCCAAGGACACCACGTACGAGACCCTGGACGCCGTCCTGCAGTTCGTGGTTTTGCGGCAGGACCGGGGGAAGCTCGATGACGAGTTCTATTACGAGAGGCTCTCGTGGGTCGCGGCCGAGGGGCGGTACTACTGCCCGCCCGACGACTGCGGCGAGCATGTGATCTACCACGGGCGGGTGCGGTACAACACGAATCTGATCAATGTGACCCGAAAGCCGCGGTATGTGGCGGCTTTCTGGTCGCCGGAGGAAGATCCCACCGTTTTCATCTCCTCGTTCAATTTCAAGAAGAAGAAGACGAGGGAGTCGATCTATGACATCTATGAGGGGCTTGATCCGAATGAGGTGGACCGGGAGGCCGAACGGTACGGCCTCGGGTGGGTGTCGGCCAATTCGGAGGTGTCGGTGAAGGGGTTGTTGCAGGAGGCCGCGCGGCCCTGAGGGGGCGCCGTCAGCGGCCGCTGAGGCGGTTGGCGAGGGTGGCGATGGGGTCGGTGGTGGCGGTGTGGGCGGTGGCTTCGCGGCGGTCGGCGCCGCGGAAGGCGGCGTACATGGTCTGGACGCCGAGCCAGCGGAGGGGTTCGGGTTCCCACTTGCGGACCTTGTGGTTGACCCAGGGGAGGGTGGTGAGGTCGGTGGGGCCGGACTGGCCCGAGTCCTCGCGGATGAGGTCGCGGAGGGTGCGGGCGGCGAGGTTGGCGGTGGCGACGCCGGAGCCGACGTAGCCGCCGGCCCAGCCGAGGCCGGTGGAGCGGTCGAGGGTGACGGTGGCGCACCAGTCGCGGGGGACGCCGAGGACACCGGACCAGGCGTGGTCGATCCGCACGCCCGCGAGCTGGGGGAAGAAGCGGACGAGGATCTCGCGGAGCGCCTCGATCGTCTGGGGCTGGGTGCGGCCGTCGTTGTCGGTCTTCGAGCCGTAGCGGTAGGGGACGCCGCGGCCACCCAGGGCGATGCGGCCGTCGGCGGTGCGCTGGGCGTACATGTAGGCGTGGGCCATGTCGCCGAGGGTCTCGCCGCCGGCCCAGCCGAGGGAGTCCCACTGGGCGTCGGTGAGGGGCTCGGTGGCGATCATGGAGGAGTTCATCGGGAGCCAGGTGCGGCGCTGGCCGGCCAGGGAGGCGGTGAAGCCCTCGGTGCAGCGCAGCACGTAGGGGGCGCGGACCGTGCCGTACGGGGTGACGGCGTGCTTGGGCCTGATCTCGGTGACGGGCGTGGACTCGTGGATGGTGACGCCGAGTGCCTCGACGGCGGCCGCGAGGCCCTTGACGAGCTTGACGGGGTGCAGGCTCGCGCCGTGCGGGGTCCAGGAGGAGCCGACGGCGCCGGTGACGCGGACGCGCTCGGAGGTCTCGCGGGCGCCGAACAGTTCGCGGTCGGTCTCGCCGAAGGCGGTCTCGGCCTCGTGGAAGGCCTTGAGGCGGACGAGCTGGGCGGGCGAGAGGGCGACTTCGAGGACGCCGCCGCGGTGCTGGTCGGCGTCGATGTTCTCGGCCGCGCAGACGTCGAGGACTTCGGTGACGGTGGCGTTCATGGCCTGCTGGAGGCGGACGGCTGCCTGGTGGCCGTGCAGCCGGGCGTAGCGGTCGCGGCCGGCGATGCCGTTGTAGAGCCAGCCGCCGTTGCGGCCGGAGGCGCCGTACCCGCAGAACTTCGCTTCGAGGACGGTGATGTCGAGGAAGGGCACGGCCTTCTTGAGGTAGTAGGCGGTCCACAGGCCGGTGTATCCGCCGCCCACGATGCAGACGTCGGATGTGGTGTCGCCGGGGAGCGGTTCGCGGGGCGCGGGGGCGCCCTCCTGCGCGTACCAGAACGAAATGCCGCCGTTGACCGTGCTCATGTCTATCCCTCTTCCGGGTCCGTGGGCCGGACGTTACCCGGGGCGTTGGTCCCCTGGATACGGGTCCTTCGGCGGCGTTTCCGAGGGGGTGCCCGGCCTAGGTTCGAGGGGGCAGGACCCGTGCGGATTTCGTTGTTCCGGAAGGACTCTCCCATGCTCGTACGCAGGTC
The DNA here is from genome assembly GCF_055603625.1 of Streptomyces sp. NPDC037273. Taxonomy (NCBI): domain Bacteria; kingdom Bacillati; phylum Actinomycetota; class Actinomycetes; order Kitasatosporales; family Streptomycetaceae; genus Streptomyces; species Streptomyces sp. NPDC037273. The sequence continues at coordinate 104,586 of NZ_JBVJVO010000014.1, forward strand.
AGGGCGGGCTGTCGCCGCCGTGCTCGTCGCCGGGTCCATCGCCCTTGCGGCGGTGGGGTGTTCGGGCGGAGGCGGCTCGGCGGCGCCCGCCGCGGCGGCGGTCACGGTGGCCCCCGCCGAGCACGCCGAGGTCCTCTCGGGCCTTCCCGCGGCCGTCGAGGGTACGAAGATCGTCGTCGGTGATCCGAAGGCCCCGCACACGGTCACGGTGTACGTGGACCCGCGCTGCAGCTACTGCGCCAAGTTCGAGGGGAGCGCCGGCACCGTCCTCGCCGACGAGGCCGCGGCCGGGAAGGTCCGGGTCGAGTACGTCGTCGCCTCCTTCCTCGACGCCCGTACCGGCGGCACCGCCTCCGCCCGCGCCGCCAACGCCCTGCGCGCCTCGGTGGACGCGGGCCCCGGCAAGTTCGCCGAGTACCAGGCCGCCCTCTTCGCCTCCCAGCCCGCCGGGGAGTCGAAGGACGGCTACTCCGTCGACCACCTGCTCCGCATCGCCGACCAGGTGAAGGGGCTGCGGAGCGCCGCCTTCGACCGCGCCGTACGCGACGACGCCCACCGGGTCTGGGTCGCCGACTCAGAGAAGGCCTTCGAGGCGTCCGGCGTCGGCGGCACCCCCACCGTCCTCGTCGACGGCACCGCCCTGCCGGGCGGCGACGCGCTGTACGACGCGGGGGAATTCTCGAAGGCGCTGCGGGACGCGGGTGTCTAGGGTCGGGGGATGACCTCCGAGAAGCTCGTGTCCGAGGAAATTCGCGTACCCGATGAGCTCGCCGCTTCGCAGGCCAAGTACAACGGCGACGCGGGGAGAGCGTTCGTCGCCGGACTGCCGGGGCAGGCACGGGAGTTCATCGGGCGGTGGGGGCTGCGGGTGACGGGGCCGTCGATGTACGGGGTCGCCTCGCTGGTGCTGCCGGTGGAGAGGGTCGCGGACGGGATGCCGGCGGCGCTGAAGATGCAGCTCCTCGACGAGGAGTCGGAGGGGGAGCCGGACGGTCTGCGGGTGTGGGACGGGGCGGGCTCGGTGCGGCTGCTCGACCATGACGCGGGGACCGGCACGATGCTGCTCGAACGGCTCGACGAGACGCGGCCGTTGTCGTCGGTCGCGGACACGCGCGAGGCGCTGCGGATCGTGGCGGGGCTGCTGGAGCGGCTGGTGGCCGTGCCGGCGCCGGAGGGGATGCGGCGGCTCGGGGACGTCGCGGCCCGGATGCTCGACGAGGTGCCGGGCGCGGTGGCGCGGCTCGGCGCGGCGGACGCGGCGGTGCTGCGGGAGTGCGCGGCGGCGGTACGGGAGGTGGCGGGGGAGCCGGGGGACCGGCTGCTCCACTGGGACCTGCATTTCGGGAACGTGCTGGCGGGCGGGCGGGAGCCGTGGCTGGCGATCGATCCGAAGCCCTTGGCGGGGGATCCGGGGTTCGACTTGTGGCCGGCGCTCGCGGACCGGTTCGATCCCGATCCGGCCGAGGTGCTGTGGCGCTTCGACCTGCTGGCCGAGGTGGTCGGCGACCGGGGGCGCGCGGTGGCGTGGACGCTGGGGCGGGTGCTGCAGAACGGGCTGTGGGACGTCGAGGACGGCGAGGAGGAGCTGGACGCCGAGCAGGTGGCGCTGGCCAGGATCCTGCTGGCGAGGCGGGCGTGAGGCGGGCGTGCGCTGGGGGAGGGCGGCGAGGCGGGCGTGAGGCGGGGGAGGGCGGCCAGGCGGGCGTGAGCCGGGGGAGGGCCGCGAGGCGGGCGTGATCCGGTGAGCCCGGGGCAGGTGGCGAAGGGGGCGGGATCCGGGGCAGGGTGGCGTCATGATCCGTACAGCCACGCCTGCCGACGTCCCTGTCATCTACGCCATGGTCCGCGACCTCGCGGAGTACGAGAAGGCACTCGACGAGGTGCACGCGACCGTGGACCAGATCCGCGAGGCGCTTTTCGGCGAGCACCCGGCGGCCTTCGCACACATCGCGGAGAACGAGTCCGGCGAGGTCGCCGGCTTCGCGCTCTGGTTCCTCAACTTCTCGTCGTGGCGCGGAGTCCACGGCATCTACCTGGAGGACCTGTACGTCCGTCCGGAGATGCGGGGCGGGGGCCACGGCAAGGCGCTGCTGCGGGAACTGGCCCGCATCTGCGTCGACCGGGGCTACGGCCGCCTGGAGTGGTCGGTGCTCAACTGGAACGAGCCGTCCATCGCCTTCTACGAGTCCCTGGGCGCCCGCCCGCAGGACGAGTGGACGGTCTACCGCCTCACGGACGGGGCGCTGGCGGAGCTCGGTGGGGCGGGGGTGTAGGAAGAGGGCATGGATACGGATATCGAGCAGCGCTTCCAGCGCATCACGGCCTTCATCGAGGCGCGGCTGACGCCGCTCTTCGACCCGGCGAACGGGAAGGACCACGGCTTCGGCATGGACGACACCTCGCGTGCCCTGCGTGCCACGCGCTACACGGTGCAGGCCGCGGCGGCCGTCAACGGCCTCGTGGAGAAGCGGGAGACGGCGCCGGAGCTGCGGCAGGTCGTCGACCAGGCGCTTGAGCAGAACTGGGACGTGCTGCGGTCCGTCGCCCGGATGTGGGAGGACCACCCGGACTTCCTGAAGGAGTTCAAGGCGCACTCCTGGGATGTCGTCGGGGTCTGACGGAACGGTCCCCCGGGCCGTGCGCTACGGGACCAGGACCACCTTGCCCGTCGTGCCCCGGTTCTCCAGGGCGCGGTGGGCTCCCGCCGCGTCCGCGAGGGGGAAGCGGTGGACCGCCGGGCGGAGGGTGCCGGTGGCCGCCGCTTCGAGGGCGGCGAGTTCGAGGCCGCGGACGTCGCCGCCGGCCTTCTGGATCATGACGGGGCCGAGGACGGACTTCGAGGTGATGGAGCGGGCGGCGAGTTCCTCGGCCGTGTAGGTGAGCGGTTCGCCGTCGTGGAGACCGGCGCCGGACCAGCCGAAGACGAGGTGCTGCCCGCCCTTGCCGAGCAGGTCGACGGCGGCGCGGCCGGTCTCGCCGCCGACCGAGTCGAACACGACGGTGGCGGTACGGTCCCCCAGGTGGGCGCGGACCTTCTCGGGCCAGTCCGGCAGCGTGTAGTCCACGGCGAGGTCGGCGCCGTTCGCCTCGACGAGCGCGACCTTCGCGGGGCCGCCGGCGAGGCCGATGACGGTGGCGCCGGCGTTCTTCGCGTACTGCACGAGCAGGGTGCCGATGCCGCCCGCCGCCGCAGGCACGATCGCGACCGACTCGGGGCCCAGCCGCGTGAACTGCAGGATGCCGAGCGTCGTGCGGCCGGTGCCGATCATGGCGACGGCCTCCGCGTCGCCGAGGTGGTCGGGCAGCGCGTGCAGCCGGGCGGCGTCGGTGACGGCCAGCTCGGCGTAGCCGCCGGGGTTCATGCCGAGGTGGGCGACGACCCGCTTGCCGAGCCAGGACGGGTCGGTGCCCTCGCCCAGCGCGTCGACCGTGCCGGCGACCTCGCGGCCGGGGACGGTCGGCAGTTCGGCCGGTGCCGGGAACGGCCCCTGGGCGCCCTCACGGAGTGCGGTGTCCAGGAGGTGCACGCCCGCCGCCGTGACCCGGACGCGGACCTGGCCGGGGCCCGGGACCGGGTCGGGGGTCTCCTCGTAGGTGAGGTTCTCGGCGGGGCCGAAGGCGTGGAGGCGGATGGCGTGCATGGCGGGTCCCCTGTCGTGGTGAGCACGCGTCCGCGTGCGGTCGGTCGGGCGGTCGGTGTCGGCCGGCCCTCGCTGACGCGTACAGCCTCCGACCTCAAGCGCGCTTGAGGTCAAGCCGCCGGCCGGGGAGGCCAAGGGTGTCGGGGTAGCCGGTGTGGGTGAAGTGGTCGGCGCGCAGGGCGAGGGACACCGCTTCGACCGCGCTCGTGAACGACACCTCCGACAGCACGCCGGGCGCGGCCACCTGGTCGCCGACCAGGTAGATCCCCTCGCCCCGGTCGACGGCCGGCCGGTCGCGCCAGGTGGTGCCGGGGCGGTCCACCGCTCCCGTACGCCCCTGGGAGACCGAGGCGCGCTGCCACACCGTCCGCTCGCGCCAGCCGGGGAAGCCGAGGTCGAGCAGGCGCTCGGCGTGGGCGACGCCGTCCGCCTTGGCCGCGTCGGGGCCGATCGGGAGCTGGGCCTGGATCAGCTGCTGTCCGGCGGGCGCGAGCGAGGGGTCCTGGGCGGTGAAGCGCTCGACCCAGCCCGGGGCGTCCAGGTCGGAGACGACGAACGGGTCGCCCTTGCGGGTGCGCAGCGCCAGGTCGAAGAGGACCGTACGGCCGCTGTCCCACGTCAGCGACGGGTCGCCGAGGAGCCGGGCGGCGGCCGGCAGCGCGGTCGCCACGATCACGGGCCCGCCGTCGGACGGCAGCGCGTCGACGCGCGCCGACGTCTCGATCCGTACGCCCATCTCCCAGGCCCGGGCGGCCATCCGGCCGATCAGCTCGCCCCACCCGCCCCGGATGTAGTGCGCCTCAGGCGGCACCGACGTCGCCCGGTGCAGCCGCTCCTGCACGAAACGCGCCGACAGCGCGCCCGGGTCGTGGTGGAACAGCGCGACCGCGCTGTACGCGGCCGCCTGACGCGCGGCCCGCTCGCCCGCGACCCCGCTCGCCCAGGTGAGGAAGTCGACGTCCACGGGCGCCTGTTCCGCGTTCCGCCGGGCCAGCCGCAGCATTCCCAGCGGCGGTACGCGGCGCAGCGCCCCGTCCCGGCGCAGCCGGAACCGCAGCGCCTCCGTGGGCGGCAGCGCGGCGAGCGGCCCGAGCAGCCCCCGCTGTTCGAGCCACGTCCAGTGCGGGCCGCCGGCGTACAGGGCGTGCGGACCCTCGTTCGTGCGGTACGGGCCCTCCGCCGTCCGCGCCCGCCCGCCGAGCGTCCGGTGCGCCTCGTACACGGTCACCTTGGTGCCCGCCTCCGCCGCGGTGATCGCCGCCGTCAGCCCCGCGAACCCGCCGCCGATGATCGTCAGCTTCCGCATGCCCGTCTCCCTCGTCCCGCTTCCGGTTCTGCTCTTGTACGCGGGACGAGCGGCGGGGCCGCGTTCGTGACATCGGGGGCGTTGTCAGTGGCGTACATCACCATGGGTCCATGGCGATCGCACGAAAGAAGCAGCCGGCGGCGGCACGACGCCCGGAGATCCGGCTCCCTCCCCTGGAGCCGTACGAAGGCGGCCTCGACCCCGACGGCGACTACGACGGCCTGGAACTGACCGCTCTCGACCTCACCGCCCAGTCCGGGGAAGGCGCCCGCTTCCTCGACTGCGCCCTCCGCGACTGTGCCCTCGACGAGGCGCGTCTCTCCCGCGCCCGCTTCCTGGACTCCGTCCTGACGGGTGTCCGGGGCGTCGGCACCGACCTCTCCGGCGCGCAGCTCCGTGACGTGGAGCTCGTCGACGCGCGGCTCGGCGGGGTGCAGCTGCACGGCGCGGTCCTCGAGCGCGTCGTCGTGCGCGGCGGCAAGATCGACTACCTCAACCTGCGGTCCGCCAAGCTGAAGGACGTCGTCTTCGAGGACTGCGTCCTCAGCGAGCCGGACTTCGGCGGCGCCGTCCTCGAACGCGTCGCCTTCGTCGGCTGCGCCCTCACCGGCGCCGACTTCTCCGCCGCGCGGCTGAGAGACGTCGACCTCCGCTCCGCCGCCCCCCTCCACATCACCCGCGGCCTCGACTCCCTCTCCGGCGCGGTCATCTCCCCGGCCCAGCTCCTCGACCTGGCGCCGGTCTTCGCGGCGCACCTGGGGGTGCGGGTGGAGGGGTGAAACCCGGGCGGGGCCGCGTCGCGAGGGCTACGGCAGGCGGGGGAAGCGGGCCTGGAGGGACCAGATCGCGGGGTTGTCGCCGAGGCCCTCGTGCATGTCGGTGAGGTCGGCGACGAGGTCGTGCAGGAAGTCGCGGGCCTCGCGGCGGAGCGCGGCGTGGTTGAAGGTGACGGGCGGCTCGTCGCCCGGCATCCAGTCGGCCTCCACGTCCACCCAGCCGAAGCGCCGCTCGAACAGCATCCGGTCGGAGGACTCGGTGAAGTCCAGCTCGGCGTACTGCGGCTGCGACGCCCGGTTTCCGCGCGGGTCCTGGTCGAGCTGTTCGACGATGTCGCACAGCGCCCACGCGAAGTCGAGCACCGGCACCCATCCCCAGGCTGTGGACACCTCCCGGTCCGCCTCCGTGTCCGCGAGGTACACGTCCCCGCAGAACAGGTCGTGGCGCAGCGCGTGGACGTCCGCCCGCCGGTAGTCGGTCTGCGGAGGGTCGGGGAAGCGACGCGAGAGGGAGTAGCCGATGTCGAGCACGGACCGATGGTGTCACGGCGACGGGGCGGGCTCGTACGGGAGGCGCCCGGTCAGGGGACCAGGGCGGCCTCGTACGCCAGGATCACGAGGTGGACGCGGTCGCGGGCCGAGAGTTTGGTGAAGAGCCGGGCGACGTGGGCCTTGGCGGTGGCCGGGGTGATGTGGAGGTCGCGGGCGATCTCGCCGTTGGAGAGGCCGCGGGCGACGAGGGTGAGGACTTCGCGTTCGCGGTCGGTGATGGTGGGGAGCGGGAGCGGGGCCTTCCGGGCCGGGGCCTCCCGGGACGCGAAGTCCGCGATGAGGCGGCGGGTGATCGCGGGGGCGAGGAGGGCGTCGCCGGAGGCGATGACGCGGATGGCCGTGAGGATGTCGTCGAGGGCCGTGTCCTTGACGAGGAAGCCGCCGGCGCCCGAGCGCAGGGCGCCGTAGACGTACTCGTCGTCGTCGAAGGTGGTCAGGACGAGGACGCGGGGGGCCTCGGGGCTCCCGGTGATGACGCGGGTGGCCTCGATGCCGTCCATGCCGGGCATCCGGACGTCCATCACCACCACGTCCGGCTCCAGCTCGCGGGCGAGGGCGACCGCCTCCTTGCCGTCGCCCGCTTCGGCGACGACCTCGATGTCGGGGGTGTCGGCCATCAGGACGCGGAGCCCGGCCCGTACCAGCGGCTGGTCGTCGACGAGAAGGACACGGATGCGCGGGCTCACGGGGTGCGGGGGCCTTTCGGGTCGTCGGTGCGGAGCGGGACCGGGAGCGGTGTCGGCAGCGGGAGCGGGAGCAGCGCGGTGACGTGGAAGCCGCCACCCGGGCGCGGCCCGGCGGTGAGGGTGCCGCCGAGGAGTGCGGCGCGCTCGCGCATGCCGACGAGCCCGTAGCCGGCGGCCGGGGCCGTGGCGGCCGTGCCGGTCGCGGGGCCGGTGGTGGGGGTGCCGGGGCCGTCGTCGGTGACCTCGACGAGGAGGGTGTCGGTGCGGCGCTCGACGGTGACGCGGCAGGCCGGGGTGGAGGCGTGGCGGACGACGTTGGTGAGGGACTCCTGGACGATGCGGTAGGCGGCGAGGTCGATGTCGGGCGGGAGGGCGGTGGCGGGGTCGCCGAGGCGGCGGAGCTCGACGCGGACGCCCGCGTCGGCCGTCGTGGCGGCGAGCCGGTCCAGGTCGGCGAGGCCGGGGGCCGGGTCGCGGGGTGCGGGGCGGCCGCCGTCGGCGGCGCCGCGCAGTGCGCCGAGGGTGCGGCGGAGGCCCGCGAGGGTCTCGCGGCTGGTGGTCTCGATGGTCGCGAGGGCGTTGCGGGCCTCGGCGGGCTGGGTGTCGATGACGCGACGGCCGACGCCCGCCTGGATGGCGATGACGCCGATGCTGTGCGCGATGACGTCGTGCAGCTCGCGGGCGATCCTGAGCCGTTCGGCCGCGACCGCCTCGGCCGTGGTCGCGGCCCGCAACTCGGCGGTGTGCAGGCGCCGTTCGCGGACGGACCGGCCGAGGAGTCCCGCCGTCAGGACGGCGAGCGCGAGGGCGACCGCCGTGCTGACGAAGACGTCCTGCCCTGAGGTCGTGTACGTCGCCGCCGCGATCTGCACGGCCAGCGCGCCGAGCGCCGTCGGCAGCAGGACCTTCAGGGGGCGCGAGGCCGCGATCCGGCCGACGAGCGCGTCCGCCGCGAGCACCGGCAGGTACAGCAGCACGGCGTCCGGCCGCGTCGTCGCCGCCGCGAACACCGCTGCCAGCAGCAGCCCGAGCGCGGCGAGCGGGTTGCGGCGCGCGAGGGGCAGCGTGAGGCCCACGGCGGCGGCCGTGAGGAACAGCCGCAGCTCGGTGGAGCGGTACGGGCCGGTCCGCGTGGCGCTCAGGAAGAGGAAGGGCTGAGCGACGGCCGCGCCCCAGGCGAGCACCGCCGGCACCCGCCCGCCGAACGGGCGGCCGGCGGCGAGACGGTCGCCGGACGGGCCGTCGGTGCCGGGAAGGTCGCCTGACGGGCCGTCGGTGGTCGGGGTGGCGGGCATGGTCCCGATCGTAGGCGGGGGCGTACGGCTCGGCATCGGGGGGGGGGGGGGGGGGGGGGGGGGAAACACCGAACGCCCCCCGTCTGCGTCGGGTCGTATGCGG
>NZ_JBVJVO010000014.1:112954-155817 GCF_055603625.1 Streptomyces sp. NPDC037273
GGGGGAAGGCGAGGACACGCCCCCTCCCCCCCCCCCCCCCTCCCCCCCCCTCCCCCCCCCCCCCCCCCCCCCCCCCCCCCCCAACCCGGCGCTTCCGCTTGTGGCCGGCGGGCCGATGCGCGCGCGGGGGCCGGACCGCGACCGTGGTCCGCATGATCGAAGTCCACGAACTGACCAAGCGGTACGGGCATCGCCGGGGCCTGCCCCGCCGCGCCCCGTCCGGCCGTCCGGCCGTCGACCGTCTCTCCTTCAGCGTCCGGCCCGGCCGCGTGACCGGCTTCCTCGGCCCCAACGGGGCCGGGAAGTCGACGACCCTGCGGCTCCTCCTCGGCCTGAACCGGCCGACGTCCGGGACCGCCACCGTCGGCGGGCGGAGGTTCGGCGAGCTGCCGAGGGGACTGCGGGAGGTGGGGGCGCTGCTCGACGCGCACGACGTGCACGGGGGCAGGACGGCCGAGGCGCATCTCGCGGCCCTGGCGCGGACCAACGGGATTCCGCGGGGGCGGGCACGGGAGGTGCTGGACGAGGTGGGGCTCGGGGAGGCGGGGCGGCGGCGGATCGGCGGATTCTCGCTCGGGATGAGGCAGCGGCTCGGGATCGCGGGGGCGCTGCTCGGGGACCCGCCGGTGGTGCTCTTCGACGAGCCGGTCAACGGGCTCGATCCGGAAGGGGTGTTGTGGGCGCGGGGGCTGTTCCGGCGGCTCGCGGCGGAGGGGCGGACGGTGTTCGTGTCGAGTCATCTGATGAGCGAGATGGAGAACACGGCCGACGATCTCGTCGTGATCGGCCGGGGGCGGCTGATCGCGGCCGAGAGCGTGGCCGCGTTCGCGGCGCGCGGCACCCGCCGGAGCGTGACGGTGCGGACGGCCGACGAGGCCGCGGCGCCGGGCCTCGCCGACGCGCTGCGGGCCGAGGGGGCGACCGTACGGACGGAGGGGCGGGAGCTTGCCGTGACCGGGATGGAGGCGGGGCGGATCGGGGCCCTCGCGTACCGGCACGGAGTCCCGCTCGCCGGACTGACCGCGCACGCCTCCTCCCTCGAAGAGGCGTTCATGGAGCTCACCGCCGAGAGTGTGGAGTACCGCTGATGCCCGCCGTCCGTTTCCGTGATCTGCTCGCCGCCGAGTGGCTGAAGCTGTGGTCGCTGCGGTCGACGCCGTGGGCGTTCGCCGTCGGCGCGTTCGCCGTCCTCGTGGTGAACCTCAACGCGACCTTCGCCGACTACCGCAACTACCCGAACTACCCGGACGGCATCAAGGAACTCTTCGTACCGATCTGGGCGATGCGCGACGCGTTCACGCTCGGCGGGGCCATGGTGTTCACGCTCGCGACCGGATCGATCGGCGCGCTGATGATCGTCGGCGAGTACGGCACGGGGCAGATCCGTACGACCTTCACCGCAGTCCCGCACCGCCGGGCGGTCGTCGCGGCGAAGGCGCTCGTCCTCGGCGGGGTGATGCTGCTGTACGGAGTGCTGGTCGCCGGCGTCTCGTTCGCCGCCACGCAGGCGGTGCTCGACGGCCGGGGCGCAGGCATGTCGTTCGCCGACGAGGGCGTGCCGCGGGCCGTCGCCGCGTCCGCGCTGCTCGCGCCGGTGTGCGCGCTCGCCGGCTTCGGGCTCGGGGCGCTCCTGCGGCACACCGCGACGGCCATCGTGTCCCTCACGGGGGTGCTGCTCCTGCTGCCGGCGCTCGTGGACGACCGGAGCCGCTGGGGTGCGACGTTCCTGCACGCGCTGCCGCAGGGGGCGTGGCACCGGCTCAAGGAGGTGGGGGAGTCGCCGGTGCCGGTGGACTATCCGTGGACGGCGGGCGGGGCGTGGACGGTGTACGCGGTGTGGGCGCTCGGCGCCCTCGCGGTGGCCTTTCTCGCGGTCGACCGCAGGGACGTGTGAGGGGATGCGGGGAGCGGCCGGCCTGGTGGGAACGGCCGGCCGTGTCCTGGCTCAGTGGCGGCCGTGGACGGCCCTCGCCACGCGGGGGCCGAGCCAGCGCTTGAGGCGGCGGAGGGGTTCGAGCTGTCCGGCGGCGCGGTCGAGGCGGTAGTAGAGCTGAGGGGGGACGTGGGGGAGGAGGGGGGAGTGGCGCTGGCCGAGGAGGGCGAACATCTTGGCCGGCTCCAGGGACATGTAGCGGGGGAGGTTCTCGTACCACTGGGCGCTGTAGCGGGCGGCGCTCTGGGCGGAGACGAGTTCGGCGCGGCGGCGCTTGCCGTAGGTGGTGAGGGCGGTGTCGAGGTCGGCGGGGTGGCGGAGGGCCTCGGCGAGGGCGAGGGCGTCTTCGAGGGCGAGGGTGGTGCCGGCGCCGATGGAGTAGTGGGTGGTGTGGGCGGCGTCGCCGAGGAGGACGAGGTTGCCGTGGTGCCAGGTGCGGTTGGTGAGCGTGCGGAAGGTGAGCCACTGGGCGGCGGCGTCGGCGCGGTCGCGGCCGATGAGTTCGTGGCCGTCGAGGAGGTCGTGGAAGAGCTTCTCCAGGAGGGCGAGGCTGTCGGCCTCGCCGCGGGTGTCGAGGCCGAGGCCGGTCCAGGTCTCGGGGGAGCACTCGACGACGCAGGTGGAGCGCTCGCCGCTGAACCCGTAGGCGTAGCACCAGATCCAGCCGTGTTCGGTCTCCTTGAAGGCGAAGCTGAAGGAGTCGAAGACCTTGGTGGTGCCCAGCCAGATGTACGCGTTGCGGCCGTTGGTGACGGTGGGGCCGAAGTGTTCCGCGTGGGCGGTGCGGAGGACGCTGTTGACGCCGTCGGCGGCGACGACGAGGTCGGCGCCGGCGAGTTCGGGGGCGTCGGGGCCGGTGATGTCGTGCTCGAAGGAGACGTGGACGCCGAGGTCGCGGGCGCGGTCGGCGAGGAGGCCGAGCATGCGGCGCCGGCCGATGCCGAAGCCGGCGTCGCCGCGGTGCACGGTCCGTTCGTCGCGGACGATGGCGACGCCGTCCGTCCAGGTCACGGATGCGTCGGCGACCGCCTGCGCGGATTCGGGGTCGCCCGCGCGCAGCTTGTCGAGGAGCCCGGCCCAGTAGGTGACGCCCCAGCCGTACGTGGAGCCCTCCGGGTTCCGTTCGTAGACGGTGATGTCGTGGGCCGGGTCCTGCCGCTTCAGCAGGATCGAGAGGTAGAGGCCGGCGGGGCCGCCGCCGACGATCGCGAGCTTCACGTGCGCTCCCACGGAGAACCGATGCATGACACCGTGCGGTCAGGCAGTAGCGCACAGTAGCAGCGGGGGTGGCCGGAGGAGCGCGTTGTCGCGGTAGGCCAACCCGTACGCGGTACGCCTTACGGCAGCAGGCGGCGTTCCTTGGCGACGGCGACGGCGCCGGCGCGGGTGTCGACGCCGAGCTTGGCGTAGATGCGGCCGAGGTGGGTCTTGACGGTGGCTTCGCTGATGAAGAGGGCGCGGGCGATCTCGCGGTTGCCGAGGCCTCGGCCGAGCTGGCCGAGGATGTCGCGCTCGCGGTCGGTGAGGCTGGGGCCGGCGGCGCCCCGCATGACGTCCATGACGCGGCTGGCGACGGGCGGGGAGAGGGCGGTGCGGCCCTGGGCGGCGGAGTGGATGGCGGCGAAGAGCTCCTCGGGCCGTTCGGCCTTGAGGAGGTAGCCGGTCGCGCCGGCCTCGATGGCGCGGGTGATGTCGGCGTCGGTGTCGTAGGTGGTGAGGACGAGGACGTGGACGCCGGTGGGGGCGATCCGGCGGGTGGCCTCGACGCCGTCGATGCCCGCGCCGAGCTGGAGGTCCATGAGGACGACGTCCGGCTTCAGCTTGGCCGCCATGGCGACGGCCTCCTCGCCGCTGCCGGCCTCGCCGACGACCTCGATGTCGGGGGTACTGCCGAGCAGGGCGAGCAGCCCGGCGCGGACGACGACGTGGTCGTCGCAGAGCAGGATGCGTACGGACATCAGGGCTCCAGGGTGAGGGGGATGGCGGCGGAGAGTACGGTGCCCTCGCCCGGGGCGGATTCGACGGTGAGGGTGCCGCCGAGCTGGCGGGCGCGGACGCGCATGGCGGGCAGGCCGTGGCCGCGGACTCCGCCGGGGGTGTCGGCGGGGTCGAAGCCGTGGCCGTCGTCGGCGATGTCGAGGACGACCTGGTCGTCGAGGTAGGTGAGGGTGAGGGCGGCGGATTCGGCGTCGGCGTGTTCGCGGATGTTGGCGAGGGCGCCCTGCGCGATCCGGAGCAGCGCCGACTGCACCCGCTCGGGCAGGGGGGTGGTGGTGCCGTCGACACGGAACGCCGCCGACTCGCGGGTGGCCAGGCCGCGCAGCGCCTCTTCGAGCCCGCCGCCCTCGGCGAGGTCGGCGGGCGCGAGGTCGTGGACGAAGCGGCGGGCCTCGGCGAGGTTGCGTTCCGCGATGGATTCGGCGGTACGGACATGGCGGCGGGCCGTGGCCGGGTCGCTGTCCCAGGTGCGGTCGGCGGCCTGGAGCAGCATCTGCTGGCTGGACAGGCCCTGCGCGAGGGTGTCGTGGATCTCCATGGACAGCCGCTGCCGCTCGGCGAGGGTGCCCTCGCGCCGTTCGGTGGCGGCGAGTTCGCGGCGGGTGCGGATGAGGTCGGCGATGAGGGCGCGCTGCCGGGCGGCCTGCCGGTCGGAGTAGACGAACACGCCGGTCGCGATGGCGGCGACGGCCGGCGGGGCGACGATCAGGTTCGGGTCCCAGCCGCCGTGCGCGAGCTGCACCTGGGCGAAGACCACGAACGCGGTGAGCACGGTGACGAGGCCGAGCGCGGCGCGCGCCGGGAGGGTCCGCAGGCCGGTGTAGAAGAGCGGCACCGCGCACCAGGCGAAGCTGGGCGCGAGGACGACGAGGACGATCCAGACGGCGACGACCGTGCCGAGCCACGCGATCCGGCGCGGGGCGGCGCGGGTGCCGACGACCGGGCCGAGGAGGTACAGGGAGGCGAGCGCGCCGGAGAGGGCGATGATCCACGGGCTGCGGTCCTCCCAGGGGTGGCGCAGCAGGAAGCGGGCCAGCGAGGCGCCGAGCAGGAGGAAGAAGGCGATGTGCATGACGCGGGCCAGCCGGCGGGTGTCCGGGTCGTGGTCCCGCTCCGTCGGACGGTCGTCCGGATGGCGTGTCGGCCGTGTCATCGTTCCGCCTCCGTTCGCCCCCTGAACCCTCTGACCTGGGGATATCTGTCCATGGTGGCCCGTGGGGACCAGGGCGGCATCAGCCGATCGGCTGACCCGGCCGTCCTCCAGTGTGCGCGAGGAGGGCAGCCGGACCGTGGACCGAAAGGCACCGGGGGCGGCCACAGGATGGATCTCAGAGCGAACGGGGCACCCGGCCTCCGCCTCCTTCTCACCTCACGGAGTTCCTCATGAAGAAGATCCTCTTCGGTGCCACCGCCGCCGCCGTCATCGCCGCCGGTACCTTCGGCGCCGTCTCCGCGAACGCCTCCGCCCCGGCCGCCGCCGCGCCCGCCGCGGTCACCGCCGACGCGGGGAACGACAACCTCCAGCAGTCGACGCACCTGACGATCGAGGCCGCCACGAAGGCCGCGCAGGCCACCCTGGACGCCGCCGAGAAGGAGAACCAGCGGGTCTCCGTCGCGGTCGTCGACCGCAACGGCAACACCATCGTCACCCTCCGGGGCGACGGCGCGGGCCCGCAGTCCTACGAGTCGGCCGAGCGCAAGGCGTTCACCGCCGTCTCCTGGAACGCCCCGACCTCCGTCCTCGCGGGCCGCCTGGCCAACGCCCCCACCCTCAAGGACATCCCCGGCACCCTCTTCCTCGCCGGCGGCGCCCCGGTGACCGCCAAGGGCGCCCCCATCGCGGGCATCGGCGTCGCCGGCGCCCCGTCGGGCGACCTCGACGAGAAGTTCGCCCAGGCCGGCGTCGCCGCCCTCGGCAACTAAGCCGCACAGCACCACTCGGCCCCCCCCTGACGGTGGCGGCGCCCGGACCCCCCGCCGGGCGCCGCCGCCTTGTGCGTATCGCCCCGCTTAGGATCGTTACGTGAATCAGCGCCGCCGGACCGGAGCCGTAGCCGTCCTCGTCGCCGTCGGGCTGCTCGCGGGCGGGTGCTCGGGGGCGACCGGGGGTGTGCGGGGTACGCCGGGGGCGGCCGGGCTGCGCGATCCGTACTTCCCGAAGCTGGGGAACGGCGGGTACGACGTGGGGCACTACGCCCTGACCCTCGCCTACGACCCGGGGACCGGACGGCTCGACGGCACGGCCGAGATCACCGCCCGGGCGACGCAGGACCTGAGCGCCTTCAACCTCGACCTCGACGGCCTCACGGTGAGCCGGGCGACGGTCGACGGTGTCCCGGCGGCGTACAACCGCGCCGGGCACGAGCTGACGCTCCGGCCCCACGAGGAGATTCCGGAGGGCGAGGAGTTCCGGGCGACCGTCACCTACTCGGGCGTGCCGGAGCCGCTCACCGACGCGGACGGCTCCACGGAGGGCTGGCTGCGGACGGCCGGCGGGGCGGTCGCGGTCGGCGAGCCGGAAGGCTCGATGACCTGGTTCCCCGGCAACCACCACCCCTCCGACAAGGCCGCGTACGACATCACCCTGACCGTCCCGGCCGGCCTTGAGGCGATCTCCAACGGGGAGCGGACGGAGCGGCGGGCCGGCGCGGACGGGCGTGTCACCAGCGTGTGGCGCACGTCCGAGCCGATGGCGAGCTATCTGGCGACGGTCGCGATCGGCCGGTACGAGACGGGCACGGCGACCGCGGTCGGCGCCGCGTCGCCCGGTGCGGGTCCCGTGCCGGTCCTCACCGCCGTGGAGCCGTCGGTCGCGGCGGGCGCGGCCGCGCTGCGGGCCGAGCTCCCGACGCTCCTCACCCGTCAGGCGGAACGTTTCGGCCCGTACCCCTTCTCCTCCGCCGGGGCGATCGTCGTGCCGGACGGGACCCTCGGCTACGCCCTGGAGACCCAGACCAGGCCCGTCTTCCCCGCCGCCTCCTTCGACCGGACGACCCTCGTCCACGAGCTGGCCCACCAGTGGTTCGGCAACTCCGTCACCCCCGCGACCTGGCGGGACCTCTGGCTGAACGAAGGCTTCGCCACGTACGCCGAATGGCTGTACACCGAGGAGTACGAGGACGTCCCCGCGCGCACCCACTTCGAGCGGGCCTTCGCCCAGGACGCCAACTGGGCCTTCCCGCCCGCCGATCCGCCCGCCGCCGGGAACCTCTTCGACCCGCCCGTCTACCAGCGCGGCGCGATGGCCCTGCACAAGCTCCGCGAGACCGTCGGCGACGCCGTCTTCGACGAGATCCTGCGCGGCTGGCCCGCGAAGTACCGGCACGCCAACGCCCGCACCGAGGACTTCACCGCCTACGCCGAGAGCGTGGCCGGCAAGGACCTCGACGCGCTGTGGGACGTCTGGCTGTACGGCGACGGGAAGCCCGAGAAGCCCTAGGAGGCCTGGGGCACCAGGGACTTGCGCAGTACGACGCACGGGCGGCCGTGGGAGAGGTCCGGGCGGCGGGCGGTCTCCTCGTAGCCGAGGGAGGTCCAGAAGGCGAGGGCCTTCGGGTTGTTCTCCAGGACGGCGAGCCGCAGGCCCGTGCGGCCCGCGGCGCGGAAGCGGTCCTCGACGTACGTGGCGAGGCGACGGCCGTGGCCCGCGCGGCGCTCGTCCGCGTGGACCATGAGGAGCCCGAGCCACGGGTCCGGGTCGGCCGGGTCGGGGTGCCGGCCGAGCGTCACGGCGACGGCCACGAGCCGGCCCTCCGAACGGGCGAGGAGCACCTCGGCGGTGGGCTCGGCGAGGTCGTCGGCGAGCGCCGCCGCGACCTGCTCGGGCCGGATGTCGGACGGGTCCGGGAAGTCGCCGCTGAGCTGCTGGAACTCCACGTTCGACGCGTACAGCGCGGTGAGTTCGGTGAGCAGCGCGCCGGGGAGGGCGGCGCCGTCCTCGAGGGCCTTGGGGGCGAGGGCTTCGACGATCACCCGGAGAAGGGTAGAGCCCCGGCCGGGAAACCCGGCCGGGGCTCGACTGCCGTGCGACGGGTCAGATGCTGACGCCGAAGTCGCGGGCGATGCCTTCGAGGCCGGAGGCGTAACCCTGGCCGACGGCGCGGAACTTCCACTCCGCGCCGTTGCGGTAGAGCTCGCCGAAGACCATGGCGGTCTCGACGGCCGCGTCCTCGGAGAGGTCGTAGCGGGCGAGCTCGGCGCCGCCGGCCTGGTTGACGATGCGGATGTAGGCGTTGCGCACCTGGCCGAAGTTCTGCGAGCGGTTGACCGCGTCGTAGATGGAGACCGGGAAGACGATCTTGTCGACGTTCGGCGGGAGGGCCGCGAGGTTGACGTTGATCTGCTCGTCGTCGCCGCCGCCCTCGCCGGTGCGGTTGTCACCGGTGTGGACGATGGTCTGGTCCGGCGTCGCCTTGTTGTTGAAGAAGACGAAGTGGGCGTCGGAGGCGACCCTGCCGGTGGCGTCCACGCCGATCGCCGAGGCGTCGAGGTCGAAGTCGGTGCCGGTGGTGGTGCGGACGTCCCAGCCGAGGCCCACGGTGACGGCGGCGAGGCCCGGGGCCTCCTTGGTCAGGGAGACGTTGCCGCCCTTGGACAGGCTCACAGCCATGGAAAGTCCCTTTCATCGTGATGTCTTCGCCTGGAGAAACGCGTGCGCGGCTCCGGCGGTTCCCGGTGAGAATTCCCGGTGAAAACAGGATGACTGCGATCGCGGCTGCGGGGAACATGGTGGGCATGTCCGGTCCGTATCCCATCCGCGGCTCCGTCTCGCTTCCCGAGGCCGAGCTCCAGTGGCGTTTCTCGCGGTCGTCGGGGCCGGGCGGGCAGCACGTCAACACCAGCGACTCGCAGGTGGAGCTCCGCTTCGACCTCGCGGCCACCGACGCGCTCCCCGAGGTGTGGAAGGCCCGCGCCCTGGAGCGCCTCGCCTCCCGCCTCGTCAACGGCGTCGTCACCGTCCGCGCCTCCGAGCACCGCTCCCAGTGGCGCAACCGCGAGACGGCGGCGGTGCGCCTCGCCGCGCTCCTCGCCGAGGCGACGGCCCCGCCGCCGAAGCCCCGCCGCCCGACGAAGATCCCGCGCGGGATCAACGAGCGGCGGCTCCGCGAGAAGAAGCAGCGCTCCGAGACGAAGAAGACCCGCCAGTCCCGCGACTGGAGCTGAGCACGCGCCCGTGCCGGGGGGGCTGAGCAGGCGCCCGTGCCGCGGGGCTGAGCACGGGCCGGGAGTCGAGTGTGGCGGGGGCTTTCAGCCCAGCCTGCGGTACTTGCCCTGGAAGTAGGTCAAGGGGCCGGCGGCGGAGGCCGGGGGGAGGCCGGCGGTGAGGACGCGGCCGATGACGAGCGTGTGGTCGCCGGCGACGACGCGGCTCTCCGTACGGCATTCGAGGACCGCGAGCGCGCCGGAGACCAGCGGGGCGCCGCTCTCCTCGCCGCGGGTGTACGGGAGGTCGGCGAAGAGCAGCCGGTCGCTGACGCGGTTCTTCATGGCGAAGCGGCCGGCGACGTGCCGCTGGTCCTCGGCGAGCATCGAGACCGCCCAGACGGGGACGTCGGTGAGCAGGTCGTCCATGCGGGAGCCGTTGCGGAGGCTGACCAGGACGAGCGGCGGGTCGAGCGAGACGGACATGAAGGCGGTGGCCGTCATGCCGACGTCCTCGCCGCGCGGACCGTCGTCGGGATCGTGCGCGGTCACCAGGACCACGCCTGCCGCGAGGCGGGACATGGCCGCCCGGAACTCGTCGTTGCTCACCCCCTCAGCATGCGGGATGGCCAGGTCGGAGACGGGGGGCGGGGCGGGGGTCTTCTGCAGCACACCCGCACGCTATGGCGCAGCCCCCGCCTCCCGCATCGGGCCCGGGGACCAGTCCGGCACCCCCGCGGGACCTAGGTCCGGCCCGTCCGCCGGGCCCTGCGGGCGCCGTTCGCCCTATGGCGCGAGGGCTCAGGAGGAAAGGCGCGACCCGCCATTACCTGCTGTGACTTGAGTCACAGAGGGCAGTATTTGCTGACCCTGTGTACCGGGTGCGCAGCTCGCTGTGATTCAGTGGCAGTGACAGTGCAACACGTAGCCGATGAGAACCCTGGAGTTGCTGTCGAGGTCTCGGGGAGAGCGAGCGATGGAGACCGAGTCGGAGCCGTACGTCCGTCTCTCGACCCTGCGGCAGCTGCATCAGGTCGTGGCGGACCTCAACACTGCCCGCAGCCTGGCGGACACCTTGCAGACCGTCGCCGACGGTGTCGTCGCCGGTCTCAACTACGAGCTGGCCTGCGTCAATCTCGTACGCCCCGACGGTGACCTGGTCGTCGCCGCGTTCGCCGGAAGCTCCGCCGCCGAGGCCCTGATCACCGGCCGGGTCGGCTCCCGCGCCTCCTGGGAGCGGCGCCTCGCGATGGGCACCTCCTGGGGTGACCTGCGGTTCATCCCGCACACCGAGGGCTGGGTGCTGATGGAGGACGACGTCCCCCAGTGGCACACCGACGGCCCCGCGCCGCGCTTCGAGGACGAGTGGCACCCGCACGACCGCCTCTACGCCCCCATGTATGCCTCCGGCTCCGGCCGCGAACTGCTCGGCGTCATATCCGTCGACCGCCCGCGCAACGGCCGGCACCCCGGCCCCTGGGGCCAGGAGGCGCTCCAGATGTACGCCTCGCAGTCGGCCATCGCCATCAGCAACGCCCGCCTCCGCTCCAACATGCAGCGCGCCCTGATCCGCCTGGAGCGCGAGCAGCAGGCCCTGCGGGCCTCCGAGGAGTCCTTCCGGCAGGCCTTCGAGTACGCCCCCTCCGGCATGGCCATCGCCGAGATGGGCGGCGACCAGCACGGCCGGCTGCTCCGTACCAACGACGCCCTCTGTCGCCTCCTCGGCCGGCCCGCCTCCGTGATGCGGCGCTACTCCTTCGCCGACCTCGTCCACCCCGAGGACATCGGCACCCTGCTCAGGACCTCCGCCGAGGGCGGCCGGGCCGAACTGCGGCTCGGGCGGCGCGACGGCACGTACGTCTGGGTCTCGCTGCGGAACTCGGTCGTCGCCGACACCGCCGACGGCCCCCGCTTCCTGCTCACCCACGTCGAGGACATCGAGGAGCGCAAGCGGCACGAGCTGCAGCTCGCCCACCGCGCCTCGCACGACGCCCTGACCGGCCTGCCCAACAGCGCCGAGCTGCGCTCCCGGCTCTCCGCCCGCATCTGCGAGCGCCCGTCGGCGCCGGGCGACGAGGCCGCCTACGGCGTGTACGACTCGGCGCGGGACGGGGGCTACGGGACGGGGCACGACCTCGGCCACGCCTCCTCGTACGACCCGGTCCACGACCCCGGTCACGACCCCGCCTACGACTCGGGTTACGACTCGGGTTACGACTCCGGTTACGGGCCGCAGTCGTACGAGCACGAGCACGAGCACGGCTTCGGTTTCGAGCCGGCGGGCGGCGCCGCCTACGACCACCACGTGCACGCCGTCGCGCCCACGGGCGGTGACGTCGACGACGGTACGAAGGGGCTCGCGGTGCTCTTCTGCGACCTCGACGGCTTCAAGTCGATCAACGACCGGTTCGGGCACCACACCGGCGACGCCGTCCTCGTCGAGGTCGCCCGCCGGCTCACCACCGGGGTGCGGGACGGCGACACGGTCGCCCGGCTCGGCGGTGACGAGTTCGTCGTCCTCGCCGACGGTCTGGGTGCCGCGGACGCCGCCGACCTGGCCGTACGCCTCCGCAACGCGATCATTCCGCCGATCCGGGTGGACGGGAGGGCGGTCCGCGTCGGTGCCAGTTTCGGCATCGGCTGGGCCGAGTGCGGGATGACCGTGGAAGAGGTCCTGAACTCCGCCGACCAGCGGATGTACGTGGAGAAACGCTCCCGTGCCAAGGTCCACCGGCGGGCGGGCTGAGTCGAGCGCTCGTCCGTTCGGGGTAGGCTCGGCCGGTCGGCGACGGCTGGCGAGCATGGAGAGGATGACCCGGATGGCTGCCGGTAACGACGGCGCGAACAAGCCCGAGGACGACGATCCGTTCGGCTACCTGTACGCGGACGGCCAGGCAGCGGGCGCCCAGCCCCCGCAGGGCGGCGGCTACGGCTACCCCGGCCCCGCCCCCGCGCAGCCAGGCGTGCCCCGGACCTCCTACAACCAGGTCAGAACGGTCGGCGAGCGCCAGTACGGCCAGCCGCAGCCCTACGTCCCGCAGCAGCAGGCCCCCTACGGCCAGCCGCAGGCGCAGTACGCGGCGCCGGAGACGTACGGCGGCGGCCACGGCGGCCCCCCGACCCGGCAGGCGCCGATCCCGCCCCAGCGCGGCGGCTCCGGCCGCGGCCCCAACACGCGCGGCCTCCTCATCGGCGCGGTCGCGGTCGTCGCGGTCGTCGTCATCGGCATCACCGCCGCCGTCATCAGCAACTCCGGTGACAAGGACAAGGACGCCCAGGGCGGCAACACCCCCTCCACCGCCCCCTCCCAGGTCTCCGAACAGCCCTCCACCACCCCCAGCACCGACAAGACCCCCGAAGAACTCCCCAAGCAGGACGCCGCCACCCTCAAACTGGGCGGCACGGCGGCCACGGAGACGGTGGTCAAGGGCGCCGAGGGCGCGGGCGGCGTGTACGTGTCGGGCTTCAACCAGGTCGGCGCCTCCGTCACCTGGAAGGCGAACATGCCGTCGGACGGCAAGTACCGCCTGACCGTGCGCTACGCCATTCCGGCGGTGGACGCCAACGCGACGCTGACGGTCAACGGCACGGCGAACACCTCGCCGATCGGCCTGAAGAACTTCATCAAGTCCTCGGACCCCAACCTCGAGAAGAACTGGCAGACCACCTGGGCGCCGGTCACCCTCAAGAAGGGCGAGAACGAGATCAGGATCTCGTGCGAGCAGGGCAATCAGTGCAACGTGCTGCTCGACTGGCTGGAAGTCACGCCGGAGTTCGGGCAGTAGCCGACCGGAGCGAGGCCCCCTAGGGGGCCTCTTCCGTCACCTTCACGCGGGGGAGCAGGTCCGCGTAGGCGGTGGTGTCGAATTCGCCGGCGACCGGGGAGAGGACGGTGGCGGCGGAGAGGGCGACGGCGCGGGCGAGGCGGTCGGGCCAGGGGGTGCCCTCGACGAGGCCGGAGAGGAGGCCGGCGACGGCGGAGTCGCCGGCGCCGGTGGGGTTGCCGCGGACGGCGGAGGGCGGGGCGGCGCGCCAGAGGCCTTCGGGGGTGGCGGCGAGGAGGCCTTCGGGGCCGAGCGAGGAGATCACCGCGTGGGCGCCGCGGCGGCGGGCGTCGCGGGTGGCGCGGCGGGGTTCGCGGGAGCCGGTGAGCTGGGCGAGTTCGTCGGCGTTGGGCTTGACCAGGTCGGGGCGGGCGGCGATGCCGCGCCGCAGGGGTTCGCCGCTGGTGTCGAGGAGTACGGGGACGGCGGCGGCCCGGGCGAGCCGGACGAGTTCCGCGTACGCGCCCACGTGGATGCCGGGCGGGAGGCTGCCGCAGAGCGCCACCGCCTGTGCTCCGTGGAGGAGTTGGGTGAAGCGGCCGCGGAAGGTCTCCCATTCGGCGGCGGTGACGGCCGGGCCGGGTTCGTTGAGCTGGGTGGTGTCGCCGGTGGCGGCGTCGACGACGGCGACGGTGCGCCGGGTGGGTCCCGCGGTCTCGACGAGGGCGTCGCGCACGGCCGTGGGCGCGAGGAGGTCACGGAGCATGGCGCCGGTGGCGCCGCCCGCGAAGCCGGTGGCGACCGTCTCGTGGCCGAGGGCGGCGAGCACCCGGGCCACGTTGAGGCCCTTGCCGCCGGGGCGTTCGATGACCTGGGTGACCCGGTGGGAGGCGTGCGGGGTGAGGGCGGGGACCCGGTAGGTCAGGTCCAGTGCCGTGTTGAGGGTGACCGTGAGGATCACCTGTCCACCCCCGTACTCCGTACTCCGTGTGAAGTCCTGCGGAACGTGCGCTCCGACGGGCACCGATCATGCCAAAGGAAAGGCGATCGGCCCAGACCCCCGGCCGACCGCCCTTCGCGCATGACTCCTGATCAGGCCGCCGGGCCCGCCGTGGGGTCGACGATCCACTCGCCCTTGCGCATGACGCCCTTGAGGGTGAACTCCGCGTCGAGGACGACGATGTCGGCGTCCTTGCCGGGCTCCAGGGAGCCGACGCGGTCGTAGGCGCCGAGGAGGCGGGCGGGGTTGGCGGAGATGGCCTGGACGACGGACTCGACGGGCAGGCCGTCGATGGTGACGGCGCGCTTGAAGGCGCGGTCCAGGGTGAGGGTGGAGCCGGCGATGGAGCCGCCCTCGACGAGCCGGGCGACGCTGTCCTTCACCTCGACGGCGAGCGTGCCGAGCATGTAGCGGCCGTCGCCGAAGCCGGCCGCGTCCATGGCGTCGGTGATGAAGGCGACGCGTTCGGCGCCCGCGTGGTGGAAGGCGAGTTCCAGGGCGGCGGGGTGCAGGTGGGTGCCGTCGTTGATGAGCTCGACGGTGATCCGCTCGTCCTCCAGGAGCGCGGCGATCGGGCCGGGCGCGCGGTGGCCGAGGCCGGGCATCGCGTTGAAGAGGTGGGTGGCGACGGTGGCGCCCGCGTCGATGGCGGCGACGGTCTGCTCGTAGGTGGCGTCGGTGTGGCCGATGGCGGCGATCACGCCGTGCTCGGCGAGCAGCCGTACGGAGTCGATGCCGCCGGGCAGCTCGGTGGCGAGGGTGACCATGCGGGCCTGGCCGCGGCCGGCGTCGATCAGCTTGCGGACCTCGGCCGGGTCGGGGTCGCGGAGCAGCGTCTCGTCGTGGGCGCCCTTGCGGCAGGGGGAGATGAACGGGCCCTCGAAGTGGAGGCCGGCGATCTCGCCCTGCTCGGCGAGCTCGGAGAGCAGGCCGGCGCGCTGGGTGAGGAAGTCCATCTCGCCGGTGACGAAGGAGGCGACGACGGTGGTCGTGCCGTGCAGGCGGTGGGTGTGGACGCCCTTGAGGACGTCGTCGACGGTGCCGGAGGTGAAGGAGGCGCCGCCGCCGCCGTGGTTGTGCATGTCGACGAAGCCGGGGACGAGCCAGTGGCCGGTCAGGTCGACGGTCGGGGCGCCCTCGGGGGCGGAGCCCGTGATGCGGTCGCCCGCGACGATCACGCGTCCGTTCTCGACGATCCCGGTGGGCAGCACGACGTGTGCGCCGGCGAGAACCTTGTGATCGGCCATCAGGCGGAAACCTCCGAGTCGTTGCGGGGCGTGTCGGCGAGCAGGTCCCAGGCGAGGAGGCCCGCGCCCAGGCATCCGGCGGTGTCCCCGAGGGCCGCCGGGACGATGGCGGGCAGCTTCTGGAACGTCACTCGCTCCTCCACCGCGGCCCGAAGTGGTGTGAACAAGGTTTCCCCGGCTTCGGCGAGACCGCCACCGATGATGAGCGTGCGGGGGTCGAGGAGGGTGAGGGCGGTGACGAGGCCGTCGGCGAGGGCGTCGACGGCGTCCTGCCACACCCGGGCCGCGGTGGCGTCGCCGGATTCGACGGCCTTCGCGCAGTCGGCGGCGTCGGCCTCGGGGTCGCCGCTGGCGGCGGCCCAGGCCTGGGAGACGGCGGAGGCGGAGGCGTACCGCTCCAGGCAGCCGCGCTGGCCGCAGGTGCAGTCGGTGCCGCCGGGGCGGACCACGATGTGGCCGATCTCGCCGGCGTAGCCGTGGGCGCCGGCCTCGATGTGCTCGCCGATGCCGATGGCGCCGGCGATGCCGGTGCCGAGGGGGACGAAGAGGAAGCGGTCGGCGCCGTTGCCCGCGCCGATGCGGCCTTCGGCGAGGCCGCCGGTGCGGACGTCGTGGCCGAGGGCGACGGGGATGCCGCCGAGCCGGTCGCTGAGGAGTTCGCGCATGGGAACGTCGCGCCAGCCGAGGTTCGAGGCGTAGACGGCGATGCCGTTCTCCGCGTCGACGATTCCGGGGACGGCGACGCCGGCGGCCGCGGCGGGCTCGCCGTACCGCTCCTGGCCGAGGGCGCGGAGGTCTTCGGCGAAGCCGAGGATCGTCTCCACCACGGCCTCGGGGCCGCGGCGGCGCCCGGTGGCGCGGCGGGCCTCGTGGAGCAGGGTGCCGTCCGCCCCGACGAGGGCGGCCTTCATGCCGGTGCCGCCCACATCCAGGGCGATGACGTGTCTCACGGGGACAGTCTGGCGCGCCACCACCCAAAAGGTCTAGTCCACTGCCGAGGATTGTTGCGTGCGGATACAAATTCGAAGGCCGGGCTGAGTTGCGGAAGTGATACCCAAGTGGTGTAGACCTCATGCCAGGCCCGCGAGAGACTTGCGGCCCTGCGAAGAGCGAACACCAGGCTCCGCGCAGCTCAACGACGAGCAAAAGGTGGATGAAGCCGTGGAGCGGCGACGATTCCTTGGACTGACCGCGGCCGCCGCCGCCCTCGGACTGACCGCGACGGTCGCCGGGTGCGGCTCCCTCGGAGGCGACTCCGGCGACGTCACCCTCCGGCTGGTCGCCGCCGAGTACGACCTGACCGGCGGCGACTCCACCAAGAAGTACTGGACCGACCTCGTCGCCGCCTTCGAGGCCCAGCACCCCGGCGTCAAGATCGAAGTCCAGATCGAGTCCTGGGACGACGTCGACCGCACGGTCGCCGAGATGGTCGCCGCGGGCGACGCCCCCGACATAGCCCAGATCGGCGCCTACGCCGACTACGCCGCCGACGGCAAGCTCTACGCCGCCGACGAGATGCTCTCCATCCCCGTCCAGGCCAACTTCCTCGCCCCGCTCGTCGCCGCCGGCGAGTCCAAGCGCACCCAGTACGGCCTGCCCTTCGTCGCCTCCACCCGGCCCCTCTTCTACAACCAGGACCTCTTCGACCGGGCCGGGCTCGAAGCCCCCAAGACCTGGGACGAGCTCGCCGCCGCCGCCGAGAAGCTCAAGGACGCCGGCGTCCCCACCCCCTTCGCGCTGCCCCTCGGACCCGAGGAGGCGCAGGCCGAGACCCTGATGTGGCTGCTCAGCGGCGGCGGCGGCTGGACCGACGCCACCGACCACTACGTCATCGACTCCGACGCCAACATCCGCACCTTCGAATGGCTGCGCACCCACCTCGTCGGCAAGGGCCTCACCGGCCCCGTCGCCCCCGCCAAGCTCAACCGCAAGGCCGCCTTCGCCGCCTTCGCCCGCGGCGACGTCGGCATGCTCAACGGCCACCCCTCCCTCGTCCAGGAAGCCGCGAAGAAGGGCGTCAAGGTCGGCCAGGTCCCCCTCCCCGGCATCGACGGCACCCCCAAGTCCTCCATGGGCGTCGCCGACTGGATCATGGGCTTCAAGCAGAACGGCCACGCCAAGGAGATCGGCGCCTTCCTCAACTTCGTCTTCACCGACGAGAACGTCCTCAAGTTCGCCGGCGACAACGACCTCCTCCCCGTCACCGTCAGCGCCTCCACCCGCATGGAGACCGACCCCGAGTACGCCAACCTCCGCGCGTTCCTCAAGGGCCTCCCCAACGCCCAGCTCCCCCCGGTCGGCAAGACCTCCTGGGCCAAGGTCAGCGAGAACGTCAAGCAGAACATCGGCAAGGCCGTCGCCCCCGGCGCCAAGCCCTCCGACGTCCTCGGCGCCATCAACCGGGCGGCGACCGCGGCCGAGGCCGCCGAGTAATTTGGTCGTATGACCGAAGAGACGGCGGGTGACGCGACCACGCTCGGCGAACGCGAGCAGGCGCTCCTCGCCGTCGAGCGGCGGTCGTGGCCCGGGCCCGGGGCCAAGGAGCGGGCGGTGCGGGAGCAGCTGGGGCTCTCCGCGACGCGGTACTACCAGCTGCTGAACGCCCTGCTCGACGACCCGCGGGCACTGGCGCACGACCCGGTGACGGTGAACCGGCTGCGCAGGGTGCGGGAGGAGAAGCGGCGAAGGCGGTAGCGGTGCTGCGATCGGGCGGTTCGGGGATCGTCGCGCGGCGGGGTGCGGGGGGCGGTCGCGGGGGCCGGGGTTGAGTGGGCTGGTCCCGCTCGCTCGCGCGCTCAAGGAGCCGTCGTGACCGCCATGGCCGACTACAGGATGCCCGCCGGGGCCCTGCTGCTCTCCGACTCGTCCACCTTCGGCTGCCAGGGCGGGGTGCACTACTTCGACCCCCGCACCGGGCTGCGGGGTTTCTTCGCCCTCGGCGGGGACCTGGTGGGAGCGACCGGGATCGCCCTCGAAGCCGACGGCGGGGTCCTGGTGACCAAGGACCGGCACCATCCGGGCGGCGGCACGCTGCTGCGGCTGACCAGGGTCGACGGGACGACGAAGCAGTCGGTGGTGTCGTCCGACGGGAACCTCGTCAGCCCGATCGCGGTGGCCGTCGAGCGCGACGGCAACATCGTCGTGGCCGACCTCTTCTCCAAGGGCCAGGGAGCGGTCATCCGGATCGACCCCGTCACCGGCGACCAGAGCGTCCTCTCGGTGGGCGAGGCCAAGGACGACCCGCTGCGGCCCTGCGGGCTGACCGTGGCGGCCGACGGAAGCATCGTCACCGTCGAGCAGGCCGGGCCCGTCGCGGAGCCGCCCGCGCCCCAGGTGGTGCGGATCGACCCGGTCAGCGGCGCGCGCACGGTGATCTCGTCGGGCGGCAGCCTGCGCAGCCCCGTGGACGTGCTGATCGACCACGACGGGAACATCGTCGTCGTCGACGCCAACGCCTTCGAGGGCTTCGCCGGCGGCGTGATCAAGGTGGACCCGGTGACCGGCCGGCAGACCACGGTGTCCTCCGGCGGCGACTTCGACACCCCCGCCGCGATCGCCATCGAGGCCGACGGCACCCTTCTCGTCACCGACAACAAGGCCCTGACCAGGGAACCCACCGTCTTCCGGGTGAACCCGGCCACCGGTGAGCAGCGCGTCCTCACCATGGGCCCGCCCTACACGTCCCTCAGCGGAGTGAAGGTCGTACCCGCGGGCTGAGGCCGCCATCCCGCCGGAACCCTGTGACGTCGGTCCCGCTGACGCGGCAGCCGTACGTCGGTAGGGTCGGCAGCATGGTCAGCAGCCTGCCGCAGCCGCGCACGCCCGCTGGACGAGACGGACTGGACGCGCTGCTCGCGCGGCCCGCGAGCGCCGTCGTCGCCCTCGACTTCGACGGGACCCTCGCGGAGATCGTCCCCGATCCCGAGCGGGCCCGCGCGCACCCGGGCGCGGTGGAGGCGCTCGCCGCGCTCGCTCCCCAGGTCGCGTCGGTGGCCGTGGTGACGGGCCGCCCGGCCGGGGTCGCCGTGCGGTACGGCGGTTTCGCCGGGGTGCCGGGGCTTGAGCACCTGGTGGTCCTCGGGCATTACGGTGCCGAGCGCTGGGACGCCCTGACCGGGACCGTGCGGGCGGCGGCGGTGCATCCGGGAGTGGGGTCGGTGCGCGCCGAGCTCCCGGGCTTCCTGGACCGGGCCGGCGCCTGGCCCGGCGTGTGGATCGAGGAGAAGGGCCGGGCGGTCGCCGTGCACACCCGGCGGGCCGTGGACCCGGAGGGCGCCTTCGAGGCGCTGAAGGGGCCGCTCGGCGAGCTCGCCACCCACCACGGGCTCGTCCTGGAGCCCGGACGGATGGTCCTTGAGCTGAGGCCGCCGGGGATGGACAAGGGCGTGGCACTCGCCGAGTACGTACGGGAGGTGGGGGCCGGGGCCGTGCTGTACGCGGGCGACGACCTGGGCGATCTGCCCGCCTTCGCCGCCGTGGAGAAGCTCCGCTCCGACGGCACCCCCGGCCTGCTGGTCTGCAGCGGTTCCACCGAGGTGCCGGAGCTGGCGGGGCGCGCCGACCTGTCGGTGCAGGGCCCGCCCGGCGTGGTCGCGTTCCTGACGGAACTGGCGAGGGCGGTACGGGGAGCCTGAGGCCCCGGAAGCGGCGGGGGCGGTACGGGTGGCTCGGGGAGCGCCGTACCGATCACCGCAGAAGGAGGTCCACCACCCCCGTCAGGTCCTCCTCGCCGCTCCCCGCGTCGAGCCGCCGTCGCATCAGCTCGAAGTACGGCCTGATCAGCTCAGGACTGACCCCCTGTCCCTCCGCGGTGGCGAGGAAGGTCGGCGTCCCCGCCACCTGCATCGCCAGGTTCGACACGACGTCCGTCGTGTAGTCGCCGCTCTGCAGCTGGGCGGCGGTGCCGTGCACGCTCTGTGCCATGGCGCCCAGCCAGTCCGCGAGCAGCGGCGCGAAGGACACCGGGTCGATGTCCTCGCGGCGGATCAGCGCGAAGGCGTGTGCGGCGCCGGCGAACATCCCGTACATCGCGCTCAGGAGTGCCACGTCGTGCAGCGCGGCGAACCCGGCGTCCTCCCCGACGTACCTCGTCCCGAGGGGAACGGCCAGGGCCGCCCGGCGCGCCTCGAACACCTCCCGAGACCCGCTGTAGAAGACGTATCCCCCGGCCTCCGGGACGCCCACCATCGGGGGTACGGCCATGATTCCGCCGTCCAGATAGCGTGCCCCGCGCTTCTCGGCCCACCGTGCCCGCGTACGGGCCTGGGCGGGGGTCGTGGTGGTGAGGTTGACGAGGTCCTTTCCGGTGAGGTCGAGGCCCTTCAGTGTTGCGGCGACGGACGCGTCGTCGAGGAGGCAGAGGACGACGAGCTCGCTCGCGGCGAGGGCCGCGCCCGCGCTTTCCGCGACCTCGGCCCCCTCGGCGGCGAGCGCACGGGCGCGGTCGGGGGTGCGGTTCCAGACGGTGAGCGGATGCCCGGCGGTGAGCCAGGCGCGGGCGAGGGCGGTGCCCATCGTGCCGAGGCCGAGGAGGGAGACGGGGGACGTGGTGGCGCTGTTCTCTGTCATGCCCACCAGGCTGCTTCAGGCCTCTGACCTGCTCAAGTACCCACTTGGGAGTGGGTGGTTACCCTGAGGTGAGCGAACAGGTCAGAGGGGTGGGCGCATGGCGACCGTGAACCGTCCGGGCACCGACGACGGGCACGTCTGCGGTATCGACGCCGCGATGGAGGTCATCGGCGGCAAGTGGAAGGTCCTCATCCTCTGGGCCCTCCACGAGCACCCCCACCGCCGCTTCGGCGAACTCCGCCGTCTCCTCCCGGGCGTCACCGAGAAGGTGCTGACGTCCCACCTCCGGGAGATGGAGGCGGACGGCATCGTCCACCGCGCCTCCTACGAGGAGGTTCCGCCTCGCGTCGAGTACTCCCTCACCAAGGCGGGCGTGCGTCTCAACGAGGCCCTCGAACCCCTGGCGGCCTGGGGCCGCGAGCGGCGCGAGACGCGTTAGGGGGTCTCGCCGCCGAGGGCCTCCAGCTGTCACTCCACTCGCCCTGACCTACCAAGGCCCTGTCGTGACCCCGGCCCACGAAAGCCCGCCAGGACGGCGGGAAAGCCGGACGGGCGTGCGTCACGTGTGTCTCCGGCAACCACCCACCGACCCCGGCCACGCTTCCTTGTCGCCATGACGGCCGCCGACGGCGGCCCGCAGGCGCCCGGGGCGAGTCAGTACCTCCGAGCGCCGGGGTGTCCGTACGGCGGGTGCGCTTACCTACTTAAGACGGGGCGGCCCGGGCGAGGTCCTGACCTGCGTTAATGCCAGAGCGTCATTGCAACCACGGAGGCTGACTATGCAGAGATGGATAGATGCAGCCTGATCAGGCGTTGAGGAATGCAAGAATGGGTTATCGATGTAGGCCTCGGATACAGCCCCGGAGGTACCCTGTGCGTGCGGCCCGACGAGTGACCAAGATCGAGACGGTCAACCGGACCACTGGCGAGGTGCAGGACCTCACTGTCCACTCGTCGGTCGGAGCCGCGCACGGACTCTGGTTCCGGGGAGGTGGGTTCACCACGATGGGTTATGACGCGCATGACGCACTCGCCGAGGCGGACCTCAGCGGGGCGTCCTACAAGCTGTTCCACAAGATGTGCGCCCTTCAGAACCGCAAGGACCACGGTCTCGTCCGGGTGGAGAGTCAGGTCAAGTTCGCCGAGCAGGTGGGCATGTCCCAGTCGTCCGTTTCGCGGTCCCTTCGGCAGCTCGCCGAGGCCGGATTCATCTTTCCCGACGGCCGTGATTGGCGCATTCGCCCCGACTTCGCGTTCAACGGCAACGGGGCCGCGCAGGGCCAGGCCGTGCAGAACATCCCCGCCGGCACCCCTGACCCGTACGCACGCAAGGGCGCCGAGCTGACCGTCATCGACGGCGGCAACGACCGCGACGCGTGAGTGACCGTCCTAGCGGACGTGCTCCTCAGCCGTGGCGATCTTTCTGATCATCGCCGAGAGAAGGGGCGATTCAGGGGACGGCTGGCTCGTGCCGATCACTTGGTATCCCCAAGACTCGTAGACGCGTTGGACCTTTCCCTCACCCGCCGCCGCGTTGACCATGAGTGACACGTACGCCTCGCCGCGACCGGCGAGCAGCTCGTCATGGATACGCCGGGCAAGTCCGGTGCCCCGGTAGGGCAGCGTCACGCCGATCTCCTTGAGAGCCAGCGCCGGGGAGCTGGTGAACCCGGTGTCGACCTCGCCCATCCTCGTCCACCACCGGTCACCGCTCTCTACGGTGTTGCCGTACGCGTAACCCACAGGCCGATCCTCGGCATCGAACGCCAGAACCGCCCCGAATCCCGGTTCTCTTCCGTGGCGCTGAAGGCGTTCGGTGAAGGTGGGTACCGCGTAGTTCGGCAGGTGAAGCAGCGGCTCGCGGACTTTCGCGTACACCTCGATCAGTGGGGCGATGACCTGCTCGATGGTTGCGGGCGTGTTCGCGTAGCGGTGGAGCCGGGGAGTCATGCGGGGTGCCTCCAGGTATCGAGGGTGTACTGGGTCCAGGACTGGGTGAAGGCGGTGCCGGGGGCGATGGCTTCGAGGCGTCGGCCGAACACGCGGAGCATCCCCACGACACGGGGGTGGCGGGTCGCGGCATCGGTTGGGACGGACATGGCGCTGGCGACGGCGTGCTCCACATCGCCCTGTTCGAGCTGCGCCCGCGCGACGCGGGTCGTGGCGATGGCTTTGGAGCGGTGCATATGGGGGCGCAGGGCCGCAAGGCACCGATGGCCGTGGGCTTCGGCCCGCGCGAAGTCACCGAGGGTGAGATAGGCGGAGAGGGCAAGACTGTCGAGTTCGGAGTGGTCGTAGAAGGCGTTCATCCAGACGGGGCGCTGGGCCTCGGGGTCGGCGCGCAGCATGGCGTCCTGAGCTTGGTCGAAGGTCCGGCGGATGGCGGCGGCGTCTCCGGACGCACCGTAAATGGCGCCCTGCCTGGCCAGCCCCAGGGAGGCGAACATGGGGTCCTGGCGGGTGATACCGAGCTTTCGGGCCACGTCGTTGGCCGCGAGCGCGTCGGCCGGACGACCCATGTGACGGTACATCGTGCCCGCGTGAGACCAGATGCGGAACTTGATGTACGGATCACCGGCCATCTCGGCGAGCTGCTGGGCGACACGCATGTGCTGTGCCGCGTCGTCGAAACGGCGTCCGTCGATGGCGGCCCACATCGCGGAGGAACGGAAGGCTGCGGCTGAGGCGTATACCTGCTTCCTGACTCGCTGGCTGGCGGTGGCGGAGCCCTGGAGCGAGAGGGCTTCGTCGGCGAGAGCTGCGGCCTTGTGCTCGATGACGAGTTGGCCGCCGTGACGGTGGTCCTTGGCGACGACGTCGGTGAATCTGCGCTGGAGGCGTTCGACGTCGCTGACGCCGATGCGACGGGGAGTACCGGACCCCGGGGTGAGTGCCAGAGCAGTTCCGGCTGCGATGAACTGGCGGCGTTGCACGGGGGCCTCCGGTGGTGCTGTGGTGCTGGGGGACTCGAACCCCAGGTCTTTCAACGGGCAGCGGAAGACCACTTCCAGTGCCCGGCGTGTGCGACCGATCGGGCGCCGGGTGGCTCCGTTGATCAGGTTTCGCACGGTCCGGTCCGAGACATCGCCCGGCTTGCCGGTGATCTCCAGCAGAGCGGCGCTCATTCGCTCCGCCAACTCCTCCTGCGTGAGGCCTAAGTCGGCCATCCGCTGCTTCAACACGGCGTTGACTGCCACGACACAGAACGTAGCCCCAGCTCACTCGCCGGGCCAGGGGTATCGCAAAGGGCTCGTAAAGTCTTCCGGTCGCACCCCGTGTCTTGGCCGGCAACCTTTCCTGTTCCCCCGCGGGCTCCGGCCGTTGACTGATCACACCGTTCGGGTGCAAGCCGATCAGCGTCGGCTCCTCTTCAGCCCGGCCGGCCGTCTCCGTACCCCGATGGCAGGAGCAGGCGATGGACAGCTCTCTTTCTCACCGCACGCCCGAAGCAAGCGGACACGAGTACGGCACACCGAGGCCGGATTACGGCGTCCCCAGTCATGAGCTGAGGGAACGGGCGGCCGCCGGATGGGAACGGTTCCTGCGCCGCTTCGCCGTCGACCAGCCCCAGACCGACCGGGACATCGAGGCGTGAACGCCGTCGACCAGGCCGGGTACGAGCAGCACGTGTTGCTCGGGCGGCAGGTGCGGGACATCGCCTCCCGGAGCGAAGGCCGGCTCATGGCGGTCACGCACGACGTTCACGACGACGGCCGAGTGGTCCGCGTCGCCCACATCCGCCCCGCGTCCGGTGTGGAGTGGTCGACGGCAGTCGACAACGTCAAGGCCGTCCGATGAACCATCCAGCCAGTAGTCGGACGAGAGGAGCACCATGACCTCGGGCAGCCCCAAGCGGCTCGCGGCCGTCCCCCGTGCCGTGATCATGCAGCCGACGACGCAATGCCTGCCCATGGACTGCACCTACTGCTACCTGCCCTTGCGGAAGCAGAAGCACCTCATGAAGGTGGATGTCGCCGGGGCAGTGGCGAGGTCGGTCAACGAATGGGCGGTCGATGACCCGGCATTCGAGGTCGTCTGGCACGGGGGAGAGCCTCTCGCCACGGGCCGGGAACACATGGCGGCGCTCATGGCCCCCTTCAAAGGCGTGAAGCACTCCCTGCAGACGAACGCCGCACTCGTCGATGACGCGTGGTGCGGGTTCCTGGCAGAGCACGACGTAGCCGTGGGAGTCAGCATCGACGGTCCCGAAGCCATGAACACCCACCGTGTGACCCTTGCCGGACATCCCGGATTCCACACCACGATGCGGGGGATCGACCGCCTGCGCCGACACGGCATCCCGTTCTCCGCCATCGCGGTCGTCTCCGACCCGGACCCGGTGAACGCTGCCCGGTTCTACGAGTTCTTCGCCGAGCTCGGCGTCACCACCCTCGGGGTGAACGTGGAAGAGGAGGAGGGCGTGAACCGCTCCGTACGGGCGACCGACGCCGCCCGGGCGACTGAGTTCTGGGCCGCTCTCGCCGGCACCTGGCGGGCCAACCCGGTGATACGCCTGAGGGAGGTCCAGCGAGTGGTGAACTTCGCCGGTGCGGTCCTCCAGGGGAAGGTGTCCGCACCCCTCCCGGCCTCTGCTCCCTGGGACCCGCTGCCCACCATCGCGTACGACGGGGGCGTGGTCATGCTGTCGCCCGAGCTGGCCGGGTTCACCGACGACAGGTTCGGCGACTTCACCACCGGCAGCGTGCTCGACCTGGGCCTTGACGTCCTCGTGGCCGAGGCAGAGGAACGCACCCCCTGGATTACCGAGTTCTGGAACGGCGTCGACGCCTGCCGCGCCGAGTGCCCCTACTTCGCCTTCTGCGGCGGAGCACACCCCGCCAACCGGTACTTCGAGCACGGCGGCCGGATGGACGGGACCAGGACCCGGTACTGCACCACCGCCAAGATCGCCCTGATGGAAGGAGTAACGCGCCATGTCCGCGAACATGCCCACTGACGCCACCACCCTCGTGATGGACTCGCCCCACGGCTTCCGGTCCCTCCTGGAGGCCGCCGGGACGCACGCTCTGGCCACCTTCGACAACCGGCCCACGTGGGACAACCCCACACCGGTCTTCGACAACCGGCCCACGTGGGACGACTGGAGCAAGAAGTCCTAGCTCACGCGGATACCGGGGCGGCTCCAGCGGACTCCGCGGGGCTGCTCCGGCCCCACGACGGAACGGAGCACCACCATGGCCACGCGAGTCTTCGGGCGCGTCACCGTGACGACGCCGGATCTGGACGAACCCGGCCTCTACCTGTCGAACGTCGGCACTCTCGACAGCGCGCGCGGCATCGTCCAGGACTTCTCCTTCGGAGAAGCGAACCTGCGCTCACTCGACCTGGCGGAGACGCAGCTCATCACCGGTCGCATCAGTGACGTCCACTCTCAGCGCGTCGAGTTCCGGGCCTTGAATCTGCACGGTGTGGAGATCAGAGGCAGTGATCTCCGGTCGGTTCGCTGGAGTGAGAGCAAGTTGACCCGAGTGGTGGTCCGCGACTCCAAGTTCATGGGCGCCGCGCTGAACGGCCTGGTGCTGGACGACGTGCTGTTCGAGGGCTGCAAGTTCGACTACGCGACGTTCGACAAGCTCCGGGCCATCGGGCCCGTGGTGTTCGCGGGCTGTGTCCTCACCGAGGCCGTGTTCAGCGACTGTGACCTGTCCGAAGCCGTGTTCAGCGACTGCGCGTTGAGGCTCACGGAGTTCGGGGGCGGCCGCTACCGGGACACGGACCTGCGGGGCAACGACCTGGCGGCGATCCGAGGCGTCGTGAACCTCGCCAAGATCCGCATCGACGAGTCGCAGCAGGCCGACCTCGCTCATGCCTTGGTGAGCGAACTCGACATCGTCATCGGGGACGACTGACGCACAGGAGGCCTTCCGTGCCCTTGCACCTCGCATTCAACGACCTGGGTGCCTTACGCACACGCTGCGACATCGCCGTAATCCACCCCGTCGGGGACGAGGCGGAGTACGAGGAGGGGGCGGTGGCGCCGTCCGGCCCGTGGCAGCGGCTCAGCGCGGAGGAGGGGCGCGCGCTGGCCGCTCCCGTGGGGACGCCGCCTGCCGTGCTCGTGGAGATCGTCACACCCCCGGCACTCACCGGCGGGAGTGTCGCCGATTTGGCGAAGGCCCTGGGCGACGACCATGCGGAGTACATCGGTCAGGCCCTTTCCGGGCCTGGTCTGCGCACCACGACTGACAACTACAGGGACGGGCGTCTGATCGGCCTTCACCTCGACAACTGGGACAAGCTCATCTACAGCCGGAGGACGGCCGGAAGACGTCGGCTCGCCCTCAACCTCGGTCCTGGCGATCGGTTCATTGTCCTCGGCGTCCTCGACGCACAGACCGTGTGCCGAGCGGTCCACGCCGACTCCTACGAGCGGAGGTACCCCCACACCGACGACTGCCGCGCGTACGTCGCCGCCGGCCACCCTCTTCGGTGCGTTCGGGTCCGTCTCGCTCCCGGAGAGGGCTACGTGGCCCCGACCGAGTACCTCTTCCACGATGGATCGACCGAGGGGCAGATCGAGGGGTCCGCCATGGCCTTCTGGCTTGGGCACTGGCCTCGCGGAATGCTGCCCTCACTTGTCTGACCACCCCACCGAACGCCCGATCGCGGGGCCCTAGCCGCCCAGGGCCTCCAGTTGGGCGAGGAACCAGCGTTGGGGTGGGAGGGCGGTGGCGGCGGTGGCGAGGTGGGTGGTGCGGGTGGTGCGTTCGGCGGGGGGCATGGAGAGGGCGGTGTGGAGGGCTTCGGCGGTCTGGGAGACGTCGAAGGGGTTGACGGTGAGGGCGTAGGGGTGGAGTTCGGCGTGGGCGCCGGCCTCGCGGGAGAGGACGAGGGCGCAGCCGGACTCGGAGACGACGGGTATCTCCTTGGCGACGAGGTTCATGCCGTCGCGGACGGGGTTGACGAGGGCGACGTCGGCGAGCCGGTAGGCGGCGAGGGAGCGGGTGAAGTCGTCCTGGACGGAGACGAGGACGGGCTGCCAGGCGGGGGTGCCGAACTCGGCGTTGATCTCGGCGGCGAGGTCGGAGACGGCGGCGGTGTAGGCGCGGTAGACGTCGAGGTCCTGGCGGGAGGGGTAGGCCGAGGCCAGGTGGACGACGCGGTCGTGCCACTCGGGGCGGGTGGCGAGGAGCTCGCGGTAGGCGAGCAGGCCGCGGAGGATGTTCTTGGAGAGCTCGGTGCGGTCGACGCGGACGATGGTCCTGCGGTCGCCGACCTCCTTGCGCAGCGCGGCGAGCCGTTCGTCGACCTCGGGGCGGTGGGCGAGGGAGCGGAGTTCGTCGCCGTCGACGCCCAGGGGGTGCACCGCGACCTCGGAGCGGCCGAGGCCGTCGGGGCCCGCGCACTCGGTGAAGGCGGAGGCCCAGGCCTGGGTGTGGAAGCCGAGGTGGTCGGCGCCGAGCATGCCGGCGAGGAGTTCCCCGCGCAGGTCGTCGGGGAGCATGCGGAGGTAGGCGGGGGAGGCCCACGGGGTGTGCGTGAAGTGGGCGATGCGGAGGTCGGGGCGGAGCGCGCGGAGCTGACCGGGGACAAGGGCCAGGTGGTAGTCCTGGACGAGGACCGCGGCGCCGTCCGCCGCCTCGGCGGCCAGGGCTTCGGCGAAGGCGCGGTTGTAGGCGCGGTACGACTCCCAGCGGCGGCGGAACGCGGCGTCGAAGACGGGCTCGCTCGGGATGTCGTACAGGTGGTGGTGGAGGAACCAGAGCACCGAGTTCGCGATGCCGTTGTACGCGTCGTCGTGGACGGCCGGATCGATGTCGAGCATGCGGACGCCCGGCTCGGAGACGCCACGGCGGACGGCCTCGCGGTCGCCCTCGCCGAGCGCCGCGCACACCCAGAGGCTTTCCCGGGCGGACACGGCGCTCAGCCCCGAGACGAGGCCGCCGCCGCCCCTGCGGGCTTCGAGGGAGCCGTCTTCGCCGGGGACGTACGAGACCGGGCCCCGGTTGGATGCCACGAGCACAGTAGCCATGTGGCGAACCTAGCCCGTCCCGTAAACGCTCAAACGTACGTATACGAGACAGGCTGATCCGGCCACGGGGAGTCACCGCAGGTCAGTGACTCCCCGCTGTCCTTCAGTCGCGGCGGCCGCGCATCGCCGCCTTGGCGACCAGGCCCGTCGCCGCGAGGGCGACCGCGAGGGCGCCGAGCAGCCAGAGCCGCTCGCCGTTGCCGCCGGTGTCGGCCATGGAGCCGGAGCCGCGGCCGCCCTGGGGTCCCGGTGCCGGGGCCGCGGGGGAGGTGTGCGGCGCGGAGACCGTGGCCGAGGCCGTCGCGGACGTGCTGGGGGCCGGGGTGGACGGCTCGTCGGAGGAGGTCGGCGGGGCGGGTGACGAGGGGCTCGGCGAGGGGTCCGTCGGCGTGGGCTTCGGGGACTCCGTCACCTCGGGGAGGTCGAGCACCGGGGCGACCGCGCAGGCCGGGTCCTGGCTGCCGTCGCCGCAGTTGGTACGCGCGGTCTCGAACTCGACGGCGTTGCGGAGCTTGCCGTCGCCGGCCGGCGGGTTCTTGATCTTCACCGAGTAGGTGACGGTCGCCGTCTGGCCGGCCGGGATGGTGCCGGTCCAGCCGACCTTGGGCTTGTCGTATGTGGCCGTGCCGATGTCGCTGCGCGCGTCGCCGTTGTAGTCGGCGTCGTCGAGGTTGCCGGTGAGGTCGTCGCTGAACTTGGCGTTCGGGTAGTCCAGCGGGCTGATGTTCTTCGCGGTGATCGTGTACGTCAGGGTGTCACCGGGTTTGACCTTGGTCGTGCTCGCCTTCTTGGTGATCTCCAGGTCGGGGACCGGTACGGAGAAGGCGAGGCCGGAGGGCACGTAGGTGTCGCCGCTGGTGGAGAAGGTCAGCTCGGCCGAGGTCGCGCCGGGCGGGACGGCGCCGGAGGGGACGTCGAAGGCCTTGGCGTCGATGCTGAGGTTGTTCTGCGTCCTCGGGTTGACGGCGCCGTCGTCCTCGCTGATGAAGAAGTTGTTCGTGTTGCCGGTGTGGGCCTCGGTGACGTTCTGGCCGTCGACGAGGAACTTGTCGCCCGGCGTGTTCCAGTCGCCCTCGTACGCGGTGACGCTCGCCCGCACGGTGCCCGGGTTCCGGTAGAAGCCGTCCACGGTGATGGTCGTGGCCGGGGAGGTCGAGCGCTGGAGGACGTGGCCGCCGTAGACGTACACGTTCCGGCGCTCGGGGGCGCGGACCGGGTCGGGGCCCGGGAACTTGTGCACGACGGTCAGCGACCAGCCCGCGACACAGCCCTTGCCGGTCGGCGCCCACAGGTTGCCGACCGCGATCGGCACGTCCCCGCCGGTGACGCCCGCGAAGGCGGCCGTCACGTCCGACTCGCCCGTGTAGTAGTGCGGGCCGCTGGTGTCGGCCGGGTCGACGACCATGCTGTCGATCGAGACCGGCGCGGCCGCCCCCGTGCCGACCTTGATCACCGGGGTGGTCGTCGCCGGGTCGCCTGGCGAGGCGTCGACGTCCGCGCCGGAGATGTCGCAGCGCTTGAGCGCCGCGCCGCTCGGGCCCCGGTACGTGCCGTCGTTGCCGCCCCAGAACAGCCGGGCGTACGCGACCTCCGCGCCCGCCGGGATCACGACGTGGCCGGTGCTTGAGCCGTAGCCGGTGTCCCCGACGCCGCCCGCGTCGATGCGCCGCATCACGAAGGTGTTGTTGTTGTCGGACCCCTGGCCGCTCGCCGCCGACGCGCAGCGGGCGGCCAGGTCGGCGGGGGCGGTGGGACAGCCCATGACCGTGTTGCCGATGGTGGTGAAGTCGCCGTACAGCGACTCGTCGTACCGCTTTCCGAAGGGCTCGACCACGTCCGCGGAGGCCGGACCGGCCGCCGTGAACGCGAGCGAGCCCGCCGTGAGGCCGATGGCCGCCAGCACTCTGCCCAGGTGAAGTCGTCTGAAGCGCATAAAAGGGCAATGTAGGCAAAGAGGATCATCGTGGGGCGTTACGCCACGCGGTCGATCCGCTCCGCCGTGTACGTGGTGGCCGGGTACGCCTCCGCCCCCGCCCTCAGGCCACCTGGCGGCGCGCGTACTCCGCGATCTCGGCCATCGGAGGACGCTCCTCCGTGTCCACCGCGTACGTGCGCGGCTCGAAGCCCTTCTCGCCGCGCTCGAACTGGGTGAGACGCGGGCGGACCAGATGGCCCCGGGAGAGCCGCAGCTGCGCCGTCCGGTAGATCGCGGCCGCCATCCGGCCGAGCGCCTGCCCGTCCTGGTGCCGGTGCTTGCGCACCCCGACGTCCACCTGGGCGAGCGCGTCCAGGCCCACCGTGTGCAGCGCGTCGACGAGGAGCCCCAGCTCCACTCCGTAACCGACCGGGAACGGCAGCCGTTCGAGCAGCGAGCGGCGCGCCGCGTACTCCCCGCCCAGCGGCTGGACGAAGCCGGCCAGCTGCGGCCAGTGCAGGTTGAGCAGGGGGCGCGCCACCAGCTCGGTCACCCGCCCGCCCTGGCCTGGCGTGTCTCCGAACGGCCGGTCGTACATGGCCTTCACGAACTCGACGTCCGGGTCGGTGAGCAGCGGGCCGACGATCCCCGTGACGAAGTCCGCGGAGAAGTCCCGCAGGTCCGCGTCGACGAAACAGACGACGTCCCCGCTCGTCACCATCAGTGAGCGCCACAGGACCTCGCCCTTGCCGGGGACGGCCGGTATTCGGGGGAGTATCGCGTCGCGGGCGACGACCCGCGCGCCGGCCGCCGCGGCGACCTCCGCCGTGCGGTCGGTGGAGCCCGAGTCGATCACCACCAGCTCGTCGACCAGCGGCACCGCCTCCGTCATCAGCTCCCGCCGGATCACCGCGACGATGTCGCCGACGGTCGCCTCCTCGTTCAGCGCGGGCAGCACGACGCTGACCTTCGTATTGCGCTTGGCGGCGAGGATGCGCTCCAGCGGCCGGTCCGCCACAGACCAGGACCGCCGGTCCAGCCAGCGCTCCACCTCTTCCAGCACGTGATCTCCATCTCGCGGTACGGACGGCCCGTCCAAGCTCCGGGGCCTTCGGTTACAGTCTTGAACAACGCGGATGCCCGATGCACGTCGGGGTGCCGACCGCGTCGGAGTGCAGGAACGAAAGTCCACCGCACTTCACAATCGAATACCGCTCATCCAGAGGGGCAGAGGGAAACGGCCCGTTGAAGCCCCGGCAACCCTCCAGTCGGTTACTCGTCCTCCAGCGAGGCTCCCGGCTAGGGAAGGTGCCAAATCCGTCTCATGACGAAAAATTCGTCATGGGAAAGATGAGGAGAAAGGGCCTCGCCTCCATGGCTGTACAGACCGTCGCTTCCGCCACCACCGTCGACCTCGGTCCCGCGTCCGGGCTTTCCTGTCGCGAATGCGGTGAAGTCTTCCCGCTCGGCCCGATCTTCGCCTGCGAACTCTGTTTCGGACCGCTCGAAGTCGCGTACGACCTTCCCGCCGGTGACCCCGAGGCGCTGCGCAAGCGGATCGAGGCAGGACCCGCCAACATCTGGCGCTACGCCCCGCTGCTGCCCGTCCCGGCCGACGTCGCCGAGAAGCCGAACCTGAACCCCGGCTGGACCCCGCTCGTCAAGGCCGACAACCTCGCCCGCGAGCTCGGCGTCGCCCCCGGCAAGCTCTTCGTCAAGGACGACTCCGGCAACCCGACCCACTCCTTCAAGGACCGGGTCGTCGCGCAGGCCCTCGAAGCAGCCCGCGCCTTCGGCTTCACCACCCTCTCCTGCTCCTCCACCGGCAACCTGGCCGGCGCCGTCGGCGCCGCCGCCGCCCGCGCCGGCTTCCGCTCCTGCGTCTTCATCCCGCACGACCTGGAGCAGGGCAAGGTCGTCATGGCCGGCGTCTACGGCGGCGACCTGGTCGCCATCGAGGGCAACTACGACGACGTCAACCGCTTCTGCTCGGAGCTCATCGGCGACCCGCTCGGCGAGGGCTGGGGCTTCGTGAACGTCAACCTCCGCCCGTACTACGGCGAGGGCTCCAAGACGCTGGCGTACGAGATCTGCGAGCAGCTCGGCTGGGTCATCCCCGACCAGCTCGTCATCCCGATCGCCTCCGGCTCCCAGCTCACGAAGATCGACAAGGGTCTCCAGGAGCTCATCAAGCTGGGCCTCGTCGAGGACAAGCCGTACAAGATCTTCGGCGCCCAGGCCGAGGGCTGCTCCCCGGTCTCCGCCGCCTTCAAGGCCGGCCACGACGTGGTCCGCCCGCAGAAGCCGAACACGATCGCCAAGTCGCTCGCCATCGGCAACCCGGCGGACGGCCCCTACGTCCTCGACATCGCCCGCCGCACCGGCGGCGCCGTGGAGGACGTGAACGACGAGCAGGTGGTGGACGCCATCAAGCTGCTCGCGCGGACCGAGGGCATCTTCGCCGAGACCGCGGGCGGCGTGACCGTCGGCGTCACGCGCAAGCTCGTCGAGGCCGGTGTCATCGACCCGAACCTCACCACCGTCGTCCTCAACACCGGTGACGGGCTCAAGACCCTCGACGCGGTGGCCGACACCTCCGGTGCGACCGTCACCATCCGCCCGAGCCTCGACGCCTTCCGCGACGCCGGCCTGGCGCTCTGACACCCGCCCGCTCCCCCGGTTCCCCGAAAGGTTTCGACGACATGGCCGTGAACGTCCGCATCCCCACCATCCTCCGCACCTACACGGGCGGTCAGTCCGAGGTCCAGGCCGAGGGCGCGACCCTCGCCGAGGTCATCGCCGACCTGGAGAAGAACCACACGGGCATCGCCGCCCGCGTCCTGGACGACCAGGGCAAGCTGCGCCGCTTCGTCAACGTCTACGTGAACGACGACGACGTGCGCTTCGAGCAGGGTCTGGAGACGGCCACCCCGGCCGGCGCGGGCGTCTCGATCATCCCGGCCGTCGCCGGCGGCTGCTGACGCCTATCGCGTCCCGTCTTTCTCGAATTGCCCCTTCCGCGCCTATAAGCGGAAGGGGCAATTCTGCATGGTTGAGCGGGGTAGAGTTGGGGAAGTCCCCTCCGCTGCTCATGCCGGACGCATATGAGAAAGCGTCTTCGCGCGACAAGAAGCAGCCAAAGTGCCTGCGCGTTGTGTACGTTGTGCGCCTTTTGCCGGGCCCGACTTGCCCCGTCATCCAGGGGATTCTCCCCAATTCCCCTTTCCGTCGCGCCGAGAATTCTCGCTCGAATGACCTGTTGCAGAGGGCAGTTGGGCAGATACATTCAGCGGCGGTCGACGCGTTCCGGCGCAGGGTCTGACCCGGGTCCGCGAAGTGCGGTCCCGCGCAAGGGCCAGTAATAGGGGAGTTAGGCATGGCTCAGGGCACCGTCAAGTGGTTCAACGCGGAGAAGGGCTACGGCTTCATCGCGGTCGACGGTGGTGCGGATGTTTTCGTCCACTACAGCGCGATCCAGATGGATGGCTACCGCAGCCTCGAAGAGGGACAGCGAGTCGAGTTCGAGATCTCGCAGGGCCAGAAGGGTCCGCAGGCGGACATGGTCAAGCTCGCCGTCTGAGCGCGGCGCGATCGGCCACCGACGCAACGCCGTCGAGGGGTCCGCATCCCTGAGGGGATGCGGACCCCTCGCGCGTTCCCGGAAGGTTCACCAGGGGTTCGGCGGGCTTGGCGTGGAGGTGCCCGAAACCCGAGAGTCGCTTGCACTCTCCTAGGGCGAGTGCTAATCATTGGCGTTAGCACTCGGAAGGTGAGAGTGCTTACGAGGATCGGGCAGATGAGGCCCGCGGCCAGGTGGGGCAAGGAACCGCCGGGCACGCAGGCCGTCCGTCGCGGGCATCGGCGCGGTCCTGGAGCGTTATCCACCCCATGTCCGGGAGGACCACTTCACATGGCCAAGATCATCGCGTTCGACGAGGAGGCCCGGCGCGGTCTCGAGCGCGGCATGAACCAGCTCGCTGACGCCGTCAAGGTCACCCTCGGCCCCAAGGGCCGCAACGTCGTCCTCGAGAAGAAGTGGGGCGCCCCCACGATCACCAACGATGGTGTCTCCATCGCCAAGGAGATCGAGCTCGAGGACCCGTACGAGAAGATCGGCGCCGAGCTGGTCAAGGAAGTCGCCAAGAAGACGGACGACGTCGCCGGCGACGGTACGACCACCGCCACCGTCCTCGCCCAGGCGCTCGTCCGCGAGGGCCTGCGCAACGTGGCCGCCGGTGCCAACCCGATGGCCCTCAAGCGCGGTATCGAGAAGGCCGTCGAGGCCGTCTCCGGCGCCCTGCTCGAGCAGGCAAAGGATGTCGAGACCAAGGAGCAGATCGCTTCCACGGCCTCCATCTCCGCCGCCGACACCCAGATCGGCGAGCTCATCGCCGAGGCGATGGACAAGGTCGGCAAGGAAGGCGTCATCACCGTCGAGGAGTCCCAGACCTTCGGTCTGGAGCTGGAGCTCACCGAGGGTATGCGCTTCGACAAGGGCTACATCTCGGCGTACTTCGCCACCGACATGGAGCGCATGGAGGCGTCGCTCGACGACCCCTACCTCCTGATCGTCAACTCCAAGATCTCCTCCGTGAAGGACCTCCTTCCGCTCCTGGAGAAGGTCATGCAGTCGGGCAAGCCGCTGCTGATCATCGCCGAGGACGTCGAGGGCGAGGCCCTGTCGACCCTGGTCGTCAACAAGATCCGCGGCACCTTCAAGTCCGTCGCGGTCAAGGCCCCGGGCTTCGGCGACCGTCGCAAGGCCATGCTGAACGACATCGCCATCCTCACCGGCGGCACGGTCATCTCCGAG
Source organism: Streptomyces sp. NPDC037273 (assembly GCF_055603625.1). Classification (NCBI taxonomy): domain Bacteria; kingdom Bacillati; phylum Actinomycetota; class Actinomycetes; order Kitasatosporales; family Streptomycetaceae; genus Streptomyces; species Streptomyces sp. NPDC037273. The sequence continues at coordinate 148,328 of NZ_JBVJVO010000014.1, forward strand.
GAGGTCGGCCTCAAGCTGGAGAACGCGGGCCTCGACCTGCTGGGCCGCGCCCGCAAGGTCGTCATCACCAAGGACGAGACCACCATCGTCGACGGTGCCGGTGACAGCGAGCAGGTCGCCGGTCGCGTGAACCAGATCCGCGCCGAGATCGAGAACTCCGACTCGGACTACGACCGCGAGAAGCTCCAGGAGCGCCTCGCGAAGCTGGCCGGCGGCGTGGCCGTCATCAAGGCCGGTGCCGCGACCGAGGTCGAGCTCAAGGAGCGCAAGCACCGCATCGAGGACGCCGTTCGCAACGCGAAGGCGGCCGTCGAGGAGGGCATCGTCGCCGGCGGTGGCGTCGCCCTGCTCCAGGCGTCGAACGTCTTCGAGAAGCTCGAGGGCGACCTCTCGGGCGACGAGGCCACGGGCGCGCAGATCGTGAAGCTGGCCCTCGAGGCTCCGCTGAAGCAGATCGCCGTCAACGCCGGTCTCGAGGGTGGCGTCGTGGCGGAGAAGGTCCGCAACCTGCCCGTCGGCCACGGCCTGAACGCCGCGACCAACGAGTACGTCGACCTCATCGCCGAGGGCATCATCGACCCGGCGAAGGTCACGCGCTCCGCGCTGCAGAACGCCGCGTCGATCGCCGCGCTGTTCCTCACCACCGAGGCCGTCATCGCCGACAAGCCGGAGAAGGCGTCCGCGCCGGCCGGCGGCGGCATGCCGGGCGGTGACATGGACTTCTGATCCTCCGGGATCGGTGGTTCATCGCTGAACGCGACCGAGGGCGGCACTCCCATCAGGGGGTGCCGCCCTCGGGCGTTCGGCGGATGCTGGAAGAGGCGGTCACGGCAGAGGGCCGCGGGGCGGAGCCGTACGGAAGGGGCCGCGACCATGGTCACGCTGCTGACGACACCGGCCGACCGGGAGCTGGTCATCACCCGCACCTTCGACGCGCCGCCCGCCCTGGTCTGGGAGGCCTGGACGGACCCCGAGCACGTACGGGAGTGGTACGGGGCCGAGGTCCTGACCACGACGGTCGTCGACATCGACCTGCGCCCCGGCGGCGCCTGGCGGTGGGGGCAGACCGCGCCCGACGGCCAGGAGATCGTCTTCTCCGGCGTGTACGAGGACGTCGTCCCGGTCGAGCGGCTCGACTACACGGAGGCCTTCGAGCAGATGCCGGACGCCGAGCCGGTCCGCGTCACCCTCGCCTTCGACGCCACCCCCGACGGCGGCACCGCCCTGACCAGCACCTCCTTCTGGCCCTCCAACGACACCCGCGACCAGGCCCTGGCCGCCGGCATGGAGGCGGGCGTGCGGGAACAGTACGACCGGCTCGCGGAGTACCTGGCCTCGATGTGAGGCCGCTCCTCCGGCGCCGGGCCTGTCAGGCGGCCGCGCGGTGGCCGCGGAAGGTCCGCCGGTAGACGTCCGGCGGGACGCCGAGCGCGTTGTGGAAGTGCCGGCGCAGGGTGGCGGCGGTCCCCATCCCCGTACGCGAGGCGATCAGCTCGACACTGGCGTCGGTCGTCTCCAGGAGCTCCTGCGCCCGGTGGATGCGCTGGGTGTGCAGCCAGCGCAGCGGCGTGGTGCCGGTGGCGGCGGTGAAGCGGCGGGTCAGGTTCCGGGTGCTCATGTTGACCCGGCGCGCCAGGTCGGGCACGGTCAGCGGCTCGTGCAGCCGGGCGCTCGCCCAGTCGAGGAGGTCCGCGAACGCGTGGCCCGTGTCGGCGACGCTCGGCGCGGCGACGTACTGCGCCTGACCGCCCGCCCGGCGGGCCGGCACGAGCAGCCGCCGCGCCAGTTCGGCCGCGACGGCGGCCCCGTGGTCGGCGGTCACGAGGTGCAGGCACAGGTCCATGCCGGCGGCCTTCCCGGCCGAGGTCAGCACGTTCCCGTCCTCGACGTACAGGATGTCCGGGTCGACCTCGACGTGCGGGTAGCGCGCCGCGAGGGCCTCGGTGTGCGCCCAGTGCGTGGTCGCGCGGCGCCCGTCGAGGATCCCGGCCGCCGCCAGGACGAACGCCCCCGTGCACAGCGAGACGAGCCGGGCGCCCCGGTCGTGCGCCGCGCGCAGGGCGGCGAGCAGCTCGGCCGGCGGTTCGGTGTCGACGTCCGTGCAGGCCGGGACGATGACGGTGTCCGCCCCGGCCAGGACGTCGAGCCCGTGCGGGGTGTCGATGCGGAGCCAGCCGCTGCCGATCCGTTCCGCCCCCGGCGGTGCGCAGACCGTGAACTCGTACCACGCGTCGGTGAGTTCCCGGTCCACGCCGAACACCTCGCAGGCCGCCGCGGCCTCGAACAGCATGGCTCCGTCGTAGACCGCGAGGGCCACAGATGTCATGCCGGGGAGTCTACGCAGGGCGCCGGAAGAGGCCCGCCCAGAGGAAGGACTCCCCGAACACCGGGGATTCCGCCGACTCGTCGCGCATCCGGCGCAGTTCGACCTCGGTCAGGTCGGCGAAGATCGCGCGCAGCGCCTCGTCCGTATAGGCCAGACCGCCCTCCAGCTTCCCCCGCCGGTAGAAGTCGGCGTCCGGCAGCTCCGACCCCATCCCGCCTTCCCCGGCCGCGAACGACGTCAGCCCGAAGTGCCCGCCGGGCTTCAACACCCGCTCCAGGAACGCGAGGTACCCGACCCGCCGGTGCGGCGGCAGATGGTGGAAGCAGCCGGAGTCGTACACGAGGTCGTACGGGCCGTCCACGGCGCCCGCGAACGCGTCCCCGCACACGAACCGCACCCGGTCCTCGACCCCCGCCTCCCGCGCCCGCTCCTTCGCCCACCCGATCGCCTCGGTCGACAGGTCCACCGCGTCCACCTCGTACCCCAGCGACGCCAGGTACAGCGTGTTCCTCCCCGGCCCGCACCCGAGGTCCAGCGCCCTCCCGCGCCCCGCGAGCAGCCCCCGCTCCGCGTACTCCACCAGGCACTCGTCCGCCTTCCCGACGAAGAACGGCACCCCCTTCCCCCGGTCCCCGTAAAACCCGTTCCACCACTCCGCCCCACCCTCCGTCCACCGGTCCGCCTCAGGCGCGAACAGGCCGTCGAGCAGCGCCATCACATCGTCGATCGTGCGGATATTACGGTCCATGCGGATCTCCCCTCCGAGTCCCTCAAGAATAGGGCTCGGGAAGGTAAAAGCCCAGGTCAGAGGTGGTGTGCGGATGCCCCGTGCGAGCCCTGGAAGGCCTGCTGGAGGGCCCCTGACCCCCTCGGTCGGGGCCCCGTGCCGTGGTGCGGGGAAGGGGCGCCAGGGGGTCCTGGAGGGGCCTTTCCGGGCCGGGCGGAGGCCTCCGATTCGACGGATTTCCCGGGGTGTTCGTGCCCGTGTTCGCGGGGTGTTCGGGTCCCGGGCCACGGAGGAAAGGCGTCAATCTGAGGGGTGGCCGTGGGGCGGGAGGAGGCTGAAAGTACGGGGGTGCGAAGTGGGGTGTATGGGGGTGAAGCGGGCGGGGTAGGCGTGTGGGGATGTGCGGTGGTGTCCGGGGGTGTCCGGCGCGCGGGGGAGGGGATTGGCCGGACTGGCGGGTTGCCCGCGAGAGGGGGCGCCGCTAGGGGGATTGGCGGCTCGGGGCGGGCTGCCCATCATCGTGCGGGGTGGGCGGACAGGGCTGCGGGCAGGGGGTCGGCGTGCGGATGGTGAGCGTGTGGTGAGCTGGTTTACGGGGCGGCGGCTGGCGGGGCTGATCGCGGAGCGGACGGGGCGGCGCGAGCTCGGTCACGAGGCCGAAGTGGTGGGCAGGGTGCTGCCGTTCAAGGTGAGCGCCCACGTGGCCGAGGAGCTGGTCGACTGGGCGCGCGGCCCGGACGATCCGCTGTACCGGCTGGTCATGCCGCACCGGGACATGCTGGCGCCCGCGGACTTCGCGGCCGTCGAGGCGGCGCTCCTGGGCGGCGACCGGGTGCGGCTGCGGATCGTGGTGGACGGGCTCAGGGAGCGGCTGAACCCGCACCCGGGCGGGCAGTCGCACCTGAACGTGCCCGAGGACGGCCGGGGGCTCCAGCACACGTACCCGCAGACGCTGCTCGTCTTCCCCCGGCAGGGCCAGACCTGCCACGGCTACTGCGCCTACTGCTTCCGGTGGCCGCAGTTCACCGGCGATCCCGCGCGGCGGCAGGCGGTGGGCGGACCCGAGGTGATGACGGGGCATCTGGCGCGGCATCCGGAGGTGACCGACGTCCTGCTGACCGGGGGCGATCCGCTGGTCATGCGGACCGAGCTGGTCGACTCGTACGTCGCGCCGCTCCTGGAGCTGCCCCAGGTCCGTACCGTCCGCATCGGCACGAAGGCGGTGTCGTTCCAGCCGGAACGCTTCCTCACCGCGCCCGACGCGGACGACCTGCTGCGGCTCTTCGAACGGGTCGTCGCATCCGGGCGCCATCTCGCCCTGATGCTGCACGTCTCCCATCCGCGCGAGCTCCACCCGGAGGCCGCCCGCCGCGCGCTGTGCCGGCTCCGTTCCACCGGCGCGGTCCTGCGCACCCAGGCGCCGGTCGTCCGGCACGTCAACGACGACGCCGGGGTCTGGGCGCGGATGTGGCAGGAGCAGGTGGAGCTGGGCCTCGTCCCGTACTACATGTTCGTGGAGCGCGACACGGGTCCGCGCCGCTACTTCGGGCTGCCGCTCGCCCGCGCCCTGGACGTCCACGCGGACGCGATGCGGCAGGTCTCCGGCCTCGCGCGGACCGTGCGCGGCCCCGTCATGTCCACCGAGCTCGGCAAGCTCGCCGTCGACGGCATCGCCCACCTCCCCGGTGGCCCCGCCTTCGCCCTCCGCGCCCTCCAGGCGCGCGACCCCGCCCTCGTCGGCACCCTGGCGCACGCCCGCTTCGACCCGGCCGCCCAGTGGTGGGACGAGCTCCTCCCGTACGGCCCCCGGGATCGCGCCCTCATCCCGGGGAAGCCGCTGACGCTGGAGGGGGTGGTGGGCTGAGGGCCCGGTTCTCCATGTGGGGTGGGGCGGGGCGGCTCAGGCCGGTGGGGCCTGGAGTTCCGCGTCCTGGCCGGAGCGGCGGAGGGCGTCGGCGACGAAGCCGTTCGCCTTCAGCTCCTCCACGGTGGCGCGGAGGAAGGCGAGGGTCTCGGGGGCGCGGCCGGTGGTCGTGCCGACCGCCTGCCGGATCTCCATGAACCGGCTGTCGAGCAGCCGTACGTCCGGGTGCGCCGCCGCGTACGCCGTCATCGGCTGCCGGATGCCCGCGCCGGCTTCGAGTCCCTGTTCGCGGAAGGTGTCGACGCCCTCATCGCCGCGCACGACCGTCGCGTGCGTGAGGGTCCGCGACAGGAACAGGTCGTACGCGGAACCCTTCTTGACCCCGATCCGCACACCCGGCGCGTCCACCTCGGCGACGGTGGTGAGCGCGGAGCCCGCGGGGACGGCGTACACGCCCTCGATGACGACGTACGGGGCGGTGAAGGCGACCTCGGCCTCGCGCGCCGGGTCCACGGCCAGGAAGCAGAGGTCGGCCCGCCCGTCGGCCATCGCCTCGAAGGACTTCCGTGCCGCGTCGAAGCAGAGCAGCTCGACGGGCAGCCCGAGCCGGGCCCCGAACTCCCGCGCCAGATCGACCGTGATGCCGGCCGGGGCCTCGGGGGTGCCCTGCGCCAGGACGGGGTTGCCGAGGTTGACCGAGGCCCGCAGGACGCCGGTGGGGGCGAGGTCGGCGGCGACGGCGGGCAGGTCGTGGGGTGCGGGGCGCGGGGCGGGAGTCGTCATGGGGGTGGAGTGTAGGCGGCGACGCGGAGCGGCCTCCGAAGCGGACGTGATGGTTCCGAGTGGCACCCCGAAGTCCCCCCGGACACAGGGGGGTTGACCCCACCCCCGACCCGCCTGTCTGCCGGATGGGAGCGGAGGGACGGCTGGGAGAGGCTGTGCGCATGACGACGAACCGTGCACGCAAGGCCCTGATGCTGACCCTCTCCGCCGCCGCCGTGGCCGGTGTGGCCCTCGCCGGAGGCGGGGCCGCCCCCGCCGCCGCCGCGACCGGTCTGGAATGGGGGGACTGCGCCCCGGCGGTGAAGCCGCTGCCGGGACAGGAGTGCGCGACGCTCTCCGTACCGCTGGACTACGCCGATCCCGAGGGCGAGCAGATCCAGCTGGCGGTGGCCCGGCTGCGCAGCGACAAGCCGGAGGCGCGGCGCGGGACGCTGATGGTGATCCCGGGCGGGCCCGGCAGCTCCGGGGTGCAGCGGCTGGGGCAGAAGGGGGCGGCGCTCGCCAAGGAGATGGGCGGGGCGTACGACCTGGTGGCCTTCGACCCGCGCGGTGTCGGCGGTTCGACGAAGGCCCGGTGCGGGTTCGAAGAGGCCGACCGGCGGCTGGTGACGCTGCGGTCCTGGCCGGCGGCGGACGGCGGGATCGGCGAGAACGTGGCCCGGTCGCGCCGGATGGCGGAGGCGTGCGAGCGGAACGGCGGCGCGATGCTGCGGAGCCTGACGACCGCCAACCAGGTGCGGGACCTGGACCGGCTGCGGCAGGCGCTCGGCGAGCGGAAGCTGTCGGCGTGGGCCGTGTCGTACGGGACGTACGTGGCGGCCGTCTACGCCCAGAAGTTCCCGGAGCGCACCGACCGCTGGGTCCTGGACAGCAGCGCCGACCCGGACCCCAGGCGCGTCGCGCGGGGCTGGCTGGCGGGCATGGCGCGCGGCGCCGACGACCGCTTCCCCGACTTCGCGGCCTGGGCCTCGGACCCGTCCCGCCCGACCGGCCTGCGGCTCGCCGAACGCCCGGAGGACGTACGCCCGTTGTTCCTCGACCTGGCCGCCCGCCTCGACCGCGAGCCCCGCCCGTCGACCACCCCCGGCGTCCCCCTCACGGGTACGGTGCTCCGCCAGGCCCTCCAGCAGGCCCTGTACTCCGACGCGGCCTTCGAGTCCTTCGGCCGTCTCGTCTCCCAGGCTCTCGACCCGCAGGGCGTCCCCGTCCTGCCGCCGGAGCTGGCCGGACCGATGCCCGACGAGGCCGCCACGGTGAGCGTCGGCGTCATCTGCAACGACGTCGACTGGCCCCGCTCGGTCCCCGCCTACGAGCGCGGCGTCGCCGCCGACCGCGTCCGCCACCCGCTGACCGCCGGCATGCCCGCCAACATCACCCCCTGCGCCTTCTGGAAGGGCGGCGCCGTCGAGAAGCCCACCCGCATCACCGACCGCGGCCCCTCCAACGTCCTCATGATCCAGAACCTCCGCGACCCCTCCACCCCCCACTCCGCCGGCCTCAAGATGCGCCAGGCCTTCGGCGACCGCGCCCGCCTCGTCTCCGTCGACAAGGGCGGCCACTCCGTCTACCTCGGCAACGGCAACCCCTGCGGCGACCAGGCCGTCACCCGCTTCCTCACCGAAGGCGTCCGCCCCGCCCAGGACGTCCTCTGCAAGTGACCCCACGCCACGGGGAAGGGGGGGGGGGGGGGGGGGGGGGGGGGGCCCTCTCCCCCCCCCCCTTGGGCGGGTTCCCGGACCTCTCACGGCTTCGTTTCCGTGGGGGATCTGGGGTGGTCCTCGCTGTGTGGG